>CAMZAX010000026.1 GCA_947304355.1 uncultured Selenomonadales bacterium
TTCTTTTTACTCGCTGCTTCTGTTATTCACTTTTAATTTACCAACAGCCCCTAGCCCGACAACCGGCAACGTGACGTTTCAGCCGTTGTGGCCGAGTTCCTTAGCCTTTGCGAAGTCGGCTTGCGCTTTTACTTCATCGCCGAGCTTCTGATAAAGAAGAGCGCGAAGTTGATAACGCTTTGGGTTATTTGGTTGAAGTTCGATAGCCTTGCTAACATCTGAGATAGCTTGTTTAAAATTTCCAAGCAACGCATAAGCGAAACCGCGATTGTTGTACGCCACGGCATAATTCGGATTGAGTTCAATCGCCTTATCGTAGTCTCGAATGGCTCGCTCATATTGCTTGAGATTGTTATAAGCGACGCCGCGATTGTAGTATACTTTTGCATCATTCGGATTATTTTCGATAGCCTTATTGTAGTCTTGAATGGCTCGCTCGTATTGTTTGAGATTGTTGTAAGACAAACCGCGATTGTAGTATGCCTCTGCATCATTCGGATTGAGTTGAATCGCCTTGTCAAAGTCTTGAATCGCTCGTTCATATTGTTGCTGATTGGCATAAGCAATGCCGCGATTGTTGTACGCCATTGCATAATTCGGATTGAGTTCTACCGCCTTGCTGAAGTCTTGAATAGCCCGCTTGTATTGTTTTAAGCCATCCATATAAGCGGCACCGCGATTGTTGTACGCCACGGCATAATTCGGATTGAGTTCAATCGCTCTGTCGAGATCATGAATAGCTCGCTCGTATTGTCCGAGGTTTTCATAGGACAAGCCGCGATTGTTGTACGCTTCTGTGTCATTCGGATTGATTTCGATAGCCTTGTTGTAGTCTTGAATGGCTCGCTCGTATTTTTTTAACCTTTGATAAGCGACGCCGCGATTGTAGTATGCATTGGCATAATTCGGATTGAGATCGACGGCTTTATCGTAATCTTGAATAGCCCGCTCGTATTGTTTGAGGTCGGCGTAAACGTTTCCGCGATTACTGTACGTGGCTGCATCATTCTGATTGAGTTGAATCGCCTTGTCGAGATCGTGAATAGCTCGCTCGTATTGTCCGAGGTTTTCATAAGACAAGCCGCGATTGTTGTACGCTTCGGCATAATTCGGATTGAGTTGCAGTGCCTCGCGGTAAAATTTAATCGCGCCGTAATAATCTTTTGCGTAAGCAAGCTTGTTGCCTTCTTCAAGTTTCTCGTTTGCCAAAAAGTCGCGGTCGGCGTCGTTGAGTTGCTTGCGGATTCTGTCGCGTTCGGCTTGAGATGTGGCGCGTTTGTATTGCTCCTTCAAGTCCTCGAATTCTTTGTCGTTTTTGGCGATGGCGTCCTGCAAACCGGTGTTCTGCTGAACGATTGTAAATTTTTCCTTTTCGTCGCGCTTTATGAAGGCGTAAATGCCTTCGGGGTCAATCTTCGCCTTCAGTGTGGCGACAACGACAACCGCCGTCGTCTGGTCGGTCAGCTGAAAGGTTTTGTTTTCGTACTGCACTGCGCCGACGAGTTCAATGATGTTGTTGGTGACGGCGGAAACTTCGTCGTCAGTCAGTTCGCTGTTGACGGAGCGCGAAAAATCTTTCAGATAGATACCCGCCTTTTTTTGAGCGTCGAGTCGAGCGCGTTGAGTGGCGCGGTCGCGAGCCGTCTTGATTGGCGCGAACTCGCCCATTTCGCATTCGCCGCGCCCGTCGAAAATCTGAACAGCCGCACCGACGATAGCCGCCGTCAGCAAGCACGCAACAATCAGCAATGTTGCCGCCGCTCGTCGAAAAATTTTCTTCCAGTTCATAAAAACCCCTCCCGCTGAAAGTTTTTCGGCATGTGAAATAATTTTCCTGCGTCATTTTTTAGCGGAGCGAGCTTTAATTTCCCGTTCGAGCAATGATTCAAGTTCGTCGGTGTCGATTTCCGCCGTGACGAACGCTTTGACGAGCAAGCCCTCCGTGACGTCCTCTATCGAAAATTTTGTATCGGTTACGTGCAAAATCCCCGCGCTTATCGTGATAACTTCGTCGTTGTCAAGTTCGTTGTCAATCATCAGCGACTGTCCTTTGACGTAAAGGCAAATTTTATCGAGAATATCGCGTTCGGCTGAAATTTCCGCCTGATTTTTGCCGAACGCAAGAGTTTCCTCTGTCAGCAGATATTCACCGACGCCCGTGTAGGTTTTAATTTCGGCGTGAACCGTCGCCGCGCTAAAAATGATAAAAACTACGACAGCTGTTAAAAATTTTTTCATGGCTTATCCCTCCCGCTGAAATTTTACAACGTCGAATCGATAAACGCAAAAACTTTATCGAAATAAGCGGCGGGATTGGTTGATTTTGCGTCAGCGTGACCTGCGCCCGCGACAACGAATTTTTCCTTAGGAGCCGTGCAAGCGTCGTAAAGTTGCGTCATCATGTCGAACGGAACTAACTTGTCGGCGTCGCCGTGAATGAAAAGCACCGGAACTTTAATTTTATCGACGACCGCAAGCGGCGCGGCGTCAGAAATTTTAACGGTCGTGTGAAATTTGCAAACCCAATCGGCGCACGGCATTATCGGGTATTCGGGCAGCCCGAAAATTTTGTTCAACTGCGCGGCGAACATCTCGTAAGCGGAAGTATAACCGCAATCCTCGACGACGGCAATCAAATTCGGCGGCTCCTGCGCGGCAGTCATCAAAGCAGTCGCTGCGCCCATCGATACGCCGTGCAAAACGATTTTCGCGTCAGTGGGAAGCTTGCCCGCCCAATCGAACACATCACGACTTTCAAGCGCGCCCATGGTTATGAATTGCCCTTCGCTCTGCCCTGCCGCCCGCAAGTCGGGAACAAGCACGTTCCAGCCGCGTTTAAGATATTCGTCGGCGTAATCGTAGGCAAAGGTGCCGTCGCGCCCGTAGCCGTGAATCAGAATCGCCCAACGGTTTGTCGGCTCGGCGGGCGAAAATTTTTTTGCGTGAAGCTTGAGCCCGTCGAAACTTTCAAGTGTCCAATCTTCGGCGGGGAAGTCGGGCGCGGGCGGTGCTTTCAAGTTCGGGTCGGCAATGTCCGCGCAGGCTTTAGGCGGCGACAAATCATCACCGCGTTTCAGCGCGAAGTCGACGAAGTAATCGCCCACGGCATACGCGACGCAACAAAGCCAAACGATTATCACGAGAATTTTTTTCATGACGAACCTCCGTAACGCAAAAGGCGGAAGCTTTTAACCTCCGCCTTTGTGATTTCTGTATTGGTCGGGTTGACAGGATTTGAACCTGCGACCCCCGCGTCCCGAACACGGTGCTCTACCAAACTGAGCCACAACCCGTAAAGCGTTTGCAATTATAGACGATTGATTTTCAAATTGCAAGCCCTACGCCGCCAAAAAATTCCACAGCTCGCCGATTAAGTCGTTGACTGCCGCCGAATGCGTTGCCCGTTGCGCGATTGCGTCTATCGTCTGCTCCAAGGCGTCGTCCGTCACGTCGGCGCGGACAGCGTTATCGTCCAGCGTGCGGCAATAATTAATCAGCGCGTTGTAGTGAATGTTATAGCGGTTTTCGTAAAGGACGTGCACCAGATATTTGCAAAGCCCCGCCTGCAACGGCGTGAACGTGTCGAAGTTCAGATTGGCGCGCTGTTCGGTGTCGTTGAGATTGTAGCCCGCCCAATTCGTCAGCGCGTCGACGTTGCGGAACTTTTCTTCGTGTTCAAGCTCGGCAATCGCCTTGACGGAAATCGCGCGCATGACTTCGACGAACGGCAGGTTGTAAAAATTTTTCGTCGCCTCGTCGCAAAGTTCGCGCTCAAAGCCCGTCAAGTCGCCGCACGGATTGTAATCCTTGCCACGCAGATTTTTTATCGCGTCGTGCATGAAAACGCCTCCTCAGTCTTTCAAGTCGGTTTCGTAAATTTCATTCAAAAATTTTTCCTGCTTCTCCTTGCTCGCCCGCTCGAAGGAACGGTTTGCGAAAATGGCAGGCATTGCCGCGCCGATTGCTATTGCCAAAATAATCAGCCCCGCGTTGACGCTGATTTGAATTGCCTCCAAAAGATCTTCGACGGAAAGCAGGCGGATATTGATTAACGCGAACAGCGAATAATAAATCATCACGCCCGGAACGAGCGGAATGACTGCCGGCACGACCAAGACCAGTGACGGCGTATGAAGCCAATGGATCGCTCTTACGGCAAGGACGCTGACCAAAGTTGCGCCCGCCAATGTCCCGACGGCCGCGCTCATGCCCAGTTCAAAGGTGCAGAAATTTCTCGTGCAAACGCAAATCGCTCCGCCCAATGCCGCCGCAATCAATAAACGTTTCGGCAGATTGAAGAAAACAGCGAAACTCGCCGCGCCGACAGCCCCTGCCATTGCGAACAACAGATAATTGCTTTCCAGCGTGAGCGGCAACCCCATGAATACATTAAAGTCCGACATGCCGATAGCGAAGACGATTCCGAAAGACGTTGCGCCGACGATTATCAGCGTGTGCAAAATTCGCGCCGCGCCGCTGATTAAATACGTGTTGAGCATGTCGCTGAACGCATTGATTATCGGAATGCCCGGAACCAAAAATAACGACGCGGCAATCATCGGGTGCCACGGCGTCTCGGTGGGCAAGAAGTGCATCAAGTCGGCGACGCTCAGTGCCGCAAACGCCGCGAACGTCATTGAAACGTAAGGATTGATTCCGAAACGTTCGACGCATTGCATTTGAACGAGCTTGCCGACAATCGCGCTTATCGTCGTGTAAATCGCCGCGTTGAAGTCGCAACCGAACAGCGTGCAAAACGAGCCGCAACCCGAACCCGCCGCCAAGACCGTCAGCCATTGCGGATAGCGCGGGCGTTTGGAGACGGCGGCAAGTTCGCCTTTGAATTCGTCAAGCGTGTAATGTTCTTTCATTGCGCGCCACGTCAGCTTACTCACGGCGGAGATGATTCTCATGTTGACAGCGTGCTTCGGGCATTTTCTAAAAGAAGTGTGCGAATGATGTTCGTCGCTGATATTAAGAAATAACGTGGTATACATGATGTGAAGATGGAATTTTTCAGAAGGAATTCCCATGTAAGCGGCAACCCTCGTCATATCGCGGACAATCTGCGAAGTATCCGCGCCATGCTCCATCAATAATTGACCGACCGTCAAAATCAGTTCGGCCTTCTGCCCGATTTCGGCGAACGCGTCGCGCAAAAGTTCCCGTTGCTCGCCGTAGTAAGTTTTGTTGTCGCTGTCCTTCATGACAAAAATCCCCTCCCGCGCCGATTATAGCATACGGAAAGGGATTTGCATTAGCCGCGAAAAATTTTATTCGGATTGTTGCGCCGTCGCTTTGGCGAAAAGTTCTTCCAGCGGCATGTCGACGCCGAGCACTTCTTTAATCTTAATTGCCGTCGATAAACTAATTTCCGAAGACCTGCCATTAAGCCAATCTATTACCGTTGCCCGCCGAACGCCAATCATTTCCGCAAGAGCAGTTCGAGTTATTTTTTGCCTGTCCATTTCCGCTTGTAGGTTTGGATAAGCAGTATTTTTTCTGTAGTTTAACGAATTGGTGAAACGCTGTTCATGCGTAAACCCACAACTACTTTTATAAAAACCGCCACCGCCGTCGCGTGTGTTGTAGCCGTTCGGAGCCTTGGTTTCTAACCTGTCAATCCAAAATTTCTCGCGCTCCGAGGCAATCGAAACGTCGCAGATTTCGAGGATTTCTTGCTTAAAGTTTTCCCAACCGTATTCGGCTATTGCTTTGGAAATGCGGGTATTGGCGTTGTGAAGCTTACGATGCTCACACATACGACGTTTAAAATTTTTGGTCATTCCAACGTAGCCCATACCGTTAAGCTTGTTAGTTAGCTTGTAAATCGTGACGTCCAATATACACTCCGCCTTTCGTTGACAGCGCGGCGGGAGCGTGCTAGAATTGCAAATGGAAAGGCTCTGCGCCACGCTAGGTTTTGTTTAGCGACTTGATTCTAGCACGCAGAGTCTTTTCCGTCAATAAAGCACAAAACAAAAACCGTCCTCCGAACTGAACTCGGAAGGCGGTTTTTTCGTTGGTTATCGGTCGCAACAAGAAAAATTTTCGGCTTAAAGGATTTACCGCCCCCCGCGCAGAATATAGCGGCAAACACATTCGGCAACAGCGGAAGGAGTTGTTGTATAATGGCAACATTCAACATCAGAGGCAAGAATATCGAAATCACGCAGCCGTTGCGCGAGTACGTCGAAAAGCGCGTCGGCAAAATCACGAAGTACTTCGACAACATGGAAGAAATTTCCGTTCTGCTTTCGGTCGAAAAGGATCGTCAAATCGTCGAGGTTACGGCGGAAGTCGGACGCGGCGGCTTGATTCTGCGCGGGCAAGAATCCAACACCGACATGTACACTTCGATTGACCTTGTCGTCGAGAAATTGGAGCGTCAAATCCACAAGCAGAAGACGCGGCTTGAACGTCGTTTCCGCAACGGTGGCATAAGGTCGGAAGCCTTCGCCGAGTCGAAAGTTCAAGTCGAGCGCGAGGACGAATCGGAATATCCCGTCGTCAAAACGAAACACTTCGTCGTTAAGCCCATGGACGTGCAGGAAGCAATCATGCAGATGAACATGCTCAATCACACGTTTTTCGTCTTCCGCGACGCACAGACCGAGCAGATTTGCGTCGTCTACAAGCGTCACGCCGGTGCCTACGGTTTGTTGGAATTCGACGGTTGACAATCAAGGAAACCGTTTTGTCCCTTGTCCCTTACCCCTTGTCCCTAAAAAGACGTTGACGATTGAAAGGTTGCATGTTAAAATACGCGGGCAGTTGAACTATCTACCACCAAGCGGAGGGAGGGATATTGAATGGCCAATGAAGTCAAAGTTGGGAAAAACGAATCCATAGACAGTGCTCTCCGCCGCTTTAAGCGTACCTGTCAAAAGGCGGGCACGCTCGTAGAGGTTAGAAAGCGTGAACATTACGAAAAGCCCAGCGTCCGCCGCAAGAAAAAATCTGAGGCGGCTCGCAAGCGGAAGTATCGTTAATCCTTTAGTCGGACAAATACAGAAGGCCGCTGTCTTCCTTGCGGATTGACGGCGGTTTTTCTTTGACAAGGACTGCTTTTAATGCGCGTCTAACAATCACGCCCGATAATCAATGTAACTTGTAACGAAGGGAGATTTGCATGAAACATGCCCCAAAATAAATCCGCGCCGCCTGCGAATCGAACGGGAATTGTTTCCCTGATAAAGGTTTTGCAACATTTTGGCGTTAAAGATTTGCAAGCGATTTACGACAAAAACCCGGAGACCGACGATCAACTTGACTGGGATAAACTAAAGAAAATCGCCAAAAAACACCGCATCCGCAGTATGTTGATCCAGCCGACAATCGACGAGTTTCGCGAGATTGAATATCCCGTTATCGCCAAAATGGTCGACGGAGCGTACATCGCAATAGGCAGCGCGAACGACGAAGTTATTTTGGCGATTGACCCGCGCGAAAGCAAACCCAAGGCAATTCCCGTCAAAGAATTCACCGAGAGCTGGGCAAACGAACTCCTTATTTTTTCCGCCGCCTTCAGCTGGGAATACATCAAGAAACGCTACAACCTCGATTGGTTCGGGAAGGTTATTTTTCATTACAAAAAACCGCTCCTGGAAGTGCTGGTCGCAATGTTTTTCCTGCAACTTATGGGCATAGTCTTCCCGCTCATGACGCAGGTCATCATTGACAAAGTTATCGGCAACAACGGTATGTCGACGCTTATGGTTATCGGTTGCAGCATGGTAGTGTTTTTCTTCTTCCAATCGCTCCTGACTGCGCTGAAAACTTACATACTCAACCACACTACCAACAAGCTCGACGCGATATTGGGCACGCGGCTTTTCCGCCACTTAATCTCGTTGCCGCTTCCGTATCACGAACGTCGGCGCGTCGGCGAAACGTTAATGCGTGTCGCCGCCTTGAATCAGATTCGCGAATTCTTGACGGGCACGGGGCTTTCGGCCACATTGAACGTCTTTTTTGCAACTGTGTTTGTCGGATTCATGTTTTGGTATTCTGTGCCGCTTACACTAATCGCGCTTGTGTCGGTTCCGCTCTACGCCATGCAAGTTTTGGCGTTGCCGATCTTAAAGAATAAAATCGAAGGCGTTTGGCGTCTGGGTGCGTTGAACAGTGCTTTCATGGTCGAATCAATTTCCAATATCGAAACGATCAAAGCTTTGGCAGTGGAACCGCAATTCGTCAACAAATGGGAAAATCTGATAGCGCGTTATGTCCGCAATACTTTTGAGATGGCGAAATTTCGTCTGGCTCTGGACGGCTTTACCGGCATAGTTGAAGCGTCGATAACGCTTGCAATTCTCTGGTACGGCGGCAATATGGTCATGCGCGGCGAACTCACGCTCGGTCAATTAATCGCCTTCCAAATGATTTCCCGTCAAGCACTCGGTCCTTTGAAAGATCTTGCGATGCTGGTTTGGCGAATCATGATTTTCAGAATGTCAATCGAACGTATCGGCGACATTTTGAACACGCCGATGGAACCCGTCGTGCAGGAGATGGGAAAGCGCGGCGCACCCCGCATTGACGGCGCAATCGAAATTTCGGACGTTTCCTTCCGCTACCGAATAGATTTGCCGCTCGTCTTGAAGAACATCAACTTAAGCGTTCTGCCGGGACAAAAAATCGGCATAGTCGGGCGTTCGGGCTCCGGAAAGTCCACGTTGACAAACCTCGTGCAAAACCTCTACATTCCCGAAGCGGGCAACATAACAATCGGCGGCATCAACACGCGCGAAGCAAACCTCGGCTGGTTGCGCGGACAAATCGGCGTCGTCATGCAAGAAAATTACCTGTTCAACGCAAGCGTGCGCGACAATATCGCCGTAAGCCGCCCGACAGCCACAATGGATGAAATTATTCGCGCCTCACGCCTCGCCGGTGCTCACGACTTCATTTTGGAACTCAAGGAAGGCTACGACACCAAGGTCGGCGAACGCGGCGATTCGCTTTCGGGCGGTCAGCGGCAACGCGTCGCCATTGCTCGTGCGCTCCTTGCCAACCCGCCTATTCTGATTTTCGACGAAGCAACCTCCGCGCTCGACTACGAATCCGAACGCATCATCCTAAACAACATGGGCGCAATCGGCGCGCAGAGAACTATGTTAATCATTGCCCACAGACTGAGCGCGGTTCGCCGTTGCGATAAAATCATCGTCGTCGACAAGGGCGAGATCATAGAGAGCGGCACGCATGAGCAGTTGCTTGCGCTCGGCGGGCTCTATCGTTATCTTTACGACCAGCAAGAAAGCAGAGGGTAAGCGATGATAAAATCCGTAAAAAAATTTTTCGACTGGCTTATTCACGGCGAGAAACGTGAAAAAGAAACCGAATTCTTGCCGGCGATTTTGGAAGTGACGGAAACGCCGCCTTCGCCGACGGGGCGATTCGTCATGTGGACGGTCTTGTCGCTTGTCGTCGTGGCGTTAATTTGGTCAATCCTTGGTCACATCAACGAAGTCGCGGTTGCTGCGGGCAAAGTCATTCCGTCCGGTCAAATCAAAACCGTGCAAGTCAAGAACAAAGGCATCGTCAAAGAAATCAACGTCGAAGAAGGTCAATTCGTCAACGAAGGCGACGTGCTTGTCGTCCTCGACCCCACGACGACTTCGGCAGACTACGACAGCCTGAAAAAACGCGCCGCTTATTACAAGCTCGATATTCAGCGTTTGACGGCGGAACTTACTCAGCAACCCTTCATGCCCGAAGAAGACCCGGATCTTGAGCCGCACGATTTGGCGGCGGAAATGGCTCTCTATCAAAGCCGCACGAACGATTATCGCACGCAACGGCAAAGTCGTCAGGACGTTATCGACCAAAAGATAGCGCGCCTTCAAGCGACGCAGGCATCCTATGAAAAGTACGCTGAAGTTTTGGCAATCGCCCGCGAAAAGGAATCGCGCCTTGAGGCCTTGAGCGAACAGAACGCAATTTCCGAATTCCAACTGCTCGAACAACAGCGCGAAACGATTGAGTATGCCAAAAACGCGCAAGCCGAACTTGACTCGATTAACAGCATTCGCGCGGAAATCGCCGAAGCTCAGCAAAACCTCGCCAACGTCGACGCATCCTATCACAAAGACATTATGACCGCACTCGTCGAAGCGAAGAAAGAATATTACTCCGTTACCGAATCTATTAAAAAGGCGGACGAAGATTCGCGCATGTCGACGATTTACGCTCCGATCAGCGGGCGCGTCTACAACTTGAACATTCACACGCTCGGCGGCATCGTCACCGACGCGCAAGCCTTGATGCAAATCGTCCCCGAAGACGCCAAGCTTGAATTTGAAGTTTACGCCGACAACAAGGACATAGGCTTTATCAAAGTCGGGCAGGAAGCCGAAGTCAAGGTTGAAACGTTCAACTTCCAGAAATTCGGCATGTACAAAGCTGAAGTCCAGGAAATCAGCGCGGACGCCGTCAACGACCCCAACGACCAGTTGCGAAACATGAAATTCAAACTCCTCCTCGACCCCACAAGCAATGACATTAACGTTTACGGACAGCCGGCGAAACTCGAAGTCGGCATGAACGTCAGCGCGGAAATCAAAATCAAGGAAAAGCGCATTATCGACTTCTTCCTCGACCCGTTCCGCCGCTACACGTCCGAAGCTTTAAGGGAGCGTTGATTTATGGCGGAAAATAACAATCGAACTCCCGACAACAAAAATCTCGTGCCCTCGCAAGGACGCGCGCCGCAAAAATCCGGCGGACAGGCTCTCGGCAAAATCGAACTCAAAAAAGTTCCCGCCGACCAAGCCAAGCCCGGTCAGCTCGATACCTCCGTCAGGCAGCCCGAAGACGGCGGCGTCGTCAACGGCGTTGATACCGGTCTCGCCTGCTTAATTGCTATCGCGAAGTATTACAACGTCCCCGCCGATTATCGTCAGCTCGAACGCGCTTACGTGTTGGAAGAAGGCAGCGTCGACTTTATCACGCTCGTCCGTGCCGCCCGCGAACTCAAGTTGAAGGCGCGCCGCTACGAAGGTTTGAAAGAAGCTGATTTGGAGTCGCTCGTCTACCCGATTCTCATCAAGTTGCGTTCGGGCAGGAGCGTCGTCATTACCACGATTCGCGAAGGCAAAATCTACGTCATGGATCCCGCCTTTTCGCAACAGCCGGTTCAAGTTGACCGCTACAAGCTGATGATGGACTGGACGGGCGAAGCGATTCTTTTCACGCGCCGCTATGAACTCGAACGCGAAAAGGGCAAATTCGGTTTCAAGTGGTTTATCCCCGTCGTGTCGAAGTACGTGCCGCATTTGCGCACGGTCTTGCTCACGTCGCTCCTGTTGCAACTTTTGGGCTTGGCGTCGCCGATTTTTACGCAAAACATCATCGACAAGGTCTTGGTGCACAGAGCCGCCGACGCGCTCGACATTTTGGTTTTGGGCATGGTTCTCTGCATGTTCTTCCAAAACTGGATGCTGATTCTGCGCTCCTACCTGTTCACGAACATAACCAGCAAAATGGACGTGGCGTTGAGCTCGCGCCTTTTTAAAAACATCACTGCGTTGCCGGTAAGCTACTTCCAAAAGTGGCAGGTCGGTGACGTTGTCTCGCGTCTGGGCGAATTGGAAACGTTGCGCGGCTTCCTCACGGGCAACAGCCTGGTTATCGTCCTCGATATAGTCTTCGCGGTCGTGTACTTCGTCGTCATGTTCTTCTACAGCCGCATTTTGAGTATCGTCGTGCTGATTATGATTCCGCCGTTCGTTATCCTCAACATCGTCGTCGCGCCGATTTTCAAGCGGCTGATAAATGACAAGTTCCTTATCGCCAGTGAAAACCGCTCCTTCCTGATTGAGGCGATAACGGGCATTCGCACGGTCAAATCGTCCAGCGTCGAAAACAATTTCATACGCCGCTACGAGGAACAGCTTGCCCGCCTGGTCAACGCCGCACTTGCCGTCATCAACGTCGCCAACGTCGCCAATTCAATCGGCACGTTTATGTTCAGCATTTTCAACTTGGCGATTCTTTGGGTTGGCGCGTATTACGTAATGGAGGGCGAAATTTCCGTCGGCGAATTGATTGCCTTCCAGATGATTGCCGGTCAGTTAATCGCGCCGATCATGCGCTTAATCAATCAGTGGCAGAGCTTCCAACAGATTCGCGTTTCCATGGAGCGTTTGGCGGACATCATGGACGAAGACACCGAGCCCGCGTTCAATCCTTCCCGCACGACGTTGCCGAGTCTGCGCGGCGAAATTGCGCTTGAAAAGTTGGCATTCAGCTATACGCCCGAAGGCGGCAAGGTTCTGGACAACATCAACATCCGCATTCCCGCCGGCATGAAGATCGGCATAGTCGGGCGTTCGGGTTCGGGCAAGTCTACGTTGACGAAACTGATTCAGCGTCTTTACCTGCCCGATGCCGGCAGAATTCTGGTTGACGGCGTTGACATTGCGCAGGTTGAGCCGGCGTGGTTGCGTCGTCAAATCGGCGTCGTGTTGCAGGACAGCAAACTTTTCAGCGGCACCGTCGAAGAAAATATCCGCATTGCCTGCCCGAACGCAACCCACGAAGACGTTGTAAATGCGGCGAAACTCGCGGGCGCGGACGAATTCATAAGCCAATTCCCCAACGGCTACGAAACCTTCGTCGGCGAACGCGGCAGTCTCTTGAGCGGCGGACAGCGTCAACGCGTCGCCATTGCTCGTGCGCTTATCTCCAACCCAAGTATTATCATTTTCGACGAGGCGACCAGTGCTCTTGACTACGAATCCGAAAACGTCATCATGAGCAACATTGAGCAGATCTCTCGCGGGCGGACGATGCTTATGATTGCGCACCGCCTGTCGACCGTTCGCGATTGCGACGCGATTATCGTTATCGAAAAGGGGCGTATCGTTGAGGCGGGCTCGCACGATGAGCTTATGAAACGCAACGGCGTTTATGCCAAATTGCACCAAGCACAGATGAGTTAATAAGGGAGAAGGGACAAGGGAAAAGGGACAAGGGTTTTGAACTTGTCCCTTGTCCCTTACCGCTTGTCCCTAAAACAAAGGAGCGATTTTTACCGTGAATATTTTCATTCTGCACCCGTCTTTCCCCGCGCAGTACCTGAACATTGCGCCGTACCTCGCAAGCAACCCGGAGAATCAAGTTTTCTTCCTGTCGAAGGAGAATTCGATTAACGCGCAACTCAAAGGCGTTACGCTTGCGCTGTACCCCAAGCCCAACGAAAAAGCCGACGAGTGGATTAAAACTTGCGGCGCGTTGCGTCCCGCTGCCGAGGCCGTTGTCGAAGGTCAAGCCGTCCTGCACGCGATAGAGTGGCTCGCCCGCGAAAAGAACGTTAAGCCCGACGTGATTATCGGTCACACGGGCTGGGGCTCAACGCTTTACTGCAAGGACATTTATCCCAACGTGCCGATTATGGGTTATTTCGAGTGGTATTATCGCGTAGAGGACAGCGACTGCTATTGGTGGCCGGACGAGATTCCGCAGATTAACAACCGCATTTCAATCCGCACGCGCAATGCTCACCATTTGATGAATTTGGAACTTTGCGACGCGGGCATTGCGCCGACGCAGTGGCAATATTCACAGTTCCCCGAAGAATATAAGCCCAAAATTCACGTGATTCACGAGGGCATTGATACGCGTTTCTGTTCGCCCGACCCAAGCGGCAAGCGTCCGGGTCTCGTACTTGACGACATCAAGCTTAACCTGCCCGAAGGCACCGAGATTATCACTTACGTCGCGCGCGGCTTCGAGATTTATCGCGGCTTCCCGTATTTTATGGACGCCATTCGTCACGTGCTTGCCCGCCGCCCGAATACTCACGTCGTCGTTGTCGGCAAGGACAGAATTTGCTACGGCGCGCAACTCAAGGACACGACCTACCTCAAGGAAGAGGAAAAGAAGGGCGGCTATCCTACCGATCGCGTGCACTTCGTCGGCTTGCGCAATCGCGGCGACTATCAGAAAATCCTGCGGGCGTCGAGCTGTCACGTCTACCTTACGCGTCCGTTCGTGCTGAGCTGGTCTTGCCTTGAGGCTATGAGCTTCGGCTGTCCGATGGTCGGTTCAAAGACGCCGCCCGTGCAGGAAGTCATGGAAGACAACGTAAACGGCTTGCTTGCCGAATTCCGTTCGCCCTATCACATTGCCCGCAAAATCGAGGAACAGCTTGACGACCCCGAACGTGCACGGAAATTGGGCTTGGCGGCGCGCGAAACCATTTTGGAACGCTTCGAGCTTATGAAGTGCATGAAGGCGCAGGAAGATTTAATGTACAGCTTGGTTCGCTGAGGGTGCCGACGATGACATTTGAAACTTTTATCCCTGCGCGGTCGCGGACGGTGTTGGAGCTGACAGGCGACGCGCCCGACGACTTCGAGACTTCGCAAGAAAAATTTCTGGAGATACAGCCCGACTGCGAATACACCGTCGCAGTCAACCTGAGCAAGATTACCGGCAAGTTCGATACGATTTTGGTGCAGAGCCCGCTTATCGGCACGCTGAGCAACACACTGCTCGTCGCGCTGATTAAACGAATCGCCAAATTCCTCAAGGACGACGGCACGCTGATTTTCACGTTGGACAACATCGGGCACGCCTCAAACATCGAAGCGATTTTGGAGGGCAAGCCGCCGAAATTCCGCGTCACGATAACGCAAACCGAATTGCAAGACGCGATTGAAGACGCGGGCTTGAACGTCCTGCGCTCACTGAACGCGGGTCGCGGCATCCAAGTCAAAAAGCAAATCGCCGACCTTGCCAAGACGGAGCTTGCTGTCTTCGTTTACATCTTCACGGCGTACAAGAAAGACCCGCCGAAAAAAACTTTGATTCAAACGCTTATCGGCGAATCGACGGTCTGCGCGCCGAGCCGCGTCCACATGCCGAATTCGTTCTTCATGACGGAGCCGAATATTTTTATCGTGTCGTCGCAGGTCGGCAAGCCGTACAAACTCTTTGACCGCGAGCAATTCGAGAACAGAATCTTTATCAATCAGCGCATGTGCTTTCCGTCATTCGCGGTGGGGCTGGACTTTTTCAACGTCCTGCGCGAAAAAGAAATCCTGTTCCTGTCGGAGATGGACGATCATCCCGTGCTTTGGGAAGACGATTACAAAAAGACGGCGTGGATAAATTTCCGCGCGGTGCACGCGATTCAAACGTCGACGCCGTACCTTGCGGACTTCCTGAGCCAATTCAATCCGCACGTCACGGTTTTTGCGAATCAGCTTCGCCGTCTGCCGCCGCGCAGAGACTTCGACAACGAGTTCAAAAAGAAAAAGACCGTCACGATATTTTTTGGCGCGCTCAATCGCGACGGCGACTTCATGGAGCTTGTGCCCGCCTTGAATCGTTTCGCCAAGCAATACGGCAAAAAGTTGGAGTTCAAGATTTTGTCGCGGCGCAATCTGTTCGACGCGCTGGAGTCGGAGAACAAAACCTTTATCGGCGACATGAACAGATACGACGGACAATTCATTTCCTACGACGCTTACGAAGAGGCGATTCGCACGTCTGACATTGCACTGTTGCCGTTGCGCGATAACGAGTTCAACCGCTCCAAATCCGACTTGAAGTTTATCGAATGCGCGGGCAACGGCGCGGTGGCGTTGGCGTCGCCCGTCGTCTACGCGAACACGATTCAGGAAGGCAAGACCGGTTTCATTTACCGCGACGAACGCGAATTCTCCAACAAGCTCAACCTGCTGATTAAAAACCGGAACTTGCGGCGCATGGTCGCCGAAAAGGCTTACGATTACGTGCGCCACGAACGCTTGATGAGTCAGCATTACGAGGAGCGGCTGGACTGGTATCGCGAACTTTTTCAACGCCTGCCCGAATTGACGGAGGAGGCTGTCAAACGCATTGAACCGTTCATACCGCAGTTCCAAGCGGAGATTGACGAATTCAGAGCGCGTTTCATTCAGAATCAGCAGACTCAACAACTTCAACAGGCTCAAGCTGACGAAGCGGCGGCTCAACCGAATCCGAACAGCGGCGCGGCGATAATTATTCCAGAATAGGGGTCAGGGGGCAGCTAATCTCTTGTCCCTTACCCCTTTTCCCTACACATGGGGGTGATGAAAATGTCGGAAGTTCAAATCTTTGCCGGAGCGAGTTCGACTGTCATGGTGTTGGCGTATTGCGCAATGGGCGTCATCGCTGTGCTTGGGATTTTCATTGTGCTTTATCTGGGCAGTCGCGGCTCGAAGAAAAACGCGGGCATGATTGATGAACTTGTCCTCGACGAACGCCAACAGAATCGCGACGGCTACACCGGCGTCGCCGACAAAAGTCGTTTCCTCGGCAAGGCGGGCGTCTGCGTGACGGATTTGCGGCCGGCGGGGACGATTACCGTTGACGGCGAACCCGTCGACGTTGTGACCGAAGGCAATTTCGTCAAGCAGGGCACCGCCGTCAAAGTTATCAACGTTGACGGCTCCCGCGTACTCGTTCGTCAAATTTGAGAGGGGGTCTTAACTCATGGATTTTCTAATCGGCACAGGCTTCTTCGTGATAATCGGGATATTCATCGTGGCGGTCTTCTTGCACTTCGTACCAATCGGCTTGTGGATTTCGGCGTTGGCGGCGGACGTGCACGTCGGGATTTTCACGCTGATAGGAATGCGTATGCGCCGCGTCCCACCCGCAAAAATCGTCATGCCGCTGATAAAGGCAAACAAAGCCGGGCTCGATGTCAACGTCAATCAATTGGAGGCTCACTACCTGGCGGGCGGCAACGTCGATAAAGTCGTCGACGCTTTAATTGCCTCGCAACGCGCGCAGATTGTCCTGCCGTTTGAACGCTCGGCGGCGATTGACCTGGCAGGGCGCGACGTGTTGGAAGCCGTTCAAATGAGCGTCAACCCGAAAGTTATCGAAACGCCCGTCGTCAGCGCGGTCGCCAAAAACGGCATCGAACTTAAAATCAAAGCACGCGTCACCGTTCGCGCGAACATCGACAGGCTGGTCGGCGGCGCGGGCGAACCCACAATCATTGCGCGTGTCGGCGAAGGTATCGTCACCACAGTCGGCAGCTCGGAAATGCACACGGACGTTTTGGAAAGCCCCGACGACATTTCCAAGACTGTCCTCGGCAAAGGGCTCGACGCGGGCACGGCGTTTGAAATTCTGTCGATTGACATTGCGGACGTTGACGTTGGCAGAAATATCGGCGCGCAACTTCAAACGGACCAAGCGGAAGCCGACAAGCGTATCGCTCAAGCAAAGGCCGAAGAACGTCGTGCAATGGCTGTCGCCAAAGAACAGGAAATGAAAGCTTACACGCAGGAGATGGAAGCCAAAGTCGTCGAAGCGCAGGCGGAAGTTCCCCACGCCATGGCGGAGGCTCTCAAGTCCGGCAAACTCGGTGTCATGGATTACTACAACATGATGAACATCCAATCCGATACCGAAATGCGCAAGGCGGTCAGCGAAGCCGGTCGTGTTCGCAAAAATCTTCCCGCGCAGAAATAATTTGTTCGTCGGAGTTTCGTGAGCCGTCGCGCTTGCGAAACTCCTTTTTTGTGAGGAAACTGTTTTGAAACTTTACCGCTACCGCTCGATTGACAGCGCGCTTTTGGAACTGGACAACGGCTCGTTTTACTTCGCGGCACCCACGGAACTCAATGACCCTATCGAAGGCTACTTGAAAATTTTTTGGCAGGGCGACGCGCCCGCGTGGCAGGGCTTACTGAAAAATTTCGTCTGCAACTTGTTTTACGGCTTGCAAACTTATCTGCTCGTGTCAGGGAAATTTTATCCCGCCGCGCAAGAAAATTTCTTGAACGACTTGAAAAACAAAATCCTCTTGTCGGATATTCACCAATTCGATTATTCGCCGCTCGGCGGGATTTTTCGTGAACTCGGCGAAAATTTTTGGGAGTCGCCCGACGTTCAAAGGATCGTCGATTTTTACGGCAACGGCGCAATCAAATGCTACGGCAGGGAACTCGAATTCATTTTGCGCACCGTAACCGACGAAGCCTGTCATTTGTGCGTTGGGAAGTGCAAAGAACTCAGCTTGATTCACGCCGCCTTCGACGAAAATTTTTTCGACTCGGCTTACGAAATTTCATTCGACGAACTCAAAAACGTCAGCGACGTCGAACGCAAACGCCGAATCGACGAGATTGAAAACTTGAACTGCGATTTGATGGAATCGGGCTTGCTCGCGCTGAAAATGAACGTTCGCCACTTCAACGCCGAATTCGCCTTGAAACAGCGTCTGCTCTGGTTGCGTTTCATTTTCCCGCGCATGTACGTCGAACAACTCAAGGAAATGATGTACCCCAACGGCTACGTCGTTTGCTTTTCCGACACGCCGACCAATTCCGCCATGTGGGGCAACTACGCCGACAATCACAGAGGCATTTGCTTTGTCTACGGGACGGAGAATCTTGACGGGCACGAATACATTCACTTCGCCGCAAAGTCTTTGGAAGTCAAGCCGATTAAGTACACCGCGCAGGTTATCACGCGGAATTTCTTCGACACGTTGCGGCATTTGAATTTCATTCGCGCGGAGGATTGGCTGACGGGCAAAGGCGGCGTCAAAAGTTGCAAGCTCGAAAACTCGGACGCGGGCAACTATGACGGCGATTATCACGAAAAATTTTATCGCAAGCTCAACGACTGGCATCATGAGCGCGAATACAGAATTCTTTTGTCGGACAAATTTTATCGTTACGGCGACAAGTTTGCTCGGAAGTTGCGTTACAATCTCAATGCGCTGACGGGAATTATTTTCGGATTGCGCACGACGCTCGACGACAAGCTGAAGCTGATTCAAAAGCTCGACCGCCTCGGCAAGACAGTCGGCAATTTTGAATTCTTTCAAGCGGAATTCGACGACGAGACGCAACTGATTTCCGTCCGCGAAAAAATTTTGCTCACCAAAATCATTTGAAACGAGGTGCATGTCATGGAACTCGGAGTAATTTTCCTTATCTGGCTCGTGGTCACGATTATCGACGACATGGGCAAGCGCAAAAAAAGACGGCTCCCGCCGCCGCAAAATCAATCGCCCGACTTCGACATCCCGACGCTCGGCAACGATCCGAACTTGCCCGGCGAAGAGATCCCGATTTTTATCGAAAGCCCGCGTCCTGCCGAAGTTCGTCCGCTGAATTCGCCGCCGTCGCGTCCGAAAAAAATCCCCGCGCAGGTTCGCGAGGCAGACGACGCCAAGGAACTCGACTTAAGCTTAACACCGTCAAACGTCCTCAACGCGTTCGTCATGAGCGAAATTCTCGACAAGCCAAAAGCTCTCAGACGTAAACGATAAAATTTTCAGTCGCCGTCAATCAGCGGCGGCTTTTTTTTGAACGATTCAACAGCGCGGAAAATATCGGTTCGCCGCCGCACAAGTCCGAAGCCAAGAACGCCACGCCCGATACAACAATCAGCCCGACCAAGTGCGAAAATTGTCCCGTCAGCTCCAAAAGCAAAATCGCGCCCGTCACCGGTGCCTTGATTACCGCCGCGAAGAACGCCACCATGCCGAAGATTATAAAAAGCGTCGTCCAGTCCGCCGTGAAAATGTGCAAGCCGTTGCCCACGCGCGCGAAGATGTTGCCGATTAACGCACCGATTACCAAAACCGGCAGGAACAAGCCGCCCGGCGCGTTCGTCCCGAAACAAATCAGCGTGTAGAAAATTTTCCCCGCCAACAAAATCACAAGCAACGTCAGCGGCAAATGCGTAACCAATATCTCGTCGACAAGCACGTTGCCGCAACCGAGCACCTGCGGCAACTTTATTCCGAGCGGTATCGCCAACAGGAGCGGTATCGCGAATCTTTTCACGCCAAAAATTTTCAGGCGGTCGTAAACGTCAAGCGCGAACAGCAACGCCCTTGTGAACAGCGCACCCGTCACGCCGCAAAACACGCCGAGCAATATGAACAACGCCGCGAACTTCAGCGGAGCCGCCGCCAAAGTCGCCATCATTTCCAACGTCGGCACCGTCATGACCGTCGGTATACGCAGGGACGTAGCAGTTATCGTCTCGAACACGGGACGCACGCCGAAGACCATTTTCACAACGAACGAAGCCATCACTGCCGCCGTCACTGCCGTGATTAACATTTCGTGCGAAAATTTTTTGCGCAAGTCTTCAATGCAAAAGACGACTCCCGCCAACGGTGCGTTGAATATCGCCGCCAAGCCAGCACCCGCGCCTGCCGTCAGCAAAAATTTTCCTTCAACCGCCGCGTGACGTTTTTTGCCCGCGTAAAATATTTTCGTGAAGAAATTGCCGACCGCCGCGCCGAATTGCACGCTGATTCCCGCTCTGCCCAACGACAAGCCCGCGCCGATTCCCAAAACCGTCGCGAAAAATTTCAATGCCAACAGTCTCAGCGGCTTAACCATGCGTGCGCGTCCTTGCAACATGCCTTTTATTTGCGGGATGCCGCTGCCCGCTACTTGCGCGTCGAAATTCACGGCTCGTGCCAAAATCGTCGCAAGAAAAATCATCACGCCGATTGTCAGCAAGAGTTTGCCCAAACTGTCAACGCGCGAAAAAATTATCGGGCGATAAATATCCGCCTCGTCGAGCAAAAACCGCAACGCCGCCACGATTGCGCCCGTGAAGACGCCGACGATTAAGCCTTCAAAAAACAATCGGACTCGCAAAAGTCGCCTGGTGCTTGGCAAAATTCTTCACCTCCGCGAACATTTTAACAACGCCCGAACTTTTTGCAAGCTTGAAAATTTTTCGGCGATACGTTACAATCTGCGCGGCAAAGGAGGAATTTTTATGGCAGATTCAGTTGAACGCGACACGGCAGCGGAAATTCGCAAGGCAGTCGAAGATTATTTCGAGACCGAAGGGGCGAAGTACATGCCGTTTGACGAACGCGGCGTCGCCCATGCCACTTACGGCGTCGATGTAAAATTCGGGCACGTCGAAGTTTTCTTCCACGCGTATCGCGACATGCTTATCTTGCATTTTATTGTTCCGCTGAAAGCCGGCGAGGACGAACGCGCCAAAGTCGGCGAGTTCCTGCACCGCGCCAATTACGGCTTGAAGGTCGGCAATTTCGATTTCGACTTCAACGACGGAGAAATTTCTTACCGCGTGGCGATTTATTGCGGGTCGGACGAATTCGAGCCGCCGCGTCACGAACAGATTGACGCCGCTTTGAGTATCGGTTTGATGATGGTCGACAGATACGGCGACGGGCTTGTTAAAGTTATGTTCGGCTTGGCGGAGCCCGAAGACGCGATTGATGCTTCCGAAGAAGACATTTGAACTTGAATAAAAAAAGCCTCCCGCAAACGAATCGCGGGGGGCTTTTGTGTTGCGTCACTTGGCAAGCGACCAATTCTTTCCGTGGTGCACGTCGACGACAAGCGGCACCGAAAGCTTGACGACGTTTTCCATTGCCGCGCGCAAAATTTTTTCGGCTTCGGCAAGTTCGGCGGTCTTCGCCTCCAAAACAAGTTCGTCGTGCACTTGAATGATGATTCGGCTTTCAAGCCCGCGCAGATTTTCTTCCGCCCGAATCATCGCCAGCTTGATGATATCGGCGGCGGAACCTTGAATCGGCGTGTTCATTGCTGTTCGTTCGGAAAAGGAGCGCAACTGGAAATTGCGATTGTTAATGGCGGGTAAGGCGCGGCGTCGTCCGAACATTGTCGTAACGTAACCGAGGTCGTGCGCTTTGGCAACCGTCGCGTCCATAAAATTTTTCACGTCGGGATAACGTTCGAAGTAGCGCGCAATGTATTCGCCCGCCTCCTTGCGCGAGATGCCGAGGTTTTGCGCAAGCCCGTAGTCGCTGATTCCGTAGACGATGCCGAAATTGACAGCCTTGGCTTTGCGACGCAGGTCGGGCGTTATCGCGTCAATCGCCACGCCGAAAACTTCAGCCGCCGTCCGTGCGTGAATGTCCTGCCCGCGATTGAACGCGTCGATTAAATTTTTGTCGCCGCTCATGTGCGCCAGCAGTCGCAATTCAATCTGCGAATAGTCGGCGGAAAGAATGCAGTCGTAGCCGTCGCCGGGCTCGAACAGCGCGCGAATCTCCCTGCCCTCGTCGGTGCGCACGGGGATGTTTTGCAAATTCGGGTCTGAACTGGACAGCCTGCCCGTCGCCGTGACCGTCTGATTAAAATTCGTGTGAACGCGTCCGTCGTCTCCGATAAGCTTGCCGAGCCCGTCAAGGTAAGTCGATTTGAGTTTCGTCAGCGCGCGATAGTCGAGAATCGCGGCAACGATCGGGTGGCGGTGCTTGATTTCCTCCAAAACTTCGGCGTTGGTCGAAAAGCCGGTTTTGGTTTTCTTGACGGCGGGCAGTTTCAAGCTCACGAACAGCACGTCGGCGAGTTGCTTGGGCGAATTTATGTTAAAAGTTTCGCCGGCGAGTTCGTAAATATTTTTTTCAAGGGCGGCAATGCGTTCGGACATCTGCGCGGACTTTATTTTGAGTTGCGCCCTGTCGACGACGACGCCGCGTGCTTCCATGCGTGCGAGGACTTCGGTAAGCGGCAACTCCATTTCGCGATAAAGTTTCGTCAAACCGTCGTCGTTTAGCGATTTTTCGTAGCGCGCAGAAATTTTTTCAAGAGCCGTGACGTTTGCAATGAGGTCGCCGCCGTCGAAGGGCATATTTCGCGCCGCCCTGTCCTTTTCGGGGAAGAGCAGATACGCCGCAAGCTCCACGTCGAAAATTTTTTCAAGGTCGGCGATTTTGAAGCCGCGCAGATAATTTTTCACGTCGCAAAGAATAATTTTGCCGTTGAAGGCGTCGAAAATTCGTTGCACGTCGTCAGCGGTCGCCGAATAAATTTCTCCGTCGAAAATTTTTACGGCTAAGTCGTTATTGCGTCGCGCGATTGACAAAGTTTCAGCCGCGCAGATTTTTTCCGCGTCGAAGGGCTGAATTTCCTGTGCGGGCGTGACGATTGCGGCGTTGAACAAGTTAATCGTACCGAACAGCTCGTGAATTTTTTTCTTGGCAACGTTCAAGGCGTAACGGTTGCAAAAATCATCTGCGCGGGTGAGGTCGGGCGTGATTTCAAATTCCGTCGCGTCGAAGGTGACACCGGGCACGTCGCGAACGATTTGCGCCAGTTTCTTGCTTAAAATCGCGTCGTCGGCGTGCATTTCCAGAGCCGTGCGGAATTTTTTCGATTTAATCTCGTTGACGCGGGCAAGAACATTTTCCAGCGCGCCGAAGTCGTGAATCAGCGTCTTTGCGGTCTTTTCGCCGATACCTTTGACGCCGGGAATGTTATCGGAGGCGTCGCCGCTCAAACCCTTGAAATCGACAAGCAGCGGCGGCGCGAAGCCGTATTCGTCGCGAAATTTTTTCTCGTCGTAAATTTCGACTCCCGCCGATTTGTTCAGCATGACGCGCGTCGTCGCGTTGATAAGTTGCAAGGCGTCGCGGTCGCCCGTCAAAATATCGACGGAAAATTTTTCACCCGCTTGTGTCGCCAAAGTCCCGATAACGTCGTCAGCCTCGTAATCGACAGCCGCGCAGGTTTTCAAGCCGAGGATTTCGCAAAACTCTTTGAGCAACGGCAACTGTGCAAGCAAATCATCGGGCATGGCGGGGCGCGTCGCCTTGTAGTCGTCGAACAATTTATTGCGGAAAGTTTCCTTTGCGGCGTCGAGAGCAACGGCGGCAAGATCGGGCGATTGTTCGCGCAAGACTTTCAGGATGATGTTCGCGAATCCGGTAAGCGCGCCCGTCGGTTCGCCGCTCGGAGCCGTCAAGTTCGGCATGGCGTAAAACGCGCGATAAAATACACTGCTGCCGTCGATTATCAGAAATTTTTTCATGCGTCGGCCGCCTCCTCCGCAGGCTTGGTTTCGTCGGTCGGCTGCGATTCGTCAGCGGGCTTGCTTTCGTCGGCGGGTTTAGGTTCGTCAACGTCGGGCTTGGGTTCCTCGAAGGGCTTATCGGTCTTGTCCTTGCGTTTCTTGACGGGCTTGGTCGTCTTTGTCGGTTTAGTCGGCGCAGTCGGCTTGACTTCAGGCACAGGCAGTGACTTGAAGCGGAAAATCTTTGAGCCGTCTTCGCCCGTCTGCAAACCGCCTTCGATGTTGAACAGGATGCCCGCGTCGTCGGCGTTGCAGTAAAGCTGATCCTTGCGTTCGTAGCAAATAACCTTCCCGAAGCGGCTTTTAAGCGTCGATTCGGTTTTGTTCCACTCCAACTTCATGCGCAAGATTTTGGCGATTGGGACAACGGGCATGTAGGTTATTCCGTCGCGCAGGACAGCCTTGGCGAAGTAGCGCGTGTTGTTGGCGTCGGTCGGCTGAGTGAGTTCGCCGTTAATCTCGACGTTGTAGGGTTTGCCGATAAAGGTCGGCTCGCCGTCGGACGCCTCGATTTTCTGCGAAATGTCATATTCGCTTTCAAACGCAAGCACGCCGAACGGCTCAATCCACTTAACCACGTCGGCGACCGTCAAAACTTGCATACCGTAGCCGTCGGGGTAAATGTAGTAAACGATGTCACCTTCGGGCGATTTCTCGACGACGACGCGATTGTAAGTTATTTCGACGGGCGTGCCGACTTCCACGGCGTCAAAGAGTTCCTCAACGTCGCGCTCGTTCATGCGTATGCAACCGTTGGAGACGTAACCGCCGATACTTTCGGGGCGATTGGTGCCGTGAATGCCGTAATTGCCCGAAATTTGCATCCAACGATAGCCCAGCGGATTGTCGGGGCCGGAGGGCACTTCGTATTCGGGATCGTCGGGATTAATCCACGGCGGGTCGATTTCCTTGCTGTTGATTTTGAAATAACCCGTCGGCGTCGGCGTGCTGACTTTGCCCAAGCCGAGATGATACATTGCCAGCCGCTTGTCGTCGTCGTAAAGCAACATGATGCGACTTGCCGCGTTGATGTAAATTTTTTTCTGCGCCTGCGCGGGCGCGGCGAGCACGATTAAAGTACAAATGATTGCTGCGACGCCGTAAAAAATTCTCATTGCGCATCGTCCTTTCCAAAAAATATTTTCGTCAATATAGCAAGTCAACCTGAAAAAGTTTTGAAGCTTACGGCTTTGCAAAGCGCGTCAAATTCGCTACAATACGGGCGTGAATTTTTTCGGAGGGAGTGATTGCGTGACCGAGGAGACACGGCAATTTTATGCTGCGGCGATTCAAGATATGTGCCTTATGGACGATATTTTTTTCTGCCGCTTTTTCGACGGGAATATCGATTGCACGCAGTACGTCTTGCGCA
This sequence comes from uncultured Selenomonadales bacterium, assembly GCA_947304355.1. Classification (GTDB taxonomy): domain Bacteria; phylum Bacillota; class Negativicutes; order Selenomonadales; family Selenomonadaceae; genus Quinella. Next base: position 25,196 of record CAMZAX010000026.1, read on the forward strand.
TAATCATGGACAAGTCGGACTTGATCGTTAAATCGGCGAAGAGCCAATTCAACGTCGAAAACATTCGCGGGCGCGGCATACGGCTTGACGTTTTGGCGGTCGACAGCGCGGGCAAGCTTTATAACATCGAAGTTCAGCGCAAGGACGACGGTGCCGTCCCGCAACGCGCCCGCTACAACAGCTCACTGCTCGACGCCGACAATCTCGAAAAGGGCGCGAACTTCCGCGACTTGCCTGAGACGTTCGTTATTTTCATTACGGAAAACGACGTACTCAAAGGCGGCAAGCAGATTTACCACATCGAACGCGTTGTCAAGGAGACCGGCAAGAATTTCGGCGACGGCTCGCAAATCGTTTACGTCAACGGCAGTATGCGGGGCGGCAGTGCGCTCGGCGATTAAAAGCAGGCTGTTGGCGACTCGCACCGACTTCGTAAAAAACAACGAAAAGGAGGTTCAAGTTATGTCGGATTATTCGGAACGCCTTAAAGAAGAAGGCAGAAAGGAAACTTTGCTCGAAAACATTCGCGCATTGATGGAAAGTCTGCAAAGCACGGCGGAAGTTGCAATGAACTTGCTCAAAATCCCGCCCGAAAAACAAAAGGAACTCGCACCGCTCATTTAACGGAGGTAATGACATGAGAATCATTCACACGGACAAGGCACCCGCCGCCGTCGGTCCCTACAGCCAGGCGATTAAAGTCAACGGGCTTCTGTACACGTCGGGGCAAATCGCTATCGACCCCGCCGTCGGCAAAATCACCGACACGACCATTGAAGGGCAAGCCGAACAGTGTTGCAAAAACTTGGCGGCTGTGCTTGAAGCTGCGGGCTACGACTTCGGCGAAGTGTTTAAGACGACGTGCTTTCTTGCCGACATCGCCGATTTTAAGGCGTTCAATGCCGTCTACGAAAAATATTTTGTCAGCAAGCCTGCGCGGTCTTGCGTTGCGGTTAAGGACTTGCCGGCGGGCGCGCTCTGCGAAATTGAACTTATCGCCGCAAAGTAAATGATTCGCGCTGAAAATCTGCGTCACGTCTACAAGACTGCGGCGGGCGACAACGTTGCGCTTGACGGGCTGAACTTCACGATTTGCGACGGCGAATTCGTCGCGATAATCGGCACCAACGGCTCCGGCAAATCGACGCTTGCAAAACACTTTAACGCGCTGTTGCTGCCGACGGGCGGGAAAATTTTCGTCGACGGGCTTGACACTTCCGACGAAAAAAATCTTTGGCGCGTCCGCGAGACGGTGGGCATGGTCTTCCAAAATCCCGACAGCGAGATCGTCGCGGCGATTGTCGAGGACGATGTTGCGTTCGGTTTGGAAAATCTCGGCATTGCGCCCGAAAAAATCCGCGAACGCGTCGACCTTGCCCTTGACGCCGTGAACATGAGCGACTACAAAAATTTCGCGCCGAGCAAGTTAAGCGGCGGGCAGAAACAACGAATCGCCATTGCGGGTGTCATTGCAATGAACACGCGGGTTATCGTCTTCGACGAGCCGACCGCAATGCTTGACCCGATTGGACGCCGCGAAGTTTTGACTATGGTTAAGCGACTGCACGCGCAAGGCAAGACGATTATTTACATCACGCATTTCATGGACGAGGCGGCGCAGGCTCAACGCGTCTTCGTCATGGAGGGCGGGCGAATCATACGCGACGACACCCCGCGCAACATTTTCACCGACGTAAAGGAAATGAAACGCCTCGGCTTGGACGCGCCCGTTGCCGCCGAACTTGCCGCCCGTCTTCGCCGCAAGGGTTTCAAGCTCCCGCCCAAAATTTTAACAGCGGACGAATTGGCGGAGGCGTTGCAATGATTAAAGTCAACGACGTCAGTTATACTTACATGCGGGGCACGCCGTTTGAAAAGACTGCGCTGAAAAATATTTCCTTCGACGCCGCCCGGGGCGAAGTTCTTGCCGTTGCAGGTCACACGGGCTCCGGCAAGTCGACGCTGATTCAAATTGTCGCGGGCTTGATTGACTTGCAGAGCGGCTCAGTCACGATTGACGACTTGCCCGTCGCCGATAAAAAAATTCGCCGCTTGGTCGGCATCGTCTTCCAATATCCCGAACATCAGCTGTTTGAAGAGACCGTCGAACGCGATATTGCCTTTGCGCCAAAAAATTTCGGATTAAGCGACGCTGAAATATCTGCGCGGGTGGATGAGGCAATGCGGCAAGTCGGCTTGGACGCGGGCTTAAAAAATTCTTCGCCGTTTGAACTTTCGGGCGGGCAGCGTCGACGCGTGGCAATCGCGGGAATTCTCGCACTCAAGCCGAAATATTTAATCCTCGACGAACCGACGGCAGGACTTGACCCGCTCGCAAAGGAAAATCTCCTGCACGAGCTGTTCGGCGCGATAAAACGTTCGGGCGTCACGATAATATTGGTGTCGCACAACATGGAGGACATTGCCCGCTTTGCAAATCGCGTCGTCGTATTGGCGCAAGGGGAAATCGTATTCAACGGCACGCCGCGTGAACTGTTTGCCCGCGAAGAAATTTTAGCCCGCGCAGGTTTGGAGCCGCCGCCGATAACGCAACTGTTGCGCCGGCTCGGAATCAATCAAATCGCGCTGACACTCGACGAGGCGGAAAAATTAATTATAAGCCGCCGATAAGGAGACATCGTTTCATGAAAAAATGCACCGTTCAAACCGTCGCCGACGCCGTGAATCGCTTGGCACCGCGCAGGCTCGCCGAAGATTGGGACAATCCCGGACTGTTGCTCGGCGACCCGTCCGCCGCCGTTAAAAAAATTTTCGTCTGCCTTGACGTGCTCGACGACAAAATTTCGCGCGCGATTGAACTCGACGCGCAGTTAATCGTTGCGCATCACCCGCTAATTTTCCACGCGATTAAGAACGTCCGCTTCGACTTGCCGCTCGGCAAAAAAATTGCACATCTGATTAAACACGACGTTGCGGTTTTCGCGGCGCACACAAACCTTGACACGGCAGCGGGCGGCGTCAATGACGTGTTGGCGAAAAAAATCGGCTTGACGGACGTGAAACCCCTCGGCGACGACGAAATTGCCATGGGACGGCTCGGCACGCTCGAAACGCCGATGACTGCCGCCGAATTCGCCCGCCACGTGAAAGCCGCGCTCAATGCCGATAACGTCCGCCTTATCGACGCGGGCGACTTCAAAATCAGCAAGGTCGGACTGTGCGGCGGCGCGGGCGCGGATTTTATCCCGAAGGCGAAATTTTTCGGGGCTCAAGCGTTTGTCACGGGCGACGTTAAATATCACGAGGCTCAAGCCGCCGTCGAAAGCGGGATTCACGTCGTCGACGCCGGGCACTTCGCCACGGAGTTTCCGATTGTCCGCGAGCTTGCCGCTTATCTGCGCGACGAGTTGCGGGCGTTCGACGTTGAAGTTATCGAAGACACGGCGGGCAAAGATTTTTTCGCGACAGTCTGAACAGCTTGACTTAAAGCCAACTTGAACTGTTAAACTTGCGAAAAATCTTTTGTCGGAGTTGATTTATCATGACGATTGGCGAAGTCAGCGAGAAATACGAATTGACGACGGACACGTTGCGCTACTACGAAAGGATCGGGCTGATACCGCCGGTGCCGCGCAAGAAAAACGGGATTCGCGACTACGACGAACAGGCGTGCAAATGGGTCGGGTTCGTCAAGTGCATGAGGAGCGCGGGCGTGCAAATAGAGCCGCTTATCGAATACGTTTCGCTGTTGCAGGCGGGCACGGGCATCGATCGGCGCAAAAGCATTTTAATCGAGCAGCGGGCGCGCCTTCGCGAACAGGCGGAACATTTGCGCGCGACGATTGAGCGGCTTGACTACAAAATCGATCATTACGAGGAGCTTTTCAAGAAACGTTAAGCATTGAGGTGTTCACATGAGCAAATATAAATTATTGGCGGTCGACATGGACGGCACGCTTTTGAATTCGCAGAAAAAAATCACGCCGCGCACGGTCGCCGCCCTTGCCGAGTTGGCGGGTCGCGGAGTCTACGTCGTGACGAGCACGGGACGCGGGCGCGCCGAAATTAACGACTATCCCGAAGTGATTAAGCTTATGCATTACGGCATTCTCAACAGCGGCGGCTTGCTGTTCGATTTCGTTCGCGACGAGCCGATTGCGATTCACGGCGTCGACGAGCCGACGATTTTGAAGCTGATTGACTTCGGGCTTGAGGAACGGGCGATGATTCATTTGCTTGGCGTCCACAAATCCCTTGCCCGCGAATCCGATATTCAAAATATGGCGGCGTTCGATATGGCGGTCTATCACGACATGTTCAATCGCGTTTGCGAGCGTTGCGACGACTTCAAAGGCTATGTTCGCGCGCACCCCGGCGAAGTTATCAAAGTCAATCTCTATCACCGCGACACGGCGTCGCGTGACAGAAATCTTGCCCGTATGCGCAAAATGAATTTGTCGATAAGTTTCGCCGAGGCTTACAACCTTGAGGCTTCGCCCGCGAACATCACGAAGGCTTCGGGTCTTGTCGAGCTGTGCGACCATCTGAAGATTGACATTGCCGAGGCGGTTGCGATTGGCGACGCGCACAACGACAAGGAGGTTTTGCAGGCGGCGGGTCTTGGCGTGGCAATGGGCAACGCGTCCGACGAAATCAAGCAGCTTGCGGACTTCGTGACGCTTGATAACGACCACGACGGCGTTGCGGCGGCGATTGAGCGGCTGTTCTGACGGGCGGAAAAAATTTTTTTAAAATTTTTTTGTCGAGGGTATTGACAAGATGGGGGAGCAGGTGTATATTAAGCAAGCTTGATTCACGGGGCTCCTTGAAAACTGAACAGTGCATTTGCTAAATGTGCGGTCGAGAAATCGACCCCTTGAAACAAATAAAACAGAGTCAGACAACTCAAAAATTTTTTGGAGAGTTTGATCCTGGCTCAGGACGAACGCTGGCGGCGTGCTTAACACATGCAAGTCGAACGGAACCTTCGGGTTTAGTGGCGAACGGGTGAGTAAAGCGCAGGTAATCTGCCGCAAAGTCGGGGACAAC
>CAMZAX010000027.1 GCA_947304355.1 uncultured Selenomonadales bacterium
TATCAGAGAACTGCTTATGTTTTTCTTTTACTTGAGTTTACCAACAACCCCTAAAGTAAAAGTCAAGAATCCAAAAAAGAAAGTGTCTCACAATTCGTCCGCTTTTTCCCACGCGTTTAATTGTCCGGCAGTCTCGGTGATCATTCCCATGTACAACGCCGAACGGTATATCGGCGAGTGCTTGGACAGCCTCCTTGCCCAGACGTTACAAAGCTTTGAAGTCATCGTTGTCGACGACTGTTCAACCGATTCAAGTTGCGCCGTCGTCGAAAGTTACACGGAACGCTTTGACGGGCGGTTGATTCTCATGCACATGGAAGAAAATTCCGGCTGTGCGCCGTTTCCTCGCAACAGAGGCTTGATGTTTTCACGCGGCGAATATATTTATTTCATGGACGCCGACGACCTGCTTACAAAGACCGCGCTGGAGGAAATGTACACGCTCGCAAAAGATTATGACGCGAATGTTGTCTACTGCGAAAAGTTTTTTGAGACAGATGCGGACGGTACAAATGCTCGCTTGGTTAGCAAGCAATCAGGCACGCTTGTCGATAAACCAACCTTCGAAACTGAGGAGATAGGCGAACGTGTCAAAGACATACTGCGTCGGGATATTTGGGGAACACCGTGGACTAAGTTGGTGCGTCGCGATTTGTTGACGAAATATGAACTGACTTTTATGAAAGTACGTCCTTGCGATGATTATCTTTGGACTTTAGGTTTGTATTTTTTTGCTAAAAAATTTTTACGCGTGCCCAATGCATTATACCTTTGGCGGCAAACCGAAACCTCCGCAACCAGAGGCAACCGTTCTCCTCAACGAGAGATAAACCTTTGGCTCGAATCTGCTGTCTTGGGGCTGAAAGGTCTTGACAAAATGCTGGGCAAGTCGGAATTCTTCAGAAACAATGTGCAATATCGTCACGCGATTTTGGATTTCGTCGTCAAGAAAATGTTCGGGCTGGCTTTTCCGGCGAGTTTGAACGTTTCGCCTGTCGCCTTTTACGAGGCAGTAAGGCAAGGGTTCGGGAAAGATCTCGGCGAACAAGACGTTTTGGTTGCCGCGCTTTGCTCCTACGTAAACACTTTGACGAAAATCAACATAAGCAATTCTCAGCAGTTCAATCAGTTCGCCGCGCAGGCTCAGGCACGTATCGCTTATCTGGAAGCCGAATTGCAAAAGCGACAAACTTAACGAAAGGATTGATATCATGGAAGCGATTATTCTGCCGTACAAGGGCAAGCAACCGAAAGTAGCAAAGGACGTGTTCGTTGCGCCGGGCGCGTCGATTGTCGGCGATGTTGAAATCGGCGCGGGCTCAAGCATTTGGTTCGGCGTCACGGTTCGCGGCGACTTTCAGCCCGTGCGAATCGGCAACTACACCAACATTCAGGACAACTGCACCGTGCACGTCATGGGCGACACACCAACCGAAATCGGCAACTACGTCACGATTGGTCACAACGCCATCATCCATTGCCGCAAAATCGGCGACGACTGCCTTATCGGCATGGGCTCGATTATTCTGGGCTACTCGGAAATCGGGCACAACTGCATTATCGGCGCGGGCACGGTCATCACGCAGTACAAAAAAATTCCGAACAACTCGCTGGTCTTCGGCAACCCCGCCAAGATTATGCGCGCTCTTCGCGACGACGAAATTGTTGCGCTGCGGACGTCGGCAATGCACTATTACGAATGCGCCAAAGAATACGTCGTGCGTCTCGGCTTGACGGCGTGGCGCGATTGAATCATTGACAGTCGGTGAGCTTATTGCTTGCCGATTTTTTTTGCGTAATATACAATGACACAAACTTTTCGGGGAGGCGACGGCTTTGCAGAAAAAATTTCTTGCGGGAATCTGCGCGGCAAGTTTTTTGTTCGTCGGCTGTCGCAGCGACGAAGTGACGCCCGTCAAGCCGCCCGTCGTCAAAGTCCGTCAAGTCAGCCTTTCCGATAACGCGCAAACGGAAAATTATTCGGGCGTCGTGCGCGGTCGTTACGAAACGAATTTGTCATTCCAAGTCGGCGGGAAAATCATTTCGCGTGACGTGCAGGCGGGCTCGCGCGTTCTTGCCGGCGATGTCCTCATGACGCTCGACCCGAAAGATGTTGTCGAACAGTCGCACTCCGCCGCCGCTCAAGTCAATTCCGCAAAGGCTCAACTCCAACTCGCCAAGACAAACTACAATCGGTACGCCGCGCTGTTTAAGGAAGAAGCAGTAGCCGCCGCCGTCCTCGACCAATACAAAACGCAACTCGACGCCGCGCAGGCCGCTTACGACGCCGCAATCGCTCAAGCGCAACAAAGTCAAAACGCGCTCGAATACACGACGCTCACCGCCGACGCCGACGGGGTTATCTCGAACGTCAACGCGGAAGTCGGGCAAGTCGTCGCGGCGGGGCAAAATGTTTTGACGCTCGTGCAGACGCGCGAACTCGAAGTCGTCGCCAACATCCCGGAAAACAAAATCGCCGCCGTGCAAATCGGGCAACGCGTCTCCGTTGACTTTTGGGCGACAAAAGATTTGGTAAGCGGCACCGTTCGCGAAATCTCTCCGATGGCAGATTCCGCCTCGCGCACGTTCGCCGTAAAGATTTCCTTGCCCGATTTGCCGTCAAACGCCGTTCAGCTCGGCATGACTGCCAACGTGTCAATGGTGTCCGTCGATACGCCAAGCGCGATTGTCCTGCCGCTCAGCGCGATTTATCAGACTGGCGACGCCGCGCAGGTTTGGCTCGTCGACGGCGGCAAAGTTTCCTTGCGCAAGGTTGAAGTCACTGCCTTCGACGCCAACAACGTCCAAGTGCGCGGGCTCGCGGCGGGCGATAAAGTCGTCGTGGCGGGCGTTCACAAACTCCGCGACGGGCAAACGGTTAGGACGGCGAATTGACATGCGCAACTTAACGGAAGTCTCGCTCAATCACCGCGCGTTGGTTTGGTACTTTATCGTCGTAGCGTTCGTCGGCGGCGTGTTCAGTTACTTTAAGCTCGGACGCATGGAAGACCCCGCCTTTGTCATTCGCGAAATGATCGTTGCGGCGTATTGGCCGGGCGCGACCGCTTACGAAATGCAGGAACAGGTTACCGACAAGCTCGAAAAAAAATTGCAGGACATCCCCGGGCTTGACCACCTGCGCAGCGAAACGCGGGCGGGGCAAGTCGTGATTTACGTTGCGCTCGACGACACGCTCGACACCGCCAAGATTCGTCCGACGTGGCGCGACGTGCGCAACTACTGCGGCGACATAACCGATTTGCCCGAAGGCGTCAGGATTTTTTTCAACGACACCTACGACGACGTGTTCGGCTCGGTTTATGCGTTGACGGGCGACGGCTTCACGTATGAGGAACTGCGCCGCCACGCCGAAGACATTCGCCGCCTGCTTTTGAACGTCGACGACGTGAAGAAAATTAATTTGCTCGGCGTGCAGTCGGAGGTTGTTTACGTCGAAATTGACCGCATGAAACTCGCCGCGCTCGGCATAAGCCCGCAAGTCATTTCCAACACGCTCGCCGCGCAAAACGCAATGACGCCTTCGGGCATGGTCGACACCGCAAGCGACAACGTTTATCTGCGCGTGACGGGCACTTTCGACAGCGTGACGGAAATTCAAAGCTTGCCGATAAACGCGGGCGGCAGAGTCTTTCGGCTCGCGGACATTGCCACCGTTGAGCGACGTTATTCCGAACCGCCCGATGCAAAAATGTTTTTCAACGGCAAGCCCGCAATCGGCATCGCCATTGCAATGGAGGACGGCGGAAATATTTTGCGGCTCGGCGACGAACTTGACGGCATTGCCGAACGCATTCAAGCCGAATTGCCGCTGGGCTTGGAACTGAATCAAGTTTCCGACCAACCGCGCGTCGTTCAGCATTCGATTCACGATTTTGTTGAGACGCTGATTTTGGCGATTGTCATTGTCCTTGCGGTGAGCTTTGCAAGCTTGGGCGTGCGGACGGGCATGGTCGTCGCGGGTTGCATACCACTGGTCTTGGCGGGAACGTTTTGTTTCATGTACGCGTTCGGCATTGACTTGCACAAAGTTTCGCTCGGCTCGCTGATAATCGCGCTGGGCTTGCTCGTCGATGACGCAATGATCGCCGTCGAAATGATGAGCGTGCAACTTGAGCGCGGGCTGTCGAAATTCGACGCGGCGTGTCACGCGTTCAACGTCACGGCGAAACCGATGTTGACGGGCACGCTGATAACCTGCGCGGGCTTTATCCCGGTCGCGTTCGCAAAGGGCATTGCAAGCGAATTTTGCCGCGACATGTTTTGGGTCGTGTCAATCGCGCTGTTGCTGTCGTGGATTGTTTCCGTCATGGTCGCGCCGCTGTTCGGGACGTATATAATCAAAGTCGACAATGTGGCGGCGGACGAACTGTATCAGAGCCGATTCTACAAGGCGTTTCGTCGCGTGCTTGAAATTTTTCTCGACAACAAAATCCTCGTGCTGAGCGGGACAATCACGGCGTTGGCAGCGACAATCTTCGCGGCGGGTTTCGTGCAACAGGAATTCTTCCCGCCGTCGATTCGCCCCGAAGTCTTGATACAATTCACGTTGCCCGAAGGCGCGTCGAAGGCGGCGACGCAGGCGGAGGCTGACCGATTCGCGAAGTTCCTTGACACCGAACGCGACAACCTGGACAATTACGCTTACTACGTCGGGACGGACTTGCCGCGTTTCGTGCTGACGGTCGCGCCCAAAACCGGTGCCGATAATCAGGCTCGCTTCGTCGTCACGGCAAAGGCGGAGGCTCGCGACGACTTGATTAAAAAAATTCGCAACGAACTCGACGAAAACTTTCCGAACGTCCGCGCCAACATTCGGCTGATTCAGACGGGGCCGCCCGCCGATTATCCGATTATGTTGCGCGTCGCGGGCACCGATGTCGATACAGTTCACGCGCTCGCCGCGCAGGTTGCCGACCGCGTTGCTGCCGATTCAAACGTCGTTGACGTGAACCTTGACTGGAACGAAAAGGCAAAAGTCGTGCGCGTCGACCTCGACGGCGACAAACTGCGTTCGTTGGGGCTCACGACTCAAGCCGTCAAGTCGACGCTGTACACCGAAATCACGGGCGCGCAGGTTGCCGAATTCTACGCGGGCGACAGGACGATTGCCATTGACTTGCGCCTCGCCGCCGCCGACAGAAACAATCTTGCCGCGCTGAAATCTTTGCCGATATACTTGGGCGCGGCGGGCTACGTTCCGCTTGAACAAATCGCAACGCTGACTTACGACGCCGAATACGGGCTGATTAAGCGGCGCAACCTCAAGCCGACAATCACGGTGCAAGCGAATATCCTGCGCGGCACGGCGAACGACGCAACGCAACGGGCATTGGCGGCGACGACCGACTTGCGAAAAGATTTGCCGCTCGGATATTCAATCGAACCCGGCGGCGACTTGGAGCAAAGCGCGAAGTCAACGGGACACTTGGCGGCAATGTTGCCCGTCGTCGCGCTCGTTATCATGACGTTGCTGATGTTGCAACTGCACGACGTGAAAGCAATGATCTTGACACTTTTGACCGCGCCGCTCGGACTAATCGGCGTAATCTTCGCGACGGTGCTTTTGTCAAAGCCGATGGGCTTCGTGGCGGAGCTGGGCGTTATCGCGCTGTCAGGCATGATAATCCGCAATTCGGTTATCTTAATCGACCAGATACAAAGCCACGTGGCGGCGGGCGAAACACTTCACGACGCGATAATCGATTCGGCGGTCTTGCGCTTCCGTCCGATAATGCTGACGGCGGCGGCGGCAGTCTTGGGCATGTTGCCGCTGATGTCAAGCGTTTTTTGGGCACCGATGGCGGTTGCGATAGCGGGCGGCTTGCTCGTCGCCACGGTGCTGACGTTGCTCGTGCTGCCCGTCATGTATGCAAGCGTTTATCATGAAAGGACTTGAAACGATGATTGATTTTCAAAACTTTGACATCGCGGACAACGAACGCTACAAAAAATATTTGCGCCTGTGCATTCAAATCCCGTCGAACTTGTCGCCGTTCTTTGTTGTGAGTTTGCGCGACGAATTAAAATTTCGGCGGGGTTACGCCGCGAATCTTTGCTGGCACAAATTTTTCTTGGACGGCGTGAAATATTGGTCACCGCCTGCGGGCGATTGGGACGAAATTAATTGGCGCAACGTCTTTGCCGCGCACGTGCCCGCCGGGACAAAATTTCACAACGTCCCCGAATACCTCGTTAATCTTTGGCAACGCGAACTTGGCTCGTCAATCGAAGTCGCAGAACACCGCGACGAATGGGATTACATTTTGCACATCGAACGCACGGAAGAGCTCAGCGGCAGTAAGTTGAAGACTTTCCGTCAAGGGCGCAACACCTTCGAGAAAAATTACGATTACACCGTCGAAGAGATAACGCCGGACATTTTTGACGATATGCGCGCCTTTCAAGCGGCGGCTGAAGAAAATCTTCAACAGCGCGTCGAAAAGTTGGATATTGCCAAATCGGAGAACAAACAATTTTATTTTGCGCTGAATCATTGGGAGGAGCTGAAAAATCTTTTCGGCTTCGTGGTGCGCGTCGACGGGAAAATCGTCGCGCATTCGATTGACGAGCAAATCGACGAGGCGCATTCCGTCGGCTTGTTCGCGAAGGCGAATTACGACTTCAAGGGCATAAATCAGTTCAATTTCTGGTACGACGCGAAGATGAATTCGGATCGCGGCATTTTGACGGAAAACATCATGGACGACGTCGGCGAAGAGCATTTGCGTTTCTTCAAGGAGCATTTGAATCCGCTTGTCATGTTGAAAAAATTTTTCGTGACGTACAAGCCCGCAACGGAGGAAAAATCCTCGGCGCACGGGCTGAACTTTTCGGCGCAACGCGACGGCGAACGTTTGACGCTGAAACTTTCCGGCAGGCTCAACACCGATGCCGCCAACGTCATTAAGGGCGAAATTTTGTCGGCACTGGACGTCGCGCATAAAGTCACGTTCGACCTGGACGGGCTGGAATATATTTCGTCGGCGGGCTTGCGGATTTTCGTCGCCGCGCTGAAAAAAGTTCGCGCGCAAGGCGGCACCATGACGCTTATAAACGTCGACGAGCAAGTTCGCGGGGTTTTGAACATGACGGGCTTCGCGCAGATTTTCAACGTTGAGTTTCGCTGAAAAATTTTTTGCTTGAAGGAGATGATTTGCTTGGAAAATTTCAGCGTCGCGATAAGTTTTCGCGGCAGTCTCGGTTGGGTTGAATACGACGAGGCGACGCGCAAAGTTGTCGTGAAATTGGGCGACGCCACGGGCAAGGCTCTTGCCGAAAAATTTTTGACGACGCCGCACAAAATCAAAATCCCCCATGAAACTTTGCTTGACTTCACGGAGGAGGACATTGACCCGAACTTGAGCGCGGAGAACTTGCAAATCGTTTTGACGCGTCTTTGGGAGGCAACGGGCGTGCACGTCGATTGGAGCCGTCCCGTCGATTACGTCAAAGCTCATCCGCACTACTGAAAGGAGCAATTCACTTGGCAACCTACGACAGCTGTCCGAAATGCGGACGCAAAGATTTTGGCGAAATTTTTGAGTGCAAGCGTTGCTCGTTGATTTTCTGCCAAAAATGCAAAGGCAAACGCTCTCTGCCCGACGGCACGCAATACGAATGTTGCCCCCGTTGCGGCGCGGAGATCGACGAAGACGAAGACACCGTTCACGTCATTGCCAAACAAAAACGTTAAGGAGGTTTTTTCATGGCGAACAAAATTTACGCGTTCCTCGGTCCGCACACGTCCGGCAAATCGACAATGGTCGCGCAGCTCATGTCCATGGGCATTCACTACATCCCGACCGTCACGACCCGCGTATTCGACGACCGCTACGCTTACAAGCGCAGACTTTATCAGACCGTCAAGAGTGCCGACTACAAGAACGAAAAATTTATCGTCAACACGAGCTATCAGGCGCACTCCTACGGCTTGCGCAAGGCTGAAGTGCTTGACGCTTACAAGAATCACCGCGTCAGCATCGCGCTTATGCACGACGTTTCGGGCATTGCGCAGTTGGCGAAGTTCATCCATCAAGACTTGGTTTCGATTTTCCTTATGATTGACGACGAAGTTTTTGTCGACCGAATGCTCCGCGCCGGCTGCTCGAACGACGAGATTCGCTACTACGTGGAGACCGCCGACGAGACGGGCGAATTTGAACATTGGCGCGACGTTGATTTTGTCGTCAAGAACACGTCGACGGCGCGCGTGGGGCTCGAACAGATTTTGGCGATAATGGGGCTGGTGACGCTCGTGCCGCAAGCCGACTTCGACCGCCTCGTCAAGTAGAGACTGTAAGCGTAAGTTTTTCAAGTCCGCGTTTGGTCAGAATCGTTTGATTCGCCTGCGCGGATTTTTTTTATCACAAACCGTTGCCAATCAGCAGAAAAGTTATCAACGCGAACACTTCAGCCAACGTCGTGACTGCGCCGTAAATGTCGCCCGTGACGCCGCCGATTTTTTCCGTCGCGAAATTTGCAAATCGCCACGTCACCAACAACGCGACCAAGCCGGCCGCCGCCGCGCAAGGGAAAAATATTTCACTGATGAGATTGAGCGGCAACAAAAGCAAAATCGTTTCGCCCGCCGCAAAAAAAATCGTCCGCCGTGTCGTGAATTGCGCGAACGCTTTGCCCATGCCTTCTGCCCGTGCGTATGGGAATGTGCCGATTGTCACGACCATCATCAGTCGCCCGATTATCGGCGCGGAATAAACCGCTGCGCACAAAAATTGCGTCGACAGCCGCGACAACTCAGCCAACGTCGAAATTTCCAACGCCGCGACCAAAATCATTGCGACGACGCCAAACGAACCTGCGCGGGAATCTTTCATTATCGCCAAAATTTTTTCGCGCTCACGACCCGAAAACAAACCGTCTGCCGAATCCATCAGCCCGTCGCAATGAATGCCGCCCGTCAAGATTATCAGCGACGCGAAGCCGACCGCGCCCGTCAGCAGCGGCAAATTTCCCGCCGTGAAAAAATTCAACGCACCGACAACGCCCGCGCAGATGATGCCGATTATCGCACCGACTGCCGGAAAAAATTTCACCGACTCGCCGAAACTCTGTTCAGTCCACACGCTCCGGCGCACGACGAAAATTCGCGTCAAAAACTGCAGCCCGATTAAAAACGAATTCATATAAATCCTCCGATGACAAATTAACAAGCCGCCACGGACGGCGACCTTGACTTTTGTTGACAAAAATTTTTGCCATGATAAATTCTTGTGCGAAAATATTTTGGAAGGAGCAATTTCTTATGGCAATACTGGTTTGCGGAGGCGCGGGCTATATCGGTTCGCACACGGTCAGGCAACTCCTTGCGGCGGGCGAACAAGTCATAATCGCCGACAATCTTTCGACGGGACACCGCGCCGCCGTTAATCCCGACGTGAAATTTTACGAGTGCGACATCCGCGACAAGGACGCCCTTAAAAAAATTTTCGCCGCCAACGAAGTCGAGGCGGTTTTTCACTTGGCTGCGTACATCGAGGCGGGCGAAAGCGTAATCAAGCCGCTCAAGTACTTCAACAACAACGTTTACGGTATGCAAATTTTGTTGGAGGCAATGACGGAATGCGGCGTCGACAAAATTATTTTCAGCTCAAGCGCGGCGGTTTACGGCGAGCCCGAACGCATTCCGATTGACGAGGGCGACGCGACTTTTCCGACCAATCCCTACGGCGAGACGAAACTCATCATGGAAAAAATCATGCGTTGGGTCAGCGCGGCGCACGGCGTCCGTTACGTCAGCCTGCGATACTTCAACGCAAGCGGTGCGATTGAAGACGGCTCAATCGGCGAAGATCATCACCCCGAAACGCATTTGATTCCGCTGATTTTGCAAGTTCCGCTCGGCAAACGCGACCACATCACGGTTTTCGGCACCGACTATCCGACGCCCGACGGCACCTGCATTCGCGACTACGTTCACGTCTTGGACTTGGCGGCGGCTCACTTGTGCGCGTTGAATTATTTGCGCTCCGGCGGCGCGTCGAATTATTTCAATCTCGGCTCAGGCAGCGGCTTCTCCGTCAAGCAAATCGTCGACGCCGCCGAAAAAGTCACCGGTCAAAAAATAAAAACCGAACTCGGCACCCGCCGCGCAGGCGATCCGGCTCGGTTGATTGCTTCGGGCGACAAGGCGCGCAAAATTTTGGGTTGGGCTCCGCGCTTCGACGACGTGGAAAAAATTATCGCCACCGCGTGGAATTGGCACCGCACGCACCCCAACGGTTACGATGATTGTTAATGCCCGTCGAGCTGTTCAATGACGCTGTTCAAAAACGTGCTGAACTTCGCTGCGCCAATGATATTTAAATGAAACACGTCGTAAAAATCTCTGTCCGTAAAGCCCTGCAACTTCCACCCGTCGATAAAAACTGCATACGGGTGTTTTTTGCACGCCTGCCCGATTAAATAATGAAACTCGTCAAGTTTTTGTTTGTTGAAATGCTTAATGTAACCTTCGGTCATGGGCGGCAGGAACATTATCGGGCGAATGCGATTGCGACCGCACAGCGTCAAGTAATCGTCCAAAATTTTTATGTTTTCGTCGCGGGTGTCGGGATAATTTTTATCAGCCCAGCCGTCAATTATATCGCGAGCATTGAGCCTGGCTTGGGGATCCATTTTTTTATTCCAAGGAACGGCACCATAATCGAACGGCTCCAGCGGCAATTTCATTGAAAGGTATTCTGCGCGAATAAATTTCTTGTAAACGTCAACGGGAACAAAAAAATTATGCAAGTCATTAATCGCAATGAAATATTGCAAAAGAACATATCTGTAGCCAAAAGTCCGTGACAAGTCGTAATAAAAGGAATACGGAGTCAAACCTATCAGCGCATATTTCAGTCTGCTATGCCCCCCCATATATTATGGCATGTTTCGCAACTTGAAAATCATAGTACAAATCTTGACTGGACTTTCCGAAATTGAACAGCTTGCGTTGGAATTGAGTGACGTCCAAACAAACTTGAGTATAACTTATGCCCGTGGCGAATATCTCGAATTCCTGCGCGTGTTCCTTGAAATATCGCAGTATTCTGTCGAGAGCGAAGTTTTGCGGTGAATTGAGATTGGCGAAGCTTAAAAATTTATCTTTAGACACATCATACTTTTGAAGCACTGTCATGATTTTTTCGTCATAAAAGCCGGTCTCCACGCACAGGACGTAATCGTAATAAAAGTCGCGGACGCATTCTTTCAGGTCGTAAAGCGGGTGCAGTAACGTCACGGGCAAGCCGACGCGCTTAAGAATTTCTTTTGCGGGCTTTACTTCGTCGACGACAATCGCGCAGTATTCAAGTTCGGGATTCAAAATCAAAAGCTTCTGTTGCAGTTGGTCAGTCCACGTCACAAGCAAGACGCGCATTCGGTCAAGCCTCCTCAATGACGCCGATTTTAACCAGGTAAGTGTAAATACCGCCGATTTCGTTTGAATCAGTGACGGCTGCGGCAAGTTTCTTTATGGCGTCCGGCGCGTTCGCCATAGCCACGCTCTGCGGAATCAGTTCAAGCATTTCAATATCGTTGTAATTGTCGCCGAAAGCAACCGCCTCGTCGACCGTGTAACCGTAGTGCTTAAGCAAGACTTCAATGCCCGTCGCCTTCGATACGCTCTTGTCCATAATCTCCAACAGATGCGGCGCGCTGCGGACGACGTTGAGCGTGGGGAACAGCTTGCCGAGTTCGCGCTCCATGTCAATGCAAACGGACGGCTCGCACATGACAAGGATTTTGTTCGGAAAAATGTTTTCGCTCAACAGCGCGTCGAAGTTTCCGATTTCAACCTGCGCGGACGTGATGTCGACTTCGTGTTGGGCGCGGGCGTCCATTGCCTCGACGAACCAACGCCGCCCCGTGTAATAATTAACCGTGATGTCTTGCCAACGTTTCATTGCCGCCAAAATGCCTTGCGCGTCGCCGGCGGATATTTTTTTGTCGAAAAGGACTTCTTCCGCCGCAGTGAGAACGAGCCCGCCGCTGTAGCTGATAACGGGCGTGTGCGCCATGCCTATCGCGTCGGTTATCGGGTAAATCGCTTCGGGCATACGCGCGGACACGAACACGAACGGCAAACCTTTGGCGACGACGGACTTAATCGCTTTGACGTGCGCCGCGCAAGTTTTCTTGTCGTCCGTGAGGAACGTGCCGTCAATGTCGGAGAGAACGATTTTAATCATGATTCAAACTTCCTTCCTGCCAAAAACTACGGACGCGAAAATTTTATCGCTCGCCGCGTTGTCGACGCGCCAAAAAAGTTTTGCGTCAGCCGCAATCATGTCGCGAATAAATTTCTTCGCCGGAACGTCGTTGCCGCCCGTCAAGCGCACAAAGATTTTCGACGCGCGTTTAATTTCGTCGGCGTCGAGGAGCGGGAATTTGACGGCGGCTTTAACGGCTTCGAGCGCAGTGAACCCCAAGCCGCAACCGAACGTCGCGTTGCCCCACTTGCCAAGCGAATCGTCCTTCGCAACCATGTCAAGGCAAATGTCGACGCCCTGCGCGAAAACGTCGTTGGCAGCCTCAAAGACTTCGGCAAGCGACACTTGCATTTGGTGCAGGCGGAAGACAAAAAATTTCTCAGTCGGCACGTCAAAAACCGTGTCGGCTTCCCTGTGCAGGATATTCATGCAAAATTCGGCGTTTTGCTTGCGGGCGGCACTTTCCAAGACGAACGGGCGATTGGCGAAGGCAAATATCGTCGCGTTCTGATTTTTGGCGCAGGACAGGATTTCGGGCAGGGCTTTCATTGCGGCAGTCGAGCCCGCACCCGCCACGATAACAACGACGTTCGCGCCGCGCAGGGCAGCCGTAATGCGCTTGTAAATCATCGTCGAATCGCGATTCAGGAAAATGTTCGTCTTCGCCGCGCTGACCAACAAAAGATTTTCGTCGTTGCCAATCGTCACGAAGTCGACGTCCTTGCCCATACCCACGCTCGCCGCAATCATCTTGCCGACAGCCTTCGCGCCGCCCTCGCCTACGCCGACGACTTTGATTTTAAGCTTGTCCATTGAAACTTCTCCCCGTCAATCGCTTTGCCAAATTTGATCGCTCAAAATGTCTATGCAAGAAATTTTTCCGTTGGGCATGAAAGAGCCCGTGTCCATGAGCGTGATTTTGTTCGGCAGGCGAATCGGATAATACCAGTTGCGCTTGATAAACGGCGTGGGCGTGTGTCCGCAAATGACGTGCGCCGCGCCGCGATAGTTGTTGTAAAATTCCTCGCGAATCCAGAGCAACGATTCTTCGTCCTGCGCCTCCAGCGGCTTGCCGGGTTTCAAGCCCGCGTGCACGAAAATATAATCCTCGCCGCCTATGTTCATCTGATGATAATACGGGCGGTCGTTTATAAAGTTCATTGCGCGTTCAAAGGCGGTCGGGTCTTTCTGTTGCCAGAGGTCGAATTCCGCCTTGGTCTTGTTGCCGCCGTTGGGAAGCCAGATATAACCTTCGGTGCCGCCCAGCGCGTAGTAGTACAGCATCATCTGTTCGTGGTTGCCGCGCAGAGCAATGACGTTGGGCTTTTCGCTCATCTCCATCGCCCAGCGGAAACAGCGCATGTTTTCTTCGCCGCGGTCAACGTAGTCGCCCAGCAGAATCAGAAAGTCTTTGCGCTCGTCGAAATCGATTTTATGGAAGAGCGACAGCAGGCGCGTAAATTTCCCGTGCATGTCGCCGATTACCAAAATACGCCGATAGTTCATCGCCTCGCCTCCGATTCAAGACGCTCAGTGAAAATTCTCAACGCCGATAATTTCTGTTAAGGCGACGATTTTCCTGCAATCGTGACGCTTTGACGCTCAAGCCCCGCCGTGATAAAGTGACAGATATAAACTTACTCGCCGTGATAAAAATCATTCACAAAACGAGGTGCGTTGGCAGACGATCAGAATGGTCGATGATGTGTTGTTTGTCGTGCACACGGAACGAGGTGAAAGGACAAGATTAATTTCTGCACGCGAAGCGAACGAAAAAGAAAGGAGCGATTATTATGGCGATAGTGACTAAATTTATAAGATTTGATGTTCCGTTGACGCCTGAGCAGAAAGCGGAAATTGCGGCATTGAAAAACCGTCCGATTGTCTACGACGAGGACTGCCCCGAACTGACTGACGAAGAGCTTAAAGAGTTCAAGCCCGTCAACCCGCACTTGCCGCGCCCGAAACGCCCCAAGACTTACGAAAAAAAATTGGCGTGAGCCCCAAGACCGATTGATAAAAAAATTTCTCCCCGCCGTTTGACGAGGAGATTTTTTTTGCGTCAATCCTTCCACGCGTTCGCGCCGCCGACAAAATTATTGTCGTCGTCCCAATCGTAAGGCATACCCTTCGCGAAGATGACGGGCTTGGAACAGTTGTCCGCGACGTATTTTGCAACGGAGCCTTGCGAATCGTCCATGCCGCCGAAGCCGCGACTGCCCATGACGACAACATCATAATCAGCCGCCGCGTTCAGCTCCGAAGGTATGTAGCCGCTCAAACTTGCTATGTCTTTTGCCGCGCATTTTGGCTATTATTGACTCGGGATGTTTTTTACCGCGATTTGGTGCCGGTTTGCCGTACTGTGGCTTTTTTCTCCAAGCCGAGCTATTCTGAGTTTTGCTTTTGTTTGTTCTGAACGATGATTGCTGTAATTCGGATTATTTTCACCACTCATTGCTATGGAAAGATTCTTGCGATGTTCTGACGAAAGATGCCTGCCGGTAAGACTCGCAGAAATGTTTGCTTTATGTTCCGGCGTAGGTTTATAATCTGAAGTCCCTTCGCCGCCGTCAGTGAGATTATAACAACCGTAAGGAGCTTTGCTTTTCAGCGCGGCAATATAATAAATTTCCCAATAGTTGAGTTCTTCACGCGTCGCGCAAGTTTTGATGACGCCGTAACGGAAATTCTCGATTCCATGCTTTTGGATCGCTTTGTCAACAACGAGATCGCCGCGTATGTGTTGCGCCATGCGCACTTCCAATGGATTAGTGGTCTGCCCGATGTACCGCTTACCGTTAATCAAATTCCAAATGAAATAAACTGCTCCGTAAATGTCCATAAGCATCTTTCCTTGCCTGCGTGTTCGACGTGGAGCCCGCAGGATTGAATAAATTTTTGTCGTTGAGCATCAAGCCGCCTGCCCACCGAATCGAACGACAGCTTGATTTGCTCCGCCGTGAGGATACCGTCCTTGCGTTGCGTCGCGAGGAAGACCGCATCGTTGCCGCGAT
Source organism: uncultured Selenomonadales bacterium (assembly GCA_947304355.1). Classification (GTDB taxonomy): domain Bacteria; phylum Bacillota; class Negativicutes; order Selenomonadales; family Selenomonadaceae; genus Quinella. The sequence goes on from CAMZAX010000027.1 coordinate 15,251, forward strand.
ACATCAAAACCACGCCGCTTACGATTAACAGCGCGATAAACAAAATGCCTGCCCGAATTGCTTTGCGTCTTGCTCCCATGAATGATTCCCCCGTTGCCGAAAATTTTCGCGCACATTTTATCAAATCGCGGGCGGGCAATGTAATAGAAGCCGAAAAATTTTGTTCAACGGACGACCGTCACCGTCGCCAAAGTCGGATCGTTCGCGCCGATAACGCGTCCCGTCGTTTGCCGAATCAAATCAATGGTTTGCGCCGAAATTTTTTCGCCCGGCATAAGCAGCGGAATGCCAGGCGGGTAAAAAGTTATCTCCTCCGCGCAGATTCGTCCGACGGCTTTGCGCAAGTTCACGACTTCAACGGGTGCGTAAAACGTTTCGCGCGGGCTTAGTGTTGCTGCGCTTAAGGGACAAGGGACAAGGGACAAGGAACAAGGGATTTGCGGGCGTTGCGGCAATCGGTTCAGCGCGTCGACGAGGGCGGCAATCGTCTGTTCGTCGTCGGCGTAGGTTATCAGGAACAGCAAGTTCGCCGCGTCGGACAGTTCGCATTGAATTCGCAAGTCGCGCCGCAAAATTTCTTCCGCCTCTTGTCCCGTCAAGCCCAAGCCCGTGACGTTGACTGTAACTTTCGTCGCGTCGAGTGCAAACTTTTTCACGGTGTCGAACGTCCGCAGCCCGTGAATTTTTTTTATCAGCCCGCGCAGATTTTTCGCGTGGTCAACCGCCGCTTGAATCAGCCGCCGCCCGTCCGTTTCCATTTGCAGGCGCGCAATGTCCAACGACGCAAGCAACAGTTGATTCGGGCTCGTCGTCTGCAACAGGCTTGCCGCCCGCTTGACGCGTTCCACGTCGACAAGCCCGCGACGAATCATCAGCATTGACGTTTGCGTAAGCGAGCCCAAGATTTTGTGCGTCGACTGCGCGGCAAGGTCTGCGCCCGAATCGATTGCCGAGGGCGGCAGTTCGTCGCTGAAGGGCAAGTGCGCGCCGTGAGCCTCGTCGACAAGCAACGTCATGCCCGCCGCGTGCACGAGTTCCGCAATCTTCGGCAAGTCCGCCGCCACGCCGTAATAATTCGGCGACACGAGCAGGACGGCTTTGGCTTGCGGGAAATTTTTTATCGCGCGTTCAATCGTCGCGGTCGTGACGTTCAGCGGCAGGCAAAGTTCGGCGTCGAATTCGACGGGCAAAAAAATCGGCGTCGCGCCCGACAAGATTAATCCCGCGATAACCGAACGATGTGCGTTGCGCGGAATCATGATTGAGTCACCCGCCTGCACCGTCCCGAAAATCATTGCCTGTACCGCCGCCGTCGTGCCGTTGACAATGAACAAGCAATCGTCCGCGTGCCACAGTCGCGCCGCCAAGTTTTGCGCCTCCATTATGCAAGCGTGCGGCTCGTGCAGGTCGTCGAGTTCTTCCATGAGCGAAACTTCTTGCCGCAAACCTTCCGCCGTCAAAAGTTCGCGCAAGAGTTCATGTGCGCCGCGCCCGTGTTTGTGCCCCGGCGTGTGGAAGGGCGTAACCTTGTCCGCCGAGTATTTTCGCATTGCCGCGACGATTGGTGCCTTGTGCATTTCAATCCTCCATTGAAAAAAGCCCCGTGTGAGCAGCACGAGACTCTTTTCAAGCGTATGTGTATTTTATATTTTAGGAGAGCTTTAACGAAAGCCTGAACGCAGTATAGCACGGCTGATAACAGTTATCAAGTGTTTTGAAAAATTTTTTTTAGCCGTTGTTGCCGCGAACAATCGGGTGGCGAACGACTTCGGCTGAAACCGTCACCTCGTCGCTCTTGACCGTCACTCCTTCGGGCACGTCAAGCTTGAGCGTACCTCGGAACAGCCGCTGACCTGTCTGCACAGTGAAAGGTTCCGTCTTCAACGTGAAAATCGAATTAACTGCGGAGTCCGCGCCGCTGATTTCAACCTGCGCGGGTTCGACGACGACTTTGGTGAGCTCCCAACCGTCGGGCGCAGTCAATTCGGGGACGACGGGGACGATTCGTTTCCTGAAGCCGCTTTCAATATCAACGGAAACGGTAATGACGCTCGGCACCACGCGCACGAAGGGCACGGCGTTTTCCTTGTCGTCGACGGTACGCATCGGGATTTGCAATTCAAAGCTCGACGTGTTGCCCGACAAATTGACGGTGCCGTAAACTCTGAACGCCTGATTGACGAAACTTTTCGGACCGACAACGGTAACCAAGTCCATCGATTTGCGAATTTCTTTAACAATCGAATCTTGAGCAACGCTGCCCGTCGTCAAAAGTTCAATGGGCATTTGGCGTTCGCTCAGCGAGTCAAGCTTGACGTTTACGTTTGCCGGTTTGGTTTCAATCAACTCGAAGCCCTGCGGCATGACGACTTGCGGAATGATTGTATGGTCACCTTCGCCCAAGCCCTCAAGGTTGGCGTAGACACGGAAGGCGTTGGCGTCGTACTTGACGAAATTTGATCGCGGCGCGCGCGTCTCGATTAGTATCGTCTTTTCCATGCAAATCGGAATCAATTCATAAGGCGCGTTGGAAATTGTCAGCGGCACGGTATAGGAACCGTCTATCGGCGGGTCTTGGTCTGCCATAACGAAAACCCACATGCAGAACGCCGCAACAAGCGCGATTAACTTTTGCAGGAGGTTGCGGCGGAAGACGTTTAGGATTTGCGTAATCATTTCTTGCCCCTCCACTTCGACAGCACGTTTCCGAAAAGTTTGTCTTCGCGGCGCGTGAAGGCGGGACGAATTTTTGCAGCCAACGTTTGCTCGTCAAGGTGGCGAACCATGCGCCCGTTCTCGGCGACGGAAATGGTGCCGGTCTCTTCGCTTACGACGACAATCAGCGCATCGCATTGCTCCGACAAACCGATAGCCGCTCTGTGACGCGTGCCCAGTTCCGTCGACAGTTCGTGATTCTCCGTGAGCGGCAGGACGCACGCAGCCGAAATCAATCTGTTGCCGCGAATAATCGCCGCGCCGTCGTGCAGGGGCGTGTTCACTATGAAAACGTTCAACAAAAATTCCGACGAGATAATTCCGTCGATATGAATGCCCGTGACGCTTATGTCGTTCAATTTCATTTCGCGTTCGAGAACCATAAGCGCACCCGTCTTGGTCTGCGAAAGTTTCTTCGCCGTCTTAACGATTTCGTCGACAACGGAATCGGCTTCCTTCTTGTCGAGCAGAGAATTGCTTTGATGCAGGAATTGTCCTTGACCGATGTGCTCCAAGGCGCGGCGCAGTTCCGGCTGAAACAAAATCGGCAACGCGATTAACAGCCAATCCGAACTCTTTTGCAACAGCCAACTCATGACGTGCAGGTTAAGCCAGCCGCAAATCACCGTTAAAAGCGCGATAACCATAAGCCCTTTGACGAGCGTAATGGCGCGCGTGTCTTGAATCATCTGGTACATCTTATAAAAGATCATTGCGACGACAACTATGTCGAACACGTCCAGCGGCGCAATCGTCGCCACAAGGTCGCGGACTTTCGTCGGAAATTCAAAATCCATCGGCACAGGCATTCCTCCTTCAGACTGTGGGATATAATTTCTCGTTCACGGTCGCCGCAAGGTCGTCAAGCAGGAAAATATATTTCTGCGCCACGTGACGATAAATTTCTTGCGCGGTCTCCGCGTCGTAAGTGTGACTTGAAAGGTTGCGCTTTTCCAGCATGTCAAGCCAAGTGTCGGCGTCGGCAATCAGTTCCGTTTGAAAGGCGTTTCTTATGGCGGAGCGCGGGCCGGTGACTTCAATGCCTTCGTAAGCCAAAAATGCTTTCATCAGCTTCCACGACAGCTCAAAACAAAATTCAAAGCGTTGAATCAACCCGTCAAGATAAAGTTCGTCCGCCGTGATGTCTTTTGCAAGAGCCGCGTGCAGTTTTGCCAAGGCGCGGGAAAAATCTTCGTGTTTAAGTTTAACTTGTTCGAGCGTCATAAAAACACCGTCCTTGCTTGCAGCGAACAACAGCTTGCCGTCGCGAGCGATATTGTTCAGCAAATTTTTGCCGGCGGTCTGCAAGTCGATTATGTCGGTCGTGTAGGGGAAGGTCGAGCCTTCAAAATCCGCCGCCAACTGCGCTTGAATCGGTCGCGAAAACTTTACCGCCAAGTCAACGTCGGAAGTCCGCTTGCAATCGCCGCGTGCCCGCGAGCCGAAAAGTATCACCGATTCGAGCGAATCTGCGCGGGCAAATAAAATTTTCAGCAACGTTTTCAAATGCCTGTTCGATAAGCCGTACATATTCCACCTCCGCACGCTAAATATACTACAAAAATTTTTCAGATTCAATCAGCGGGCGGGGATTTGATTCCTTGCGCAAAAATTTTTTGCCGATATAATTGTTCAAAACAATTTCGGAGGGAAAAATTTCATGAGCAGTCTTGAAGTCGGTATCGTCGGTTTGCCGAACGTGGGCAAGTCGACGCTGTTTAACGCGATAACAAAGGCGGGCGCAGAGGCGGCGAATTATCCGTTCTGCACGATTGAGCCGAACGTCGGCGTCGTCGCCGTGCCCGACACGCGCCTTGAAGTCTTGACGAAACTTTACAGCTCCAAAAAAACTACGCCCGCAAGTGTCCGCTTCGTCGACATCGCCGGGCTCGTCAAGGGCGCGTCGAAGGGCGAAGGGCTCGGCAACAAATTTTTGGAACACATCCGCCAAGTCGACGCCATTGCCCACGTCGTGCGCTGTTTCGAGGACGAAAACATAACGCACGTCGCCGACACGATTGACCCGCTCCGCGACATCGACACGATTCAAACAGAACTGTGCCTTGCCGATTTGGACGTCGTCGACAAACGCCTTGCCAAGGTCGCCAAGCTTTTGAAGTCCGGCAGCAAGGAAGCAAAGCTTGAATCCGAAATTTTGGAGCGTGTCAAAAATTCTCTGGACGACGCGAAACCTGCGCGGCAACTCAACTTGACGGACGACGAACTTGCCGCGATTCGCGACGCAAATCTTTTGACGCTCAAGCCCACGCTGTACATTGCCAACGTCGCCGAAAGCGATCTCGCCGCCGAAAACGATTACGTCAAAAAAGTTCGCGCGCTCGCCGACAAGGAAGGTGCTCAAGTCGTCGTGATTTGCGCGAAGGTCGAAGAAGAAATCGCCGAATTGGACGCTGACGAGGCCGCTGAATTTTTGGCTGACTTGGGTTTGGACAGTTCCGGGCTTGACCGCTTGATTCACGCGGCGTTTGATTTGCTCGGCTTGATGACTTTCCTCACGGCGGGTGCCGACGAGTGTCGCGCCTGGACGATTGCAAAGGGTACGCCTGCAGTCAAAGCGGCGGGCAAAATTCACAGTGACATCGAACGCGGCTTTATTCGCGCGGAAATTGTCAACTACGACGATTTGATTCGGCTCGGCTCAATCAACGCCGCTCGCGACAAAGGACTTGTTCGCCTTGAGGGCAAGGATTACGTCATGCAGGACGGCGACGTTACTTACTTCCGCTTCAACGTCTGAAAAAAATACAGCCTCCCTTGCGCGGGGAGGCTTTTTTGTTATGGGCTGTTGGCAAATTGAATTCGACGGAGCTGATTCGGCATTTCAATGGTTTTTATGTTAAGGATCTACTTTCTTTTGCTGCGCCCAAAAGAAAGTAGCAAAGAAAAGGGCGTTTGCCGCACGCAACATCCTGTTGCGACGCGGCGGGGGCGCGCGTCCATGCGCGCCCCAAATACACGCCGATTTTATCAATACATTCTAGAAGAAACTGTTGCGACGGCGTTGGGCGGCAAGACGTTTTGCTGCCGCAATTTGTCCGTGCGATTTGTCAATCTTGTAGACGTAAGCCATGACTTCGGCGATTGCCTTGTAAAGTTCGGGCGGAATTTCGCGGTCGATTTCCAAAGCCATGAGCATGTTGACCAGCGTCTTGTCTTGGTAGACGGGCACGGAATTTTTTTGCGCGGTCTCCAAAATGTGTTCGGCGACGTGTCCGCGTCCCTTGGCGATGACTTTCGGCGCAAGGTCGCGTTCCGCCTCGTACTTCAGAGCTACTGCCTTCCTTTGCGCGGCGACGTTCGCGGGGGTGTTGCCCGGTACTTTTCTTGCCATAGCGATCATCCTTGTCGTTGAAATTTAGGACGATTATATTTTCCGTCAAGCAAGCCGTCAATAGAAAACTTCCTGCAGGCACAAACCCTGCGCGGGCGCGGTGGCGGGCACGAGTCTCCTGTCGCGGGCGTCGAAAATTTTTCGGAAGTCGTCGACGTTTATCCTGCCTCTGCCGACCGCCGCCGTCAACGCAACGATATTGCGCGCCATGTGATACAGAAAGCCGCTTGCGTGGATTTTTATCGTCAGGCAGTCGCCGCCGAAGATTTGCTCGTCGAAAATCTCAACCGCGTAAATCGTGCGGACGGGATTCATGTTCGGCGCGCCGCCCGCCGCTTTGAAGCTCGAATAGTCGTGCGTGCCGACAAGGACGCTCAAAGCCGCGCGCATTGCCGCAACGTCAAGCGGACGCCAAATGTGCCAGGCAAAGCGGTTGACCAGCGGATTCGACGTTGCGCCGCGCAGGATTCGGTACAGATAAATTTTGCTCTTCGCGCTGTGCAATGCGCTGAAATTTTTGTCGACTTCCCGCGCCTCGCGGACGACGATATCGGCGGGCAACACCGAGCTTGCCGCCAAGGGAATTTTGTCCGTGGCAATGCGCCCGTCCGTGAAAAAGTTGACGACTTGCCCGAAAGCGTGAACGCCCGCGTCCGTGCGACCTGCCGCCGCAAGTTCAATCTTGTCGCCGAAAATTTTTGAAAGCCGCTCTTCCAAAACATTCTGTACGGCGCGGCGCGGCGGGCTCTGCCATTGAAAGCCGTGGTAGTTCGTCCCGTCGTAAGCGACCGTCAGCGCAATGTTCCGTCGCCGAAGTTTCATCGTCGATTTATTTTCCTGCCGCATAACTCAAACCTCCGACCGCCGCGCAGATTAAAATCACGACAAACGCCGCCGCGAAATCCGTTGCCGTTAAATGCATTTGTTTCATGTGCGTGCGACCTTCGCCGCCGCGATAGCAACGTGCCTCCATTGCCAGCGCCAAATCTTCCGCCCGCCGAAAACTCGACAGGAACAGCGGCACCAATATCGGCACCATCGCCCGCATTCGCTTGACCGGTCCGCCCGAATTGAAGTCCAGCCCGCGCGACCGTTGCGCCTTGATTATCTTGTCGGTCTCCTCCAAAAGCGTCGGTACGAACCGTATCGTTATCGTCATCATCATCGCCAATTCGTGCGCCGGCAACCCGAACTTCGACAGCGGCGACAAAAGTTTTTCCGTCGCGTCGGTCAGTTGCAACGGCGAAGTCGTGAACATCAGCAAACTCGACAGCACGATTAACAGCACCAACCGCAAGCTTATCTGCAAGCCGTAGACAATGCCTTCCGTCGTCACTTTGAACACATAGACTTTCGCCAAAACTTCGCCGTCGTGGCTTACGAAGTGAATCAAAAGCGTGAACAGAATTATCCAGCAGAGCGGCTTGACGGACTTAAGCACGATAAGCAACGGCACTTTCGACAGGAAGATTAAACACGTCGTCACGCCCGAAAGCAAAGCGTACGCCGCCCAACCTTGCGCCGCGAAGATTGCGATTATCAGCGCGAACAGCAAAATTATTTTCGTGCGCGGGTCGAGCCCGTGCAGTATCGAGTTGCCGGGGAAAAATTGTCCGAGCGTTATATTCTGCAACATTTCCGCTTCCTAGACATCTTTGCGATACATTATCGGCAACGTTTTGATTCGCAAATGATTTTTCGTAAGCCAGACGGTAAGCATTCGTTCGGCGAAGAACGACATCATGCGCGAGTAGTTATGTTCCAAATCTTCAAGCCGTCTGTCGCCGACTTTAACTTTATCGCGCATTTCAAGCGTCGCGCCGAGCATGAACGAGAACAGCCATTCGCAATAAGCGTTCAGAACATTTCGGCGCGTGACGAAGACGCCGCAAAGGAAAAGTGTGAAGCCGTTGATAACCGCGTCGTAGGCGTCGAGATAATCGGGCTGCGCGGCGGAAAGATGCTTGCGGACGATTTCTTCGGCGATTCTTATCAAGTCGGGCTGTCCCGTCGGCAAAAGCATAAGCTCAAGCTGATTGCGTTCGCTCAAATGTTCGTTGGCGGCAATGATGTCATATTCGCCCAGGAGCGTAAAAATTTCCGTCGAGCTTAAAATTTTCGTAACGTCGAAAGTTTCTTGATCTTCGAGCGTTAAAAATCGGCGATAATGGACAATGCCCGCATGCGTATGCTTTGTGTTGCGCCAAATCCAATAGAGCGCGGTTATCTCGTCAAGGTAGCGGTTAAGCGCGCTGATGTTTTCGCCGGTGTCGTCGCCCGCGTAGCCGAAGTCTTGTGCGGCGAGCGCGTGTCCGGCGTGAATGATTCGATAGCATTCGGGCAGCGCGTCAAGTTTAACGTCCTTGTGCGTGACGACGTAAACGCAACAATCTTTCGGGACGCGCTTCGTCAAAAGATGCCACGCGCCGTTGTTCGTGCGGAAGGTTTCAATCTGTGCGAAAAAATTTTTCGACGCGTCAAGCCAACGTTCAAGTTCGGAGCCGCGTCTTGCGAACGCCAAAATTTTTTCGGTCAAGGCATCGGTTTGAATCAGCGCGTCGATAAATTCTTCGGGCGTGCGTTCCCGCGTCAATACAACCGCGTCAAAAACGTGGTAGCGGCACTCGTCGAAGGTCGCGTAAATTTCGCCGTAAACATTTTTCATAATCGGGAAGAGTTCGCCGCCGAAATTCTCCGCGACGCAATCAAGCACGACATTCAAATCGAGCCGCGTGCGAAAATCGCTCCTTGCAACGTAACAATCGAAGTCAAGCACGCGTCCCGAAAAATTTTTCCGATTCAGAACCTCGACAAGCAAAGCCAACGTCACATACGAAAAAAATCCATCGCGAATTTTTTTTGCAAAGGCGGGCGCGCTGATTACTTGCGGTCTCAGCTTAGAGATTTCAAGACAGTCTCTGTGCTCAAGCAGGTCGGTGAAGATCAGATATTCCGCCGTGCCGTCAAGCAATCGGTTCAATGCCTCGTCCGTCAACAGTTGTCCGCCGTAAAATAAATTTGCTTCGTCGCCCGCCCGTTCGCACGTCACTTGCCCGACGATCTCTGCGGGCTTGTCGCCGATTATTTTTTTGAACGTCGCCGCGTCGCCGCAAAGCAACACTCGCGGCACGTAAGTCGCCATTGAAATTCCCCCTTCGCCGAAAATTTTAGACAGCGGGCTTTGATTCGTCAAGGCGATTCGCTATAATGGAGAAAACTTTTTGGGAGCGTGGACACTGTGACGGAAAAAGAAAAAATGCTTGCGGGACAATGGTACGACGCCAACTCCGACACGCGGCTGATTGAAGAGCGCGCGCTGGTCAAAGATTTGTGCTTGGAGCTGAATTTGACGCGCATGCAGGACTTGACGCGGCGGCGGAAAATTTTGCGTGAGATCTTGCCGAACGTCGACGCGGACGTCGTAGAAATTTTGTCGCCGTTCATGGTCGATTACGGCTACAACGTTTACCTTGGCGCGGGCACTTTCCTCAACCACAACTGCTACCTTATGGACTGCGCGGAAATTCACTTCGGCAAAAAAGTTTTCGTCGGCCCCAACTGCGGATTCTACACGGCGATTCATCCGCTCGACGCCGTCAAGCGTGCGGAAGGTTTGGAACGTGCGGAACCGATTGTGATTGGCGACGACGTGTGGATTGGCGGCGACGTGACGGTTTTGCCCGGCGTGAAGATTGGACGCGGCTCGGTTATCGGCGCACGCTCGCTCGTGACGCGCGACATCCCCGATAACGTCATGGCGTTCGGCAACCCTGCGCGGGTCGTCAAAAAAATCGGCATGGAGACCTTGCTCGTATGACGCGCGACAAAAAATTTTTTTGGCAGCTGTTCAAGTCGACGTTTATCGTGAGCATGTTCACGGTAGGCGGCGGCTACGTCATCATCCCGTTGCTCAAAGCCAAGTATGTCGACGAGTATCATTGGATAACCGACGAGGAGACGCTCAACATGGTGGCTATCGCGCAGTCGACGCCGGGCGTCATGGCAGTCAATACGGCTATCATGCTGGGCTATCGCATGGCGGGCGTCGCGGGCGCGCTGACGGGCATGTTCGCGACTGTCCTGCCGCCGCTGATTATCATAACAATCGTCGCAACGTTTTACGACCTGGTTGCCTCAAACGAATACGTCCAGCTTGTCTTGAAGGGCATGCAATGCGGCGCGACGGCTCTGCTGCTCAACGTGGCGATTGACTTGCTCAAAAAACAATTCTCCAAAAAACTCCTCCTGCCGATTGTGATAATCGTCGGCACCTTCGTCGCGAATCTGTTCTTCGGCGTGAACATCATGCTGCTCGTCGCCATTGACGGCGTTATCGGCTTCTTCCTCATGCGCGACAAAAAATACGAATGAGGTGAAAAATTTTGGACACTGTACGTTGGAAAGTCGCCGACCCGCTCGGCAACGAAATTTATTTGACGGAAGACAGTTTCAAAGTTCACATTGTCGGAGACCACAAAGACGCGGACGCTGTTATTCGCATGGGGCTCGAAGAACAAGTTAAACAGATTGTTCAAAATCCTTGTTTCATCGTCAAGCACGACAAAGTTGACGGGCGTCGCGTTTATCTTGACTGGGGAATCATTGTTCGCGAAGATGTGATTCAAATTCGCCCGCTGTTCATAGTGACGGAATCTTACGGCAAAGTCGTCACTTGGTTTTCAAAGCGTTCCGTAAATATTAATGTTCAAAAAGACGGAGGGATTATTTATGACAGACGAATACCTGACTTACAAGTACGACAGGAAATCTGATGTTATGCACGTGTTCTTTACGCAAAGGTACAAGGACGAAGACTACGGTTGCTACGTGGCGGACGAGGTTGCGCCCGACATCAACGAAATGCGCGACGTGCGCAACGAAGACTTGGTCGGCTTCATAATCTTGGACTACCGCCGCAACAAGCCCGAATTGGTCAAGCGTTACCCCGAATATTTTTTCTGACGGAGGCGCGACGTGATTTATTGGCTGTTGTTTTTCGAGTTCGCGAAGATAAGCTTGGTGTGCGTGGGCGGCGGTTACGCGTCAATGCCGCTGATTCAAGCCGCCGTCGTCGACACGTATCATTGGCTGAGCTTGAGCGAATTCATTGACATTTTTACGATTTCGCAAATGACGCCCGGACCGATTGGCATAAACGCGGCGACGTTCGCGGGCATGAAGATTGCGGGCATGGGCGGAGCCGTTTGCGCGACTGCCGGTTTCGTTACGCCGAGCATTTTCCTTTGCATTGCTCTGGCGAAGATAATTTTCAAGTACGGCGATTTGGGCGCGATTCACGGCATTTTGAACGGCTTGCGCCCGGCTGTCATGGCATTAATCGCGGCGGCTTGCGTGAGCTTCGTTTTGCTTGCCGTGTGGAACGCCGAAACGATGCCCGAAGATTTTTCAGCGACCTTCGACGTTATGGGCGCAGTGATTTTAATCGGCGCGCTGATTGCCGTCCGCATGAAAATCGGCGTGATTAAAGTTTTGCTCGCAAGCGGCGCGGCGGGCTTGATATTGGGGATGATTTGATTGGGCGACGCGATTATCTTGGCGATGATCGTCTGCATGATTTACTGCACTTTCGGCGACGACATCTTCACCGAATGAAAAAAGCGCACTTCCGAAATCGGAGGTGCGCTCTTTTGTTCAACGACTCTCTTTAAGGAGCCGAGTTGTCAATTAATAAGACTTGCTGTCGTTTTTCCTGTCTATTTCGGTACCGATTTTGTTGCCGGTAAGCCCGCCGATGATGCCGCCGATAATTGCACAGGGAATGCCGCCCGCGATACCGCCCAAAGGTCCCGCGACAATACCGATTTTCGAACCCAAGTGGAATCCTGCGACTGCGCCCGTCACAACACCGCCGAGCGTGCCTTCTGTTTCGCTTTCGCGTTTCATATCAAATTGCCTCCTTCACACAACAGGAACGGGAATAATCGACGTGGGAACTTTGACGCCGAACAAGCCGCCGACGAGTGCTCCGTAAATCGCACCGTCGAGACCCCGTGAGGCGAGCTTTAGCTTTTGCTGTTGACCGATAAAGTTTTGGGTAAGAATCATTTTGGTTGCCTCCTTTTGATGAGACAATTATATCGCACGTGTTGTCAACGGACGGGCGACAAAATTTTATCTGCCGAAAAGCACGGGTTGTTCGTATTCGTAAAGGCAATCGTTCAGCAACATTGTATCGAAAATTTTGTTCTCCAGGAAGAAAGCAATAATCATGTCGCGTTTAGATGAATTGGTCAGCGCGTAACCTGCAGCGGCGAGAAAATTTTTCGCTTTGACAAAATCTAACTTCAAAGCAAGCGCAAGGGCGACGGCGGTATCTTTGCTCGGCTGATAGTATTTGTTGTTTTTGATTCGCGAAAAAAGTTGTCGGTCAATTTGCGCGCGATTGTAAATCGCAGAATTTTTTTCGCCGCTCTCCGCCACCAAGCGTGTCAGCATTTCGGAAAAAGTTTCGTCTGCATCCTTTTTAAGTTTGTCGAAGAGTTTTCCGGCAAGGTTGCCGGTCAGTCCGAAAGCTCCAACGCAGCCAATTGCCGCGCAGGGTATTTTGACGGAACCTGCCAAGCTCGTTACCTTTATCAAAGTCGACGCGGATGCGACTTCGATAAAATTTTCGGCAAGGTACGCGTCGAGTTTCTGTTTAATATCGTTGTCGGGGTTGTTAAGAACCGAATTTCTTTTCCTGCAATTAATCATTTTATCTGCCTCCTTTGAGTGAAGGATAAATAACGGCAATACAACTGTCAATTTCGACCGGCAACGAAAAATTCCTGATTGGAATTTTTTTGCACGGCTTGACGTCGCACCTTGAAAGTTGCGGGTCAATGCAATAAAATTTCGGCGGATAATCTCAAGCAAAAGGAGCTGACACACGCAATGCCGATAATCGATACCACAGGCATTCGACCGATAGAACGACGACAGCCGACCGAAGGATTAGACCGCGTAAGGCGACGCGATGAAGGCGGCGGCGGCTTTCGACCACAGACCAACGTCAACTTAAAGGCGGCAATCCAAGACATCGCCGCGACCCTCGGTAGAATCGCTTCGGAAGAAAAAACCGGACTTCAACGCCTGCCCAAGGAAGTCGGCGACGTCGTTAAAAATATTTTGCAACAAGCCCTGTCCATGGAATCGACGCTCGGCAAAGGCATAGGCAGCACGATTGAAAGTCAACGCTTTTCTATGGATCAGCTCATACTTTTTTCGCGTCTGCTTTTGCAAATGGGCTCGCTCGCCGACAGAGGCTACTCAATGCGCATAAGCGAAGATACGCAAACGCTCATGACGCAATTCAAGGCAGCACTGGTCGCGCAGGAAGGCGGTGAAGCTCTTGAACCCGTCTTGGTATCGAAGGCGGCGTTTGAACTCGTCGACGCAAAAGTAGCCGAACAGTTGCCGCCGGTGCTCTACGAAATCTTATCGCAACTCGCGCAAGTCTCAATGAACGCGCCGCAACAACAGGAATCGCCCTCCGACAGTATGCAATTCCTTAAACAGCTCGTCAAATTCTACATGCCGCGCCCCGGCGTCGACGTGCCGACAGAAGACGAATTGCAACAACAGGCACCCAATCAACCGGGACAACGCGGGCAAACGTCGTCGAGTTTTTTAAATTCGTTGTTCCGAAGTTTCGGCGGACGCGCTCAAGCTCAACCGACGCCGCAAGGGCAAGCGCAGACGTTTAATCAATCGCAAGCCCCGCAGGGACAACCGACGACGTTTAATCAATCGCAAGCCCCGCAGGGACAACCGACGACGTTCAATCAATCGCAAGCACCGCAGGGACAGCCGACGACGTTCAATCAATCGCAAGCCCCGCAGGGACAGCCGACGACGTTCAATCAATCGCAAGCACCGCAGGGACAGCCGACGACGTTCAATC
>CAMZAX010000028.1 GCA_947304355.1 uncultured Selenomonadales bacterium
CACGTTGACGGGCGGCGTAGCAAACGACACGCTCAAAGGCAACGCGGGCAGCGACCTGTTCGTGCAGACGGCGGGCGAAGACACAATCGTTGACTACTCTTCGGGCGAAGACAAGATTCAGCTGATAAGCGCGCTGAACAATTCGGAAATTATCAACGAAGACGTGAAGTTGACAACAGCTGAAGGCACAATCCTGATTTTGAACGGCAACGGCGCGGACATCACGGTAATAGACGCGGACGGCGAAGAAGAGACAATCAAGCTGTTAGCCGGCGTGCCGACGAACGCCTCGGTAAGCGGCAACGACTTGATAATCGAATTCGCGAGCGGACGTTCGGCGACATATGCGGGCGCGGCAACAGAAACGGTGACGGTCGAATACGAAGGCAAGACGTATGCAGTCGAAGCGACGCGAATCACGGACATCACGGACAGCCAAGCCTATGCAGTGACGTTGACGACCGACTTCAAGAACGCCTATTACAACTTGAACCAAGGCTACGCGAGCAACGTGACGAAAGTCGACGCGTCGAAGGCAAATTCAACGACGCTGACAATGACGGGCGCGAAGTCGACGGTAGACGTTGCGCTCACGGGTGCGACAAATATCGCGAACAACATAACGGGCGGCAGCGGCAACGACACGTTGACGGGCGGCAACGACAACGACACGCTCAGAGGCAATGCGGGCGCGGATGTCTTCGTGCAGAGCGCGGGCAACGATACGATTTCCGATTACGCTGCGGGCGAAGACGCAATAGAACTGCTTAGCGAGGCGACGGCAGAAACGACCGGCTCTGATGTCACGTACACGAACAGCTACGGCACGATTCTGGTTGTCGGCGGCGCGAGCAAAGCAATAACGACGATGATTGGCGGCGTAGTGGTAGCGGCACCTGTCGACACCTCGGTTGACGGCAACGATTTGGTCGTCAAGATGGCGAACGGGCGCACGACAATCTTCGCGGAGGCGGCGGCGGACACCGTTACGATTGAGGCTGACGGCAGAACGTACACGGCGACGGCAGACCGCATAACCGACGCGACGAACGAAAACGCCAAGTCCGTTACGTTGTTAAGCGGCTTCACGGGCGGCTACTACGGCTTCCACCAGAGTTACGGCAAGGGCGCGACGGCTCTCGACGCCTCGAAGGTCGAAGGCGACACGCTGACGTTTACGGGTTACAAGTCGACGGATAAACTCTATATCAAGGGTTCCGAAACGGCCTCGAACGTGATAACGGGCGGTCAAGCGGGTGACACGCTAATTGGCGGCACGAAGAACGACACGCTCAAAGGCAACGCGGGCAACGACCTGTTCGTGCAGACGGCGGGCAGCGACACAATCGTTGATTACACGCCGGGCGAAGACAAACTCTCGTTGGCAAGCGCGTTGTCTTCGGGCACGCTCAGCGGCAACGACGTTATCCTCACGACCTCCGACGGCACAATAATCGTCAAGGGCGCGAACAACCAGACGATAACGACGATTGTTGACGGCACCGAATCGACGACGCTGTTCGCAAGCGCAGAGCCCACGATTACGGGCGTGCCTGTCGATACGACGGTTCAGGGCAGTGATTTGCTTGTCACGTTGGCGAGCGGCAAAGTTGCAACGTTCACGGGCGCGGCCTCTGAAGTCGTCACGATTAATTCGGACGACGACGAAACCTACACGGCGACCTTCGACAGAATCACGAACATAACGAACAGCGACGCCAAGGCAGTGACGTTGACGGGCGGCTTCACGGGCGGCTATTACGGCTTGCACCAGAGCTACGGCAACGGCATCTTTACGGTCGACGCTACGAAGGTCGAAGGCGACACGCTCATCTTGACGGGCTACAAGTCGACGGCAGGCATTGCGCTCACGGGCGCGACCAACGCCGCGAACAACATCACGGGCGGCAAGACCGACGACACGCTCACGGGCGGAACGAAGAACGACACGCTCAAGGGCAACGCCGGCGCGGATACCTTCGTGCAGAGCGGCGGCAACGACACAATCGTTGATTACACGCCGAACGAAGACGTTATCTCCTTGGTCAGCGCGTTCAAGAACGGCTCACTCAGCGGCTATGACGTCATCCTTACCACCGAAGACGACAACACAATTCTCGTCACCGGCGGCAAGAGTCAGTCAATCACGACGAGCTACAACGGCACCACCGATACCTTGTACTTCGACGGCGAAACCGTTGTCAGCGGCGCGCCTGTTGATGTCACGGTCAGCGGCAGCGACCTTGTCGTCGAACTCACGGACGGCACTACCCAAACGCTTGCGGGCAGTGCAAACTCTACGGTTACAATGACGGCGGGTGACCACAACTACAGCGTCCAGGCAGACCGTATCACCGACTTCACCACGGACGCCAAAGAAGTCACGTTGACGGCGGGCTTCAAGAACGCTTACTACAACTTGAACCAGACCTACGCAAGCGGTGTGACTAAAGTCGACGCCTCGAAGGCAAATTCTGCGTCGCTGGTTATTACGGGCTCGAATCAAACAAAAGATTTGAGTCTCAAGGGTTCGGACAATGTGGGCACCAACATAACGGGCGGCAGCGGAAACGACACGCTCAAGGGCGGCGAACTCAACGACACGCTCAATGGCGGCAGCGCGGGCAACGACATCTTCGTGCAGAGCGGCGGCAACGACACAATCACCAACTACAAAGGCGGCGAAGACGTTATCTCACTCAGCAGCGCGTTGACTGCCACGACAAGCGACGCCAACAACGTCTCGCTCACCACTGCGGCAGGCACGATTATCGTCCGCAACGGCGTTGACCAGTCGATAACGACCGTCTTTAACAACACCGAATCGACGTTGCTGTTCCTCAGCTCGGCTCCGACCAATGCTTTCCTCGACGGCACCAAGCTGGTTGTCACAACGTCGAAGGGCGACTTCACCGTCGGCGGCGCGTCCGATACCGTCACGCTGTATTCGGGCGGCAAGACTTACACGGCGGCGGCAGACCGTATCACCGACATGACCAACGCGAACGCCAAGGCTGTTACGCTTACTACAGACTTCACGGGCGGCTACTACGGCTTGCATCAGAGCTACGGCAAGGGCGTGACGACTCTCGACGCTTCCAACGCCAACACCACCAGCCTCAATCTCACGGGCTACAAGTCGACGAACCCGCTCAATCTTATCGGCGCGAACAAAGCTGACAACTCGGTTATCGGCGGCAAGGGTAACGACACGCTAATCGGCGGCACCGGCAACAATACCCTCAAGGGCAACGCCGGCGCAGACTTGTTCATCCAGAACGGCACCGTCGATGTCATCCTTGACTACGCGGAAGAAGACACCATTCAGCTGACAAGCGCGACCACTGCGGAGACCATCGACGCTGATGTCACGTTCACCAACGACACGGGCACACTTACCGTCCTCAACGGCAGCACGCTTAATATCAACACGGTTGCCGGCGGCAACGCCAACCTCGCCACCACCAACGACGAGCTGTGGGGTACCAACGATAAGGATACGTTCCTCTTCGACGGCGGCAACGACACCATTCACAACTACGAAGAACAAGACAGCATCAACCTCGGCAGATTCGCGCTCAGTGACTTGGTCAGCGGCGCACCCTCCGTCAAGGACAACAGCTTGGTCTTCGCCTTCGACAGACAAAATTCGTTCACTGTCGTCGACGCGCTTGACAAAACAATTTCCTTCACCGACGGCTCCTCTTACAGCAACAAACGGAAATAAAATCACTGCGCGGGTAATCTGCGCGGCTTGAACGCTTAAACTTTTCGGGCAGTCTCGATTTTCGGGACTGCCTTTTTTTGCGCTTTCGGCTTGCTGTCTTCAAGCAATTCTAGTAAAATCTGCGGAGAAAACTTTTGTGCGAGGTTAAGTCATGGAAGATAAGAATTCGACTGCGAACAAAGCCGGCGGGCGCACGGTCTCGGTTGCGGTCATCGGCGGCGCGATTATCGCCGTGCTGTTGATTCTGTCGACGTTGTGGATAAATCAGCGCGGGCAAGACGACACGTCGCAATCGGTGCACTCCGTCAGCGAAATGTATCTGCGCGAACTAACCGACCGCCGCGAACAAGTCCTCACCGCACGCATAAACGTCCGTATCGATAACATCCGTTCCGCGCTGAAAATTTTGACGCCCGCCGATTTGCAAAGCGTCGAAACCTTGAGCGCGTTCCTCGGCAAGATGAAAACTTTTTGCGGCGTCGACCAATTCGCGTTCGTCAACGCCAACGGCACAATTTTCACGCCCGAAGGCGTCGCGCCCAATCCCGAAGATTACCCGTTTGCCAACGAAACTTTGAACGCGTCGAAAGTCTACACGTTCAACAAGACCGTCGACGTCGTCGTTCCCGTCGAAGGCGTCGACTTCCAAGGCGTCCCGCTGAAAAATGCTTTTATTCAGCTGTCGATGTCGAAATTCTTTTCCGGCATCCTGCTTCACACGACTTTGAGCGGCATGACGTTTTTCAACCTGTACTACACCAACGGCGACTCGTTGACCGATGCGGTGCTCGGCAGTCTCGACAGCGGCACCAATCTCCTTGACGCCCTCGACACCGCGACTTTCGACCGAAGTTATTCCGTCGACCAAATCAAAAACGACTTTGCAAACGGCAAGCAGGGCGTGGTTGCGTTCACGTATCGCGGCGCGAAGGAAACGCTCTACTACCGCCCCGTCGGCACGACCGGCTGGATTTTGACTTATCTGATTCGCGAAAACCGAATCGAAGACGAAATCGCCGCCGTCAACGCCGATATGCGCACGCGTTCGCTGATTCAAATCAGCTTGACGGTTTTGGCAATGATCGTCGTCTTCACGCTGATAATCACGCAGGCGCGCAGGAATACGCAACTCATGCACCAGAAGAACTTGACCGAAACCGAAAGCCGCGTCAAACGTGAGGAGATGGAAGAAAAATTCCGCCTGCAGACGCAACTGTTGTCCGAAGAACGTCGGCGGCGGCGGCAAAGCGAAATGATTCAAGCCTTGACCGTCGACTATCGGCTGGTCTATCACTTGAATCTTGATTCGGACGAGGCGGTTTGTTATCGCGTGGAGCCGGAGATAACCGAACAGCTCGGACGCAAGCAAAGCGACGTTGTGCGCTTCCAAGAGGCAATGCAGAATTACGTTAAAGCATTCGTCGCGCCGAACGACCGCGAAGGGCTTTTGAACTTCGTCAACCCGCGCAACATTCGCGCCCGCCTTGCCAACGAGGAAATCATTTCGCACCGCTACCTTTTGACTCGTTGCGGCGAAGAACATTTCATGATGTTGCGCATTGCAAAGATTGACGACGGACTTCACGCCGTGGGCGTCGGCTTCGCGAACGTCGACGAACAAACCCGCGAATCGCTCGCCCGCAACCAACAGCTCGCCGAGGCTCTGGCGCAAGCCCAACACGCCAACGCTTCCAAGACCGTCTTCCTGTCGAACATGAGCCACGACATTCGCACGCCCATGAACGCCATTATCGGCTTCACAACGATGGCACTGCGCCACTTCGACAACCGCACGCAAGTCAAGGATTCGCTCGAAAAAGTTTTGTCGTCAAGCAATCACCTGCTCGGCTTGATTAACGACATCCTCGACATGAGCCGTATCGAAAGCGGGCGCGTCGAAGTCGCCGAACAGGAGTGCAACCTCTCCGATTTGATTCACAACCTGATACACATCATTCAGCCGCAAGTCAACGCCAAGCAACAGAAATTCCATATCGACGCGTTCAAGGTTCGGAACGAGGACGTTTACGCCGACCCGCTGAAGATTAACCAGGTGCTGATAAATATTTTGAGCAATGCCGTCAAATACACGCCGTCGACCGGCTCGATTTCCTTCCGCATTTCGCAATACGAATCGACAATCCCCGGCTGCGCCAAGTACGAATTCCGAATCAAGGACAACGGGCTCGGCATGTCAAAAGAATTTCTCAAGCACGTGTTCGACGCCTTTGAACGCGAAGAGACTTCGACTAAGAGCGGCATTCAAGGCACGGGGCTCGGCATGTCGATTACCAAAAAAATGGTTGAACTCATGGGCGGCGAAATCACCGTCGACAGCGAAAAGGACAAGGGCTCCGAATTCACCGTGACGCTCGACTTGAAACTCCAACAGAACGTCAAGCAGGTGCCGATTCAAGAACTGCACGACTTGCGCGCGCTGGTTGTCGACGACGACTTTAACACCTGCGAATCCGTGACAACCATGCTTAAGCAAATGGGTATGCGTTCGGAGTGGACGACTTCGCCGCGTGAAGCTGTCTTCCGCGCAGGCAGAGCGTTGGACGACGACCCGTTCAGCGCGTATATCATCGATTGGCTTATGCCCGACCAAAACGGCATTGAGACCGTCCGACAAATCCGCCGCGTCGTGGGCGACACCGCGCCCGTCATTATCTTGACCGCTTACGATTATTCCGACATCGAACAGGAGGCGAAGGCTGCCGGCGTTACGACCTTCTGCACAAAGCCGCTGTTCATGAGCGATTTGAAAAACGCGTTGTCGCGTGCGATTCACGGTTACGACGAAGACGAAAATAAGCACGACGACTTATTGTCCGTTGACTTCGACGGCAAGCGCGTCCTGTTGGTTGAGGATATTGACGTCAATCGCGAAATCGCCAAGGCGGTGCTGACCGAAATCGGGCTTGAAGTCGAAGACGCCGACGACGGGACTGTTGCCGTGCAAAAATTCAAAGACGCGCCGCCCAATTACTACGACTTGATTTTAATGGATGTGCAGATGCCGACGATGAACGGTTACGACGCCACGCGAACGATTCGCGCTTTGAGCCGCAGAGACGCCGCCACCGTGCCGATTGTCGCAATGACCGCCAACGCCTTTGAGGAGGACAAAGAGAACGCGCGCAAGGCGGGCATGAACGACCACCTTGCCAAGCCGCTTGACATCCCCAAGTTGCTTGAGACGTTGCACAAGTACCTGAAGTAAAAATTTTTACGAGGTGATTTTCGTGGACGTATCAAAATTGCGCAACAGGCAATTCAAAAGCCGTGAGGAATTCACGCAAGCACTGCAGACGCTTTACCTTGAAGACAAAATCGAATACACGCGCCAACGCGGCGACAACGCGCAATTCCCCATTAACGACAACGACCAATGGATATTCTTGACGGATTGCGTGCAAGAGGCGGGCTCCGTGGGCGATTATTTTTTCCAGGACATGTGGGCGGCGCGTGAAATTTATCGCTCCAACGTCAAGCACGTCTTTGACATTGGCTCGCGCATGGACGGTTACATTGCGCACCTGTTGGCTATGGAAGTTCAAGTCACGCTGTTGGATATTCGCCCTTTCCTGCATAAAGTCGAAGGTGTCGATTTCATTCAGACCGACGCAATGGACATGAGCAACATTCCCGACGAATCGATTGAAACGCTGTCGTCGCTATGCGCGCTTGAACATTTCGGGCTCGGACGTTACGGCGATCCGATTGACTACAACGGCTGGAAAAAGTCTCTGCACGCCATA
Organism: uncultured Selenomonadales bacterium; assembly: GCA_947304355.1. GTDB lineage: Bacteria > Bacillota > Negativicutes > Selenomonadales > Selenomonadaceae > Quinella. The sequence goes on from CAMZAX010000028.1 coordinate 7,492, forward strand.
AAGCGCAAACTCAAAATCGGCGGCACATTTTATCTGTCCGTCCCCGTCGGCAAAGAGGAGCGTGTTCAATTCAACGCGCACAGGATTTTCAAGCCGCTGACCATCGTCAACGAACTTGTGCCGGAGCTGTCGCTTTACGAGTTCAGTTATATCGACGTGCTCAATGCGCGAATCGTGACTTGCTTTAAGGGCGGCTCGGATATTTCTGCCGTGGACTGCGCGACGAAACAGCGGCTCGGCAGATACATGACGGGCTTGTTCACGTTCAAGAAACTGACTTCTGTAACACCCCCCCCCCCCGATACATTAAAGTAATGGTTGTCATGCTGATGATAACAGTCGAGGTGATTAAATGGCTGACGTTCGCAACAAAGACGCCGCGCCCGGCGACAGAAAAAAATTCTGGACAAGCGACATGGAGGCGATTATCGCGATAATGGTCGTGCTGCTGATTCTCGGCACGATTAACGTTTTCAGCTCAAGTTTTATCTTTGCGGAGGCGGAATTCGACACGCCTTACTTTTTTTTGAAACGCCACATAATCAACATCGTTATCGGGCTTATGGCGTTCGGCGTGTGCTTTCACTTCGATTATCACGTTTGGCGGCGGTGGACGGTCGGTATCTTGATATTGACGATAGTCGCGCTGGTGTTGGTGCTCGTAATCGGTCCGACGGTCAACGGCGCGCGACGCTGGTTGCCGCTGGGCGTTACGCAATTTCAGCCCGCAGAAATGGCTAAACTCGTGTCAATCATGATTTCGGCGGCTTATATCTCGCATAAAGTCAAACGCGGGCAAGAATTGCATTATTTGACGCTGCAAATGGGCATAATCGCCTTAATCGCGGGTTTGACGGAACTTGAGCCCGATTTGGGCACCGCGTCGATAATTTTGGGCATTCCGCTGTTGATGTTGATCGTTTGCGGCTTGGATAAGAAAAAAGTTTTGCAAATCGTCGGCATGGCAACGGCGGGTGCGGCATTTTTGATTATTCGCGAGCCGTATCGATTGGAGCGGCTGAAAATAACTTACGACCCGTGGTCGGATGCGCAAGATTACGGTTATCAGACGGTTCAATCGCTTTCCGCTATCGGTTCGGGCGAATTAACCGGCATGGGGCTCGGCGTCGGCGTGAGCAAGTACGATTATCTGCCGGAGGCGCACACGGACTTTGCCTTCGCGATTTTCTGTCAGGAGAACGGCTTTTTGGGCGCGATATTCGTTTTCCTGCTGTTCGCGGCGTTCGCGGTCTACGCGGCGCGTATCGCCAACAAAGCTCGTGACGAATTCGGGCAAGTCCTTGCTATGGGCATAATGCTTTTAATCGTCGGGCAGGCGATAGCCAATTTGCTCATGGTCGGCGGCATGACCCCCGTCGTCGGCGTCCCGTTGCCCTTCATCAGCTACGGAGGCACGTCACTAATCATAACCATGGCGGCTATCGGCATTCTCGTAAACGTCGGCAAGCAAGGCGACCGTAAAGGCAATTAGCAATGCGCAGCGTTGCGTTCCGTCGCGGTGACAAAGCTTGAATCATTAGCGGCACGGCGCGACTGCCGGATGCAACGTCACGTTGCCAAGCAGGGCGACAGGAAAGGCACTTAGCGGAGGGATTTTATGTCACGGCTCGAAACGAAAGTTGTATACGACATTGCAGGAAAATTTATCGTGCCGTCATATCAGCGCGGCTATCGCTGGGGCACGGGCGAAGTTCGCCGCCTGCTTGATGACGTTGTCGTTTTAAAGGGGCGCAACGGTCAAGCCAACAAAAATTACTGCCTTCAGCCTATCGTCGTCAAAAAATTAAGCGATGGAACGTTTGAGCTTATCGACGGGCAACAACGCTTGACGACGCTGTTTCTGATTTGCAACTGTATGCACAAAGTGGGCGGTCTTGAAGAGCCGATTTTTTCTTTGGACTACGCGACCCGCGAAAAATCGGCTGACTTCCTTGCGAACATTGACATTGCCCGCAAAGACGAGAACATTGATTTTTACTTCATGGCGAATGCTTACGAGCAAATTGAAAAATGGTTCGCCGAACAGGGACGGCAATCCGTCATCAGAGGCTATATCAACGAACTTTTCGCGGAAAATGTAAAAATCATTTGGTACGAGGTCGACGAGAGCGCGGACGCAAATAAAATGTTCACGCGGCTCAATATCGGCAAAATCCCCTTGACGAGTGCCGAGCTGGTCAAGGCAATGTTCCTCAACGGCGACAACCCCGACATTGACGCGCGCCGCCGAGACGAAATCGCTCTGCAGTGGGACAACATCGAAAAGGAACTGCACAACGACACGCTTTGGTATTTCCTTACGAACAACTCCGCCGAAAAATATCAAACGCGCATTGATTTGTTGTTGGATTTGCCGGCGGGCAAAACGTCCGACATCAAGGATAAGTACTTTACGTTTTTTCACTTCGACAAGCTTAAACGACAAGGCGAAAACTTAATCGAGCTTTGGCAGGAAATTGTTCGGACGTTCCTCTTGCTCAAAGATTGGCGCGAGAATCACGAACACTATCACAAAATCGGCTACCTTATCGCCTCCGGTTATAAGACGTTGTACGAAATCTACGCGGCGTCGCACGGCAAGACCAAACGTCAATTCTTGTCGCAACTCGACGCATACATCAAAGAGAGCGTCAAACTGACGGGCGACGAAAATTATTCCGATTGGAATTACAAAGACCACGCCGAAAAAATTCGCAGGTTGCTGTTGCTGTTCAACGTCGAATCTGTTCGGCAAAACGGCGAGCAATCGCAATGGTTCCCGTTCGACAAATTTAAGTTCGGCGGCGCGGGAAAAAATTTTTGGAGCTTGGAACACATTCACGCCGTCAATTCGCAGGACACGGGCACGCAGGCGCAGTGGCGTGATTGGCTTGACCTTCATCGGGCGTCGCTGGCAAATGACCCCCAAGAAAACCGCGACCTCCTTGACGCGATTGACAGGATGCTTGCGCTCAAAGAAATCAAGGGCAATAAATTCTTCGACCTGCAAAAGAAAATCCTCAAACGCCTTTCGCCCGAAGACATGAACGACGAAGCCGTCGACTCAATCGCCAATCTTGCCCTGCTCAAGTGCGAAGACAATTCTGCGCTGAGCAATTCCGTTTTCGACGTGAAACGCAACGCGATTATCGATTTGGACATGGCGGGCGCGTTCATTCCGCATTGCACGAAGATGGCGTTCCTAAAGTACTACACCAAGTCCGAAAAGAATCAAATTCACTTTTGGAGCGCGACCGACCGCCGCGCTTACCTCCACGCGATTAACGACGTGCTGAAAAATTTTTTGGCTGAGCCGATTAAGGAGAGATAACATGCTCGAATCATTGCAGACGTTCATGAATATTTTCGACGGCGCGGTCAACAAAATCGTTATCCCGAAACTTCAACGCGACTACGCGCAGGGCAGAGACACTCCGGAAATTCAACGCGTGCGCGAAAGATTTTTGGACGCGCTTTACAAGGCCGTCACGACCGACGAAAATGTAACGCTGGATTTCGTTTACGGCGACTTGAACGACAAAGGAACTTTGACGCCGCTCGACGGACAGCAACGTTTGACGACGCTGTTTCTGTTGCATTGGTACGCCGCCAAAAAGGAAAACGTTCCGCCCGAAGAATTTGCCTTCCTGAAAAATTTTTCCTACGACACGCGACCCGATTCCCGCGAGTTTTGCGAATTCCTGATTGACTGCGAATTTGCCTTCGACGAAAAAATTTCCGACGCGATAGAAAATGCCGTGGGCTTTCCGCTGAGTTGGAAAAAAGATCCGACCGTAAGATCAATGCTCGTCATGCTCGACGCCATTGACGAAAAATTTCGCGGCGCGGAAAATCTGTGGAGCAAACTCAAGGGCGGCGCGATTTCCTTTTACTTCCTGTCGATTAAGGACATGGGCTTGACGGACGAACTTTATATAACGATGAATTCGCGCGGCAAGCTGCTGACGGATTTTGAACACTTCAAGGCGGAATTCAAGCGCAGGCTCGACGACCTCGGCCGCGATCTTTCCGACGACATCATTTTGAAAATCGACACCGATTGGACGGATTTGCTGTGGGCTTACCGCGACAAGGGCGTCAACGTCGACGACGGCTTTTTGGCGTATTTCGCTTTCCTGTGCGACGTGATTCTTTATCGCAACGGCGACACGCCGCAGGGCAGGAGCCGCGACGCCTTCACGCTGTTGGACGAAATTTTTGACGGCGACGCGTTGGCAAACATCGAATTCATTAAAAACAGTTTCAACCGGTGGTGCAAGCTCGCCGCCCGCGAAAATATTCCCGACTTTTTCGCCGACAGAGTGTCGAAGGGCAGCCGCGTCGACGCAACCGTAAATCGTCATGCGCCCGGCAAGATTATCACTTACTTTGACGACGCGGACTTTTTCGGCGCATGTGTCAAGTCTTATAAAAATTTTTCGTTGGGGCAAGTCGTCATGCTTTACGCCTTCCAAACTTACCTGCTCAACGACGAAAAAATTTCGGACGCGGACTTTCGGCGGCGCATTCGCATCGTCAACAACCTCGTGACAAATTCCGGGGACGCCGAACTCAGCAACAGCACGAAGCGCAACAACGGCAACCGCATTCCCGCCATGCTTGAACAGGTCGACAACATAATCCTCGGCGGGAAAATTTTGCAACGCAACGAAATTCAGACCGCCAACCCCTACAACTTCAACGAGATTCAGCTGGAGGAGGAACGCGAAAAACTTTCGTGGACGGCGAACAACCCCGATAAAGCCGAATCGCTTTTCGAGTTGGAAGATCATTATCTTTTGGGCGGGCGAATCGGCATCGTCGGCTTGGAGCACCCCGAACACTTCGGGCGGTTCATTTCGCTGTTCAAGTGCGATTACGACAAGATTGCCTGCGCGCTGTTGACGTTGGGCGATTACATGCAAATCGACAGCAACGGCTCGCGTTATCAGCTCGGCTCCGTCAAGCCGCAGTCGTGGCAGAATCTTTTCCACAAAAGCACGTTGGTCAAAAACTTCGACGAGACGGAAGATTTTTTGTGGCAACTGTTACACGGCGCGAAGAATTTTTCGGACGCTTACTTGCAAGGGCTTATCGACGAGTATCTTGCCGACTGCGAAAGCAAATCCGAATTCGATTGGAAATATTATTTCATCAAGTACCGCGCCTTCCGCCCGCGACGTTACGGACGATATTGGTGGGAAAATTTTACGGACGCGCCGTATTGTTTCGTGACACTGCACGAGCAACAAAAGCGGTCGACGAATTCTTATCAGCCGTTCTTGAAGGCGGTCGGCGTCGGTGAAATTTTGGGCGACTATTTCGGCGAGCGGCTTGACTTCGGCGAATATTACGTCACGTGCGAAAACGATTCTTACGTCTTGAAAAATTCTTCGACGGACGCTGAGGAAGACCGCTTGACCATAACGCAACAGCACGTCGGCGATAAACTTGTCGACACGGAAGACCGAATCAAAAAGTTCAAGGCTTGGGCTAAGGGCTATTTTTACTAAAAATTTTTTGGAGTGATTAATTTGGAATACGAAGCAGTTATCGGATTGGAGATTCACAGCGAATTGAAGACCGCGACGAAAATTTTCTGCGGGTGCGCCACGACCTTCGGCGCGGAACAAAATACTCACGTTTGCCCCGTGTGTTTGGGCTTGCCCGGCGTCTTGCCGACAATCAATCGGCGCGTTGTGGAGTTCGCGATTAAAGCCGGGCTCGCCACCAACTGCAAAATCAACAAGTACAGCAAGTTCGACCGCAAGAATTATTATTACCCTGACCTGCCGAAGAATTGGCAAACGTCGCAGTACGACCTGCCCATTGCCTACGCGGGTCACGTCGAAATTGACGTTGAAGGCGTGCGCAAGACCGTCCGCCTCACAAGAATTCACATGGAAGAGGACGCCGGCAAGCTCGTGCACAGCGGCACCACGATTAAGGACTCCGCAAGCTCAAATGTCGACTACAACCGCACGGGCGTCCCGCTGATTGAAATCGTAAGCGAACCCGACATGCATTCTGCCGCCGAAGCCCGTGCCTACATGGAAAAGATTAAGTCAATCCTCGAATACATCGACGTTTCCAACTGCAAAATGGAGGAAGGCAACCTTCGCGCCGATATTAACGTCTCTTTGCGCCCCGCAGGCTCAGAAAAGCTCGGCACGCGCACCGAAATGAAAAATATTAACTCGTTTAAGGCTCTCGAAGACGCGATTAACTACGAAATCGAACGTCAAGCGGAAATTCTCGACGACGGCGGGAAAATCATTCAAGAAACGCGCACTTGGAACCCCGAAAAGGGCATTACGCAATCGATGCGCTCGAAAGAGGACGCACACGACTACAGATACATGCCCGAACCCGATTTGCCGCCGATTGTAACGACCGATGAGGAGATTGAAGCCTTCAGAAAGTCTTTGCCCGAACTTCCCGACGCCCGCCGCGCCCGTTTGATTAAAAATTTCGGTCTCAGCGAATACGACGCGGGAATTATCACGAGTTCGCGCGCTATGGCGGAGTATTTCGACGCCGTTGTTGACTTCGGAGCCGACGCGAAGTCCGCCGCCAACTGGATTATGGGCGATTTGTCCAAAAATCTTAATTTTGACGGCTTGACGATTGAAAATTCGCCCGTCGACGCAAAAAGACTCGCCGAAATGCTAAAATTAATCGCGAACGGCACGATAAGCGGCAAAATCGCCAAAACTGTCTTCGCCGAAATGTGGAAGTCGCCCGATTCGCCCGAAAAAATTGTTCGCGACAAAGGTTTGGTGCAAATTACCGACACGGGCGCGATTGAAGGCGTCATCGACGAAGTTATAGCCAAAAATCCAAAGGCTGTCGAAGAATATCGCGGCGGCAAGAAAAAAGCTCTCGGCGCGCTCGTCGGTCAAGTCATGAAACTCACCAAGGGCAAAGCTAATCCGCAAATCGTCAATCAACTGCTCGCCAAGAAACTCGACGCGTAAAATTTTCCGTAAAAAAAAATCCCCTTCCGCTTCGGAGGGGGATAATTTTTATGTCAAATCGCTTGAATTTTGCCGCGCAGAGCCGAATTTTCCGCGCCGTATCAAAATCCACAGCAAAATTGATAAAGTCGTCGCCGTAACCATGATTAAGCCCAAGCCTTCAACGAAATTGCTCCAAGGCAGCGTTCCCAACATCATTCCCAAGCTCCCGAAAAGCGTTGGCACGAAATTTATCACCGACGACGCCGTACCGATATTGTCCTTCGCCTCAAGCAAGAGGATTTCCATTGCGAACGGGCGCGAAACCGCTCCGATAACCGTGAACGGCAAAAACGCAAGCAAAAACATCAACGCGCCCGCTTGACCGACATTCAAGACCAAAAGTCCGCTGATTGCCGCCACGAAAAAGCACAGCCGCAACATTCCGACGTTCGTAAGCGAATCTTTAAGCCGCAAATACAGAATCGGCCCCGCGATTGACGCCGCCGAGTTCACAGCGAAAAAATAACTGTATTCCTGCGCGGACAGCCCGAAAAATTCTACGTAAATGAACGACGACGCGCTGAGGTAAGCCATATACGGCTTTGAAAGCAGCGCGAACATAATCAGCACCGCGATAAAATATTTTTGACGCGCGACGCCGACCAAAAGCGTCAACGAATTGAAAATTCCGCCGTGATAGCGTTTGTGTTCGGGCAAAGTTTCGCAAAACAGGAACGCCACGGTTAAATTTATCGCTCCCAAGACAGTCAGCAAGTAAAACGAGCCGCGCCAATCGGTAAAAGTCAACAAAATTCCGCCGATAAGCGGTGCAACCATCGGCGCAATGACTCCAAGTGCTTGAGTGATTGCCAAAATCTTGCGCATGAGCCTGCCGCGAAAACAATCTTTAATTAAAGCCGTCGAAACCGTTATAACTGCGCCCGAACCGACGGCTTGAAAAAATCTGCCCGCCAAAAGGAAATAAATACTCGACGCGCCCGCGCAGGCGAACGACGCCGCCGTATAAATCGCCGCGCCGAAGATTAAAATTGGTCGACGCCCGTATTTGTCGCTTAAAGGGCCGAAAACAACCATACTCACCGCGAACACGAAAAAAAATATCGTCAGCGTCAAGCCGACAAGGAATTCGCTTGCCGAAAAGTAATTTCCCATTTGCGGCAGCGCGGGCAAGTACAAATCCGTCGACAGCGGGATAAACATGTTGATGAACGTGATATACGCGATCATTGCCGAGATTGAAAGATATTTTTGTCGCCTCATGAAGTTTCCTCGCTTTTTCGTTAAAAAAATCCCCGCCGCGTTGACGGGGAAAATTTTTTTTGAAAAGTTTTTAACCGATAGGAACGCCTTTTACGAGCAGTCGCGCCTTGGCTCTGGCAAGAGCGGCTTCCGCACGGTCAATGTCAATATCGTCATTTTTTTTTGCAAGGCGTTCGCTTGCGCGTTGGAAGGCTGATTTTGCGCGTTCAACGTCAATATCGTCGGGTTTTTCCGCCGCGTCCGCAAGAATCGTGATTTTTTCGGGCGTGACTTCCATAAAGCCGCCGCTGACGAAAATTTGAACTTCGCCGCCGTTTTCTTTGATTCGCATGACGTTTGGGAGGAGTGCGGTCAAAAGATTGGCGTGTTTGGGCAAAATTCCCAATTCTCCGCAAATCGAACGGGTAATCAGCATGTTAATATCGTTTTTGTAAATTTCGCCTTTGTCTGGGGTGGCAATTTCAAGCAGGATTGTGGCCATAAGTCACGCCTCCTTGAGTTTCGCAGCCTTTTGAACGGCCTCCTCAATGCCGCCGACCATATAAAAAGCATTTTCGGGCAAATCGTCGTATTTTCCGGAAAGAATCTCCTTGAAACCGCGAATCGTGTCTTTAAGTGCGACATATTTGCCGGGCGAGCCCGTAAAGACTTCGGCGACGGCGAACGGTTGGGATAAAAAGCGTTGAATCTTGCGTGCGCGGCTTACAGTGAGTTTGTCTTGGTCGGAAAGCTCTTCCATGCCGAGAATAGCGATAATATCTTGAAGTTCTTTGTATTTTTGCAAGACAGCCTGCACACCGCGAGCAACTTCGTAATGATCGCGCCCGATAACGTTAGGATCGAGGATACGACTGGTCGAATCGAGCGGGTCGACGGCGGGATAAATGCCCAATTCCGCGATTTGACGGCTCAAAACGGTTGTTGCGTCCAAGTGCGTGAACGTCGCGGCAGGCGCGGGGTCAGTCAAGTCGTCAGCGGGGACATAAACGGCTTGCACGGACGTAATCGAGCCTTTTTTCGTCGAAGTGATACGTTCCTGCAACGCGCCGACGTCCGTAGTGAGTGTGGGCTGATAACCGACGGCGGACGGCATACGACCGAGCAAAGCGGAGACTTCGGAGCCCGCTTGAATGAAACGGAAGATGTTATCGATGAACAGCAGAACGTCTTTGCCCTGTTCGTCGCGAAAATACTCCGCCATAGTCAATCCGGTGAGTCCGACGCGCATACGAGCTCCCGGCGGTTCGTTCATTTGCCCGTAAACGAGCGCGGTTTTGTCGATAACGCCCGACTCCGTCATTTCAGTCCAAAGGTCGTTGCCTTCGCGGGTGCGTTCGCCGACGCCCGAAAAAACCGAGTAACCGCCGTGCTCCGTTGCGATATTGTGAATCAGTTCCATAATCAAAACGGTTTTGCCGACGCCCGCGCCGCCGAACAATCCGATTTTACCGCCGCGAGCATACGGAGCAATCAAGTCGACGACTTTAATGCCCGTCTCCAGAATTTGCGTGGAAGTTTCCTGTTCTTCGAAGCTGGGGGCTTTGCGGTGAATCGGAAGCCAATGTTTGTTGCCGACGGGTTTGGGATTGTTGTCGACGGTTTGACCGAGGACGTTGAAGACACGACCGAGGCATTCTTCGCCGACGGGTACGGTGATGGGCGCGCCGGTGTCTTCAGCCTCCATGCCGCGAACGAGCCCGTCCGTTGAGCTCATGGCAATGCAACGCGTGACGCCGTCGCCGAGGTGTTGCATGACTTCAGCGACGAGATCGATTTCGACGTTGCCGGATTTGCCTTTTATAGTTACGGCGTTCAAGATTTCGGGCAGTTCGCCGACGGGAAATTCAATGTCGACGACCGCGCCGATAACCTGAACAACTTTTCCTTTCGCCAAAATTTTGTTCCCCTTTCATTGCGCATTACGCATTGCGCATTGCGCATTATTCAAGCGCATTCGCACCGCCGACAATCTCGTTGATTTCGTTGGTGATGCCCGCCTGACGAACTTTGTTGTAAAACAGATTGAGACGCCCGACAAGTTCCTGCGCGTTATCGGTTGCGTTGCTCATTGCGTTCATGCGCGAAGACAGTTCGGACGCAGCGGAGTGCAACATTGCGCCGTAAATCCGTGTTGCAATTCTGCGCGGCAGGAAGTCGTTGAGAATCGTCACGACGTCCGGCTCGTAAATGTATTCCTCTTTAAGCGTCGCGCTTGCCTTGGCGTAGTCGTCGGTGACAATCGGCAGGAGTGTCACGCTGTCGGGCACGCAACTTATCGCGGACTTGAACTGCGTGTAAATCAGCGTCACGTCGATAATTTCGCCGCTGTCGAAGCGGTCGATAACGATGTCGGCGATTTCCTTGGCGTACTTATATTGCGGGCGTTCGCTGACGCCGTGGTAGCTTTTGATGATGTTGTAGCCGCGCTGTTTGAAATGGGTCGTCGCGCGTCTGCCCACGGTGATAAGTTCAATGCCGTCAACGTAATCGGCGTCGTTGTATTCGCGGGCAACATTGACGTTGGTTTTTGAAGTCGCGCCGCCCTTTTGAGTCGCCTTGGCAACGGAACCCGTCGCGCTCATTTGCCGCTGTTGCTTGGGAGTGCGCTTGCCCGAAGGTTTGATGCCTTTAAGCGCGTCGAAATTTTTCTTGTGGAAGTTTTCGTCGTCGTCGTCGTCGAGCGAAGAGCCGGTGTCTGTGCCGTCGTATTCAATCATGTCGTGCGCGGACTTGAAGACGTTGCTTGAGAAGGAACCGGCGAGCCCCTTGTCCGACGCAATGACAATGAACAGAAATTTGCCCGCGCCTTCCTGCTGTTCGGCTATCAAATCGGCGCGCGTCTTAACAAACGGGTGTTCGTATTCCCGCCCGCGCATTTGCGTCATAACCCGCCGCATGATCTCCTTGGTCTTGGCGACGTAGGGCACATTCGACAGCAACGCCTCACGAGCCGCGTTGAATCGCGAACGCGCAATCATGTCCATTGCGTTGGTTATCTTCTGGATGTTCTTGACGCTTTTGATTCGGCGGCGAATGTGTTGTAAATTTGCCATTTACGCCACCGCCTCACTCCGCAACCTTGTAGGTGACTGTCTCTTTGAATTCGGTAATGGCGGCTTTGATTTCGGCTTCCAACGCGTCGTCGAGCTTTTTCTGTTCGGCGATTTTCTTGCCGATGTCGGGGTGATTGGCGTGCATGAACTTGATAAAGTCGTTGTGGAAGGTAACAACCTTGTCGACGGGGATGTCCGCCAAAAAGCCTCTGACCGCCGTGAAAATCGTAAGCACTTGGTCTTCGACGGCGAGCGGCGAATATTGCGATTGCTTAAGCGTTTCAACCATGCGCGCGCCTCTGTCGAGCTGAGCTTTGGTCGCCTTGTCGAGGTCGGAGCCGAATTGCGCGAACGCCGCCAACTCACGATACTGAGCGAGGTCGAGGCGCATGGTGCCCGCGACTTGTTTCATTGCTTTAATCTGCGCGGAACCGCCGACACGCGAAACGCTCAAGCCGACGCTGATTGCGGGACGAATGCCGCTGTAAAACGAGTCGGTCTCAAGCATTATCTGCCCGTCCGTGATTGAAATGACGTTCGTGGGGATGTAAGCGGAAACGTCGCCCGCCTGCGTTTCGATAATCGGCAAAGCGGTAATGGAGCCCGCGCCAAGCCTGTCGCTGAGTTTGGCGGCGCGTTCCAAAAGTCTTGAATGCAGATAGAAAACGTCGCCGGGATAAGCCTCACGACCGGGCGGACGCCTCAACAGCAACGACATAGCGCGATAAGCCGCCGCGTGCTTGGTCAAGTCGTCGTAAATGCAAAGGCAATGCCCGTGCTTTTCATACATGAAGTATTCCGCCATTGCGACGCCCGAATAAGGCGCGAGGTATTGCAGCGGCGCGGAGTCGGCAGCGGTTGCCGCGACGACGATTGAATATTCCATTGCGCCGTGGTCTTCCAACGTCTTGACGACGCGAGCAACAGTCGACGCCTTTTGACCGATAGCGACGTAGACGCAGATACAGTTCTGCCCCTTCTGGTTGATAATCGTGTCGATAGCGATAGCCGATTTGCCTATGCCGCGGTCGCCGATAATCAATTCGCGCTGTCCGCGCCCGATAGGCACGAGGGCGTCGATAGCCTTCAAGCCGGTCTGCAACGGTTCATGAACAGATTTTCTGTCGGCGATACCCGGAGCCTTGAACTCAACGGGACGCGCCATAGTCGTTTGAATCGGACCTTTGCCGTCAATCGGACGACCGAGGGCGTCGACGACGCGCCCGATCATGTTTTCGCCGACGGGCACCTGCATGATTCTGCCCGTGCGCTTGACGGTTGCGCCTTCCTTGATTTCGTTGTCGCGACCGAGAATAACCGCGCCGACGTTGTCCTGTTCAAGGTTGAGGACAAGCCCGAAAATATCGTCGCCGAAGTCAAGCAATTCGCCCGACATGGCCTTATCGAGCCCGTGAATGTGCGCGATACCGTCGCCGATTTCAATGACCGTGCCCACTTCGTCGACGTTCAAATCGACGTTGTAGTTTTTGATTTGTTCCTTAATAATCGCGGTAATTTCGTCAGGATTTATTTTCATACTTGATTCGTCACCTCTTTATCAGGAACCAGGAATCAGGAACCAGGAACTGGTAGGAATTAGTTTTTCTAGTTCCTAGTTCCTAGTTCCTAGTTCCTCAATGAACTTTGAAGGGCGCGCAGACGACCCGCAGCCGAGCCGTCGATACGTTTGTCGCCGATTTTTAAAATTATGCCGCCGAGAATGGACGCGTCCTTGTGCGTGCGGATTTGAATTTTGCGCCCCGTGAGCGACGTGAGCTTTTTGATAAGGGCGTCCTGCTGTTTCTTGGTGAGGTTAAAAGCCGTCGTCACGTCCGCGATTAAGACGCCCTGTTCCTTATTCTTGAGCGACGTGAAAATATCGTAAATCTCGTTGAAGATGCCGATACGTTTCTTGTCGACGAGGAGCATAAGGAAATTCATGACGGTCGCGGAAATTTCTTTATCGAACGCCTTGACGAGCAAATCTTTTTTCGCCTGCTGAGGGACAAGCGGATTTTGGAAGAACTTGACGGCTTCGGGGATTGCGAACACGTCTTCGCGCACCTTGGCAAGGTCTTTGTCGTAGCCGTCGAGATTGTTTTCGTCCTTGGCGATTTCAAAGACAGCCGTGGCGTATTTGGAGGCGAGCTGAATGTTTAACATTGCGGCACCTCACTTCAAATCCGCGAACATGTCTTTGTTAAGGTTGGAAATGAATTCGTTGACGAGCTTGTCGTTTTCTTTGGTGTCGATGTTTTTGGAAACGACTTTGCCCGCCGCCGCCAAGCTGAGCGTGACGATTTGCGACTTCATGTCTTCAAAGGCGCGATTGCGTTCGTTTTCGATTTCAGCCTGCGCGACTTGTTTCATGCGTTCGATTTCCTTGCGGGTTTCTGCGACTGCCGCGTCGTGTTCCTGCCGAGCGGTAAGGTTCGCCTTGTCGACGATGTCTTGAGCTTTTTTGTGCGCATCGGCGAGCTGAACTTTGTAATCGGCAAGAGTTTGTTCCGCCGCTTTACGGTCTGCCTCCGCCTTTTCCAAGTCGTTGCGAATTTTGTCGGAGCGTTGTTGCAAAAGGCGGGCGACGGGCTTGTAAGCGACTGCACGCAACAGCACGACGAGTATCAGGAAGTTGAGAATCTGCGCGAGAATCGTTGCGTTAATTTCAATCAAAACAAATCACCCCTTTAATTACGCATTGCGCGTTACGCATTACGCATTAAAGAAGCGGATTGGCGTAGAGCATGATGAGCGCGACGACCGTTGCGATAATCGCCATAGCCTCAATCAAGCCGACGGAGATGAGCGTGTTGGTGAAAAGCGTGTTCTTCGCTTCGGGCTGACGCGTGATACCGTCGATGAATTTGCTGGTAACCAGGCCGTCGCCGACGCCCGCGCCGATTGCCGCCAAGCCCATGGTGATACCTGCGCCCAAAAGTGCTGCTGCTACCATAATCGCATGTTCCATTTTAAAAAGTCCTCCTTAAGCAATAAAAAAATTATTCGGCGTGATCTTCCTTGACCGCGTTGGCAAGGTACGCCATTGAAAGCATTGTGAAGATAACCGCCTGCACACAGCTGATAAAGATACTGAACGCCAGCCACGCGACCGACGGTATCGGCATCCAAATCGGCATCAGCTTGAGCAAGACGATGATTAGAATTTCGCCCGCGAGAATGTTTCCGAACAGACGGAAGGCAAGCGTTATCGGCTTTGCGATTTCCTCAATCATGTTGATGACGACGAAAACCGGCGTCGGTTGGAAAAAGTGCGCGATGTAATGACCGCCCTTAAAGTACAAGCCGAGGCAGTGGACGATACACACAACCAGCAGTGCAAGACCGAGCGTCGTGTTCAAGTCGTTTGTCGGCGACGCCATGAGCGGCACGAGCCCGATTAAATTGCTTGCCAACAGGAACATGAACAGCCCGACGATAAACGGCGCAAGCATCCGCCCGCGACTGCCCATCATTGCGTCAATCTGGTCGTGGAGCCAAAGAATAATCATTTCGACGAAATTCTGCCAGCCTTGCGGGACGACTTTCAAGTTGCGCGTCGCAAGGCAGGCGACCAAAATTACAATGCCCATTGCCAGCCACGTCATCTTGAGCGTTTCGATATTGAACGTCAAGCCGAGGAAATTTATCGTCTCGCGGACACCAATTTCATGCATAAGTTCACCTCCCTTCGTTCAATGCGTAATTCGTAATGCGCAATGCGCAATTATGAAGATTTTAATTACGCATTACGCATTGCGCATTTCTAATTGCCTTTCCGAGCCAGGACGAACAGCGACGTCAAGTAAAACACGCCGAACGAAACCGCCGCCGCCAAGAAAAGTTCGGTGGAAATGTGCACGGCGACCGCCAACACGACGAAAATCATTCCGAGCCGCAAAAGCAACCCGACCAGCATGATTTTTTTCGCCTGCGCGGCGGGGGAATTCGCGGCGGCCTCCAAGCGCGCTGCCGTCGACAGCAAATAAAAAAAATTTAACAGTGCACCGATTAAGACCGCTCCGCACAAGTGAAGCTGTCCCGCCGAGATTAATTGCAAAGACAAAACTGCCGCCACTGCAAAAAAAATTTTCCAACTTTCCTTGAACGTACTTAATACCTGTCTCATGCGTCAACACTTCGACGCCGTGAAGATTTTCCCTTTACTGCGGAAAAATTTTTAGCGCGACGCTGTTCAAACGACGGCAGGGAAATTTTACACGGTGCAGAAAATTTTTCAACCGAGAAATTTTTTGGGGGCTTCCTGACATGTTCAAAGACTTGTGGCAACGTCGACGCGCATTGGTCGAGGCGGACTTGATTAAGGAGTTGCGGCGCACCGAATCGCTTGACGAAAATTTAATGCGTGCAATGGAATACAGCTTGATGGCGGGCGGCAAGCGTTTGCGCCCGATACTTTTGATGGCGGCGGCGGATACGATTGACGGCGCGGGCGAAAAATTCATAACGGTGGCGGACGCCCTTGAAATGATTCACACGTATTCGCTGATTCATGACGACTTGCCGGCGATGGACAATGACGACTATCGGCGCGGCAAGCTGACCAATCACAAAGTCTTCGGCGAGGCGACGGCGATTCTTGCGGGCGACGCGCTGTTGACGTTGGCATTTGAAGTCGCGTTACGGCAAAAGGACGTTGCGCCCGAAATCTTGTCGGCGGTTCTGCGCGAGATAAGCATTGCGGCGGGCGCGGCGGGCATGGTCGGCGGACAGGCAATCGACTTGCGTTCGGAAGGCGTGCAAATCGATTTGTCGACGCTCAAGCTCATGCACCTTGGCAAGACGGGCGCACTGTTCAAGGCGGCGATTCGTTCGGGCGCACTGTTGGCAAAAGCCCCCGCTGATAAATTGAACGCTCTCACGCGTTACGCCGAGGCTTTCGGGCTTGCGTTCCAGATAACCGACGACATCTTGGACGTTGCGGGCGACGCGACGATTTTGGGCAAACCGACGGGCTCCGACGAAAAAAATCACAAGTCGACTTACGTAAGCTTGACTTCGCTCGACGAGGCGAAACGACTTGCGACGGCGGCTGTCGACGAGGCTTTGACTGCCCTTGAAATTTTCGGCACGGAAGCAGACTTCCTGCGCGAACTAGTTAAATATCTCGTCGCCCGCCGGAAATAATCGACATGAGAGCGCGAAAGAAATATACTTTTCCACTATTTTTCACTTGGCTTGACTATTCGCGTTCGTCCGCGCGCCCAAAAAATTTGCGGCAGGAAATTTTCTTCGACTTGCAGAATCAAGCCAAAAATTTTTCACGGGGTTAAGCATATGAGACAAGCTGTTTTTTTCGACAGAGACGGCGTCCTCAACGAGGAGGTCGGTTACCTTTGGGAAGTCGAGCGATTCAAGTGGATTGACGGCGCGCGCGAGGCTGTCCGGCTTTGCAACGAACGCGAGCTGTTGGCGGTCGTCGTCACTAATCAAGGCGGCATTGCGCGCGGACTTTACACGGCGCGGGATGTCGACAATCTTCATGCCTGCATGCAACGTGACTTGTCCGAAGTCGGCGCACATATCGACGCTTTTTACTACTGTCCGCACCACCCCGAAGGCGTCGTCGAAAATTTCAGCGTCGTGTGCGATTGTCGCAAACCCAAGCCCGGTTTGATTCTGCGCGCGTGCAAGGAGCTTGACATTGACCCGGCGCGGTCGATTATGTTCGGCGACACCGAACGCGACATCAAAGCGGCACAGGCGGCGGGACTGCGCAACGGAATTTTTTTCGCGGGCGGAAATTTATTCGACGCCGTCAAAGCCGAACTGGAGACCTTATGAGCAACTTTATCGAACTCGGAAAAAAAATCTACGACTTGAACAATCCGCGCGAGGCACACCGATTCGCGGTGTTCGTGGCGCGTTGCCTTCTGCACCCGCAACGAATGAGCCGTTTGGAAAAATTTTTCGCGCAATCGGAGCTGTTGCGGCAAGTCGCGGCGGGCTACCCGTTTGTTTACGAACAGGCGACGCGGGCGTTTTTTTACTATCGGTCGACGTTCGAGGAGCGCGCGCGGCTTATCGAAGACAACATGCGATTTTTGTCGGCGCGCTTTAACGATGACTTCATGTTGAAACTTTACGGCGACAAGAAAATCGAACTGTGGCGCATGACGCTTGACGACACGCTCGGCGACATGAATCTTGTCCTGTGCGCGGAGTCGGGGCAACGCAAGGAGGGGCTTGCTGCCGTCATGTTCAACTTGCCCGGCGAAGTTCCTGTTTATCAGATTTTGTTTTGGATAGCGCGACACGACGACGATTGGTCGATGTGGATAGGTGCCATGCAAGGTCCCAACGTCGACGACGCCAAGGATTTGGTCAAGCGCATTACCAAACGCTGTCACGCTTATCGCACGAAGAATCTGATTCTCTACGCCGCGCAGGCTGTGGCGCGTTCGTTCGGCGTGACGAAAATTTTTGCCGTCACCAACGAGGGCTACTACGCCAACAACCACTTGCGCCGCGACAGGAAGTTGAAGACTTCGTTCAGCGACTTTTGGGCGGAAGCGGGCGGCATTCCTACCGACGACGCCAGATTTTACGAGTTGCCTTTGACGGAGATTCGCAAGACCGTCGACGAAATTCCGTCGCACAAGCGCGCGCAATATCGGCGGCGATTCAAGTTGCTTGACGAATTGGACGCGGCGATTGCCGAAACGTTGCGGGGGTTTGAACGTGCGAATCGCGATATTTGAAAACATAATGACGCCCGGCGGTCACGAAGTCGAGTTCGACAGGATTTTGGTCGAGGAGTTTCGCGCGCTCGGTCACGCCGTCGAGTTTTACGTCCCGGAAAATTTTTCCTTCCAATTCGATTATCAAACGCCCGTCACTCGGCTCAAGGGCGACGCCGTAACCTACACGAATTCGCGCGGACTCAAGAAACTTTTTGCGGCGGCGAAGCGCGAAATCAATCGGCAACGCTGGTACAGTCAACTCGCCGACGCACAAAAAAATTTCGACGCGCTGATAATCCCGACGTCGACGTATCGCTACTTGCGGGCGTTGAATCACAGCGCGCTGAAAAAAATTTCCGTGCCGCTGATTTTCATTTTGCACGGCATCAATCCCGCCGAGGCTCCGAAATTCTTGGCGGCGGCGGACAAGCTTGCGGCGAATAAAAATATCAAGCCCGTCGTGTTGACGTTCGGCGATTCGATATTCGGCGAGCGGCGCGACAACGTTTACACGATTTATCCGCCGACGTACACTGCCCGCGACCTTTTAACAGTTAGGAGTGAGGAGTTAGGAGTTAGGAGTTTTGACGATGCCAATGCAACTCCTAACTCCTACCTTCTAACTCCTAACTTATTAAAAATCGGTTTCTTCGGGCAATATCGTCGCGAAAAAAATCTGCGCGGGCTGTTGGAAGTTTTTCTTCGCGGCAAGTACACGCGTCGAGTCGAATTGCAAGTTCAGGGGTCGACAATGCACGCCGAGGACGCCGACGACTTTGAACAAATCATACGGCAATACAGCGGCGACGAGCGGCTGAGCTTCCTGCACAAAGGCTTAATCGGCGCGGAGTGGCAGCGGGCGATTCTTAACGTCGACGCGCTGTTGATGCCGTATTCCGCGCCGCGCTACCGCTATCATTGGGGCGGCATGTTGTTCACGGCAATCGGTTTCGGCAAGCCCGTCGTTGCCAGCGACGACATGAATCCCGAAGTCTTTGAGCTGTATCGCGTCGGCGAGACGTTTCCGAGCGGCGACACGGACGCTCTTGCCCGCGTGCTTGAAACTTTTATCAACAACTTCGACAAAAATTTTCCGACCTACTCGGCGAACCTGCGGGCGGCGGGCGAAGACTTTTCACCAGCGAATTTTGCGCGGCGGCTTGAACGAATTATGGAGGGCGCGTATGGCTAAAGTATCCGTGCTGATTTTGGCGAAGAACGAGGAAAAATTTATCGGCGCGTGCATTAAAAGCGTCGCCGGTTTCGCGGACGAGGTTGTCGTTATCGACGACTTCAGCACCGACGCGACTGCCCGCATTTCCGCCGATTTGGGTGCTCGTGTCGTTCAACGCGGACTCAACGGCGACTGGGGCGGTCAACAGACTTTCGCGATTCAACAGGCGCGCTTCGATTGGGTGTTCTTTATCGACGCCGACGAACGCGCCACGCCCGCGCTGACTGCCGCGATTAAAGACGTGCTTGCCCGCGACGATAAAAGCATTGCTTGGCGAACGGCGCGGTTGAGTTATTTTTGGGGACAACCGTTGCGACACGGCGGCTGGTTCCCCGATTACGTCACGCGCCTTTTCCCGACGGCGGGCAGTTACGTCACGGGCTTCGTCCACCCGCAGATTCATCACACTTGCGCGGAAAAGGACTTTCCCGAATCGGCGTACCTCGTCCACTATCCGTATCGCGACTGGAATCACTACTTCAACAAGCTGAACTTTTACACGACGCTTGCCGCGAAGAAAGCGCACGAGCAGGGCAAATCGGCGGGGATTCTTGATATGATTCTGCACCCGTTGTGGGCGAGCTTCCGCATGTACGTCCTGCGCGGCGGTTTTCTCGACGGGCGAATCGGTTTCGTGCTTGCGGGCTTTCATTACTTCTACACCATGGCGAAGTACGTCAAGCTTTATTACTACGGCAAAGAAAATGTTCACGTGACGGAGGCGGCGGACGATGTTTAAAAATATTTTGGTCAACGCGCTGGTAAATTTGGGCGACGTGGTGCTGACGACTTCCGCGCTTGCGCTGATTAAGCGGCACTTCCCCGACACGCGAATCACCATGTTGGTCAAGCCCGCAGTTGCCGACGCCGTGATTGACAATCCCGTTGTCGACGACGTGATGATTTTGGACTACCGCGCCAAGGAAAATTCGTTCGGGAAGATGCGCGCGCTCGTCAAGGAGATTCGGCGGCGGCAATTTGATTTGGCGATTTCGTTCGACCGCAAACTTCGTCCCGCGCTGATAACGTTCTTTGCAGGGATACCGCGCCGAGTCTGCCCGTCAAAGGTTTTCGACGACAACAAGAGCCGCGTGACGTTGCTTTACACCGACGTGATTGAAATTTCGCACGACTTGAACAAAACTTTGCAAGCCGAGACGTATCAAGAGATCGTCCGCAAATTTTTCGGGATTGACGGTCACGAAACGCCGCGCTTCCCGAAAAAGCCTTCGCCCGTCGCCAACGCGTTGTTAAGTCGCCTGCCGCCCGCGCACTTTAAAATCGCGCTGTGTGTCAAGGGCACGTTCCCGCTCAAGACGTGGAGCAAGGAATATTTCGCCGAAGTCGTTGCCGGGTTGCGGCAAAGTTATGACGCGGCGTTTTTTATTGTGGGCGCGCCGAACGACCGAGCCTACGCCGACGAAGTTATTGAAGCGGTCAGGGGTCAGTGGTCAGGGGTCAGTGAAAAAAACTTGTCCCTTGCCCCTTGTCCCTTGCCCCTTAACTTTTGCGGCG
This sequence comes from uncultured Selenomonadales bacterium, assembly GCA_947304355.1. GTDB lineage: Bacteria > Bacillota > Negativicutes > Selenomonadales > Selenomonadaceae > Quinella. The sequence continues at coordinate 28,235 of CAMZAX010000028.1, forward strand.
AGACTTCGCTGACCGACCTTGCCGAGCTGTTCCGCCGCGCAGATTTGTTTATCACGGTGGACACGGGCGCGACGCACATTGCCGCGACCACGGGCGTCAAAATGATTACTATATACGGTTGCACGAGCCCCGACCGTTGGCACCCGATTAATCCAAATGCCGTCGCACTCACGAGCCGCGAGCCGTGTTGCCCGTGCACCTGCAAAGCCGAAGAGTGTCCGACCTATCCAAAGCCCGCCTGCCTGCAAAACGTCACGCCCGCGCAGGTTCTCGACGCCGCAAAAAAATTTCTCCCAAGCGTGTAACAAAACTTTCTAATCTGCGTATAAGGAACAGAAAGAAAAATTTAAACAAACACAGAGGAGACAGATAACAATGACTTACGAACTGATGACTATGAATCAACTCGACGCGGTAAGCGGCGGCACCAACGGCGAATACAGAGAACTTCGCGACATGTTGCCCGAAATCAGATATGAAAACTTTTGGGGGACAACCAAGTACAGGAAACCCAACTTCGGCGAAGTGCAGGATTGGTTGAGAAGACGCGTCAATGTAGTGGCAAAGATTGATGTCGGCGACTGGTGGAATCCCCTCGACAGCGCGGGCGAAAAAAATTTCTACAAGGATATATTCAGCGGCGAAGTCTTGACACACAGCGAAGTCGTTGCCAGAGTCAAAACTTTTATAGACAATTTCGGACCAAATTGGTAATTGGAGGAAACTAAAATGACTTACGAAATCATGACCATGGATCAGCTCGACGCAGTGAGCGGCGGCACTTACGGCGAGTACAAAGAACTGCGCGATCTTAGAACAGGTGTTCATAAAAATTGAATAGTGATATAGTAGATACATTATGAG
>CAMZAX010000029.1 GCA_947304355.1 uncultured Selenomonadales bacterium
TAATTAAGATTTCTCATATTCACACTTTGCTTAATCGTTTATGAACACCTGTTCTTAGATTTGAACTTTATCGACCCTGACGAAAAGCAAAACGACTGTCCCGCAGTAAAAGAAATTTTTGAATTCATGAAAAAATATCCCGGCTACACTGCACACGGTTACGCAGTCGAAAAAAATCAGAGCAGTTATCGTGTAACTCTTACGGGCGTGGAAAAAGAGGGCGACCTAGACAGCTTGGACGAATTGAAAGACTTCGCAGATTTATTCGGTCACGCTGATGAACTTCATGCCGAAAACTTGTATTGTTGGTTTGATTAAATGCCGGAAATCCCTGCAGTCGTGCAATACCGTTTGATAACTTCAGATAATCGCCACGCTTGAACGAATAAAAATTTTTTAGGAGGGCAACTTTATGGGCATGACAATGAGCGAAAAAATTCTTGCACGCCACGCCGGACTCGACGCCGTGGAGGCGGGGCAACTCGTCATCTGCGACCTTGATTTGGTTATGGCGAACGACGTGACGGGGCCGCCGTCAATCAAGGAGTTTGAAAAAATCGGGCGACCCGTCTTCGACCCGAACAAAATCGCGCTGATTCCCGACCACTTCCAACCCGCCAAGGACATCAAAAGCGCAGACCTCGCCAAGATTATGCGCGACTTCGCCCGCAAGAATAAAATCGCGCACTACTACGAACAGGGACGCGTCGGCATTGAACATGTCATCTTGCCCGAATTCGGAATCGTCGCGCCCGGCATGTTGATTATCGGCGCGGACAGCCACACTTGCACTTACGGCGCGGTCAACGCCTTTTCGACGGGCGTGGGCACCACCGATTTGGCTGTCGGGCTCGCCACGGGCAAAGCCTGGTTCAAAGTCCCCGAAGCCATTAACGTTCACCTGACGGGCAAGAAACCCCAAAACATTTGCGGCAAGGACGTTATCCTTACGCTTATCGGGAAAATCGGCGTCGACGGCGCACTTTACAAAGCTCTTGAATTCACGGGCGAAGGCGTCGCCGAATTGTCCATGACCGACCGCTTGACGATCTCCAACATGGCGATTGAGGCGGGCGCGAAGGCGGGCGTTTTCCCCTTCGACGAGAAAGCCGAAATGTACGTTGCGCGGCGCGTCAAGAAACCGTTCAATCCCGTTGCCGCTGACGCTGACGCAAAATACTCCGCGACCGTCGAAATCAACTTGAGCGAACTGAAACCCGTCGTCGCCCTGCCGCACCTGCCCGAAAACGTCAAGCCTGTCGACGAACTCGGCGAAATCAAAATCAATCAAGTCGTTATCGGCTCGTGCACTAACGGACGGCTTGAAGACCTCGGCATTGCGGCGGGCATCCTGCGCGGGCGCAAAGTTCATCCCGACGTTCGTTGCATAATCATTCCTGGCAGTCAAGAGATTTACAAGGAGGCAATGCACTGCCACTGGATTGACGTTTTTATCGACGCGGGTTGCGTGGTGAGCTGTCCGACTTGCGGTCCGTGCCTCGGCGGATACATGGGCATTCTCAGCGCGGGCGAACGTTGCGTATCGACGACCAACCGCAACTTCCGCGGGCGCATGGGTCACGTCGACAGCGAAGTCTATTTGGCAAGCCCGTTCGTCGCGGCGGCGTCCGCTGTCCTCGGCAAAATCGCGACTCCCGAAGAGGTGATTGACAATGAAAATTGAAGGCAAAGTCTGGCGTTACGGCGACAACATCGACACCGACGTCATAATCCCCGCGCGCTATCTGAACACGTTCGACCCCGCCGAGTTGGCAAAGCACTGCATGGTTGACATCGACGAAACTTTTGCCGCGAACGTCACGGCGGGCGACATCATGGTTGGCGGAAAAAATTTCGGTTGCGGCTCCAGTCGCGAACACGCGCCCGTTGCAATCAAGGCGTCGGGAATCCCCGTGGTCATTGCGGCGAGCTTCGCGCGAATTTTCTATCGCAACGGAATCAACATCGGCTTGCCGCTCCTTGAAATCGGTGACGCCGTGGAAAAAATTTCTGCCGACGACGTGTTGCGAATCGACACCGCCACGGGCACGATTGAAAACTTGACGACGGGCGACACTTTCAAAGCGCACCCGCTGCCCGGCTTCGTGCAGGAGATTGCCAACGCGGGCGGTCTTATCAACTACGTGAAAAGCAAAAATTAAATCATAAGCAAGCAACAAAAAACCCGTCACTCAAGCGAGTGGCGGGCTTTTATTTCAGCCGAAAAGTTTTGCAGGCGTCGACGAAATTTTTGGCGGCGAGCGGACAGCCCGCGAAGTGTATGTGCAAGTACGACGCGACAAGATTTTTTTGCGCCGCGCCCGCGAAATATTCTTTGCCCGTCCGCAGGCGCGTGCACTTGAAAATTTTTTCGCCCAAAGTCTCCGCCGTCGAAAAATGGAACTCGTGAGCGTGAATCACGTCGCCCGCCCTGCCGATTACGCAGTCGCGCAACAGTTCAGCCGTAACGTAGCCGACCGTTTGCAATTTGTTCGTCATGGTCGCCACGCCGTCAAGCGCGCCGCACATTTTGAATCGCCGCCCGTCGAAGTCAACGAGTTCGCGCATCAAATACATGAAGCCGCCGCATTCCGCGAAAATCGGTAAGCCCGTCGCCGCCGCGTCACGAATCGCCAAGCGAAGATTTTCGTTGCGTTCAAGCCGAGCCGCGAACATTTCGGGGAAGCCGCCGCCGATTATCAAGCCGTCAACCTTCGGCAACGTCCTATCGTTCAGCGGGCTGAAGTATACGATTTGCGCGCCGAGCCGTTCCAATTCCTTCAAGCCGGCGTCGTAATAGAAACTGAACGCCTCATCACGCGCAACGCCGATTGTTAAGGGGGAAGGGACAAGGGACAAGGGACAAGGGGGAGGGGGCAAGGGCGCAGGGGTTAGGGCGAGTGCAATCAGCGCGTCAATGTCGACTTGCTTTTCGACCGCCGCGCAGATTTTCTGCAACGCGTCAACGGCATGATTCTCCGTCGTCGGCACAAGACCCAGGTGGCGTTCGGGCAAAGTGAATTCGTCGTTGCGCATAATCGCGCCGAAACATTTTATGCCGAGCGCGTCCAGGGCGTCGACAATCATTTGCTTATGCGAGTCCGAGCCGAGCCGATTGAGAATCACGCCCGCGAGATTGACCGATTTATCGAATTCGCGAAAGCCCAACGCGACAGCCGCCGCCGATGTGCCCATGCTTTTTGCGTCGATAACCAACACGACAGGCGCGCCGAGCTGCTTGGCGATTTCAGCCGTCGAAGAAATTCCGCCGCGCCCGCCGTCGTAAAGCCCCATGACGCCTTCGATTATCGAAACGTCCGCGCCGCGTGCCGTCGTCGTAAAAATTTCCGTCAGCTTATTTTTGCCGACGAGCCAACTGTCCAGATTGTGTGACGGCTTGCCAATCGCCAATGCATGCCAGCCCGTGTCAATGTAATCGGGACCGATCTTGTAAGCTTGAACGTTCAATCCGCGATTTTTTAGCACGCCGAGCAGTCCCGCCGTTATCGTCGTCTTGCCGGAGCCGCTTTGTGTCGCCGCGATTATCAAACGCGGAAAATTATTCGGCATCTGTGTCCGTCCGTTCAATCTTCATGATAACCGGGCGCAAGCCGTCATTGCACGAACAAATTGCAACGCCCTTGTGCTTCGGGTCAATCCAGTCGCCGTAATACCAAACGTCAGCCCCGTGCGCCAACGCGAACACGTATTGATAAACCGCCTTCCACGCCTCGTCGCAGAAACCTTCGGGCTTAGCCCACGACGCGTAAAAGGTTTGCCCTTCACGCATGAGCGGGCACGTCGACAAATTCGGCACGCCGTATTCGTCAGCCAAATCTTTTTGCAACGTCGTCTTGAGTATCGTAATTTTGCATTGCTTCATGTTGAATCGCTCCTTATTTTTCGATAAGCCCGCGCGAATTGTCGAGCATGTAAAGAATCGCGTTGACGGCAGCGACCGCGATTGACGAGCCGCCCTTTGTGCCTTCGACCGTGATGTAGGGGATTTCGTCCTGCGCGGCGAGTTGAGCCTTTGCCTCCGCCGCACCGACGAAACCGACGGGCACGCCGATTATCGCGGCGGGACGAATGTTTTCTTCGCGAACGAGCCGCAACACTTCAAACAGGGCAGTGGGCGCGTTGCCAATCGCCACGATTTCATTTTGGAGCCGCTTGCCGAAAATTCTCATCGCCGCCATTGAACGGGTAATGCCTTCACGCTTTGCGAATTCGCGAACGTCGACATCGGAGACCTTGCAATAAATTTCGCCGCCGAATTTCGTGAACGTCCGAATGCTGATTCCGCGCCGCACCATCTCAACGTCCGTGAAAATGTTCGCGCCGCGCAGGAGTACCGCTTTAATCGTCGCGACGGCTTCTGGGTGAATGCGGATTATCGACGCGTAGTCAACGTCGCCCGACGCGTGAATGATTCGCGAGTAAATTTTTTTTTCGTCATCGCCGAGGCTGAGCCCCGCCAGATGCGGCGCGATTATTTCCATGCTGCGTTCTTCGATTTCCATCGGCTTGGTCATGAACATGATAACTGCTCCCTTCCGAAAAATTTTTTTCAGTCTAGCAAAGCCGCTTGCCGCCGTCAACGTCGACGATTATAATTCGCGGCGAGGAGGTCTTAACATGAAGAGAGAGATTAACGCGTTCGATTACGCCGGCGAAATTTTTAAAGCGTTGCCGCGCGGCATTTTGCTGACGAGCGAGGCTGAAGATTGCGTCAACGCAATGACGATCGGTTGGGGCACAATCGGCATTGAATGGGGCGTCCCGATTTTCACGGCTTACGTCCGCACGAGCCGTTTCACTTACGATTTGCTTGAGCGCACGGGCGAGTTCACGATTTGCGCGCCGTTGGGCGAGCCGTCGAAGGAGGCGGTCAAAGCTATCGGTATTTGCGGCAGCAAGTCGGGTCGCGACGTTGACAAGCTTGCAAAAGCAGGCGTTCACCTTGTCGAGCCCGAAATCGTTCGTCCGCCCGCGATTAAAGAATTGCCGCTTACGTTTGAATGCCGTGTCGTGTTCAGTCAAGAACAACCGATTAAAGACGTCAGCAGTCGCTTTAAAAATTTTTACGTCCCGAACACGGCGCATTCCGAGCCGCACGTCGCTTACTACGGCGAAATACTCAAGGCTTACATCATCGAAGACTGAATTATTTTCTGCAACGAAAAAACCCCGTCGAATCAATCGGCGGGATTTTTTTATTGCTCTCAAAACCGTAAACGGTATGAGAAATGTCGCGACAACGATTGACGGCTCGACCATACCGGCAAGCACAATGACCGTTTCAAAACCGTAAACGGTATGAGAAATGTCGCGACCCCAAAAAACTTTTCGAAGGAGGCCATCATCATGGCTGTTTCAAAACCGTAAACGGTATGAGAAATGTCGCGACCTGTGTCGCTGTGTTTACATAGATACCGCATTAATCTTTTTGTTTAGTTTCAAAACCGTAAACGGTATGAGAAATGTCGCGACCGACGACGATTTCACTGACTACGGCGACAGCAGTTACAACAAGGTTTCAAAACCGTAAACGGTATGAGAAATGTCGCGACTTATCAACAATCGGTCCAGATTCCAAGCTCAACTGCTCGAGAAGTTTCAAAACCGTAAACGGTATGAGAAATGTCGCGACTCTGTACCAATGGGTTGAAACCATCCTCGGAGTAAAATTCGAGTTTCAAAACCGTAAACGGTATGAGAAATGTCGCGACCCGCCCCCTCAATCGAGGACCGGATCCGGGATCAGATCGTCACTCAAGTTTCAAAACCGTAAACGGTATGAGAAATGTCGCGACAGCACACCCTAAAGGTGGCGTCCTTGTGCAATTCATTCGGCGGTTTTGGAAAATGATTTCAAACGCGCCGATTTTCGCTGAGGTTCTCGAAAATTTTTGTCATATACGTTTCAGAAAAGTGTCTTGAATGTTGATTTGACGCCACTTGTACCTTTTGGAAAATGTTTCCGATAACCGGCGTCGCTACGTACCCTCCAATCACTTTCCAAAATCAAAATCTGAACTGCCTGCTTTATACCATACCCGTCGCCAAATTGCAAGAAAAAAATTTCCCGCCGAACGATGGCGGGATTTTTAGGGCAACGGAAAGGTCACGCGTACTTCATGACGACGCCGCGAATCATGTCGCCGACTTTCTTTGTGTGGTCGAGAGCCTCTTCGACGTCTTCGAGGATGTCCTTCCACTTGATAAGGTGAATGACGGCGCGACTTGCCCCATGTTCGCGAGCAGCCTCCGCCGCCTCGTCGAAGAGTATGCCGATGTCCGCGCGGTAAATCAAATCGCCGCGACTTTCGTTGTCGGCAATGCGGTGGACGGCGTCGAGAATTTCGCGCTGATTTTTTTTCACGTCGACAAGGAGCTTGAACGCCTTAACCAAGTCGTTGGTGCTGTCGACCAAAAGTTTCGTCAAGGCGTGAGATCTTTTGGTCGAATGCCCCGCGTGATACATGATGATTCGTTGCAACGCGCCCTGCAACATATCGACGCCGTTGCCCAATTCGCCGGCTATCGCGTAAATGTCTTCGCGGTCAATCGGCGTGATGAAGCTCAAGTTCAGCTTGTTGATGATTTTTTCGTTGACGGCGTCGGCGGAAGATTCGAGCCCCAAAATGTCTTCGATGCGTTCGAGGGCTTGATTTGGGTCTTTAATCACGTCGTCGAGCAACACCGCGCCCAAGTGAAAGAATTTCGCGTTCTCCAGAAACAAATCGAAAAACTCCGTGTCTTTGCGTGAGAAATTAAACATGTGAAGCCTCCTACCATTGCGCATTTCGCATTACGCATTGCGCATTAATTAAACCACGTCATGACTTCTTGCGCCGCGCCGCGCAAACAAAATAAAATCGTCCTGTCGCCCGGCTCAAGAATCGTGTGACCGTTGGGGATAGCCGCCTTGCCTTTGCGAACGTAGGCACAGACCAAGCACGACTTCGGCAGGCGCACGTCCATTAGTTTTTTGCCCGCGACTTTTGCGCCGCTCTGAACGATAACTTCAACCGCCTCGGCTCGCGCACCTTCCAATATCGACACGCTGACCACGCCGCCGCGTCGCACGAATGCCAACACTTCACTCGCCGCCAAAAGCCGTGCAGATATTACCACATCGACGCCGACCTTTTCAATCAAGTCCGCGTATTCCGTACGATAGACGCGCACGACGGTTTTTTTCGCACCGAGGTGTTTCGCCAAGAGTGCCATCATCAAATTCAGCTTGTCGTCTTCGGTGAGGCAAACAACCACGTCCGCCGAAGCAACGCCTTCCTGCGCAAGCAAATCAATGTTCGTGCCGTCGCCGTATATAGCCATGCTGTCGCCCGTCAAGAGTTGCGCCATTTCTTCGCAACGGTCGCGATCTTTCTCGAAGATTTTGACGTTGACACCCGCCTTGACGAGCAGGACAGCCAACGTCCGCCCGATTCGCCCTGCGCCGACTATCATGACGCGTTCAAGCTTGCGCGATTCCTGCCGCACGAAGTTGGAGCTGAATTTCTGTATCGCGTCGGGGAAGCCGATAAAGTACGCGTTGTCGTCCACTTGCAGCGCGTCGTCGCCGTGCGGGATTATCATTTGATGATCGCGGAAAATCAGCCCCGCCAACACGCCCGTCGGCAGTTTCAAATTTTTCAGCGGAATGTCGACGTATTTGCTGTGCTTGTTGATTTTGACTTCAAAGAGCCGAACTTTGCCGTCCGCGAATTCGTCAACGTCCAGTGCCGCCGGCGTCATAAGGATGCGATAAATTTCGTGCGCCGCTATCACTTCGGGGTTGAGCATCAAATCTATGTCGAAATTTTTTTTCAGATAGTCCTTTGCCTCGCTGATAAACTGCATGTCGCGGATTCGGGCTATCGTGTGTTTTATGCCGTGTTTCTTCGCCAAAATGCAGGCGACCATGTTCACTTCGTCGACGTCCGTGACCGCAATGAACACGTCCGCGCCGTTTATGTCGGGGTCGTCCATTGTTATCGGGCTCGCGCCGTTTGCCGTTATCGTCAGCACGTCAAGATTGTTTTTCGCCGCGACGAGTTGTTCTTCTTCGCGGTCGATTACCGTTACCGACATTTGTTCGTTGCTCAAAAGTTCGGCTATCGTGTATCCGAGTTTGCCCGCTCCGACTACCACAACGCGCATTGCAATCACTCCTTTCGCAACAATTTACTACAAACGACTGCCCGCGACAACTTTAACTTGAAAATTTTTTCGGCGCGTGCTATTATTTGCACCGTCGTTAAGACAAATTTACCGGCAGATGTTGGGGAACGTCGACGCTTTCTCTCTTAATCAATAAAAGCTGATTATACGGTTCGGAAGCCGCCTCGCAAGCGGCTTTCTGCGTCTCAGTTATTGAGATGTAAATAAATTTCCTCTCGTGCTATAATCTGCGCGGGAGGGATTTTTTTATGAACGAGGACGAAACCCGGCAAGAGACCGCCGCAAAAATTTTCGCTAACGACTGGCACGAGGGCGGCAGAGAAAACAGCGACTATCAAGATTTTTGGCGCGAATTCCTGCACGATATTTTTGGCGTTGAACGACCGCGACAGCTGATCGAATTTCAAAAGCCCGTCGGCGGCGGCAAACACATCGACGCTTATATCGCCAAGACAAAAGTTTTAATCGAGCACAAGTCTTTCGGCGTCAGCCTTGACCAAAAAATTCGGCAATCCGACGGCGAATACCTCACGCCCTTTGAACAGGCAATGCGCTACGTCGACGCACTGCCCGCCTCCGAAAAGCCGCGTTGGATTATCACTTGCAACTTTGCCGAGTTCCGCATTTACGACACGAAAAAAAATCTCTTCGAGCGCGAGCCGACCGTCATCAGTCTCCGCGAACTGCGTTATCATTACAAGCGATTCAAATTCCTTATCGACCCGAACGCCGACGACAAGCCGCCCGAAGAAAAAATAACCAAGGACGCCGCCAAAATCGTTGAGCAAATTTGCAAAGCCTTCGACGAAAATTATCGCAGGCGTGAGCCCGCCTTTGTCGAACTGCTCCGCAAATTTTGTATGCGCCTTGTCTTTTGCTTCTATGCCGACGACGGGACGACCTTCGCGCAAATAAAATTCGATGACTACTTGCAAAACATTCCGACCGAAAAATTTCGCGACACGATTCAAAAAGTGTTCGACGTGCTCAACACGCCCGAAGACGAACGCGACGACTTCAACGACACGCTGAAAAAATTCCCTTACGTCGACGGCGGACTCTTCGACGAAAAACTTGACATCCCGCCGCTAAATGAATACTTGCAACTTGCAATCATTCACGCGCATCACATTAAAATCGCTCCGGGACATTTCCTCACGGACGAGGACGGCAAATTCGTAAAGTTCAGCTGGCGCGAAATCAGCCCGCCCATTTTCGGCGCGACCTTTGAATCGCTCTTCAAGCCCGACGTTCAGCGCGAAGGCGGCATGTACTACACCGACGAAGACAATATCCGCAAGGTTATCAAGCCGCTGTTCCTTGACGCCCTGCGCGACGAATTCGACGCCATCAAACGCCGCCACATTCAAAATCGCCCGCAAGGATTTTTCGACTTGCAAGATAAGCTGGCGTCGCTGAAGTTCCTCGACCCGGCTTGCGGCAGCGGTAATTTCCTTACAATGACTTACAAAGCACTCCGTCAACTCGAAAACGAAATCATCGAAGAACTGCGCGGCTTGAACGTCACGTTGCCCGCCGACCCGATTAAAGTTTCTATCAATCAGTTTTACGGCATTGAGATTCAACCGTTCGCCGCCGCAGTCGCGCAAGTCGCCATGTATATCGCCGAAAATCAAATGCTCCAACAGACCGAAGGCGTCATCGGCAAAGACTTGCAAGCCTTCCCGCTCAAGGACAAGGCGCATATCACTATCGACAACGCCCTGCAAATCGACTGGCACAGCGTCGCACCCGCCGTCAATTTCATAATCGGCAACCCGCCGTTTGTCGGCGCACGCATGAAGTCCGCCGCGCAGGCTGCCGATATGCAACGCGTCTCCGACGGGTGGGACAACACCGCCAACCTCGACTACGTGACGTGCTGGTACAAGAAGGCCGTCGATTTCATCAAGGGAACGAATATCCGTTGCGCGTTCGTGTCGACAAATTCAGTCTGTCAAGGCGACCAAGTCGGCGCGCTTTGGAAAAATCTTTTCGCGGCGGGCGTTCATATCGACTTCGCTTATCGAACGTTCAAATGGCTCAGCGACTCCGATAACCCAGCGCACGTCCACTGCGTCATTGTCGGGTTCAGCGTCGCGCCCAACGCCAAACAAAAAATCATTTTCGACGGCGGCAAGGGACGCGTCGCCAAGAACATCAACGCTTACCTCGTCGACGGCGAAAATATTTTCGTCGAAAGCCGCAACGAGCCCCTTCAAGACGGCGTGCCCGAAATAGGTATCGGCAACAAGCCTATCGACGACGGCAACTATCTTTTCACGCCCGCCGAAATGGAAGACTTCATCAAGCACGAGCCCGCCGCCGCAAAGTATTTTCATCCTTGGTACGGCGCGCAAGAATTTATCAAAGGCATCAAACGTTATTGCCTTTGGCTGGGCGATTTGACGTTCGACGAGATAAAACAAATGCCGCTCTGTTGGGAGCGCGTCTTGAACGTCGCAGCTTATCGTTTGGCGAGCAAAAGCAAACCCACCCGCAAAATCGCCGAGACGCCGACACGCTTTCACGTCGAAAATTTTCCGCGCGGCAACTTTATCGCGATACCGAAGACTTCTTCCGAACGACGATTTTATATTCCGATTGGCTTCATGAACGATTCGGTTATTTGCGCCGATTCGCTGAGATTGGTCGCCTCCGCGCAGATTTATCACTTCGGTGTTTTAACGTCTTCGATTCATATGGCGTGGACACGAGCAACCTGCGGGCGATTGAAATCGGACTACAGCTATTCAAATTACGTCGTTTACAATACATTTCCGTGGCCTGAGCCGATGCCTTCGCAGCGGCGGGCAATCGAGCGTTCGGCGCAAGAAATTTTGGACGTCCGCGCAGGTTTCGAGGGTTGGACGTTCGCGCGGCTCTACAACCCGGAGACAATGCCGCAACCTTTGCACGACGCGCACAAGCTGAACGATACGGCGGTCGCGCTTGCTTACGGTTTCGAGTCGATATTGTACGACGAGGCGGCGGTTGTTGCGGAGCTTATGAAACTGTACCGACGCTTGACGAGCTGACGGACGATTTGACAAAGGCGCGGGCGTGTGGTAAAGTTCACTTGCTTGTAAGCAAGCAACTGCGTTGAGTGAGGCTCGCAGTTCCATCATAGTATCACCAAACGAAAACCCCCGCACAGATTACGGCACTGCGCGGGGCTTCGTTTTGCCATAACCGGCTACGGCACCGATTAGCGGGCTGTCAAATTGGACATTCTGCCGCTTTAGCGACGTTTGTTGATGATGTAGTCGAGGATTAACCCGCCGACCACGATCGCAACTACGTCTAAGCCGAATTGAGCGAGGCTCTCTATCACGTTATCACCTCCCTCCTCAAGCGTCGAGTTACCGCCTGTAAGGGTACGGCATTGGCGCGATTATATCAGAAAAGCTTCGTATTTGGCAACGCGGCGCGGCTGTGGTAAATTAAGTGCGTTTCATGATATTGCTATTCACCGTGTAAGGACGGTAATCACAATTAACACAAACGAAGAACCCCTGCGGAGTGATGACCCGACGGGGGCTTCGTTTTGCCGGCGTTGACAACCTTGGAGGCGTGTAGTAAAATTTATTTGCTTACAAAGCAAACTTACCGCTGATAGAGCCTAGCGTAGGTAACACAAACGAAAACCCCCGTGAACGGAATGCGACGCCGTTACGGGGGCTTCGTTTTGCCATAACCGATGCGACTCGATTAGCGGGCGGGTAGAGACGATTGCGCCTGCTACAATTTAGTCTTTGAAGTAGTGGTCGTAGATGTAGTTGCCAATGACTATCGCCAACACTTGCCACGCCAGCAACTCAAAGGAGCCTAACATAGGGAACACCTCCTCTCGTCAGGGGTTCTGCTGTGGTGTTCGAGGAGTTGTAGCATCGGCGCGATTATATCAGAAAAGCTTCTGTTTGACAAAGGCGCGGGCGTGTGGTAAAGTTCACTTGCTTGTAAGCAAGCAACTGCGTTGAGTGAGGCTCGCAGTTCCATCATAGTATCACCAAACGAAAACCCCCGCACAGATTACGGCACTGCGCGGGGCTTCGTTTTGCCATAACCGGCTACGGCACCGATTAGCGGGCTGTCAAATTGGACATTCTGCCGCTTTAGCGACGTTTGTTGATGATGTAGTCGAGGATTAACCCGCCGACCACGATCGCTTCAGTCGTTCAATCGGGGCGTTGCGCGTCGAAGAATTCTTTAAGTGCTTGAGCGGCGGCGCGAGTCATTGCGGGCACGGCAGCGAGTTCGTCGACGGAGGCGGCTTTAATCTTGGCGAGCGAGCCGAAATGTTTAAACAATTCCGTCCGCCGCTTGACGCCGATACCCGCGACGCTGTCGAGTTCGGATTTCAAATTGCGCTTGCGTCTCAACGACCTGTGATAGGTGACGGCGAAACGGTGCGCCTCGTCACGAATGCGTTGCATGAGTTTGAGTGCTTGACTGTCGCGCGGCAATTCGACGGGCACGGCGGAGCCTTCGACGAAAATCAATTCAAACTGCTTGGCGAGCCCGACAACGGGGACGCTGTGTCCTGCGCGGCGAATGATTTCAAGTGCGGAATTGAGTTGCCCCAAACCGCCGTCGATAACAATCAGGTCGGGCAAGTCGTCGGTCTTTTCGTAGCGGCGTGCAGTGACTTCGCGCATGGAAAGGAAGTCGTCCGGCTTGCCTTCGGCGGAACGGATTTTGTAGCGGCGATAGCGTTTCTTGTCGGGCACGCCGTCGGTGAAGACAACCATTGACGCAACGGTTTCCGCGCCTTGGGTGTGCGAAATGTCAAAGCACTCCATACGTCGCGGCAGTCGCGGCAAGTTCAAAAAATTTTTCAGCTCCTCAACACCCTTGCCCCTGACCCCTGCCCCCTGTTCCCTCAAGAACTTCGCCGCGTTTTGAATCGCCATGTCGACCAGCGAACGCTTGACGCCGCGCCGGGGAGTGACGAGCTTGACGCCGAGCCATTCGCTTAAAAGTTTCGCGTCGTCTTCGGGCAGTGCAGTCGGCAACAAAATTTCGGCGGCGGAGATTTGCGCACGGCTGTAGTATTGTTTGACGAATTCGGTGACGGCTTGAGCGTCGTTCGCGTCGTTCGCGCCGCTGAGCAAAAAACTTTCACGCCCCGTGACTTTGCCTTCGCGTATGAAAAAAATCTGTGCGCAAGTTTCGTCGTCGAGTCGTGCCAAGCCAATCGCGTCGACGTCGCCCGCGTCGGTGGCGATTTTTTGTTTTTCGGTGACCTTGCGCACGGCAGAGAGTATGTCACGAAGACGCGCTGCCCGTTCAAATTGCAACGCTTCGGCGGCGGCGTTCATCTGCGCGGCAAGATCGCGTTCGACCTGTGCGGTGCGTCCCGACAAAAATTTTTCGGCGGCGTTGACGAGGCGCATGTAATCTTCGCGAGAAACTTTGCCGGCACAGGGCGCGAGGCAACGCTTGATGTGAAATTCCAGGCACGGACGCTTGGCGAAAGTCTTGCACGTTCTGAGCGGGAAAATCTTCCGCAACAGCTGCAACGTCTCCTTGACGGCGAGCCCACTTGTGTACGGTCCGAAGTATCGCGAGCCGTCTTGAATCACGCGGCGCGTCAAGACGATGCGCGGAAAATCTTCGGCGAGCGTCAATTTCAAGTACGGATAGCTTTTGTCGTCCTTGAGGCTGATGTTGTAGCGCGGGCGGTGTTTCTTGATAAGATTGCATTCCAAAATCAACGCTTCGACTTCGGTTGACGTGACGATTGTTTCAAAGTCGGCGATCTTGGCGACCATTGCTTTGACTTTCGCGCCGTGATTCTTGCCGCTTTGGAAGTATTGACGGACGCGATTTTTGAGCACGCGCGCCTTGCCCACGTAAATGATTTTGCCGCGCACGTCGCGCATGAGGTAGACGCCGGGCGCGTCGGGCAACGTATTGAGTTTCTCTCTGATAGTGTTCATTGCAAGTCCTTTCGGCTTGAAAAATCTACGGATAGATAGTAAACTGCGCGGTGACACGTTAAATTAATTTAGAAACGAAAAAAGCCGCATTTGCGAACGCGACCTTCTTCAAGACTCGTTATTAAGAGAGGATGTCGGTGCTTCCAAACACCGACTGCCACTGTTTTTGTCTTATCGACGTGATAATCATAGCATACACCCAAAAATTTTTCAAGCGTGGCGGGAGGTTATCGGATGATTCAAATTCATACGGACGGCTCGTGCCTGGGCAACCCCGGCGCGGGCGGCTGGGCGGCGATTATCGTCGACGAATACGGCAAGCGCGAAGAACTTTTCGGCGGCGAAGTGCAAACTACCAACAACCGCATGGAGCTGACGGCGGCGATTCGCGCGTTGGAGAAAATTTCTGCGGGCACGGGCGTCGAACTCTTCACCGACAGCAGCTACCTTAAGAACGCCTTCACCAACGGCTGGCTTGCCAAATGGAAACGCAACGGCTGGAAGACCGCGAACAAAAGCCCCGTCCTCAATCAAGACTTGTGGCGCGAACTTGACGCGTTGGTTTCGAGCCGCGCCGTCCGCTTCCACTGGGTCAAAGGTCACGCCGGCGATTTCTTCAACGAACGATGCGACATGCTTGCCCGCACGACCGCCGAAAAATTTCAACGCGGTGAGTTTAAAATTCCGTCGCCGCCACGTGTCACGCCGCCGCCGATAAAAGTTTCGACACCGCCGACAACGCTGCACAGGGTTCAGCCAGTTCAGTTGTCTTTGTTCGACTTTTGAGCCATGATGTTCGCCGCTAACGAGCCGGAGATATTGTGCCACACGCTGAAGATTGCGCCGGGGATTGCCGCCGCCGCGCTGAAATGCACTATTGCCAACGAGACCGCAAGCCCCGAATTTTGCATACCGACTTCAATGGTTACCGCCTTCGTCTTGGCGACGTTCATGCCGCAAGCCCGCGCCGCACAGAAGCCCAAAGCGTAGCCGCAAAGATTGTGCAGGACGACAACCAAAATCACAAGTGCGCCCGTTTCCAAAATGCGTGAGGCATTCACGCTGACGACGCCGCCGAGAATCAGCACTACCGCGACAATCGAAATGAGCGGCAACAACTTGACGACGCGTTTGACTGCTTCGCCGAACAGACTGTTGATTATTATGCCCAAAAGAATCGGCGCGATAACCACTTGAAAAATCGAAATCATCATGTCGACGAACGACACGTCAACCCACGCGCCCGCCAATACCAACGTCAACAGCGGCGTGACTATCGGAGCCAATATCGTCGACGCCATGCTCATCGACACGCTCAACGCCAAGTCGCCCTTCGCCAAGTAAGTCATGACGTTCGACGCCGTGCCGCCCGGACACGTCCCGACGAGTATGACGCCCGCCGCCAAATCTGCAGGCAAATCGAACGCCGTCGCCAGCCCGAACGCCAACAGCGGCATGATTGTAAACTGCGCTGCCAAACCGATAAGCACGTCGCGCGGTCGTTTGAATATTTCTTTGAAGTCGTCGACACGCAACGTCATGCCCATGCCGAACATCACAACGCCCAAAAGTATTGTGATTTGCGGCACAACCCACTTGAACGCACCGGGCATAATCAGCGCGACGACCGTGCACGCCACAATCAGCAACGCCATATTCCGCGACACGAAGTCAGATATTTTTTTCAAGGTCTTCATGATAATTGATCCTCTCTAGAAAATGCCGAGCGTCTTGAACAGCAATATCCAGCCGAACATCGTCACGCACGACAGAGCCGACGTAAACACTACACAGTTGCCCGCAAGGGCAGCGTCGCCGCCCATCTGTTGCGCCATTGCGAAACTAACCACTGCGCACGGCGAGGCGAATATCGCAACCAACGTCACGAACTCCACGCCCCGAAACCCGAACACGTAAGCCGCAACCGTCAACATCACTGCCGGCACCAATATCAGCCGACCGAATATCGCGCCCGCCAACTGCTTGCGGTGTTCCTGCGTCGAGCCCAACCTGAACGACGCGCCCAAGATTATCAGCGCAACCGGTGTCGTCGCCGCCGAGATTTGTCCTATCGGCTTGAGCACGGGCGCGGGCACTTCCACGCCCAAAATCAACAGCGTCGCGCCCGCCAGCCCGCCGAGTATCATCGGGTTCTTGAATATGTCGCGCACTATCGGCACGAGTTCAAAGCGTCCGTTCCGAAACGTCTCAAGCGCGAACACCGCAAGGATATTGTACATCGGCACGATTATCGCGATCATCATCGTCGACACCGCGATATTGTCGTCCCCGAAAATATTCGCCACTATCGGCACGCCCATGATTACGAAATTGCTCCGAAAGACAGCCTGCACCAATACGCCGCGTCGTCGATTGTCCGGCTCAATGCGCGGCACGAACATCATCAGCAACGCGAAAACCGCCAACACCCCGCACGCCCCAAAAATCATCAGCTTCGGTCTAAAGCTCGTCGCCAATTCTGTCGAATATATTGAATGAAACATCATCGCGCAGAAAAACACGCGGAACACCATGCGGTTAAGGTGATTCAATTCCTCGTCGGTCAGCCACCGCCGATACTTCACAAACGCACCGACCGCCATAAGGCAGAACATCGGCACAACTGCACCCAACGCTACTACAAAGTTGTCGAACATCTTTTTCAGCTCCTCGCCCGCAATTCTATCACGCCTAGCCGTAACTTTTAACGGAATTCTTAAAATTTTTTCGTTGCGGGTCTTGCGCCATTGATTTTAGAATTGTATACTTGATTCAGTAACAGGGAAGTTTTTTTTCGGTTTTTTATGGAAAGGAGAGGATAACCCATGGCTGATTACAAATGGGAGGTTGGGAACAATCAATCTACAACTTACACTCTTAAAGACGGAAACACAACGATAGGCACTATCGAAGGTCTCCGCGCAGGTCTCTTGGGTGAAGAAACCACCGGTGACAGCATCACCGGTATCAATGTCGGCGACAACGGTGCCGTCACGATTACCAGCAACGACGTGTTGCCGGCAAATCCCACGGCAGATTCGGTAGTCGAGGCTAAACCCGCAGATTCTCAAACGCTCACTCTCACGTTGGGTTCGAACGTCACCACATACGGTAAAACAGAAGGTGAACCTGAGATTAAAATTGTCACCAGTGCAGAGGTAAACGCATCGGCGGCTAAAGTCATTAAATCGCAGTCCGCAGGCTGGGCAACAACGACTGCCAACACCAAGTTCACCTACACGGCACAAGGTGAGAAAGAACTCGCCTCTGTCAGCGGCATAGCAAACACTGCTGTTAAAGATGAGAGCGTCAAAATCGTAAACACCAATCAAATCGAGTTGGGAACCGGCGCGCTCGGTACCGGAACTATGACGCTTGAGCTGAAAAATGGCGGTTCTTATACTCTCAAGCTTGCCGACGGCGTTACCAGCAGCAAAACCGCAGCTATCACCGCCGCTAACGATTACGCTGTAAATGTCTCAAGTGGAACGGCGACCGCCAAAGTCAAGTATTCCGAGTATTGGGAACTCGCAGGCGATAACAAATCAATCACACACACGAATGCGGGTACCGAATCGACGGCAGCGGCAACAGTCTCCAATCTGTCAGGCAGTGCAACTAACGAAGGCACAAAGCCTAACGTTATTTTCGACAAAAACACCAAAACCTTCACGCTGAAAAATGGCGCACTTGACACATCCAAGGCTGAAGCCGTAAAACTCGATGACACAGGTGTAACCAATGAATTCAAGCTCGCAATCTACACCAAAGGCGAAGACACAGACGCATATGTCACCGAAGCCGGCACAAAAGAAGACACCGACTTCGAGTGGAAAATCGATGGCGTCAACGCAGAAGGAAACGTCGTCACAGAAGGTGCCGTTGCCGCGAAAGCGACTATCCAAAAAGTGTTGGATGCAGGCTGGACGCTCACCGGTGACAAGACCGTCACCTACTCGGCGGAAAAAACCTTGACCTACGCGACGATTTCCGGTCTGAATCCCGAAACGGACGAAGATGACCTTCCCCCTTTGGCGGACATCACAGAGGCCGCCGCGACCAATACGACAACCGCTTGCGCTCTCACGCTGACCAAGGCTAATTTCCCGACGACGACCACGACGGCAGTGATCACGCTCGCGAACGAAACCACCGACTCCGACACTGCCGTTAAGTCTAACTTCAACATTCAAATCGCCAAAGACACTATCAACGAAAGTGCAAAAGAGCTCGACGAATACGAAGTGGCAAACTCCTCAGGAACGGCGACCGTCAAGCAAATGATTGATGAGTATTGCGAAGCCGGCACAGATGACGAAGAAGGCAAGAAGCTCACCTATCACGCGAAACAAGCTGCTGAAACCGCCCTCGCGACAGTCGAAGGTCTGAATACGGACGCCACGATTGCTCTTAAAGATACCACTGCGGCAGCAGCTGCCGCCATCGTTGTCGACCCGAGCTCCAAAAAAGCAATCACGCTCAAGGCAACCGCCTTCCCGACAGGTTCAACAGGCGCAACAGTTACGCTCACGAGCACAGACGGCTATAAGCTCGCACTCAGCGGCGTGACGGCACCAGACCAAAACAGCGGCGCACCCACAGTCGTTGCCGGCGAAAGCGGAACCTTTAAAGTTCAGCAGGAAAAGACGGCAGGTTGGACGCTCGGAACCGCCACAACCGAATCCGAAACCACGACCCAGGAAGTCACCTACTCGGCACCCGAAGCCGCAACCTTGGCGACAATCACCGTCACCAATGGCGCAGCGGGTATCGCGGTAGGTAACTTCACTGTCAGCGGCACCACCGTCACTGTTGCCAAAGAAGCCCTCAAGTCCGACAACACCACCACCGTCGCGATTGCAAACGAAGGCTCAAACACCTACAAGCTCGGTCTCGGCGACGGCATCACCAAATTCGGCGCAACCAATAGCACCATTTCTCTGGCAGTCAAAGACGATTCCACCGACGCCGGCGATAAACTCGCTGAAGTTCGGCAGGCTGTGTCCGACGGCTGGTATATCCCGACCACAGAACAAGATTCAGCTAACGCGGGCAAAATCGTCTACAAGCAAAACGGCTACAACGTCCTTGCGACCGTTACGGGCTTGGCAAACGGTGCTGTGTATGAGGCAAACGGCTCAAACAACACCGTCACTCTTTCGGGCACGGACAATAAGACCATCACGTTGAAGAAAGCCGCACTCCCCGGCGCGACCGAAGCAGCTAAAGACACAGGTTCTTACACCGTCACCACGCTCACCAATGAAACGGGTCAAACCTACAAGCTCGCATTCGGCGACGACGTCACGGCGACGGACAAAGCCCCCAACACCGCTTACACCGGCACGCCTGTCATCGGCACCGTTGACGAAAACGGCAATGCAAGTATCACGGGCGCGCTGAACGAAGGTTGGACACTCGCGACTGCAGGCGACAAAATCACCTACACGGCGGCAACAGCAGATACAACAGTGCTGGCGACTATCAGCGGTTTGAAAGCAAGCGCAGGATCAGGCATTGCTTTCGGCACGACAGCAGACGTCAACGAGTATGATAAGAACGTTGTCTATTTGACGACGGACGCGCTCGCCGACAACGGTGTCACGCTGGAGAACAAGACCGGCGGCGACTTCAAACTTTCGCTGAAAGACGGCGACGACGCTGCCACCAAATTGGGCTACGCGAAAAACTACGCCTGGACGCTCAACAGCACCGGCACCACCGCCACATTCAAGCAGGGCAACGAAAAAGGCTGGACGCTTGCAAGCGACGGTTTGTCGGTCTCCTTCAACGACAGAGTTGACCCCACCGTTGCGGACACGACAGCCGCGACGCTCTTGACGGTCAGCGGTCTCAAAGGCAGTCTCACGACAAACAACGACACTTTAACCACCCCCGACGATTTCCTCGATCCCACCAAGTCTGTTGTCGGCACCGAGATTGATGGCAATTTCGTTGGTCTGCATATCAGCAAAGCATACGAGCCCGCTGTTGTGGACAACCCCGCAACCGCGGGAGTTAACGAAGCTAAGGCGGCTGTACTCGGCAAAATCACGTTGACGAGAAACGTCCTCGGCAAGGGCACGATGCAGCTCACGGGCACCGACAAGGACAAGTACAACTTCGAGCTTTTCGACGACGCGTCAACAGCAGGCGGTGCCACCGCAGATACTTTCGTTCCGAGCAAAGCCGTCGACAAGTACTATTGGCACGTCAACGGGACGACGGCTATCTACAAGCAAGCAACGGCGGAATATTGGGCTCTCGACAGCACCACCGGCAAGAAAGTCACCTACAACGCGCAGGCGAACAAAGCCGATCTCGCGAAAATCACGGGCATTACTTCCGGTCTCCAAGCCAAGCAAGGCGACGACTTCAAGGCCGCTCAAACTGCTGCCGACGCCAATAAGACAAGCTACGTAATCACAGGCAGCTACGTCTACGCCACCAACGAAGATAGCAAAGCTATCGAAATGACGACCGACTACACTGCCGCCAACACGAACAACAACACGCCTGAAGTGCTCGGCCTTATCACGCTGTACGACGACGCTGTTGCCGCAACGGACGTCAAATTTACAAGCGGCTCCGACAAATATCGTCTCACCCTGGATAATGACTTCACATCTACGTTGGCCGCCGACACTCAAGCTTGGGAAGTCACTGGGACGACCACGAAGACCGCCAATTACTACAACGTCTACGAAGAGGCGGGCTACAAGGTCACCGAAAAAGACTCTGCGGACGACACCGCCGGCAAGGTCATTAAATTCTATGCCAAAGACAGCACAGAGTTGCTCGCGACGATCACGGGTCTCAACAAAGACGTCGTAATAAGCGAAGACGGTGCCAGTATCGGTGCCGGTGCAGACTCTGATTTTAAAGCAGGCATTGAAGTCAAGACGGATGGAGCCACTGTCACCACGGGCACGGGCGAAGACACGGTCGAAACAACTTATGACGCGTTTGTCTTGTCGTCGAATGTCCTGGGCACCTCCAACGTTGCGCTCACGAACGGCACAGATCAAGACTACAGGCTTGCCCTCGACACCACCGACGCAAAAGTTTTGACTGAGGCGACAAAAGCGTACGTCTGGCGTCTTGAAGGCACCACCGCCAAATACAAGAACGTCACGCCAACCTACTACAAAGCCGCTACCGACGCCATGTCAATCAATACCACGGCGGAAAAAGAAGAAAAAGTCTACGCCACTATCACCAACCTGGAAAACGGTCTCGTTGAAAAAGACGGCAAAATCTACGCCGCAGACGACACTGCCTACGCGACTGAACTGCTCGCAGTCGGCGAAGAAACCGACGCAAAAACCGGAACAAAACGCGACATCATCACTGTCAACGGCCCCGCGCTCAATACCGCCAAGGAACTCAAGCTCTCGAACGGCACCGGCTCGACATATGCTCTCGTGCTCGGCGCAGGCGAAGACAGCAGCAACGAAGAAGTTAAAGCGGCAGGCATAGACACCACCGACGGCGCATGGAGTATCAACGGCACCACAGCCATCTATAAAGCAAACTGGACGGCAGGCTGGCTCCCCAACGCGACCGAAACTTCACTTAAATACTACAACGAAGGCACCGGCAAGGAAATTTTCAGGATTACGGGCTTGAAGTCGGGGCTCACGGATGACGCCTTCAGTGCTGTTACAGTGGAAGCCGCACCCGGCACAAACGAAGGCAACGATTACATTGAACTGCCCGACGAAGTTCTCGGCACAACCGACGTCAAAATCGAGAACGCCAATCGCCAAAACGGCGTCGCGTTCGACTACGGCATTAAGCTCGGCGAAACGGATTCGGGGGCAGCCGGCACCGCCATTGAAGGCGTGAAGCGTTGGTCACTCAGCGGCACGACGCTCTCCCTTAACAACATTCATGACGGGCACCACGAAGACGAAGCTGTAAAGGAAGATAAAAAAACTGCCACCACGGGTATCAGCAAGACGACAATCAAGTACATCCCGGAAGCAGTAGACTCCACTGCCATCGTCACTATCACGAATCTCGCTTCCGGTCTTTCACTCGCCACCCCCGAAGTAGGCAGCACCGACAAAATCGTCAACGGCAGATACGAAGGCGATACACCTGTTGACGGCATTTTGGTCAACGGCAAGATTATCAAGTTGTCTAAGAATGTTCTTACCACGACTGCCGCCAATCCGACCACGCTCACCAACAAGACGGGCGCGCTCAGCTCCCAAATCTACAAACTGGATGTAGACACGACGGACGTCAAGGATCAGGAGGATGCCGAAAGCTTCACAGTCAGCGGCACATCGGCCATACTCTACAAGGTCAAGACGGCGGGCTACAAGTGGAATTCCACCGAAGTCACCTACCTGCCGGAGGAGACAGGAGACAAAATCGCGACAATCAGCGGCATAGCGAGCGGTCTCGTTGTCGGCACGGACAGTGACAAGAGCGCAGTCGGCTACATCGGCGAAACAGACTCGGACAACGACGGCGAAAACGATTTTGTTGCTGCCATCACCTACGACAACGACTATAAGTTCACGATTGCTGACAAAAAAGCACTCGCCCCGAATAAAATCACTGTCGACGACGGCACGCTTGAAATCGCTAGCGGCGTTCTTAACGAAAAGACCAACCTCGCGGAAGACTATGCTTGGAAAGGCGGCCAAACCTCCGGCACCTACACCTACAACAAAGGCACGACGGCGGGTTGGGAGCTTGTCACCAAGGGCGAAGGCGCGAACAAGACGATTAACTATTCCCCTGCGGCGTATGACGATACGGTCGTCGCGACTGTCAGCGGTCTCAAGGGCGGCCTCAAAGTCGGCAACCTCAAAGACGAAAGCGGCAACGTCATCACGGACGCCGACGGCAAAGCCATTTCCTACCTCCTCGACAGCAAAGGCAACAAGGCAGTCTATTTGGGCGGCAGCAACGCAATCACGGTTACCGACTTCGCGGTCAATGCCAAAGACATCCTGCTTAAGATTACGGAAGAGGAAATTAAAGACAGCGACGGCAACCCGATCTCGAAGGACTACTCGCTCGCCCTCGACAAGTCCACAACCACCGCAGGCGGAGTAACCACGAATGACAACACCTACGTCAAAGGCAAGACTGTGACGCCTGTTTGGGCGCAGGATTCTAAAATAAAGTCCACGTACACCTACACCGTCACGACGACTGCGGGCTACGACAGCATCGAAAGTCCTACTGACTTAACGGTCAACAAAGTCGTGTATGACGACCGCATTGTCTACACGAAGGCGGGCAAGTCCACCGCGACGCTCACCGGTCTCAAGACTGATCTTGCCATTTCCGAAGACAAGACGACACTCGGCGCAACCGATCAAGTTGTCGTTGCTGCCGACGGCTCCACCATCACGGTAGCCAAAGCCGCGCTCGACGAAAAGACCGTCACGCTCAAAAACACCGGCTCTGCTTACAAGCTCAAACTCGGCGACGGTGCTGTCCTGACTGACGATAAAGTCTGGACTATCGGCAATGGCACTGCCACCTACATTCAGCAATACAAGGCGGACAGTTACGTCAAGGAGAGCGACCTCAAATACAACTACACCGGCAAGACCGACGGCAAGGACGTCACGCTCGCCACAATCACCGGCCTCAACAAAGACATTACGGCAACAAAGATCTCCGAGGGTGACGCCGAGACCGATTACGGCATCAAAGCCGACGATAGTAAAACAATTACTGAAGCCGATGCAGATAATGGCATTGCGGAAGAAAAGGCTGCCGTCATTGAGCTGAGCGACAGAAGAGCGTTCGGTACCGGCAACATCGTGCTCAAGAACCAAAACGGCAGCAATTACAGATTCTATATCGACGCGAAAGACAACTTCGGTGCGGTAACGTACACGGCAGACGATCCGCGCTGGACTTTCAGCAAAGGCACGCTCACGCTGTCCGAGGGCACAAGCGACAAGTGGGATTACAAAGTATCGGGCACCAAGACCGACTACAACACGCTCGCCATTTCCAAGGGCAAAACCACGGCTGTCGCGACGGTCAAGGGTCTCGCCACTAATCTCGTGCTCAAGACGGACAAGAAAGGCAAAGCGACGGAAGGAAACTACGGGCTTTATGCCGCTGTCAAGGAAGCAGAGGCAGGCACTCTCGCGGAGGCAACAGATCCTGAACTTGTCGTTACAATCGATACCACAAACGAAACCAACTCGATTAAGCTGACGAGCGGCGCACTTGTCGCAAGCCCGAATAACAACGCCAAAGTCACGCTCACCGTGCCCAAAGCAACCACCGCCAAACCGATCGTCACCGATTTCGCACTGGATGTTGAAGACGTCACCGAAGCCACAGCCGACGACATGGCTAAGACAAACGAATCCGCAAGGGCTTACACGGAGCAAGAAAACAAGTGGAGCGTCACCAAGGGCACTGCCACGTATCATCACACGAATTCGGCAGGTTGGTTGCTGGACAGCACCGGCAAGACCTTCACCTACACCAGTACCGCCAAGACCACGAACCTCTTGAAGATCAGCGGTCTAGCCACGACGGATACAATGACGACGCTCACCGGAGAGGCGGACTCCAAGGGCAACAAGGCGGACGCTCCCATCAATGATAGCGCGTTCGCCACCATGACGGGCATTACTGTCAACTCCGACGGGAGAAACGACGACGGCGAAAAGGAAACCGTCTTCACGCTGACGGACGCCACCAAGCTCGGCGGCAAGAACGTCACGCTGTCGGTGACGGACAAGACGAACAACTACGCCCTTTACGCCAGCGAAAGCCTCGCGCCTCAAGAATACGAGACGAAAGTCACTGTCGACGGCAAGAAAGGCACTGTTACGCTCACGGACGGCATCAGCGACGGCTACGTCACCCCGGATGAAACCGTGAACAACAAGCCGAACAAGAATTACGGCAAGACCGTCACCTACTCGAAGGAAAAGCCCAACAAAGCTCTGTTCACGATCAGCGGTCTCAAGACAGACGGAACCACCGAAGGTTTCACGCTTGCAAGCAAGGTCACAACGGAAGCGGATGGTGCCAATGTCAACATTAAAGGCGACTCTGTCTTAAAGTACGACGAAGACAAAAAGACGATCTCGATTACCGACACGTCCATTTTCAACAAAAAGGCAGTCTCTATCACCGGCACGGGCGGCTACACCTTCGCTTCGATTGGAACCAACGACGACGCCGACAAACTCGAAGCTCCCATTATGATAATCAAGAGCGGCGTCATCAATATCGTTGACAGGGCGGACGAAAAGAAATACGCTATCTCGACGGACGGCAAGAAGATCAACTACAACACCAAGAACGTCGACACCATCCTCGCCACCATCAAAGGTCTCAACAAGGATATTGGTCAAAAAGACGGCGATACCGATAACCTCTATATCAATACGACGCCCAAAGCCCCCACGCCGACTTGGAGCGCCGACACTGTCGGCAGCGTTTCATTTAAAGACGAAGACGAAGACGGCAAATACACCGGCACTGTCACGTTGAAAGACGGCGCGCTCAATAACGCGAATGTCACGTTCACCAAGGGCAGGACCGCCGAAGAGGGTGATTTCTTGGTCACGCTCGACGCCCAAGACGTCATGACGGAAGGCGGCGACTGGCAAGCCGTCACCGAATGGACTGTCAAGAATGGCACCGCCACCTACAAGACCTACGACAAGGCTTACTACTCCGACGACGAAAAGGGCGGCTTCAAGTACAAAGGGGCAACAAAGGGCACGACCTACGCGACAATCACCGGCCTCAAAGCCGACAAAGACACCGCGATAGCTGAAGCCTTCAACACCAGCACCAAAAGTGGCGGCATGTCAGCCAATCTCAGCATCACCAAAGATATGCTCGCCGAAAAGAACATCGTCCTCAAGAACAGCACAGTCAACGGTGTTAGCGGCGAATTCACGATTGCGCTCGGCGAAGATGCTGAATCCGAAAAATCCGCGCTTTCTATTGAAAATGACAGTAAGTTTGTAAGCGGCAGGCTGACCGCCACGCAGGGCATAGGCTACCTTGAGTCAAGCGACACGCAAATCACCTACCTGAAGACCGCCAAAACAAAACAGACTGTCGCGCAGCTCACCGTTATCAACACGAATGCAACGGACATCACCGCCGCCGCCGACGGCACCATCACGTTGAACACGGATCAGCTCGCGGGCAAGAACGTCACGCTTACAACCACGGATCTCGCCAAACTCGATTACAAGCTTGAACTCGCTACCGGCACTAAAGCCCCCGACGAACCCCAAGTCACTAAGGCGACAGATAACGGCGGCTGGGCAAATAAAGGTGCCAATGTGGTCTACACGGGCTTGACGACGGCAGGCTACACGCTCGCGGAAAGCAGCAAGGCAATCAACTACACGAAGGCGGCCGAGAAACCCGCTACCCTCGCGACGATAAAGAACGCCACGCTCGACACAAGTGGAACGAACAACGAAAGCAGCGTCGCGGTCAAGGGCACAAGCGGCAAGCAAACGACGCTCAGCAACGGTCTCTTCGCGGTCACCTACACCGGCGACAACATCGCCGGCTCCGCCGACTCCGACACGATTACGCTCACGAAGGGGGCAAGCGTCAAAGGCGGCAAGGGCGACGACAACATCACGCTCAGCTCCGGCAAAGACACCATCCTTTACGGCAACGGCGACGGCAACGACATTATCACGAGCTTCAGCGAAAGCGACGTTATCAAACTCACCGGCGGCAAGCTCACGAGTGTCACGAGCGACGGCTCCAACGTGATTGTCAAAGTCGGCACGGGCTCCATTACCTTGAAAGATCACAACGGTGTGGTAAACATCGTCGACAACAAAGACAAAGAACTTTGGAAGACGACGGCAACGAGTTCGTCCGACGTCCTGTTCGCAGACAACAACTACTCTGCGGACGCGGCGGCACTCAGCGACATCGTCGAGCCCTTCAAGGCGAGCTACACGCCTTACGACTTCGAGGCGGGCTTGGATCTCGTCAAGCAGAACAGCCTTGCACCCGCAGTCACTTTCACGGGTGAAGACAAGAAATAACAGCGACACAAAAATAGGGACGGCGACGCGGGCTTAAGTCCGAATCCCAATCCCAAAATTTCAGGCAGTCGGGAAGAAATTCCCGGCTGTTTTTTTATGCGCGGCGGAACAGTTCGGCGACGGTCATTGTCACGCCGAGGAAGTCTCTGATTGCAGTTATCTGCGCGGGCGTGAATTTGCCATTGCCGCGCATTCTGTTCGATACGGTTGATTGCGGTAATCCGATAGCTTCGTCAAGTTTAGGGGCTGTTGGTAAATTAAAAGTGAATAACAGAAGCAGCGAGTAAAAAGAA
>CAMZAX010000030.1 GCA_947304355.1 uncultured Selenomonadales bacterium
CCTTTTCTGGCTATCATAAAATTTTTTCCTCTTTTTGTTAAGTTAATGCCATTGATTGTGTCGGTGCCTTCGTTCGGGACGTAAATGAATGTATCGTTACCGTCGCCGCCCGTGAGCGTGTTGGAGCCTTCGCCGCCCCAAAGCGTGTCGTTGCCGGTATAGCCGCTGAGCAGGTCGTTGCCTGCGCCGCCGTCCAAGTAATCGTCGCCGTTTTGTCCGTAAAGTTTATCGTTGCCGTCTCCGCCGTCGAGCGTGTCATTATTTGCGCCGCCCCACAACAAATCGTTACCCGCGCCGCCGACGAGCGAATCGGCACCCGCGTCGCCATAGAGTTTATCATTGCCGGTGTAACCGCTTAGAGTGTCGTTGCCCGCACCACCGAGTATGTAATCATCGCCGTTTTGTCCGTAGAGCTTATCATTGCCGTCTCCGCCGTCGAGCGTGTCATTATTTGCGCCGCCCCACAACAAATCGTTACCCGCGCCGCCGACGAGCGAATCGGCACCCGCGTCGCCATAGAGTTTATCATTGCCGGTGTAACCGCTTAGAGTGTCGTTGCCCGCACCGCCGAGCATGTAATCGTCGCCGTTTTGTCCGTAGAGCTTATCGTTGTCGTTGCCGCCGTTAATGCTGTCGTTGCCCGCGCCGCCGTAAACAGTGTCGTTACCTGCGCCCGCGCTTATCGTGTCGGAGCCTGAGCCGCCGCGTATTGAGTTGGCAACCTTGTTCGCTACTATCTTTATGGCAGTGGTGCGCGCCGAAGCGTCGACATTGGCGATACCCGAAGGAACTGTTACCGCCGCGGCGGAGCTGTCGGTGAAAACGATGTAATCGTTTACGAGCGTGCCGAGGATGTTGGGATTGGTCAAGCTTGCTGCGGCGGTGAGTGTGACAGCGTAATTGCCAACGGTAAGGACAAGGTCGTTATTTGCGGTGTTTTTAGAGTAGGTGTCGGTTGTGCCGTTGCCGATTTGCAAAGTCGACGTGGCATTGAAACCCTTGATTGTGTCGTTGCCGTTGCTGTAAGCGATGAAATTGTTTTTGGCGTTCGCGCCGATACTTACAAGGTCGTTGCCCGTGCCCGCGATGATTGACACGTTTGCCGCCGAATTGACGATTCGGTCGTTATCTGCGCCCGCGTTGATTGTGACTTTGGTTTTGATGTTTGTAATGGAGTCATTGCCTGCGCCGCCGACGATTGAGACGCTTGCCTCCGTGTTCCTGATTGAGTCGTTGCCTGCGCCCGCGTTTATCTTCGCCGAGATGCCGCTGTTTTGGATTTTGTCATTGCCCGCGTCGCCGAGGATGGTGACATTCGCGCCGGTGTTGTTGATTGAGTCGTTGTCCGCACCGCCGTTGATTGAAACGCTTGCGCCGGAGTTGCTTACGGTGTCCGCACCGCCGAGAGCTTGAATCGTCGCGCTTGCCAAGCTGTTGGTGATTTTTTCGGCTTTATCGGTGCCGACGATGTTCAAAGGATTTTTCTCCTTGCCGAGAATGTTAGGGATTTTCAAGCTTGCCGCGCCCGTGAGCGTGATTGAGCCGTCACCGACCGTAACAATCAAGTTGTCGCTGTTTGTCGCTTTGGAGTAGGTATCGGTGGTTCCGTTACCGATTTGCAGCGTGGACGTTGCATTAAAGCCGCTGATAATATCGTTGCCGTCGCCGTCGTTGTAGACGAAAAGAACGTTTGCGCCAGCGTTGGAAATTTCATCATCGCCCTTGCCGCCTTCGATTGTAACGTCCGCGCTCCAGTTCCAAAGGGTGTCGTTGTCCGCCTCGCCAAGCATGGTTACATTTGCGCTGATGCTGTCATTGTAAAGGAAATCGTTGCCCGCGCCGCCAAGGATTTTCGTATTTGTGCTGCTGTTGCGAAGGGAATCATTGTCCGCGCCGCCGTTGATTGAAACGTTCGCCGCGTAATTGTAAATTGTATCCATGCCCGCAGAGCCGACAAGCGTTGCCTTTGTGCCTTCGTTCCAAATCTCGTCGTTATCGTTGCCGCCGTTTACGGAGACGGACGCCGCGTAGTTGTAAACGGTATCGGAGCCCGCGTATCCCGCGACCGTTGTCTTGTTGCCGTTGTTGGTCAAGTAGTCGTCGTATTTGCTGCCTTCAAAGAGTTTATTCGCCGTGTCGTTGGTGAGCGTGACGCCCGTCGGCTTGAAGTCGTTAATCAGCGTGAAGTTGACGTTTGCGCCGCCGTTTACGGTTATGGAACCGGAGCCGATGCCGAAAATCAGATTGCTGCCGGAAGTATTGCTCGTCGCCTCTGCGCCGACGATTGAGAGCGTATCCGAAGTGCTTATGCCTTTTATCGAGTCGTTGCCGTCGCCGTCGTTGTAGATAATCAACTTATAGCCACCCGACAGGTTGATTGTGTCGTTGTCCGCGCCGCCGATTATCGTCGACTTGGTTGCACTGCTGAAAATGGAATCGGAGCCGTTGCCGCCGTTGAGCGAAGAATTTTCCCCGCCGATGGCTTGAAGGGTGTCGTCGTCGTCGCCGCCGTAAGCCGTGACGTTTTTGCTTTGATAGGCGTTGAAGTAGTCGTTGCCCGCGCCCAAATCTGCGGTGACGGTTTCGCCTTGGTAGCTGTGAGCTTGATCGTTGCCCGCGCCGCCGAAGAACGCAACGGCTTTGCCCTGCATGTTGTAAAGGTAATCGTCGTTGGCATTGCCGTTGAGCGTGACGTTGTTGCCGCCCGTGACGTTTTCGTCGTAAGAGCCGTTAAGGAGCGAATCATTGCCTGCGCCGCCGTCGATTGAGACGTTGGAGCCGAAGTTATCGACGGTATCTTGACCCGCGCCCGCGTCGACCGTGACGGAGTTGCCGCAGTTGTTTATCGAGTCGTTATCTGCGCCGCTTGAAATGTAGGAGTTGCTTGCCAGGCTTGAATTGTGAACGGTATCGGAGCCCGCGCCCGTCGTCACTTTGGCGGATTTGCCCCAGTTGTTGATGAAGTCGTTGCCCGCGTCGCTGTCAATCGTGACGTTGTTGCTGTCGGAGCCCACGGCAATGGTGTCGGAGCCCGCGCCGCTGTTTATGTCGGCTTTGGAGACGAAATTTTTGATGTTGTCGTTGCCGAAGAAAGTCTTAACTTTGGTGTCGGTTTTGTTTTCGATTGTCAAATCGCCCGCTTGCCTCGCCAAATAACGCCACAAGGTGTAGCCGCCCACATAGGCAGGAGCATTGAGCTTGTTGCCGTCGCTGCCGTAAACCGTCGGATAATCAGCCCAATGCTTGGAACTGTACAAGGCTTGATCCATTAAATCTGCGTCGCCGGCAAAAACGCTTATGGCATTGCGCGTGTCGTCGACGCCGTGAACAAGCTCGGCAGTCCCTTCGGTGATGTAAGAGTACATTGAACTTACATTTTTGATGTTGGCGGCGAGGATTGCGTGATTCAATTCGTGCGCCAAGGTGCGGTCGAGGTATTCTTGTCCCGAAGACAAATCTTTACCGTTTTCGTCGGTCGTGTCCAAGTTTGAATAATGGTACGTGTTAATTTCTACTCCTGCGACATAAGCTTTGCCCGTGGACGAACTTGTTGTCGTGGACGTGCTTGCCAATGCGTTGTCGTTTTGGTCGCTGTACAGGGAAACGTTAAAGGTATTGACGGCGGTGCCGCTGAAGTCGAGCCCATAAGATTCTTTGTTGAGCTCAATGCCCGCCTCCAGCCAATGCGGAAGACCCTTCAAGATGAACAAGTCGTTGTCAGTCAAAGCCGAGCCGTCTTCGCGCGCTGAAGGCATGTTGACTTTAAGCCCCGAACTCAAAGTAACGGTTGAACCCGGAGCAACATAATCCCAATCGTCGACGCCGGTGGTTTCAAGAACGACGCTTTCGGCAGTCTTGACTTTGCCGTTGCCCGCGTCGGAGCCCGTAATCGCGCCCGTATCGCTGTTTCCGAGAATAATGCCGCAGTAATCCTTCAAAAAGGCGTCGGCGTCATCGACGGTGCGAATGTCGTTTAGGAACTGCGTTTTCAAGTCACTCAAGCTGCTGAACGTGTAATTCGTTCCCGTCCGTATTGCCGCGTCAAGCGCGTTTGTGCCGGTCAAGTTCGTCAAACTCAAGCTGCTGATGACGGACTTGATGACTTCCTGTTGTGTCGCTATAAAAATCACTTCCTCTCCCAAAAAAACGAAAATCTATCCCTTACGATTGCGCGCATTGTAGCACGCTATGGGGGGGGGGTTACAAGGTTTTTGCAAAATTTAATGTTTGTCCAAAAATAGTGCTCGGCGGAGGACGAAAAACTTTTGCTTGACGAAAAATTTCGGGCGTGCTATTATGCGGCAAGTGATTCGGCGCCTTCGTCAAGTGGTTAAGACACCGCCCTCTCACGGCGGGTTCAAGGGTTCGAATCCCTTAGGCGTCACCATAGCGGAAATTAACAAGGGCGTTGCGTGCGGCAACGTCCTTTTGCGTTAAGGAGGAATTTTTTATGACGGAACAAGAAATTCGCGCGGCTGTCAAGGCGGCTGTCGAAAAGGTCAAGGCAACAAACCCGCTTGCCCCGTCGATAACCAACACCGTCACTCAAGACTTCGTGGCGAACGCGCAACTGGCTGTCGGCGGCTCGGCGGCAATGCTTTACATGCCCGACGAATGTGAAGACATGGCGAAGGTTGCGCCCGCATTTTACATCAACATGGGCACGGCAATGCCGTTCTACGCGGAGACGTTGCCACGGGCGGCACGCGCTCTGCACGCCAACCAAAAGCCCTGGGTGCTTGACCCCGTCGGTATCGGCTTGTCGAAAGTGCGCATGAATTGCCTGCGCGGGCTCAAAGATTGCAAGCCGACAATCGTGCGCGGCAATGCCTCGGAGATAATCGCGCTTGCAAAGCTCTGGCAACTGATTGACGATTCGGAAGGCGGACAGGTGCGCGGCGTCGACTCGACGGAAAAAGTTTCTGCGGCGAAGGAGGCGGCTGTTGCCCTTGCGAAGTTCACGGGCGGCGCGGTTGCTGTCAGCGGCGAAGAAGACTTCATAACCGACGGCAACGACGAAATGACCTGCGCGGGCGGCTCGGAGCTGTTCACGAAGATAACGGGCAGCGGTTGTGCGCTCGGCGGCGTGATGGCGGTTTATGCGGCGGTCGCAAGTCCGTTCGTTGCGGCTTTGACGGCGACGACAATTTTCAACATCGCGGGCACGAAGGCGGCAGGTATCGCCAATACCCCCGCAAGTTTCAAGGTCGCGTTCCTCGACACGCTGTACGAATTGACGGCGGACGACGTGGCGAACAATTTCCGCGTGGTCGGCTCGTTTGAACAGATTTTCGATAACGCGTTGCAGG
Source organism: uncultured Selenomonadales bacterium (assembly GCA_947304355.1). Lineage (GTDB taxonomy): Bacteria > Bacillota > Negativicutes > Selenomonadales > Selenomonadaceae > Quinella. The sequence goes on from CAMZAX010000030.1 coordinate 5,310, forward strand.
CACCGGAGCTGAAAAACATTTTGGGGTGACAGATATGAACACACTTATTGCGTTGGCGATTGCGCCCGTCGGAGTCGGCGAAGAACTCAGTAAATACGTCGCCGAAGTCGTCAAGGTCATTCGCGAATCGGGCTTGCCCAACAAGACAAATTCCATGTTCACGGAGATTGAAGGCGATTGGGATGACGTGATGGCGGTTGTCAAGCGGGCAACGTTTGTTTTGGCGGAAAAGGGCATTCGCACCGAAGTCGTCTTGAAAGCCGACATACGCCCCGGCTTTTTGGGCATGATGGACGGCAAAATCGACAGGCTCAACGACGCGCTCGACGACAAGCCCGCCGCAAAGCCGTCGTCGGTCACGGAACGCATTCGCAACACCGCAGGACGTTTCGGAGGCAAAAAATGAAACTTGACATTTCGGCTTACTTGGTTATCGGTCAGGAAAATTGCACGCGCCCCGTCGAAGAGGTCGTGGCGGCGGCGGTCGACGAAGGCTTTACCTGCGTGCAAATCCGCTCGAAAGTCGCCACTGCCCGCGAAATGATTGCGACGCTCGAAAAATCTGCGCGGGCGATTCGTGAGCTTGGCAAGAGAGATTCGGTTGCGCTTTTGGTCGACGACAGGCTTGACGTTGTGTTGGCGGCGCGTGAGGCAGGCATAAAAGTTGACGGCGTGCACGTCGGGCAAAGCGACATCCCCGTTGCCGTCTGCAGAAAATATTTGGGCGCAGATTCAATCGTCGGCTTGAGTACGCGCGACGTTGCCAACATAGACACTAACCTTGTTGATTACGCGGGCGTCGGTGTGTTGCACCCCACGGACACCAAAAGCGATGCGAGTTCGGTTATCAGCCTCGACGAAATTTCCGCGCTTGTTAAAGTCAGTCGCGTGCCGATAGTCGTCGGCGGCGGCGTCAAGCTGAAAGACCTGCCCGCATTGAAGTCGACGGGTGTGCAAGGATTCTTCGTGGTTTCGGCTGTGGCAAATGCGCCCAATCCCCGGCTTGCGGCTCGCGAATTGGTTGCGGCTTGGAGACGTTGAGGCGCGGCGAAAGGAGGTCGGTAATTTGGAGCAAACGGAAACCTGCGCGGCGGCGGAACAAGAATCGCTGACCGCGACGCTCGAAAAAATCTTGGACTTGCAAAACAAAAATTCGCGGCAACTCGTTCAGTCACTGCGCGAAAACGTCAACTTCCAAAATCAAGTGCGACTGGGTATGCAACACGAACTTGAGACGCTGAAAGAACAACAGCGCGGCGAACAGTTCACGCCCATCCTGAAAGCCGTGGCGACCGTCTGTGTCGAATACAGAAAACTTCTGGCGGACGAAGCACTAACCAAAAAGACGCGACGGACTTTGCGGCTGATGTTCGACGAGCTTGAAGATATTTTGGCGGAATACGACGCGGAGATTTTCTCGTCGGAAGTCGGTACGCAACGTCGCCCGCTCCTTACCAAAATCGTCAACACCGTCACCACCGCCGATAAAAATCTGCATAACACCATTGCGCGCAGTCGTCGCCCCGGCGTCATTCGCAACGGGCGTCCGCTTTATCGCGAGTTCGTCGACGTTTACGTTTTCGACGCGACGGCGGGCGTCAAAAAATCTGAATCCGTTCGCACTGAGTAAAGGAGAAATTTTATGAGCACATACGGTATCGACTTGGGCACTACTTATTCATGCATTGCACACCTGGACGCCAACGGCAACCCCGAAGTCATTCGCAACAACGAGGACGATTCAAACACCGTTGCCAGCGTCGTCTTTTTTGAAAACGAAAACAACGTCGTCGTCGGGCAGGCGGCTAAAGAAAACGTCGAGACGGACGGCGACCGCGTTGTTCAATTCGTCAAGCGCGAAATCGGCAAGCGCGACACCCGCACTTACGAATTTGACGGCAAGACCTACACGCCCGTCGAAATCAGCGCGTTGATTCTCACGCGGCTTAAGCATTTGGTTGAGGCGCAGGGCGGCACGATTGATGACGTGGTTATCACAGTCCCCGCTTACTTCGGGCTTGAGGAACGCTCGGCGACGCGGCAGGCAGGCGAACTTGCGGGGCTTAACGTCCTCAGCTTGATTAACGAACCAACGGCGGCGGCTTTGAGCTACTGCGCCCGTCAATTCCAAGAGGACAGGACGATTTTGGTTTACGACCTGGGCGGCGGCACCTTCGACGTGACTGTTGTCAAAATGTCAATGACGCAAAACGCGGCGGGCAACGACGTTCAGAAAATCACCGTGCTCGCCACGGGCGGCGACGACAGGCTCGGCGGCAAGGATTGGGACGACAGACTTTACGCTCACATTTTGCGCGCCTGTTGCGACGAAAACGGCTTGACGCCCGAAGACGTGGAGGCCGAAACCCGTCAAGACATTCGCAGCAAAGTCGAAGAGGCGAAACGCAAACTCAGCAAGAAACAAGCCGCCAAAGTCCGTATCGACGTGAACGGCTCGCGCACCGAAATTACAATCAAGCGCACCGACTTTGAGCAGATGACTTCCGACATCGTTGCCAAGACCATGAATTTCGTCGACGCCACGCTTGAAAAGGTTCCCGCCGAAGCGATTGACACCGTGCTTTTGGTTGGCGGCTCGACGTACATGCCGATGATTATCAACGCCGTCGAAGCGAAATTTCCCGGCAAAGTTCAACAGCACGACCCCGACCAAGCCGTCGCCAAGGGTGCCGCCATTTACGCAAGCATGTTGGTTGAGGAAGTCGACAACCCCGCGCAGGGCGAAACGACTTCGGGCGGCGCAACCTTCCCGCACGCCGAACAGCTTACGTCGAAATTCACCGTCGAAGACCAAACGCCGCGTTCGTTCGGTCCGGGCGTCGTCGACATGAACGGCGGCAAGCAAACCTACGTTTTGGAAAACTTTATCAAAATCGGCGAAAAGATGCCCGCCGTCTTTTCCAAGACGTATTACCCGCTTGAAGACAATCAGGAGCTTGTAAGGTTGCGCGCCTTTGAAAACATGTCGACGGACGACACGCTTATCCCCTGCGTCGACGAGGAGGGCAACCCGCAAGCCACCGACCCCGCGCACAATGTCAAGCTGTTGGGCGAACTGATTGTCAACTTGCCGCCGAATACGAGCCGCGACACGCCGATTAAGGTTACGTTCAAGGTCGACGCTTCGGGCGTGCACGTCGAGGCTGTCAACACCAAGACCGACGAGAAATTTGAAACATTCCTGCGCACTGAAAGTGACATCGACGTTGAGCGCAGTGCTGTCCATCAGCTCAGGATTTCGTCCGATTGACGGCAAAATCAAAGCGCGGCGAGCGATTCAAGTCGTCGCGCTTTTTGTTTGTCGCAAAAAAATAAGCCCCGCGACGGGAGCCAAGTTGTATGAGCAATTCTTTTCCAAAGTGGAAAAAACTTTTCGCCAAAAGAAAAACGCCCTTGTCGCGGGCGCAGGATAATCAAAACAATTACGCATTGCGCATTACGCATTACGCATTGAATTAATCCCCTTCCTGTCGCTCGCAGGTCAAACGGTGATTGTCAATCGAGCAATTCTCCCGGCTTCGGATCTCAGCTTGTCTGCGCCTTCCCAAGAAAAAATTCCCAGTGACATGATTGCAGAGTCGCTCCCCGCTACGGTGGCGTGACCGCGTCGGCGTTTGACCGACTTCCTTATTGAGGCTTGCGCCACTCGACCCAATCGATATGAAATTTTCAACGCGCCTATAATCGCGCAAATCGCCGCGCTTGTCAACAAAAACTTATTGACAGCGGCAAATTTTTTGTGTTAGACTTTGCGCGCTTAAAAGGCGTTCCTCTGCGTGCGGGCACGAACGTCAGCAAAAGATTGGAGGATACCACATTGAATATCATTGAACTGATTGAGCGCGAACAACTCCGCGAAAACATTCCGCAATTTGCGCCGGGCGATACGGTTCGCGTCCATGCGAAAATCGTCGAAGGCAACCGCGAACGCATTCAGATTTTTGAGGGCGTCGTTATCGGGCGTCAAGGCAGCGGCGTCCGCGAGATGTTCACCGTCCGCAGAATTTCCTACGGCGTGGGCGTCGAACGCATGTTCCCCGTGCATTCCCCGCGCGTCGACAAGATTGAAGTCGTTCGTCGCGGCGCGGTTCGTCGTGCCAAGCTTTACTACCTGCGCAAGCTCACGGGCAAGGCGGCGCGTATCAAGGAAAAGAAACAAAAATAATTTCGTCCGAAAAATTTTCACGTCGTGCAAAATCTGCGCGGCGTTTTTTTGTATAACGGGAGGTTTTAATATGCGGCGATTTGTAAACTCTTGGCACATCGTTTCGTTGGGGCTTGCGGTCTTGACAGGCTTGCTTGCGCTGTTCACGACGCCGGCTTTTTCGTTTGGAGCGATTATATCCTTGCGCCGCTGTGGTGCGTCGTCGTATTTTGGTTTTCATTCCGCTCGCCGCTGTATTGGCACCTCGGCAGTCTCAAGGGTTACAAGCTGTCGGCGCAGTCGGCATACGGCGTTGCTTATGCGCGAAGACACAACCTTTGACTTGAATGCGGCTTTCCTGTAAACTGTGCCCGTATGCTTGAAAGGATGTGCTTTTATGTTCAAAGGACTCACCAGACGCGATTTTATCAAGACGACATCATTGGCGGCACTCGGATTCGTTGTCGCGGGTTGCGGCGGCGGCTCCGACAAATCGGCGGCGACGAGCGGCGGCAGTGACAAGCCCGCTGATTTGGTTGTTTACGGAAAAATCTTCACGTCCGAAGACAATCAAATCGTCGAGGCGTTCGCTGTCAAGGACGGCAAGTTCGTCTACGTCGGCGACAAGGCGGGTGCTCAAGCTTTCGTCGAGAACGGCAAGACCGAAGTCATTGACTACACCGACAAAGGGCTCGTCATGCCCGCCTGCGGCAACGGTCACGCTCATTATCTGTCCGCCTACGCCGTGCAATCTATCGGCACGATGATCGCCTATGAAGACGACGTGAACAAGTTCATGACGGAAATCGTTCCCAATGCCGTCAAGAAGGCTCGCGAATCGGGCGCGAAGGTCGTGTACGGCATGGGCTGGGAGTACGAAAAATTTAAAGCCAACCTGCCGACCCGCCAACAGCTGGATGAAATTTGCAGCGATATTCCCATGTACTTCGCCGACGAGGAAAATCACAAGTCGCTGGTGAACACCCTTATGCTTGTCCGCGCAGGCGTCATGGCGGAAGACGGCACCGTACTCAAAAAAGCAGACGACATTCGCGGCGGCGAAATCGGCATGGGCGACGACGGCACCCCCAACGGTTTTCTCAAGGAACAGGCGTCGACTTACGTGCGTTCACACCTGGACAACGACAGCCTCTTTACCGTCGACATGGCGAAAGCAACCCTTGCCAAAGTTCAAGAGCATTTACTGTCCGAAGGCTACACGATGTACCTCGACGGCTACTCAAGTTATTTCTTTAACGACGTTTACTATCAAGCGGCTCAACAGTTCGAAAAGGCGGGCGATATGCATTTCGTCTTGGGCTTGACCTGCGAAATCGACAGCTGGATGGATCTTGACGCGAAATTGAAACAAGCCGCCGACGTCAAAAAATTCGATTCCGCGCGAGTCAAAGCGAAATGGATAAAACTTTTCATGGACGGCACCGTCGAAAGCGGCACGGGCTTCATTGACCCTGTATATCCCGACGGACATCAAGGTATCGTCAACTGGACGGAAGAGGAAATTACCGACATCACGCGCAAGGCGAATGCAAGCGGCGTAACCATGCACATACACGCGCTGGGCAACGCGGGCGTCAATCGCGTCGTCAATGCCTACATCAACGGCGGCAAGCCCGAAATGCGCAATACGGTTGTCCACTTGCGCAACGTCAACGAGCCCGATTATAAGCGCATGGCTGACAACAATATTTACGTCACCTCCGGAATGCTTTGGCACCACGCATCCAAGGAACAAGCCGAAGACTGGAAAAAAGGGCTCCCCGGAAAAATGGGGGTCGAAGGTTATCCCATGAAATCGTTCTTCGATAACGGAATCCCCGTGTCTTTACACACGGATTATCCCGCGCTCTCCAACAGCCCCGACGATCCGTTCGGCGTTATGGAAATTGCAGTCACGGGCGTCTGTTATTTTGAAGACGGCGACCCTTGGTGGACGGAAGAACTCGTCACCCGCGAACAGGCTCTCACCGCCCTGACAATCGGTTGCGCGCAGCAAATGTTCCTTGAGAACGAACGCGGCAGTATCAAGAACGGCAAGTACGCCGATTTCTTGCTTGTCAACAAAGACGTGCTCACTTGCCCCGAAAAGGAAATTCACGAGGCGAAACCTGCGGCGACTTACTTCGAGGGTAAAAAAGTATTCTCCGCGTAAAAACGACTCGGCTCAATGATTGGCGGCGAAAATTTTCGTCGTCATTTTTTTTGACTTGAATGCGGCTTTCCTGTAAACTGTGCCCATATGTTTAAAAGGAAGTGACGCTATGTCAAACTTAACGCGCAGAGACTTTATCAAGCTGACATCAGCGGCGGCGTTGGCAATGGCTGTTCCCTCTGAAGTTTTCGCGGCGAAGAAGACCAAAGCCGACCTCGTTGTTTACGGCAAAATTTTCACCTCCGAAAACAATCAAATCGTCGAGGCGTTCGCGGTCAAGGACGGCAAGTACGTTTACGTCGGCGACAAGGCGGGCACTCAAGCTTTCGTCGAGAACGGCAAGACCGAAATTATCGACTACACCGGCAAGGGGCTGGTCATGCCCGGCTGCGGCAACGGTCACGCTCATTACATGATGGGTTACGCTCTCTCAACAGTCGGCACCACGGTGGAGATGGATGACACTCCGCAAAAGTTCATGACGGAAATTCTTCCTGCGGCTGTCAAAAAAGCACGAGCGAACGGCTCAACGACTGTCTTCGGTCAAGGCTGGAACCTCACGAGCTTTCAATCGCATATCCCGACCCGCCAAGAATTGGACGCCGTCTGCAGTGATATTCCCGTTTACTTTTTGGACGACGAATGCCACAAGGCATTGACGAACACTGCCATGCTGGTCAAGGCAGGTATCATGAAACCGGACGGCACCGTCCTCAAAAGCGAAATTCGCGGCGGCGTGATTGAAATTGGCGACGACGGCACTCCCACGGGTTTTCTGTCGGAACAGGCTCAAACCTACGTCCGTCAATTCATCGACCATGAGAATCTTTATTCCCTTGAAATGGCTCTGTCCAACTTGGCAGACATTGAGCACCAACTGTTGTCCGAAGGCTACACCATGTACCACGAAGGCTGGGGCAACTATTTCGTGAACACCAACTACTATCAGGCGGCGCGCCGGCTCGACAAGGCAGGCAAGTTGCATTTCGTTTTGGGTCTGCCCTACGAAATCGAAAGTTGGATGGATGTCGACGAGGCTTTGGCAGAGGCAGTTGACGTTAAGAAATTCGCTTCCACGCGCGTAATGCCGAGATGGATAAAGCTCCTCGTGGACGGCACGCCTGAAAGCGGCACCGGGCTTATTGAGCCGCTCTATCCCGACGGACACCAAGGCATTGCCAACTGGACGGAAGAGGAAGTGACCGACATCACCCGTAAGGCAAACGCAAGCGGCTTGACCATGCACATTCACGCAATGGGCAACGCGGCAGTCAATCGCGTCGTCAACGCATATGTCAACGGCGGCAAAGACGAAATGCGCAATGCGATTGTCCATTTACACGGCGTTTTTCCCGAAGATTATAAGCGAATTGCGGAAAATAACATTTACGTCGTCGCGGGTATGCTTTGGCACCACTCTGACGATAAAACGCAAGAAGAATTGCTAAAAACACTGCCCGAAGGCATGGGCGACAAAGGTTACCCCATGAAGTCGTTCTTCGACAACGGCATTAACGTTTCCTCGCACTCGGATTATCCCGCATTGAGCGGAAGTTTCGATGATCCGTTCGGCATTCTGGAAATTGCCGTGACGGGTGTAAATTATCTCGAAGACGGAAAGCCGTGGTGGACGGACGAACTCATCAACCGCGAACAGGCTCTTAACGCGCTGACTATCGCCGTCGCCAAGCAAATGTTCCTTGAGAACGAACGCGGCAGTATCAAGCCCGGCAAATACGCCGACTTCCTCCTCGTTACTAAAGACGTGCTGACTTGCCCCGAAAAAGAAATTCACGAGGCGAAACCTGCGGCGACATATTTTGAAGGCAAAAAAGTTTTTTCTATGTAAGGATGTGATTTTATGTCAAACTTAACGCGTAGAGACTTCATCAAGCTGACATCGGCGACGGCGTTGGTAATGGCGATTCCCGTTGAAGTCTTCGCGGCGGATAATTGCACCGCTAAAACTCGCTACGGAACGTTCAACGGCTTTGTCGACAAGCAAGGCGTCAAAACGTGGCTCGGCATTCCTTATGCGTAACCGCCCGTCGGCAAACTTCGTTGGCAGGCTCCACAACCCCTGAAACCGACCAACAAAACCTTTGACGCAAAAAAATTCGGCTTCAGAGCTATGCAAATTGATGACGGCGAAGAAGGCTCCTCTACCGTTCCGCAAAGCGAAGACTGCCTGACGCTCAATATCTGGACACGCGGAGGCGGCAAGAACAAGCCCGTCATGGTGTGGATTCACGGCGGAGCTTTTTCGTTTGAAAGCACAAGCGACCCGATTTATTACGGCAGCAACTTCGCGGCGGCAAATGACGTCGTTTTGGTCACGATTGAATATCGACTGAACGTTTTCGGCTTTATGAACTTCGGAGCGATTGATTCTTCGTTTGAGGATTGCAGTTATCTCGGTTTGAAAGACCACGTGCGGCGTTGCAGTGGGTCAAAGAAAATATCGCCGAATTCGGCGGCAACCCAGATAATGTGACGGTTTTCGGCGAAAGTGCCGGATCAACCGCAATCATGTTATTGTTGGTCGCTCCTGCGGCAAAAAATCTTTTCCAAAAAGCAATTCCGCAGTCCGGGCCGATTTTTCTTTACAATACGCCGGAATTATCCGTGAAAATCGCCGAAGAGTTCCTTGAAATGAACGGCGCGAAAAACATGCGCGACATGATGAAAAAATCTACCGACGAACTCAGAAATGTTTACATTCAGCTTACAGAGGCTCGCGGTCGCCGTCTGACGGATTACATTCCTACTTGCGACGGAAAATATTTGCCGCTTGACCCTGGAAAAGCACTTAAAGACGGCGCGGCTCGCGGAATCAAAATGCTGACCGGCACGACTGCCGACGAATGGCGTTATTTCCTGATGATGGCAGAAAATTTGTTTGAAATTCTTCGCGAAGAGCCGAAAAAACATTCTCCGATTCTTGCAAGGTACAAAGCACACACGCCGCAGGAGATTTATCGCGCGTGGCTCAACGGGCGTCCAGACAGCGACGAAACTTACGGAGAATTTGCGAATCAGTTAGATTGGCGCGTCGGGCAAGAGTTGGCGACGGAATATCAATCGAAATTCGGCGACACGTACTATTATCTGTTCAGCGAGTGGTCGACGATTGAAAATTTGCGTTCGTGTCACGCAGTTGACTTGTCGTTTACCTTCAACAACGGCGATCACATTGTGCCGAATCCGCCGCAGAATCTTGTGCGGGCTGTTCAAGCGTCATGGGCGGCGTTCGCGGCGACGGGCAACCCCGACAACGAATTTATTCCGCACTGGGAAAAATATTCCGTCAACAATCGTCAAACCATGGAGCTGAACTCGAAAGGCTGCGTCTTACGTAAGGATTTGAACACGCAAAACCTAAACGCCTTGCGCTACGTCTACGAAGGCTGAAAATCAATCAAATTTATCGCCTCGACTTAGGTCGGGGCTTTTTTTTTTTGTGATTTCGATATGCTATAATGATTAAGCATTGAAAGGAAGTGTTGTTATGGCAGATTTAACTCGCAGAGAATTCATTAAGACCGTTTCGGCGGCGGTTTTGGCAATTTCTATGCCTATTAACGTTTTTGCGGCTGATAATTGCTCCGTCAAGACTAAATACGGCACGTTCAACGGTTTTGTCGACAAGCAAGGCGTAAAAAGGCTCGGAATCCCTTTTGCGCAACCGCCCGTCGGAAAATTGCGTTGGCGCGCTCCCCAACCGCTGAAACCGTCCAATAAGACATTCGACGCTAAAAAATTCGGCTTTACGGCTTACCAAGACATTGACGAGAACGAGGGATCCTCCGGAAACCCGCAAAGCGAAGATTGCCTGACGCTCAACATTTGGACGCGCGGAAAAAAGAAAAATTTGCCCGTCATGGTGTTTATTCACGGCGGCGGATTTCAAAATGGCGGCTCAAGCGACCCGCTTTACAACGGCAGTAACTTTGCGGCGTCAAATGATGTCGTAATTGTCACGATTAACTATCGTCTGAACGTTTTCGGCTTCGTAAACTTCGCAAGCGTCGATTCTTCGTTCGAGGACAGCGGTTATATCGGAATTAAAGACCAAATCGCCGCGCTGAAGTGGATTAAGGAAAATATCGCGGAATTTGGTGGGAATCCCGATAACATTACTATTTTTGGAGAAAGTGCGGGCTCAGTGTCAGTTATGTTGCTCGCGGTAACGCCTGCGGCGAAAAATCTTTTCCAAAAAGCAATTCCGCAGTCCGCGAACTCTTACATGTACAATACGCCCGAATATTCCGCTGAAGTTGCGCAAACTTACATGGAAATGGGCGGCGCGAAGTCGATGCGCGACATGATGAAAAAATCTTCCGACGAGCTTATCCAACTTTACGTAAAAGTTTCGGATTCTCGCGGCACGGCAACGGAAATGGATTATTTGCCGACGTTCGACGGGAAATTTTTGCCGATTGACCCATTCAAGGCACTAAAAGACGGCGGCGCACGCGGAATTAAATTTTTAACGGGTACGACAGCTGACGAGTGGCGTTATTGGTTTCTAATATATGCGGACAACTTTTTTTCAAGCTTTAGGAATGCTCCCGAAAAAATTTCTCCCGTCATGAAAAATTACAGAATACACCGTGCGAAAACGTTTGAGGAAATTTATAAAGCGTGGCTCAACGGTCGTTCGGATACGGAGGAAAATTTCATTGCTTTTGTAAATCAGTTGGATTGGCGCGTCGTACAGGAGTTGGCGGCTGAATATCAATCAAAATTCGCTGATGTTTACTTTTATCTGTTCAGTGAGCAGTCGCCCGATGAAAAATTGCGTTCGTGTCATGCTGTCGACTTGCCGTATACCTTCAATAACGGCGATCATATTGTGCCGAATCCGAATACTAAGCTTGTGCAACAAGTTCAGGCATCATGGGCGGCATTTGCGGCGACGGGCGACCCGAACAACGAATTTATTCAGCACTGGGAGAAATATTCAGCAAATAACCGTCAAACAATGGAGCTGAACTCGAAAGGTTGCGTCTTACATAAGGATTTGAACACGCAAAACCTAAACGACTTGCGCTACGTTTACGAAAGTTAAAGGAGATGATGTTATGTCAAATTTAACGCGCAGAGAATTTATCAAGACAACTTCAATGGCGGCTCTTGCTCTCGCGGCGACAGGTTTACCTCTCGGCGAAAAAGTCTTCGCGGCTGATAACTGCTCCGTAAAGACTAAATACGGCACGTTCAACGGCTTCGTCGACAAGCAAGGCGTAAAAACTTGGCTCGGAATCCCTTTTGCTCAACCGCCCGTCGGAAAATTGCGTTGGCAGGCTCCTCAACCGCTTAAACCGACAAATAAATCTTTCGACGCAAAAAAAATCGGTTTCACGGCTTGTCAAGACATTGACGAGAATGAAGGCGCATCCGTAAATCCGCAAAGCGAAGATTGCCTGACGCTGAACATTTGGACACGCGGCGAAAAGAAAAATTTGCCCGTCATGGTCTTTATTCACGGCGGCGGCTTTGCAGGCGGCGGTTCAAGCGACCCGCTTTACAATGGAACGCACTTTGCGGCGACGCAGGATGTCGTTATCGTCACATTTAACTATCGGGTGAACGTCTTCGGCTTCGTGAACTTCGGCGCGATTGATTCTGCCTTCGAGGACAGCGGTTATCTCGGTTTGAAAGACCAAATCGCTGCTTTGACGTGGATTAAGGAAAATATTGCGGCGTTCGGCGGAAATCCCGACAACGTGACGATTTTTGGCGAAAGCGCGGGTGCCATTTCCTGCATGATGCAGATGGTTATTCCCGCCGCGAAAGGTTTGTTCGGCAAAGCAATTCCGCAGTCCGCGAACTCTTACATGTACAATACGCCCGAATATTCCGCTGAAGTTGCGCAAACTTACATGGAAATGGGCGGCGCGAAGACAATGCGCGACATGATGAAAAAATCTGCCGACGAATTGAGAAGTCTTTACGAAAAAGTCAGAGCCGCTCGCATTACTGCAGGCATCAAGGATTATTTGCCGACCGCTGACGGGAAATTTTTGCCGAAAAACCCGTTCAAGGCACTAAAAACCGGCGACGCACGCGGAATCAAACTTTTAACCGGCACTACGGCAGACGAGTGGCGTTACTTCTTGCTGTACTTTGACAACTTCTTCGAGCTGTTCCGTGACAATCCCAAAAACCTTTCGCCCGTCCTGCTGAAATATACTTCGCGCGCTCCGCAGGAAATTTATCGCTCATGGCTGAAAAGTCGCCTCGACACCTTGGAAAACTTTGAGGACTTTGCGAATCAGGTTGATTGGCGTGTCGGACAGGAGTTGGCAACGGAATATCAATCGAATTTCGGCGACGTTTACTATTACTTGTTCAGCGAGTGGTCGCCCGATGAAAAATTGCGTTCGTGTCACGCTGTCGACTTGCCGTACACCTTCAACGTGGGAGATGAAATTGTTCCGAATCCAAAGCCCAATCTCGTAAGGGTTACTCAATCGTCGTTGGCGGCGTTCGCGGCGACGGGCAAACCTGACAACGAAACTATTCCGCACTGGGAAAAATATTCCGTCAAAAATCGTCAAACCATGGAGCTGAACTCGAAAGGTTGCGTCTTACATAAGGATTTGAACACGCAAAACCTCGACGCCCTGCGCTACCTCTACGAAAGCTGAAAATAATCAACTGCCTGCCTCGACAAATCGTCGGGGCTTTTTTTATGATGTCGCTATGCTACAATGACATTGAAAGGAAGTGACGCTATGACAAACTTGACACGCAGAGATTTTATTAAGCTGTCATCGGCGGCGGCTCTCGCTTTTGCGGCGACGGGTCTGCCACTCGACAACAAAGTTTTTGCGGCGGATAATTGCTCCGTCAAGACTAAATACGGCACATTTAACGGATTTATCGACGAAAACGGCGTAAAAACGTGGCTCGGCATTCCGTTTGCTCAACCGCCCGTCGGCAAATTGCGTTGGCAGACTCCTCAAAAGCTTAAACCGACAAATAAGACCTTCGACGCGAAAAAATTCGGCGCGTCTGCTCTTCAAGAGGACGATAAGCTCGAAGCAGCGTCCCAAAACGTGCAAAGCGAAGATTGCCTGACGCTGAACATCTGGACGCGCGGAAACGGCAAAAATAAACCCGTAATGGTTTTCATTCACGGCGGAGCCTTTCTAAGCGGCGGCAGCAGCGACCCGCTTTACAACGGAACGAACATTGCGGCGGCAAATGACGTTGTAATCGTCACGATTAACTATCGTCTGCACGTTTTCGGCTTCGTGAACTTCGGCGCGATTGATTCTGCCTTCGAGGACAGCGGCTATCTCGGAATTAAAGACCAAGTTGCGGCTTTGACGTGGGTTAAAGAAAATATTGCGGCATTTGGCGGAAATCCCGACAATGTGACGATTTTCGGCGAAAGCGCGGGCGCAATATCGATTATGTTGCTTATGGTTGTCCCTTCGGCAAAAAATTTGTTCCAAAAAGCAATTCCGCAATCCGCGAACTCGTACATGCACAGTACACCGGAAAATTTTCAAATTGCAGAGCTGTATATGGACTTCGGCGATGCAAAAAACATGCGCGACATGATGAAAAAATCTGCCGCCGAACTCGAACAGCTTTTTGAGAAAATAAACGCCGATCGCGTCGCTGAAAATGTCATGGATTACTTGCCGGTTTGCGACGGTAAATTTATTCCTCGTGAACCGTTCAAAGCATTAAAAAACGGCGGCGCACGCGGAATTAAAATGCTTACGGGCACGACCGCCGACGAATGGCGTTATTGGTTTCTGTTGCACGGCGAAAAATTCTTTGAAATGTTCCGTGACGATCCAAAAAAACTTTCTCCCGTCATGATGAAATACAATTCGCGCACTCCGCAGGAAATTTATCGCGCGTGGTTGCAAAATCGCCCCGATACCTTGGAAAACTTTGCAGAATTTGTTAATCAGGCAGATTGGCGCGTCGGACAGGAGTTGGCGGCTGAATATCAATCGAATTTCGGCGACACGTACTATTATCTGTTCAGTCAGCTGTCGTCCGATGAAAAATTGCGCTCATGTCATGGGATTGACTTGACGTTTACCTTCAACAATCCCGACAGCGACCTTGAACCGAATCCTCCGCAGCATTTTGTAAAGCAAGTTCAAGCGTCGTGGGTGTCATTTGCGGCGACGGGCGACCCGAACAACGAATTTATCCCGCATTGGGAAAAATATTCCGTCAACAATCGTCAAACCATGGAGCTTAACTCGAAAGGTTGCGTCTGTCACAAAGATTTAAACACGCAGAACTTAAACGACCTGCGCTACATCTATGAAGTTATGGAGTAACAAGCAATGTTGATATTATTGACGCTCGGATATGTTTTAATGGGACTCTGGTATTCCTGATTGTCCGACTCGTTTACCGCGTTTTGACGAAAAATATTTCGCAAGACAATATCGTTTCGGCGATTCGCGCGGATTGTATCAGTCTTTACGACTACGCCAAGCAAATCGTGGTATCGAACCCAAAAAAAGCCAAAATCGTCGCCGTGATTATGGTTTTCCTGATTATTTTATTGATTATGCCGTTCCAAATGGAACTTGAATATTCGACAGAGGAATGTTTTTTGGGTACGATAATGTTCACCATGTTTTTGATAGTTTTCACACCGAAAGACGACCCGTCGAACACCGGATTTCCGGTTGAGATATTCGGATTTATTTACTCGGTCTTTTTTATGTTTTACAGCGCGAGCAATTTTGTCATTGACATTTTTTACGCGAACGAAGCTCTCAGGGATGATATGTGGATATACGGATACATCGTTATGTTGATTTCGTACAGCATATGTATTACTTTTTTAAGTCAATTCATAAAAAGAGACGTATCGAAGCAAGAAATAATTTTATTGGGTCTGATAATGATGATGACGCTGGAATTCATAGTTTATTACGGTGTAGGCTTTTTCGGCGGAATCAAATGGTACACTTACGATATTTTGACGTATGAAACATATGGCACATATGAATTTAGCATCGCAGAGATTTTCGGCGACATCACGTCTATCATAAATCAAGGAATCGTCTTGGCGTCGCAAAGTCAATTAGATGAAATCGCTTTAAGCGACATATGGGGTTATATCATCTTGAACGGCACGGATATGTTGACAGTTACGGTAATCGTTGGCTATCTGGTACAAAAATTTATGGAGCAGTGACCGACCAAAAAAACCAATCTGCCGCCTCGGCAATTCGTCGGGGCTTTTTTTTTATGGTGTCGGTATGCTATAATGCCTTAGCATTGAAAGGAAGTGACGTTATGTCAAACTTAACACGCAGAGAATTCATCAAGCTGTCGTCAGCGGCGGCGTTGGCAATGACCGTTCCCGTTGACGTCTTCGCTGCGGACGACTGCACCGCCAAAACTCGTTACGGCACATTCAAGGGCTTTGTCGACGAAAACGGCGTAAAAACGTGGCTCGGCATCCCCTACGCTCAACCGCCCGTCGGCAAACTTCGTTGGCACGCGCCTCAACCCTTGAAGCCGACCAACAAAACTTTCGACGCGAAAAAATTCGGCTTGTCGCCTTTTCAAACTGCCATGAAAATTGAAACGCCGATTGAAGACGACGAAGACACCCCGCAAAGCGAAGACTGCTTGACGCTCAACATTTGGACGCGCGGCGACGGCAAGAACAAGCCCGTCATGGTCTGGATTTACGGCGGAGCGTGTGTCACCGGCTATTCGAGCGAACCGAACAACAACGGCAGCAAGTTCGCGGCGGCGCAGGATGTCGTTGTCGTCAACTTCAACTATCGGCTGAACATTTTCGGCTTCCTCAACCTCGCCGGCGTCGATTCTGCCTATGAAGACAGCGGCTATCTCGGAACGAAAGATCAGCTCGCGGCGGTGAAGTGGGTTAAGGAAAATATCGCGGCGTTCGGCGGCGACCCCGACAACATTACGGTTTTCGGCGAAAGTGCGGGCTCAATCTCGACGATGTTGCTGACCGTCATTCCCGACGCAAAAGGGATTTTCGGCAAAGTGATTCCGCAATCGGGACACGTTGCTTTTTATAACGACCCGGAAACTTCCGCCCGATTCGCAGAAACTTTCGTGGCGGCTTGCGGCGCGAAGAAAATCGGCGACCTCATGAAAAAATCCGGCGACGAACTCAAAACGCTTTACAAACAATTCAGAGACTCCAACAGCGGCACGAATCTTGCGCACTTTATGCCGACCTGCGACGGAAAATTTTTGCCGCGCGACCCTGTGCAAGCATTAAGAGACGGCGCGGCTCGCGGCATTAAATTTTTGACGGGCACGACCGCCGACGAGTGGCGCGCGTTCCTTATGGGTGCCGAAAATTTCTTCGACATATACCGCGCCGACCCCGCAGACATTTCGCCCGTCTTCAGAAGATACAAAGCGAAACCTGAGGAAGAAGTTTACAAAAAATGGCTCAACGGGCGTCCCGATGACTTGGACAACTACGCGGACTTCGCGACACAGGTTGATTGGCGCGTCGGTCAAGAATTGTGCGTTGAATATCAATCGAAGTTCAACGACGCGTATTTCTACGTTTTCACGCAACAGGCTCCCTACGAAATTTTGCGCTCGTGCCACGCGCTCGACATTCCCTACACGTTCAACGTCCCGTACATTGAAGACAATCCCGACCAAAACCTCGTAAGGGCTATTCAAACGTCTTGGGCGTCATTCGCGGCGACGGGCAACCCCGACAACGAATTCATTTCGCATTGGGAAAAATATTCCGCCGGCAATCGTCAAACCATGGAACTGAACTCGAAAGGCTGCGTCTGCCACAAAGATTTGAACACGCAGAACTTGAACGCCTTGCGCTACGTCTACGAAAGCTGAAGGACGTGATTTTATGCCAAACTTGACACGCAGAGAATTCATCAAGACGACCTCAATGGCGGCACTTGCATTCGCGGCGGCGGGACTGCCCTTCGGCGATAAAGTCTTCGCGGCGGATAATTGCACCGTGAAAACTCGTTACGGCACGTTCAACGGCTTTGTCGACAAGCAAGGCGTAAAAACTTGGCTCGGCATCCCTTACGCCCAACCGCCCGTCGGAAAATTGCGTTGGCAAGCGACACAACCGTTGAAACCGTCAAACAAAACCCGCGACGCAAAAAAATTCGGCGCGTCTGCCGTTCAAGCGATTGACGAAATCGAAAAGGCCTCCGCGAATCCGCAAAGCGAAGACTGCTTGACGCTTAACATTTGGACGCGCGGAAACGGCAAGAACAAGCCCGTAATGATGTTCATTCACGGCGGCAGCTTCATGGCGGGCGGCTCAAGCGAACCGCTTCAAAACGGCAGCAACCTGGCGGCGGCGCATGATGTCGTTGTCGTCACGATTAACTATCGGCTGAACGTCTTCGGATTTATAAACTTGGGCGTGATTGATTCTGCCTACGCGGACACAGTTCATCTCGGCATGAACGATCAAATCGCGGCGTTGAAGTGGATTAAGGAAAATATCGCGGCATTCGGCGGCGACCCCGACAACGTGACGATTTTCGGCGAAAGTGCCGGCTCTATTTCGTGCATGTTGCTGACCGTGACGCCCGCCGCCAAAGGTCTGTTCCAAAAAGCAATTCCGGAGTCGGGACCTTCGCGCTTTGTTCACGACGTGAAACACGGCGAACAACTCGCGGAAGATTTCCTGAACTTGAGCGGCACGAGAAAAATGAGCGACCTCATGAAAAAATCTGCCGACGAGCTTAGAAAAATTTACCTGCAACTAATCAGTCAGCGCAGTAAAACTATGCATTCGGATTTCATGCCGGCTTGCGACGGGAAATTTTTGCCGAGCGATCCTTTCACCGCGATAAAGAACGGCGACGCCCGCGATGTCAAACTTTTGACGGGCACCAACTCCTACGAATGGGGCTACTGGCTGCTGTACGACGAAAATTATTTCAAAAACTTCAACGAAACGCACGAAAGACTTTCGCCCGTCATGAGCAGGTGCAAGGAGCGCACTTCGCGCACGGACAAGGAAATTTATCGTGCGTGGCTCAAAGGACGCCCCGACACCGAAGAAAATTACATGGCTTATCTGAATCAAATCGATTGGCGAATCGGTCAAGAACTGGACGCCGAAAATCAGTCGAAGTTCAACGACGTGTATTATTACCTGTTCAGCGACACGTCTCTGCGCGAAGACTTGGGCTCGTTCCATTCGATAGAATTGGCGTTCGTGTTCAACAATCCTTTCGATGAACTTTTGCCGAATCCGCCGCAGAATCTTGTGCGGGCTGTTCAAGCGTCATGGGCGGCTTTCGCGGCGACGGGCAATCCGAACAACGAATTCATTCCGCACTGGGAAAAATATTCCGTCAACAATCGTCAAACGATGGAACTTAGCTCGAAAGGTTGCGTCTGCCACAAAGACTTAAACACGCAAAACCTCAACGCCTTGCGCTACGTTTACGAAGACTAGTAACTTTTAAAGCGGGAATCTAGCAATGCGCCGGCGTTGCGTTCCGTCGCGGCGATACCGTTTCTTTTGTCGTAATGTTGCGGCGCGCTAACTGTTCCTCCGCTTTTAAAGCGGGCGGGGCATTTTTTTTAAGGGAGTATCAAATAATGGTCGTATTGTTGCTCGGATATTTGTTAATGGGGCTGATGTTCCCGGTTGTACGAATTTTTTATCATGTTTTGCCGAAAAAACATTCACAAAACAATCTCGTTCGCGCGGTCGGAAAAGATTTTGTAAGTCTTTGTGCTTACGCCAAGCAAATAATCATATCGAATCCCCGGAAATTCAAATTCGTCGCCGCGATTACGATATTCCTGACTGTTTTGCCGCTGACGCCGCTCCAACTTGAAATCGAGTTCATCCTTGAGGATTTGTTGGCTGCGATAATATTTTTCTTGTTGGTAATAGTCTTCGCGCCGCAAGACAATCCGTCGGACAAGGGATTTCCCGTCGAAGTTTTCGGATTCATTTATTCAATCATTTTTATGTATTACAGCGCGGGAGTTTTGGTATTCGACATCTTTTACGCGCTTGATTCGCTCAACGAAGACATGTGGATATACGGCTACAGCATCACGGTTGTTTCTTATGTCATATGCATTGCGACTTTAAGCCGATTCATGGAGCGACAATTATCTAGGGGCTGTTGGTAAATTAAAAGTGAATAACAGAAGCAGCGAGTAAAAAGAA
>CAMZAX010000031.1 GCA_947304355.1 uncultured Selenomonadales bacterium
TTTTTACTCGCTGCTTCTGTTATTCACTTTTAATTTACCAACAGCCCCTAGTATTGTTTGCAACTTTTCTATCGGATTCATTTTATAACAGTCCTTTTCTGGCTATCATAAAATTTTTTCCTCTTTTTGTTAAGTTAATGACATTGAGGAAAATGGGCGTCGGCATGGATGCGGTATTCGTGGCTGCTCGCTTGAATCAAAATCTTTTCGTGCCGAATTTTCTTGAGCCGTATTTGACTGTCAGATATTTGCCGCACATTGAATTTCGTATCGCGGAGCAGTGCAACTTGAACTGTAAATTTTGTACAGAGTACTGTGCGCTCGTTAAGGAACAAACATTTTATAGGCTCGATAAATTCACACAAGATTTCACCCGGCTCCGCAAATTTATCGACGACTTCGCGGCGATTAGAATCTTGGGCGGCGAGCCGCTTCTTAATCCTCAAGTCGGCGAATTTGTGAAAGTTTGTCGGAATCTTTATCCCGTGTCGCCTTTGCACGTCGTGACGAACGCGATCCTTTTACCGAAGATGTCGGATGAATTTTTTGATACGATTCGCGAGTGCAATGCCGTTGTGTGGATTTCGTTTTATCCGCCGATGGAAAGCAAAATGCCCGCGATTCGTCGCCTCCTCGAAGAAAAGCGCGTGCTTTATAACATAGGCGATAAGATAAACACCTTTTGGCGTCGGCAAACCTTGAAAAGAAATAACGATCCTGTGAAAATGTTTAATTTATGTGGTTTTTCAAACTGTCACAATCCCTGCGACGGTAAAATCGCAGCGTGCTTCCTGCCCTTCGTTACGAAATATTTCAACGCCTACTATGAAAAGGATTTGCCCGAAGACGGCGCGCTTGACCTTTACGAGCCGGGCTTGACGACGGAGAAACTCAAGGCGCATTTGCTCACGCCGTTTGAACGGTGCAACTATTGTACGGAGAACGTTTCTTGTAAATGGGGAACCGTTTCACATCCGTCCCCCATAACCGATTGGATTAACGATTAAGCGTGACGCTTATCAAACAAAAATCCCGCAAGATTTTTCCTGCGGGATTTTTTTGCGGCGGACGCGAATGAATCGCGCCTTGCTTTTTATGCGACGTGAATTTATAATTTGCAAAAGTTTTTTTTATCGGAGGCCGTGAAATGAACGGAAGCGAAAACGGTTACGCCGCCGCGTTGTTCTTCGCGCTGATTAGTTTGGGCGCGCTCTTGAAGATTGACGACGAGGTCGGCTTGATTGTCGGCGCGGTCTGTGCGCTGTTGTCGGCGGTTAATCTGCGGCGTGCATTAATCAAAGCCGCGCAGGCGAACGAGGAAGATCATCAACGCATAGAAATTCAGTTTCAACAGCTGCGCAACAAATTCGGCGAAACATCCTCAACCAACGTCGAGGCAATGAGTTCCGTCAGTGAGGCGGCGCAACTCCTTCAAGAAAATCTGCAGATAATTCGCGTGCGCCTTGCCGAGCTTGACAACTTGACGCAACTTGCCAAAAGTGCCGAGGACATTCGCTTGACGATTGCCGGCATGGACGAAAATTCTTCCGCGCTCAACGCCGAACTGGAAAAAATTCTTCTTGCCGTGCAAGCTCAAGCGCAGGTAAAAGCCGCGTCCGACTCCGAGGCGATAACCGCGCTTGCCGACGAACTCAAAAAACTCAACGCCACCGAAGAAATTAACAAGGCGAGTCTTCAAACCGTCTTGAAACTTTTGCAACTCATCGGGCAGATGCTCAAAAGCCCGTCCTACGCCAAGGATCTCGACAAAATCAACGCGTCCATGGAAAAACTTATCGTACTCAACGGCGGCGACCCCAAGCCCGCAGACCCGCCGCCTTTGGACGAACACGACTTAACCTTGCTCAAAAAAATCGCCGCGAAGATTAACATAAAACAAAACGCGCCGACCGAGCGCGCTGATTCAAAGGAGCGAACAAAATGATTCTCCCTGTCGAAGTTGACATTTCCGACGTCATGCAAGAGAACGCCTATTTTTACGTCGACGACGAGACGCGACACGGATTTT
The DNA here is from genome assembly GCA_947304355.1 of uncultured Selenomonadales bacterium. Classification (GTDB taxonomy): domain Bacteria; phylum Bacillota; class Negativicutes; order Selenomonadales; family Selenomonadaceae; genus Quinella. The sequence goes on from CAMZAX010000031.1 coordinate 2,030, forward strand.
TGATTGACCCCGGCGCGCAACCCGACGAACTTTTGAAAATCATAGACGAACGCGGCTTCACGATTGAAAAAATTTTAATCACGCACGGGCATTACGACCATATCGGCGCAGTCAACGAACTTCAACGCGCTTTGCAAATCCCGGCGTGCATGGGCAGGGGCGGAGCTTTTTACACCGAAGACACCGCCAACAACGGCTCGAAATTTTTTGAACGGGAAATAATCCTTGACGACGTGACAATTCTTAACGGCGGCGAAATCGTTTTGACTGCAAAGCCCGCCTTCAAGCTTGCGGTTATCGTCGCGCCGGGGCACACGCTCGACAGCACGATTTACTACAGCGCGAGTGACGGCGTTGCGTTTGTCGGCGACACGATTTTTTTCGGCGGACACGGGCGCACGGATTTGGCGGGCGGCAGTGAGCGCGACCTGTCGGACACGATTCGCAACAAAGTCTTCGCTCTGCCCGACGAAACGCGCTTGCTTTGCGGACACGGTTCGCCCACTACCGTCGCCGTCGAAAAATCCCGCTCTTGGTATCGTTAAATGTCAGCTTCGACGTTGTTGTTGTCGAAGACGCTTAAAATTTCGCGGAGCTTGGTTTTGGCGGGGTTGTAATCAATCGTCGTCTCGCCGTCGTGCGCGTGGATGTGGACGTAAAGCACGCCCGCCAATCCCAGCAGAGTTTTTTCGACGGCAGCCGCGCTCTCTTGCGTGTAGCCTTTCGCCGTGAACTGCAAGCGGGTATTGCCGCCGGCTAAGCCGCAACCGCATTCCTTACACATGTTGAACACCTCGCTGAAAATTTTTTCCGCCGAATTATAACGCGCTCGAAATTCTTTCACAAGCCCCGCGCAGGGTTAGGAGGCGTCATGACAAAATTATTTCTCGTATTCGTCGGCGGAGGCTTGGGCGCAGTGTCGCGCTTCCTCGTGACGACGGCTTTGGCTGGCAAGCTCGGCAACTTCCCGCTCGGCACGCTCGCCGCCAATCTTGTCGGCAGTCTGCTTATGGGCTTGCTTATCGGCATTTTGGCGGGTCGCGCAGATTCGGTGCGCTTATTCGTCGCCGTAGGATTCTTGGGCGGCTTCACGACGTTTTCGTCCTTTTCGGCGGAGACGTTGGCTTTGATTCAAAACGGACAGCTTTTCGCGGCGGCGGTCAATGTTGTCGTCAGCGTCGCGGCGGGCTTGACGGCTTGCGCGATTGGCTTGAAATTAGGAGGTTCTTAAATGGCAAAAGCTTTGATAATCATCGACATGCAAAACGATTTCGTTCACGGCGTTTTGGGCACGGACGAGGCTCGCGCAATGTTGCCGCGTCTTGTTCAAAAGTTGGAGGCGATTGTCGAGGAAGGCGCGGTCGATTTAATCTTCACTCAGGACACGCACGCCGACAATTACCTTGACACGCAGGAGGGTCGCAACTTGCCCGTCCCGCACTGCATAAAGAAAACCGACGGCTGGCAGATTGTCCCTGAATTGCAAAAATTCATTCCGCGCGCAAAGGCTGTCATCGAAAAAAAAGCTTTCGGGTCGACGCGCCTGCCTTCGCTGATAAAGCCTTACGAGGTCGTCGAATTTGCGGGCGTCTGTACCGATATTTGCGTCGTGTCGAACGCGCTTTTGATTAAGGCGTTCTATCCCGAACAGCGCGTGCAAATCGACGCAGCCTGTTGCGCCGGTTCGACGCCCGAAGCTCATCAAAAAGCTCTGGGCGTCATGCAGAATTGCCAATGCAAAATCATCAACGCCAATTAAATACTTATCCAATTTAATTGCCTTCCCAGCAAATTTCGGGGAGGTTTTTTTTACGGGAAAAATGTTTACTTCAGCTTGACAAACGGAGTGGGGGGGGGGATATGATACATAAAATCATTTTATTTGAAAATACCGAGAGGGAGCAATTAAGATGAATATTGACGAGGAAAAATTTAATGCCGTCGTCGATTTGCTTGTTGAAAGTTGGCGACTGAATCAAGCTGTAGGAAAATTGGCGGTTCGTTTGGCGGACGAAAAAATTAAAAAGAAAACTCTCAATCAAGTCACGCGCTTCGACAAACATTTTCTTGCGGCAACAGACATTTTCGGGCTGGAAGTTTTGGACTTCACAGGCGCGGAATTTGAAACGGGTTTGCCGATTGAGCCGATAAACTTGGCGGACTTCGCGGCGGACGAAAATTTGTTCGTTGAGGCAATGATTGAGCCGACGATAAAAATCGCGAACGCGGCGACAGTTATTAAACTCGGCGCGGCGGTCTTGGGGAGGCGGAAGGCATGAAATATTTTGTCGGCATTGACTTGGGCACAACCAACAGCGCGATCTCAACTTTTGACGGCGAAAATGTTCGCGTGTGGAAAAGCAAAAAAGATCAAAATGACGTGACGCCCTCGGCGATTTACGTCGACAAGCGCGGGCGGCGTTTTTACGGCAAAGAGGCTTACCTCAAATCGTTTCAGCAACCCGAACGTTGCGCGACTTTGTTTAAGCGTTTCATGGGTACGAGTACGAAGATTAAAATCGGCGACGAGGAACTCACACCCGAAGAGTGCAGTGCGGAAATTTTACGGGAGTTGTTCAAAAATCTTCCTGAAGAAATTCGCGAGAATAAAGACGAAGTCGGAACGATTATCACGGTTCCCGCCGCGTTCAATCAAATGCAAAACGCGGCAACCCTCGACGCGGCAAAGCAGGCAGGTTTGGGCAAGGTCGCGCTCATGCAGGAGCCCGTTGCAGCGATTATGCGCGTCATGAAGGACAATCAATCAAACGGAAATTTTTTGATTTTCGATTTGGGCGGCGGCACTCTCGACGTGGCGATTGCCGAAAGAATTTCGGGCAAAGTAAATTTTTTGGCGCATGGCGGAATAGCAATGTGCGGCGGGCGAGACTTTGATCGAATTTTGATGAACGAATTCGTTGCGCCGTGGCTGAAAGAAAAATATTCCTTGCCAAAAGATTGGAGCGCGCAACCTAAATATAAAAAACTTCGTAGCTTTTCGACTTATATGACCGAGCTTGCCAAGATTGAGCTGTCCTCCGACGAACACGTTAAAATCGAAGGCGAGACCGGCATTGAAGACGAGCATGGCGAGGAAATTTATCTCGACGTGACAATTAACCGTGCGGCTTACGACAGGGCGATTGCTGAGCCGCTCATTAAGGCGATAGAAATGTTGCGCGAGACCATAAAAAAATCGGGCTTGACTGCCAATGACATCGACAAGATAATTTTTATCGGCGGTCCCACGAATTATAAACCGTTGCGTGATAAAGTCGTTTCGGAAGTCGGCATTCCCGGCAGTATCGAAGTCAACCCGATGACGGCAGTTTCGGAGGGCGCGGCGATTTTTGCAGAGTCGGTCGATTGGAATTCTCAAGAGCATGAACGAAAGGCTACTCGCGAACAAACTAAGCGCGACGAGGCTTTGGGCTTGAGTTTCCGCTACGAATCGCGCACGCCCGGCGATAAAGCCAAAATTGCTACAGTCCTTGCCGCGCAAGTCAAAGGCTACACTTTTGAAATAAGTTCGATTGAAAGCGGCTGGATTTCGGACGTTATCGCGCTGAAGAACAATGCTGTCGTCACTGTGCCGCTCCACAAGCGCGGCGAAAATAAATTCGTCGTGAAGGTATACGACAATACGGGCAGCGACGTTCGGTTTGAAAACGACACGATTACCATAGTCAAGACTTTCGCTAATGTCGGTGCTTTGTTGGCGTCACATTCTATCGGGCTTGAAGTCAAGGAGCGAATCGGTAGCAATGTTTCGCGCTTGGATTATCTCATTCGTGAGGGCGACACATTGCCCGCCAAGGGACAAAGAAAATTCCGCTCCGCTCAAAAAGTCCGCGCAGGTTCAAGCGATTCGATAAATTTCAAAATGTGGGAAGGCGAAATTGAGGATAATATCGAAGACAACCGCTTTATCGGGCAGATGAAAATTTCGGGCGAGGATTTTGATTTCGGCGCGATTATCGAAGGCACGGAAATTATTTGCAACTATACAATTGACGAGGCGGGCAGCGTGACTTTGGACGTGGAAATTCCCTCTATCGCCGAATCTTTCAACAGCGGCAAGAATTTTTATTCGCGCAGTGAAGGTCAGCTGAATCTTGACGACGTGGCGGGCAAGCTGAATTACGAAGGGCAAAATTTACTTGAACGCGTTCGCGATCTCGGCAAGGCGGTTGAAGATGATAACGATTACGAAAAACTTCAGCAGGCGGGCGAAGTCGCGAGCACCGCATTGAGTGCGAATCAACAAGCTCACGACCGCGAAGAACTTCAGCACATTGTCGACGATATTCAAGACGCCAAAAAGAAATTGAACGAGATTCGCAGAAACAATTTGCACGTCATTCGCGAACAAGAATTGGAACAACTTAAGGATTATTACGACGAAAAAATAAAAAAATTTGCCTCGCCGCAGGAAACTGCTCAGTTTGAAAAACTTTTTGCCAAGGCGGAGAGTTTGATTGAGCGTCCCGATTCTGCCTTTGAAAATATTTTGCAGGAGGTTCGTTACCGGAATTACGACGTACTTGCCAAAAGCGACGAGTTTATAGTTGTCGATTTCGTAAGGCTTACCGAAAATCCCTACGCCTATGACGACCGCGAAAGTTTTGAAAAGGTCTTTGAGGCGGGCAAGAAGGCAATCGAACAGGAAGACATCGTTGCGCTCCGCAAAGTCGTCAATATGTTGTGGTTCCTTAAAGGTCGCCAAGACGACGACGTTTCCGCCGCGAACATTGTAAGGGCTTGAGTCGGAGGAAAAAGTTTTGGCTGATTTAAAAAATCCGTTTCAAGTTTTAAATCTGTCTGTCTACGACACGAAAACGGCGATTAACGAGCGGGCAGACGAATTGTCTTTCGAAAGCCCCGACGACGAAGAAATTATCGAACAGGCGCGCAACATTCTGCTCAACCCTCGCAAGAGAATCGCGGCGGAAGTCTATGCTTTTGCCGAAAAGGGCATTTTCACTAAAGGAAATATTTTGGAGGATATCGCTCTTATCGATAAAAATTTTTTCGCGCAGGACGCCGACGAACTTCGCGAAAAAATCAACACGGCGCGCTTGAAGTCAAAATTCCCTGCCGTGCAGGACACTGCCGACATAAAAGCCGAGCTGACGAATATCCGCTACGAAATTCGCGAAAAAATTCAAGATGGTTTGAAGGATATGACTCGCGACGGGCGCGTAAAAGTTGCCGGCGATCTTGCTTGGACGATTGGCAATGGCGGGGACTTCGGAATCATTGTCGAGGATTTTTTTGAGTGTTACCGCTTGGAGATGAATCCTTTCTTCGAGACGATAAGGAAAGAACTCATCGCGTTGACGACCAAAATTAAATTCAACGCGAATGAAAAGTTTATCGAAGATCTGGACAGTAAACTTGCCGAATTCGGCGACGCGATAAAGCCGCTAAACAAAATTTCCATGGCAATCGGAACCAACAAATTTCATGAGACCGAAGACATTTTTTACGGTGTGCGGTCGACGGCAATCGATTTACACAATGAACAAGATTTAATCGACGAGCCGCTCAGAATCACGCGCATTCTTGAAAAACATTTCTATTATTTGCCGACACTTCAAGAAAAAATTCGTCAAGACATAAAGGATTTGGAAGAACTACAGAAAAATCATCTGTCGCCAAATGGTGTAAAAGCAGCTGATGTACTTACAGAAATTTTAGATACGATGGATAAAAGACTGCATTTCGAGAATGACGGCTACGAGCAGTCAAATATGGATTTTTACAAAAATGAATTCAAGTTGCGTCATGAACCTGCCTTGTTGCGCGCCATGAGTTTATCGGGCTTTAAGCCGGACGAATTGAAAACTTTAAACACGTTAGTGTATTTCATTTACATAAAAATGGGAAAGGCATTGACGTGGACTACTCCGTCGGAATCCGCTTTTAATTCGATTCACGAAATGTTCAAGAAGGCTTTGTTTTATGCCGAGGCTTCCAGCGACGCGGAAAGCATTTCGAATGCTCGCAAAATGTTCGAGGACTGGAAAGATGTCGGTAAAAACATTTCGACGCAAAAAGATTCCACGCAACAAACCCCCGATAATTCTTCAAGCTCTTCGAACGAAGGCGCAGGATGCTTTACCGTAATAGTTTTCGCGGTTATCGGAACTCTTATAGGCGGACCAATCGGCGGCGCAATAGGAGTTTATATTGCCGCAAAAATATCGGAGAACAAGTGACGACTTGACGCCAACAAAAAAACTCCCGCGCAGTGAGTAACCGAGCGGGAATTTTATTTTGGAGAAATTTTATTGTACAGTCATTGACAGTTCGATAAATTTGTTTGAGAGTCGCGCGCGTTGAAGGACTTCTTCGGTGACTTCCGCGCCCGCCTCAACGACGACGGTGCCGCTGTCAGCCGTGATGGTTTTGGTTGCGTGCTTGCCGAGCAAAGCTCTGCGACGGCGTTCGACGACAGTGGTTTCGACCTGCGACCTTTGCGGAATTGTCGGCGAGCCGGATTGCGCTGCCGCCGCTGCCTGTTGATTGTCGCGCGCCCGTTTGAGAGCCGCCTGTAAATCTTTCGCCTGTTTGGTCATCGCCGCGATTTTTTGATCTTCGGCAGTGGGTTTCTCTTCGACGGCGGGCGTGAAAGCTTCCACGGTTTCAGCCGGTGCAGGTTCGGGCGTCACGACTTCTTCGACGGGTGCCGATTCTTCGGGCGGTGTTTCGACGTTTTCAATCGGCGTGTCAAGAATCGTCGCGTCAACGGTTTCAGCGGGCGTTTCGAGAATTTCAGCCGCGTCAACGGTTTCGGCGGGCGTTTCGAGAATTTCAGCCGCGTCAACGGTTTCGGCGGGTGTTTCGAGAATTTCAGTCGCGTCAACGGTTTCGGCAGGCGTGTCAAGGATTTCAGCCGCGTCGACGGTTTCGGCAGGCGTTTCGAGAATTTCAGCCGCGTCAACGGTTTCGGCGGACGTGTCAAGGATTTCAGCCGCGTCGACGGTTTCGGCGGACGTGTCAAGGATTTCAGCCGCGTCGACGGTTTCAACAGTCTCAACGGGCGTTTCTTCGACGGCGGGCGTCCAAACTTCCTGCGCGGGCTCGTCGTGAACAGGCTCAACGACAGGTTCAAAAGCGGGCGGCTCCGTCACGAAGTTATTTTTTTTTTCCCCGTCAATGTCCACGACAGTGACCTGCTTGCCGAATATTGAAATTTGATCGGCGGCAACTTCGCTTGTCGAACCGTCGGCGGCGGTGATTTCGCATTGTTCAATCTTGCCACCGTCGCCGATAAAGACTTCGGTGACCGTGCCTTGGATGCGACCTTTTTTGGTGATCGCCTTGGTGCCGATGACGCGGATGTTTTCGACTAGGAAACGTTCATAATCGCCCGCCTCTTCGAGTTTCAAAATATTTTCGCTGTGAGTGATTGTAACGGCGTCTTCGCCGATAGCGATGACCGATTCGTAGGGTATGAGCTTGACGCCGCGATACCAGTCTTCGTCCTCAATCGTAATCGCGGCGACCACGCCGTTTTTGGCGTCGATTAAAAGCGATTTGCTGACGCCGAGTTCACGGCCTTCGGTTATGCTGATAATCGGCAAGCCCAAAATTTCAACACTCTTTTTCATTCCGATACCTCCGTTGTTAAGGATTCAGGGGTCAGGGGCAAGGGTTCAGTTTTTTTGCTGACCCCTGACCACTGTCCCCTTTCCCCTAGATTCTTCGTTGCGCCTTGCGGAATTCGTCGTCAATTTCCTGCAAGATTTTGCCGGACAATTTGCCGTAAGGCACCGACAAAGCGTGATACTTAAGCAACACGTCGCGGACGATGCGCAGGTATTCAAGATTGTTGACGAATTCCTTTTTGATAGACCTGTTGCGCGAGACCGCCGGCAACGTCAAAGCCTCCTCGTAAATTTTTATCGCCTTGGAGTAAAGTGCTTGTTCTTTGTAGATATTGCCCAAATCAATCGCCACGAACGGCGCGTATTCGTCGTTGCGATAGCGTTCCAAGGCTTTTTTGTAAAGTTCAATAGCTTGCCAGACGTGACCCTTCGCCCGCTCGTTATACGCTTTATCCAGGATATCGTCAAGCGTGTCGGCTGTTTCGTCGTCGTATTCGTCTTCGTTCGCGGACGGCGATTCTTCGGCGGGCAAGGTTTCAAGCTTGTCCAATTTGATCGTCGACAGCGGGCGAAAGACTTCATCCAGCGGGAATTTGTCTTCGGGCTTGGGTGCGGGCGGTGTGACTTTTTCGGGCTCAACCTCGTGTAACGGCTCAAAGACTTCGTCCAGCGGAATTTTGTCTTCGGGCTTTGGCGGAGGCGCGGGCGGCTTTTCAACCGTCTCGTGCTTGACTTCGGACAGCGGCTCGAAAACTTTTTCCAGCGGGAATTTTTCCGACGGCTTGTCTTCAGTGGCGGGCTCGACGGTTTCAACGACGGGCTCGACGGTTTCAACGACGGGCTCGACGGTTTCAGCGACGGGCTCGACGGTTTCAGCGACGGGCTCAACCGGCTCGTTATATTTCGGCGGAGGATTTTCTTCCCAAAAAAATTCCGTGACGGGCGCGGGAGGCGCGTCTTTGCTGACTTCTGCCTCGTAAGCCGCTTTGACTTCCTCGTGAAAATTTTTCTCTTCGATTTGCTGTTGTTTTATCAAAAATCGATTCGCCCGCGTGAGCAGGCACGACGCCGCCGCGATTATCAAGCCCAGCCGCAACAGGAAACCCTTGCCGACGACGGGCGACCAAAACGTTGCCGCGAAAATCGCCATGAACGACAGCACCGCCGTCGCGACAAGCGTCGTGTAATATATTCGCAGACCGAGTCTTTTGGCAAGCGCGTGCACCAAAAGTATGCTGACTGTTATGACGCTCGGCACTATCAAAAAAAATGCCAAACTCATCCCTCCACGAAAAATTCTCTCGTACGGCTTGCTATGCCGATTTTGACTTCGACGCGACGATTAAAATTCCTTTCAAAAATCGACGACGCCTGTTATAATCTTGCAAAAACTTTTGGAGGAAAGTTGTGCATCAATTTTTATTTTACGTCGGCGATTTCCCGATTCGGTCTTACGGCGTCATATTGTCGCTGTCAATTTTTTTGGCGACGGGCGTCGGCTACTTCATGGCAAAGGTCGACGGACGCGGCTACGAAAAATTTTTAATCGACATCGGATTAATCGGCGGCTTCTTCGGGCTGTTGGGCGCGCGCCTGTGGGACGTGTTCTTTTTCGATTGGGGCTACTATCAATATCATCTCGACGAGATTTTGAACGTCTGGCAAGGCGGCATGGCTGTTCAGGGCGGCATAATCCTCGGCGTGACGGCGGGCGGGCTTTACGCCAAAACGAAGGGGATTGACGTGATTCACCTTGCCGACATCCTCGCGCCTGCCATCGTCTTGGGTCAAGCGTTGGGGCGTTGCGCAAACCTTTTGAACGGCGACGCGTTCGGAGCACCCACGGGCGGCAATTTCGGAATCATCTACCCCGAAACGACGCTTGCCTATCGCACATACGGCGCGCAACCGCTTTTCCCCGCCGAAGTCTGGGAATGTCAGCTTGACATCGTGATTTTCGCGCTGCTTTTGATTTTCCGTTGCACCGACTACGTCAAGGGTCAATGCTTTGCGCTGTATGTCATGCTTTACGCGGCGGCACGGTTTGCGTTGGAGTTTCTGCGCGGAGACTACACGGCGTTGGCTTTCGGCTTGTTGAAGTCCGCGCAGGTTACGAGTGTCGTTGCCTTCACGATTGCGGCGGCGGTCTTCGGTTATTTGGCTTGGCGGCAAAAAAAATTTAAGCGCGACGGTTAAATCGCCGAAAATATTTTTAAGCAAACCGTAACGATTTTGAGTTCCGGGCGTAAAAGCTTAGAGGAGGATTTTCAATGACCGACCTACCCGAAAACATTCAACGGACGCTTGAGCTTTACCGCAATCCGCCGAACAGATTGCGCTCGGTGCAGGAGATTACCGCCCGCTACAACTTGACGCTTGAGAACTACAAAAAACTTTGCTTCACGTCCGGCGACGTGCGCGACCAGAAAATCGCCACTCACGCCGAAATCAAAGCGTTGGGCTGGGTTTTGGGCAAGCTCGACAAAGACGTTGTAAAAGACATTGCCGATCATTCGAACCGCATGATGTTTCCGGGGCAATTCCAAAAATGAACGAGCTCAAGGCACTGCAGAAAACCTTCGACGCGGAGGCAGCAGAGTTTCGGAAATTCTCGCGGAAGTTCTATTTCATAACGGCGGCGGTCTTCATGACGTTGGCGTTCGCGGTCGTGCTGTTCCCGAAATCTGACATACCGCCGAGTTGGCACAGCGAAATCCTTCCGTCCGATGCGCTGAGCTACATACGCGACGGGCAGTTGGTTGCGTTGCAAGACGGCGACTACCCGTTGGCAATGCCGCCCGCAGGAACTTTCGTCGGGAAAGTTGCGCCCATGCTCATGATTGAAGTCGACGGCAACTACTACCCGCTCAACATCGTCGACGATTCGGTTATCCCGCGCCAAGGCAAACTTTTGCCGCTGAAAATCCTGTTCGGCTTCACGTCCGCACACGCTGAAAACACTCTGCACTACAAAGAAAAAACCGGCAACGATCCTGTCGCCGATTATCGGAAGAAAGCGTTCTATTATATGCGCGTCGAAAAAGGATACGGGCGGGTGCAACGCGGCTATGTTGTCAAAAATTAGTTCACGGGTTTCGGACGAATTTCGCGCGGCGGCGCAACTTCGCGCGGCGGCGCGGCAGGTTTTGGTTTTTCCATTTCCTTCGGCGGATTGTTGTTCTGCGGTTCGTCGGGGTCGGGCATTACCGTATCCCGAAACTTTGACCAAAAGTCAATGTACTGCCAAGCGTCCGTTTCGAGTGAAAAGTTTGTTTCAGACGTGCAAGCTTTTTCGTGGTGGAGGCTTGCGGCTCCGGCGTACGAGAGGTCAACGAAAAATATCGCGCTGACAACTGCCGTCGCCAATATTAAATTTTTCGCTAACCTTCTCATGCGAGTTCAGTCCTTGTTGAGTTTATTTGTGCGGTGCCTGAGGCGGTCCGAAATTTTTTCGTGTGCCGCCGCGTTTGTCGTGCGTTGCTTTGGGCAAGTTCGGCAAGTGACGGGGCGTCGGTCGAACGGGAAGGCGGGGCGGATACTCTTTTCGCGGCGGTCTTGGCGGTATCAACGGTTGACGCAATCGCGGCGGGAGCAGGCTTCGTTGTTCGACGAAGGCTTTGCCCGAATCGCTTTGCAAATCTGCCGCTTCGACATTGCCGGCGAACAAGATCATCATCACGAGTGCCGTCAAGATTGTTGTTGCGGTTTTCATATGCGCCCCCCTAAAGACAGGAAAAACGGAAAGCAAGCACCGGCTGACTTTCCATTATTTTTTTGTTAAGTTTGTTACCAAGCGGGCGGCGGCGGAGGAGGCGGTTGCACTCCCCAACCGGGCGGCGGCGGAGGAGGCGGCTGCCTGTAGTCGGGCGTCCGTGATCCGTAGTGCGGCGGCGGCGGCGGTGGCGGTTGCCTGTAACGGTCGTCGTCGTCCCAGTCGTCGTCATCCCAATAATCGGGCGGGGGCGGCGGCCAATGACGACGCCTGGAAACTTCATTATATTCCGTCGTGTTCGAGTTAATGAATTCGGCGTCCGCTGCTTGCACTTCAGTTGTCAGCCCGAAATTCAGCGCACCGCAGATAGCCAGAGCAGTCAATCCTTTGACGATTTTTTTCAACGTAATCACATCCTTTGTACGAAAACTCACGTCAGCTCCCGTATCAGGAAGAGCAACAGCAAGCCGAAGATTATTTCCTTGGGAACGTCGAGAACGATTCCGATAACTGCCAACATCAGCGGCATTGCAATCCCCTCCTTTGACTCGTTGTCTTCGCTTTGTTGACGTAATTTTACAAAGTTTCGTCGTGTTTGTCATTAGGGAAAGGTTAAAACTTTTACGGAAACATATCGCGCCGCGACGCCGATTAATTTGTTAAGGTTCCGAATCGTCGATTGATTCTGCGTGCGCGTTGTGATATAAATCGGCGCAAGGAGGCTTAAACAATGAGTGCACAAACCGTAATCAGAAATTTTATGAGCACCCTCGACGCCACGACGCTCAGCGGGACTGCCGCCCTTGACCAAGCGGTTGCGTCCGTCTCGAACTTCAAAAGTTGGGCGGAACTGATTAACACCATGGCCGGCGACTGCGCGGCTTACGCGGGCAAAGGCAACGGCTTTTTGCAAGACATGTGCGGGATTATCCTAAGCAACAGCGACACCGGTGCGATTACCGGCGCGGACGCGGGCGGCTCCGTCACGAAGACTGCGGAATCCGTCGTGCCCGAAAGCGGCGATTGGACTTACCCGCCTGCGTCAAGTTTCACAATCGGCGGCTTGACTGTCAACATAAATAATTTCGACAACCTCGGCGCAAGCGAACAGTGGATAGTCGGCGCACTTTACACCTGGTGGGTCAAGGAAAGCCTCGCGCTGATTGATTCGTCGTTCGGCATGAACTTCAACGAAGCGGGCACCACAGTCAATACGCTCACCATTTATTTTTACAACAGCAACGACGGCAAGATGGCGATTTCAAACTATAGCGCGACGCAAAAATCGACGGAGTTGCGCCTGAACATCAACATGCACTACTACGAAAATATCGACATGACAAATCCCAACGGCGTCGGCTCAAGCGCGGCTCTCACGACTCTCGACCGCACAATCGCCCATGAACTCGTACACGCCGTCATGAGCGCAAACGTCGATTATTACAGCAACTTGCCCGTCAGTTTTAAGGAGGGCTCGGCGGAACTCGTTCACGGCATCGACGACAAACGTTACGCTCAAATCGTCGCGCTGTCCAATGACGCCTCGTCGCTTAAAGAGGCAATGACGCAATCGGGCATGAGTTCCTACGCGGCGGGCTACATTGCCTTGCGCTATCTTGCAAAGCAGGCAGCTGAAGGACGCAACCCCTCGGCGGCGGACACTGCGACGACCACGACCGAAACCGTTACCGCCGCGACGATTGACATGACCGGCACGGCGACTTCGACGACCGACACGACTACTGCCGCGCAGGGCAACTCAAGTCTTCCTGCAGGCTGGGGTGACAATATCGCAGCTCACTCGCGCGCCAGCGTGCCCGCATTTAGTTTCGACGGCGTGACGCTCAAAATCAGCAACGCATTTAGCGGCAGTGCTTTTCTCGGCGGCGTCAACACTTTCACGGGTCAGCCGACAACAGATTACTCCGGCAGCCCGACCGCCGTTGTCCTCGACGCCACGGAAACGACGCGACCAAATTTCCTTGCGGGCAATGCAATCGACAATTACATTCTCGCGGGCAGTACCGGTTCGACGATGTGGGGCGGCACGGGCGGCAACGATACTTTACAAGGCAACACCGGCTTCGATAATTTTTGGTACCTCCCCGGCAACGGCAACGACACCGCGCTGAACTTCCAAACGAACTCCTTCTTGAAAGAAGGCGACATGCTCAGCATTATCGGTTGGGGCGTCGCGGGCTTTTATCGCGACCAAAATGTTGTCTCGGCGTTAATGACTGACGGCGGCATCTTCACGGCAGTCACCGACGACGACACCGCCGACAAAATCATAAAATTTTCTGCGGACGGCGTGAACCCGCTTTACACGAAAATCGGGCGCACCAATGTCGTCAACGACTTTACGCAGGAACGCGGCGAAATCGTTTACATGGGCGGCAACAATATCGACGCGCTCCATGTCACGACGCCGGGCGCAAGCGTCAACCTCGCCGACGGCTTTCATTCGGGTATTGAAGTTATCGACGCAAGTTATTCGGGCGGCGGCAACGTTCTCTTCGGCGACGCGCTCAACAACGTGATTATCAGCGGCGGCAACAATTCGGCGTTGTGGGGCGGCGCGGGCGACGATGTCATTTACGGCGGCGGCGGCTCAGATTATTTTCTGTTCGGCGTGGGCGAAGGCAACGACGTTTTTTGCAACGTCGAAGACAACGACCTTATCACGCTGTACAACGCGACGCCGCAAAATCTTTCCTTTGCGACGGAGACGGACAGCGGACTGCTTTTGGGCGTCGGCTCGAACGTCTTGGCTATCGTCGGTCAGTCGAACACGGCGATTGCCTTTTCGGACGGCACCGCAATTCGTTACGACCGCAACGCGAAGACTTGGACGAGTGCTTAAACGTTTCGCACAACAAAAGGAGCGGGCAATCAACTTGCTCGCTCTTTAAATTTGTCGGCGCGATTATTTTTTCTTGCCGGTGATTTTTTTCGCGACGGACTTGACGGCGGATTTCGCGGCCTTTTTTACGCTTTTGACGACGCTCGCCTTTGCACTCGCGACAGATTTTTTGACGGCTTTGACGGCGCGTTGACTGTTCGTCTTGAAGAGGTCGGGCGCGGTGTCTTTCAAGCTCGCCTGCTTGGAGCGATTGCAATGCTTGCACAGGCACTGCAGATTGTAAAGCTTATCCTCGCCGCCGTATTTCTGCGGAACGATGTGGTCGATGTCGACGTCCGCCTTGCGAATTTTTTTGCCGCACTTGGCGCAGGTGTACCAGCCGTGATCCGATTCGTTGTTCTTGAACCAAAGTTCCCTGTAGTCCATGCTGTCGCCTCCCGCGTCGCTTATTCAAGTCAAGCGTCCGAATATCCTGCGTCGCTTTGATACGTCAAGCCGTTTTCTTCGAGGCGGTCGAGCAGGCGCAAAAGGTGTTCGCATTGAAACGGTTGCGGGATTCTCTGCGGAATTTTAATTGCCGTCTTCAAAGCCGATTGCTCTGCAACGTTCGCGATTAATTTTCGTGCCTTGGCGTCGAAAAAAATTTTTTGCCACGTCGCGCCGCTGAACGATAAAATTTTTGACTGCGCGTCAACTTCACGGCTTATCACTTGAGTTACGGCGGCGTCTTTTTTTTCGGCTTTGATTGATTTTTTGTCCGTCATGTGACGCGAAAAATTTGCGGGCAGTTCGACGCGCAGAGATTGTTTCATGTTATCCCAACACGCGGCCTGCTTGCACCACTGCGTTACGTTCGTTACGGGTCGCTTGCCCGTGATGAAGTTGTTTACGTCGAAGGTTATCGCCTTAAAAATTTCGTCAAAGGCGGGCGGCATTTGCTGAGCGTTCCAAATCGCGAGCAAGTTCAATTCGTCGTCGGGGAATTTTTTCTTCAGCGCGTTGTGAAATATCGCCAGCGAGTACGTCACGATATTTGCGCGGTAGGAGTTGTACCAAACCTGCGCGGACACGATTCTTTCGACGGCATGAAACATAATCGCCAACGCCGCCGTCTCCTTGAAGTAGTAATCGTTGAACTGCGCCGGGTTGTTTTTCCAGGCGTCGTCTATTTCTTCGGCGAACTTCGCGAAATTTGCCTGCGCGCCCTTGCTGACGATGTCGGGGTGTTCCTGCCAACTCATGCGGTACTTTGCGAAGTCGGTCTTCGTCATGACTTGCGCTTTGGGATTTTTGCGTTGGAAGGCTTTTTTCTGCGCGGGCGTCATTTTCATTTGCGCTTGGACGTATTGACCGCGCGCGCGTTCGTAAAACCACCAAGTCTGATATTGAACGCCGTGTTGTGCAGGCGCGGGGATTCGCCGAGAAATTTTTTCCATCTCCACGTGAAAAGGATGCGTCGCGAAAAAATCTGCGTCGCTGACTTTGTTTTGGCTGTTCGACGAGCGCGAAATGTCTCCAACAAGTTCCGCCTGCTTGTCGATTGTCATTTCGCCGATTCGCGTCAACTTCATTTGGACGAAAATTTTTTCAAGGTCGGCTTTGTCTTTGAAGCGCGCATTCGACAGCGACGCGGTGGTTTGCCCGCCGTTTATGACTTGGAAGTCGACGACGGACGCAAGCAACAAACCTTGAGCCGAGGAGCGCAATTCGATTCGGGTGGCGGTCGCGGCGATGCCGTTGTTGAAGGCGAAAAATTTTTCGGGCTGATTCAAAATGGTCGCCCGAATTTTTTTGTTGACGGCGCACTTGGTCGACAGGAAGGAACGAACGTTGCCTTCAAGCAGTCGGCTGCCGTATTCGTCGTAAATGTCCGCCAAAATTTTGCCGGGCATGACGCACAGGAAACTTTCGCACTCGTCGCCGGCGTTGGCGGCCTTCAAGCAGGGGAGTCCGCCGCCGTAGTCGTCGAAGTCGATTCGTATTGGCTCGCGCACTTGCAGTGAATCATACACGGCGAAAATTCGTTCGATGTCCCAGATTTGACAATCAACCTCGCGCCCGCGAAAGAAAAATTTTTTTATGTCGTTCAAACCGGTACTGCGTCGGGCGTTCGTCAGCAGGATGAATTTAATTTTCTCGTCGCGGCTCGCCTTTAGAGCCTCGGCAAGCTCGAAAGTCGCGGTCGATTCTTCAATGTCAAGGTCGCTCGTCAAAACGGCTTCGGCGAATGACTCAAGCAGCTTGAAATTTTTTTCTGCCAAAGTCTTGGTCATGTTCTCGTTGCCGTCGGTGTAGTGCACGACGAACAGCGCAATCGAATTGTCCGCCTCGTCCGTCAAGAAGCCGTCGACGCGCATTTTGTTATGATAACCTTTCGGGCTCGTGCCCTCGAAGAAAGCCTCTTGATAATCGCCGTTAAGATATTCAGCCTCGGACATCAGCGCGGTTATTTTTTCGGCGAAGGTCGTTGCCTGCCCGTGCCCGAAGTTCAAGGCGTCGTTGTTTACTTCCGCCTCCAAGTCGGCGCGATATTCGTCAACGTTCATTGCAATGCCTCCTTGAGCCCGCGCAGGTTCAGCGAATAGGACGCCTCAACGATTGCGGGCGGCAGATTGTTTTTCGTAAGGCGCGGAAAGTTTTCGTCGACCGTGAAGTTCATGACCTCCGCGACGCGATAAAATTGTTCGTCGTATTCTTCGCGCGTGACGTAACCCGTTTGGAACAGCAGGACTTCAAACCGTTGCGCGGCGGCGGGGTTTTGGCTTAACAGCTCCGACAACTCATTGACCAGCGAATTCAGCGTGAAGCCGTCATCCGCCGTCTTTGCCAGCCGATAAATGACAAGCTCGCCGATTCGTTCAAGCGACAGTTGTTCGATTGACGATATGCGAACTTTTTCCGCCTGTTCCGTGACGGCTTTGACTTCGTACCACGTCGCGCCGTATGAAAAGTCTTGATGTTCCTTCAACGCGCCCGTCCAGCCCGCGACAGATTCTTTGAGCGGACGACCGTCGATTATCTGCCCGCGCAGGAAAAGCAATTCGCCGATTAAGCCGCGTTGGCGTTCTTCGGACAGCAAATCACTTTGGGCGGCGGCGAACAGATTTTGCCAATGCTTGTATCGTTGCCAAAAATTTTTCAAAGCCGTCGATTCGTCGCGGGCGTCCTCGGCGGCGGTGAGCAAGTCTCTGCACATTTCCACGAAGACAGCAGTTTCATTATCCGACAGCAGGCTCAACGTCAGATTGAATCGTCCGTCCTTGCGTCGACGACAATTTATCTCGACGGTCTTTGACGATGGCGGGATTTTCATTTCGTGCCGGCTGATGATTAAAAGCGTCCGCCGAAGTTTGTCGTCGTAACCGATATGGCATTCAAGCGGCGCGGTGTCGACGAACGTGTAACCGCGTTCGATGCGCAACGTGTTTTCCCATTGTCCGCGCAGATTTTCAAAGTCCGTCATTCCTCGACGCCCTCCTCGTTGCCGACGGCGTTGATGACGAAATCGGCGGTTTTTATTTGCGACTCGCTTACGACGGGATTGGCGGCGGGGAAGCCCAAGCCCAGCGCGAACAAAACTTTCGGGACGTTGCTTGCGTGCGGAGCGTCGATTTTGGGTTGCACGGCGTAAAGCACCAACAGCGGGCGGCGACCGTGAATCAGATACGCGACGGCGGGCAATTCCTTGCCGCAATTTTTTGCGTCGGCGTAAAATTTATTTTCGATTGTCGCGACTTCGTCCGCCGTCAAGCCGATTTGAGCGATTTCGCGCCCGATCAAGCGCAATTTCGTTCCGCTCAAGGTCATTTGGCTTTCGTCGATTAAAAATTTTCTCACGACGGCATTGATGACGATTTTCTTGCCGCTGACAGTCAAACCGCCGTAAGAATCGCCCGCACCTTCGGGAATCAGCACATCCCAAGGTGTGTCGTCCATTTTCGTTATTATGTATTCGCTGAGCGGCTGTCCTTGAAAATTATGTTGCCACGTGCTGCCTTTGAAGTTCAAGACGAGATTGGCGACGAGATTTTTTGGTATGCCGCGCCAAAAATTTTTCGCGCCGGGCTTTGTGAAATTGCCGAGCCCGTCAATGAAGTCGCGGATAAGATTTTCGTTGGCGGACAGAATTTTCGGGTCGTTGGCGAGGCGCGGCGTTTCGATAAAGACTTTGTTCAGCGCGACGGGGCTTTTGACTTTCGTGCCGTAACGCATTTTGTTTCGGGCGGTGATTTCCAACGTGTCGGGGTGGCGGCGCACCTTGAGCCCGAAATCTTTGGGCGTCCTGCCCGAATCGCTCATGAAGGCAATTTCGTGTTTCAGCTCCCGCGCGACGCCTGCAATGTAGCCGTACCAGTCGATAATCTCTTGCGAAGTCCACAGGCGGCAAAGGTCGTCGTAATTCGGGCGATAACCGAACCAACGCCCCATTTGCATGAGCGTATCGTAGGTTTTGGAGTTGCGATAGAAATACGTCACGCACAGCCCCTCCAACGTCAAGCCGCGCGAAAAACTGTTGCCGCCGATAGCAATGATGCGCAAGCCGTCGGGATTTTGTTCGTAACTGAAAGAATTTTTGGTGTCGGAATTTCGCAAGCCGACTTGCACGGGCTCCGCCGCTTTGCGAAGATGATCGCGCAACATGACTTCCCACGACACTCCGCCGAGTTGTTCGAACCCGTACTTGTCGAAGACGCCGCGCAGATTTTTGATATAAGGGCTTTCGCATTCGGCTTCGGCGACGGGCAGTTGCGACCAGGCGCGCAGATCATTGACGATTTCGTTGAGGCGCGTGTTTACCAAGTCGTAAAGTTGCGCGTGGACGCTTTTGAATCGGCTGACGTGAATCAGCATTGTCCGATGTGTTTTCGTTTCGCCGCGCAGGTCGCGTACGGCATTGGCAAGCAGAAAGTAATCCATTGCCGCGCAGAGGCTGTCGGGCAGTCGCTTGACCTTCAAGGTGATTTTGTGATTCTTCGGGAAGTACAATTCGGCGTCGGGGCAAGAGTCGGGCTTCAGCGGCACGAGGAAATTTTTATATTCGCCGCCGAAAATTTTCTCCGCGCCGATGTAATTGGTCGGCACGTCGAGCGCAAAAATAAAATCCTTCGGGAACAGGTCGTCGTTGAGTATACCCTGTTCATCGAAGGGATTGATAAAAATATTTGCGAACGGCGTCGCGGTCACGCCGATATAAGTCGTCTGATTGAACAGCTTTAAAATCGTGCGTATGCAGTTGTTAATGGCTGTGGGGTTTTCGTCGTCGTCGCGGGTGTTCACCGAGGCGTTGTCGGCTTCGTCGTCGAGCAAAAGGAGCGAATGATTTATCGTTTCCTTGCCGAGGTCGACGGAATTTTTCAGCCACGCGATAAGATTTTCCAGGATGCGCTTGTTCTTCTTGACGACGAACAGCACCGTGCCGTTTAAGTTCCGTAAGCCGAGCGACAGGTTGTCGAGCGTCGTGCTGCGGAAGTCGGCGTTGACGGACGTGAATTGCGGAATGCTTTTCCTCTGCCCGTACTTGGCGACACCGACGGCGCGATTCTTAATGGCGGCTTTGGCTTTGGACAAAAAAATTTGACTTTCGCGCCCGGCGAATTCCAAATCCAATCGCGCTTGCGTTTGACGGCGGAGGTCTTCGAGCATACCGGTCAAGACGATTATGATTTTGTAACCGGCGTCGGCTGCCTTGGCGCACAGGGCGGTATAAGTTGCGGTCTTGCCCGATTGCACTTCGCCGATAATCAGTCCGCGTCGGGCAAAGTTTTCCGTCGAGCGCGGATCGCCTGCGAGGTCGAGGATTTTGTCCGTGGTGACGTTAAGCGCGGCAGTCAGCGTCGGCGACCAATTTTTATCGAGGCGCAAATATTTTTCGTAGCGCGTCCAAAAAAACCAATCGATGTCGCTTTTGGCGGCGGCGAGCCATTTCTTGTATGTGGCGGCGTCTTCGATACAAGCTTCGTCGTCTTCCATTTGCACAGTCAAACCTGCGCGGACGGCGCGAAGAATTTTATCGAATTCGTCGTCGGAAACGCTCCACCCCAAAAACGGAAGTGCTTGCTTAACTTTGGCGGCGGCGTCTTGAAATTCGTCGTAAGTCGGCGAGCGTCCGAGCGGGTTCATCAGAAGGGCGATGTTGTTGAAAATGATGCCCTTTACGGCTTCAAAATCGGTATCGGTCATTAATCAGCACCCCTTCGGAATTCTTCAAGCAGTTGCGGATAATTTTTAAACGTGTCGTCTTTGGCGAGGCTGTCGAGCAATGCGTTGAGTCCGTCGTTCGTCAGCCCGTCGGCGGACACCGTCAAGAGCTGTCTTGCCGCCTCTTCGGTGTACAGCGCGGGATTTTTTATTTCGGCGTCGCCGCCGCGCAGGTCGAGCGTCCATTCTCAACGAGCCGTTTGTTTTTGACGCTTGCCGATTGAGCTGCTACAATGGGAAAAATTTTTTCAGACGAGGTGACGCCGTGAAGATACCGATTTTGGAGCGCGAAGACCGTAAGCGCGAGTATGAATATTTTTCAACGGAACAACATCAAGCCGTCGTCGACGCGTATCTTTTCAAGGGCATGAGCTTCCGAAAAATCGAGGAGAAAATTTTGGGACTGGACAGCGATTATTTTCGCGGTTGGCGCGTAAGAAGTATCCTGCGCTATCTTGGCATCGGCACCGAGTTCAAAGGCTTGTTCAGAGGAATGACCGTCGCTCAAGCTGTCGACGAATTAAAGCAAACCGCGAGCGTTGACTACGAAGACATCATTGCCATTTTGTCGGGGCGCGAAGTCGACGAAAGCAAATGCGAATCGGATATTGAATCCGAGACGGCGATTGATTATCGAACGTTAAAGGAAGGTCGCCGCGAGCTGATATACACGACGCGCTACGAGCGCAGCCCGATTTTGCGCAAACGTGCAATTCAAATTCACGGCACGACGTGCATGGCTTGCGCATTCAACTTTTACAACTTTTACGGCGAGCGCGGTAAGGATTATATCGAAGTCCACCATTTGATTCCGCTGTCGACGCTTGAAGAGGAATTTGAAATTAATCCTGCCACGGATATGGCGGTTGTCTGCTCAAATTGTCATCGAATGATTCACCGCGACAGAAATAATATTTTGTCGATAGACGAGCTCAAGCATATTATCAATCAAAGCCGGTTACATTGCCGACAATAAAAAACGGCACCCGCGCAGGGCACCGCCATTCCGATTTGACGCCGAACGTTTTCCTTGGAGCCCGCGAAAACAAAATCGTCGGGGAAGGTCTGCAGTCTTGCGCGTTCGCGATTGGTTAAAGCACGCGGCTCGGCGTAGTGATAAATGTGCGTGCCGACCCCGCCCGAACCCGTCACCGTGTACGCGGGTTTGTCGGGGTCGAGTCGTCGGTAGATGTGGCTTAAAGTCGCCGCCTTAACGTGCAGTTGAACTTCGGGCGGCAGGTCTGCGTTAAAAGCGTTTTGTCCCGGCTTGATAAATTTTAATCGTTCGACAACGGCGGGCTTTTGCCTGGTCAATTCGTGATTGGCGGCGGCGGGCGGTATCGGCGGATTTTCCAAAGCCTCCCGCGCAGATACGATTTTGTTAAACGGTTTTGGCGGGCGGAAAATTTTTTCAACGTCATTGCGGATGCCGACGACGATGATTCTGTGGCGCGTCTGAGGGATGCCGTATTCCTCGAACTTGTAGAGGTGCGGAAAAATTTTATAGCCCGCGTTGCCGAAGCCGCTCAAGATTTGTCGTTGCGCCGAGCCTTTGTTTGCGCTTGCGAGCCCGCGCACATTTTCGGCGACGAACCAATCGGGTTGAAAATGTTCCAGAGCCTTCACGGCGCATTGATAAAGCAAGCCGTGTTTGCCGTTCAAACCCGCCCTCTTGCCGACGACGGAAAAATCGTTGCACGGGAAGCCGAACGCCAACGCGTCAATGCCGCCGAGCGTGTCGAAGTTCAAATCGCGCACGTCGCCGCAAATCACGTTGTCGGAGCTGATATTTTTCCTGTAGGTCGCGCAGGTCGCAGGGTCGATGTCGTTCGCCCAAGCGTGAACTATCTGCCCGCCCGATTCAGCGTCGGCGTGAAAGGCACCCCAAGCCAGGCCTCCGGCTCCCGCAAACAGTTCGCCGAGCCTGAAAATTTTCACGCCGCTCATGTCCTTTCCGCTTAAAATTTTTTCAAATATTCGTTGCCTGCGAGGGTTTACCTGCACGATTTTCAGAGAAATTTTTTTGCACTTCGCGAGCTGAAACGGCACAAACGGCGTCACGACGCGGAAAAATTTTTTTGGCGAGGGTATTGACAAGATGGGGGAGCAGGTGTATATTAAGCAAGCTTGATTCACGGGGCTCCTTGAAAACTGAACAGTGCATTTGCTAAATGTGCGGTCGAGAAATCGACCCCTTGAAACAAATAAAACAGAGTCAGACAACTCAAAAATTTTTTGGAGAGTTTGATCCTGGCTCAGGACGAACGCTGGCGGCGTGCTTAACACATGCAAGTCGAACGGGCACTTCGGTGCTAGTGGCGAACGGGTGAGTAAAGCGCAGGTAATCTGCCGCAAAGTCGGGGACAAC
>CAMZAX010000032.1 GCA_947304355.1 uncultured Selenomonadales bacterium
TTCTTTTTACTCGCTGCTTCTGTTATTCACTTTTAATTTACCAACAGCCCCTAGACTACATTCTAGCACAATCGGCAACTGACGCTCAACTGTTGGTCTACTCTTGCCATACTCTCATTTTGTTCAAAGCTTGTCTGTGGTGGTAAAAAATTCTTGCGTCGGAAAGGTGCAGTTCGCCTTCGATGTCAAGGAAGTTCATGCAAGCGACGTAGCGCAGGATTAAAATTTCTTGTTCGCGTGTCGTCAGCGGTGCACGACGGATTTTCATTACCAATTCGGTGCTCATGCTGTCCAAATTTTCTTTCAGCGCATTGAGTGATTGCTCGGCGTCGATTATCAACGTGACGATTTTCGCGACGCGTGACGATTGACTTCGCGCATGTGGCATTCCGTCGATGACGGGCACGAGATTTTCCGCCGCCGTCCTAAGCGTCTTCAACTGCCGCTCTCCGTTCAGGATTTGCTTTTTCAGTTCGCGCACTGCGTTTAGTTCCGCTTCCGTCATTTTTACACCGCCTGTCATTTATTTTATTGTACCACGAGCAAATCAAGATACATTGTCAACACGCTCCGAAAAGTTTCCCTATTGCCATGCGAAGCGGCGGGCTGAAAAATTGAAACCGACAACGGTTGGAGCAAAATTTTTCGGTTGGATAAGCAGGCGTGAAGTGCTTGCCGCAACATTGGCAGACATTTTTACCTGTAGGCTTGGTGGGGGCGGGCTGTGTGACAGTTTTGATGACTATTGAGGACTTCCTGCCCGCAATTTTAAAATTTCGCTGATACTGTTTCGAGCATTCGGGCGAGCAGTTAATCTTGTGATTGGAGCGCGTTTGAAATTCTTTGCCGCAGGTAACGCAAACTTTAATCATCATCGGGTATTTTGCCTCTCGCTGACGTTTTTTGTTGCGTTTGGCGAGTTCAATCGAACATCCGGGCGAACAAGTGATGGCGGAGTTGTGGGCGTCGAATTCTTTGCCGCATATGACGCAAGTTTTAATCACGACGAATCACCTCGTTTGCTGACGAAAGAGAAAAAGGTGCCGAGCCCGACGAGCGCGGGGATTTGCGCGGCGAGCCCGGCGAAAAGAATCGTGCCGTTAATGACGAAGTCGGCGGCGGTCTGAAAATTTTCCATGAATTAAATCCTCGGATAGTGTTTAACGCGGTCGTGTTCTTCGGCTTGTTTGCTGTCGTTCCAACGGTCAAGCGTGCCGACGAGATACAATTTTGTTATCGACGGGCTTTTTATCCCGCCTTCTGCAAGTCGCCCTGCAGTTCAGCATATCTTTTCACGCGTATTGCCGTGCGTGGCGCGGTCTCGTGGGTTTATTATTTCAAAACCTATGCGTTGCCCCTGACTGTTGCCAGCCTTCGGTTCGGGTTGTCTCAAGGCGGAAGTTTTTCGGTAAGCCCTATAGCGGCA
Source organism: uncultured Selenomonadales bacterium (assembly GCA_947304355.1). Classification (GTDB taxonomy): domain Bacteria; phylum Bacillota; class Negativicutes; order Selenomonadales; family Selenomonadaceae; genus Quinella. The sequence goes on from CAMZAX010000032.1 coordinate 1,427, forward strand.
AACGTACTTTGCTTTCCGCCTATTAGTGAGAGTTCCCCGCTTAATACCGCGCTTCTGTCCGCCGTCTTCATACGGCTTGACGGCGGCGGGGTATTTTACTTCCCTGTTATGCGCCGGATGCGTTCAAACTTTTGCCCGCGAGCGGTGTAATTAACGTCAATAAGCCCATCGTCGCAGGTCACGACGTTAATATCAGTTACGTCGTCGACGCGAAGAGTGACGTACTCGACGTAGTTTTCAAGTTCTTTCAGCTCGGCGTCGAAGTCGGTCGTAACGGTGATGCCGTCGATGGTAGCTTTGCGCAAGGCTCATTCCTCCTTGTCCTGGTCGGGGGTTTTGTAAATTATTACGGCAATAAGGCGGTCATTAGTTGCGACAATTTTGTAGTCATGGAGTTCATATCCTTTGTTTTGGAAGAAGTCCAGAGATGCATTAAATTGATCGTCAAAAAGCTCCAAGTCGTCGTCGACAATGGTATCGGCAAGAAAACGCATGACGTTGCCTCCTTAAGTGCGGACGGGCGTGACGACGTAAACGTAATCGTCGTCGCCGGGGACAGTGACGGCAGCGGGACTGAATTTGTCGTTGAACGCGATATTGATTGCGGGCGCGTCGACAACTTTGAGCACGTCGGAGAGATACGCGGCATTGAAAGCAATGTTAAGATCGTCGCCCAGTACAGTGGCGTCAACAGTTTTAACGGCGTTGCCGACTTCGCGAGAATCGGCGGATATTTCGATACCGGCGGCGGTGATGTTCAACTTGACGGTGTTGTATTCGGTCTCCTTCGCAATGAGCGCGATTAAGTCGACAGCGGTCTTGAATTCTTTGACTATGACGCGCGCGCGAGTGTTGCTGCCGGTCGGGATAATGCGGTCGTAAGGCGGGAATTGCCCTTCGAGCAAGCGCATCGTCATGAAGACGTTATCGAACGTGAAGCCGATATATCTGTTAGTAAAGCTGACTGATACGAGATTGTCGGGTTCCTTCGTGTTAATGTTGCCGAGGACGTTATACAGCGGCGCGGAAGGCACGACGAATGTGAACGGCGTGTGATTGATAGGCAGTGACGTTTTAGCGAGCGCGAGCCGATGAGTATCGGTCGCGACGAGTGCCAAGCAATCGTCCTTGAAATCGAAGTTGACACCGGTAAAAATCGGGCGGGCGGTCTTGTCCTTGGTCGTGGCGAAAACAGTCTTGCGAATCAAATCGCAAAGGACACCTGCGCGGATTTTGAATTTGCTCCCGTCGTCGATTGCTTTAACTTTCGGGAAGTCGACGGCGTTCATGGTGAGCAAAGTGACGGTCGCGCCGCTGGAAGTGACAATCAGCGAATTGTTTTCGACGGAGAAATTTACGGTTCGGTCAGACATACCTGCGACGAATTCTTGAAACTTTTTGCCGTGAACAACGACTTCGCCATTCTCCTCGGTCAAACAGGGGATTTTTGTAATGACGCCGTTGGTGAAGTTGTTACCGTGGATTTCGAGCACGTTGTCTTCGGCTTTGAGATAGACGCCCGCTAAGACAGGCGTTTGCGGCTTGACGGCGACGGCAGGCATGACGGCTTTCAGCGCGTCGACGAGATCATCTTTGTAGCAAGAAAATTTCATGATTGATCCTCCTTCAAAAGCAAATCGTTGCCATCGACGCCGAAAAAATTCGCCAATTTGCCGACGACTTTGCCGGTTGCGGTCGCGCCGTCCGTAACGATTTTGCGCGCCGTGAACGGGTTGAGATTTGTCGCCTTCGCCAATGCCGAGATATTCAATTCGCGTTCAAACATCAGCTGACGAATTTTCTTGGTATTTACAATGAACATGATTCTACCTCCTTGATGTCTTCGACGATGACGGGCAGTTTGTCGCGCAGGATGTTGAGAATCTGCCCGGCAATGAAACGCATTTGCGGATGAGCGGCTTTGCTCGTGCGGAGCTTGATAATGTAGCGAAGTTCGCGAAGATTGGCGGTCATGTATAGTTCCGACTTCAAGCACAGCGGCAGGACGGAGCGAGCGTCTTCGGGCTTTACTCCGCCATCAATAAAAAGCTGATAGTTTTTTTCAGTTACTTTCATTATTGACCGCCAGAAAGTTTCGGCAATGGGGTCATTGGGAAACGGGTTGACAACTTCAATCTCCTTGTATTTGACAAAGCGAGTGCTCTCGACAGTCGGCGAGGCAAGGCGGTGACGAGTAAGTTCAGCCATAATGGCGCGGTCGCAGATGATGTGGAAGGTCAGCGACACGTGTTCAAGTACCGATTCGTGCCCGCGCTTAATCAGCATGCGAACGAATTCTTCGGGCTTGCCCTTCGATTCGGAAAGGTGCGAGACGCGCCCGCAACGTTCGATTTTGGCAAGGATTTCGGCGGGATTGATGTTGTCGATAAGCATGGCGGACGGTTCGATAATTTTCATATGTCAGCCTCCGAGAAAACTTTTTGTGTGCCGTCGGTATTGGCGGCGTCGAATTGGAAAACCATTTGCGATTTGGCAAGTTCGTCGATACGCTTGGCGACTTTTTCCAACAGCCGGAAAAGTTTTTCGTCGTCAACGAGCGCGATACGCATTTTCAAGTTATCTGTCGAGGGGAAGTATGCGCAAGCCCCGGTCTGCGGGTGGTATTGGAGCGTGACGGACAGTTTCATTGGTCAGCCTCCAGTTCGATTTTAATCAGCGGGTCGCCCTTGATGAGCGTTACTTCGACGTGCGTGACTTGCCGATCGTCGGCGTAGCAAATGCCGTTGAGCGCGTCGAGGATCGCCTTCAAGTGGTTGTCAACGTCGCCGAACTTGAGCGCGGTCGGGACAATGTTTTTGTACACCTCGGCGGTCAGCTTGACAGAGCCGGTAAGAGGAGCCTGCCCGCCCATGGCGCGACGTGCTATCAGTCCCAACGCGTCCTTGAATTGGGTGTAACGCGGGGGATTGAAACGCCGTTTGCCGTTGCTCGCGGGGCGAGGGAAGGGGACAGGCTCCAGTGGCGCGACGATTTTAATCAGTGACATGCCCGATAACTTCAAGGTTGCCGGGGAAGTATTCCAATTCGTCATTGGGATAGTGCATGGGAATAAAAGGTTCACGGTAAACGAAGTCGTTTTTTTCTTCATCAAAGGCGACAACGTAGCGGTCAGTATCGAACGGGTCTTCAGGGTTGAATTCCGGGTTTTTCAAGATGTCGCCCTCGAAGATTTCTTTGCCGTTTTTGTCGAGGATACCGCTGCCGAGTTCGCAGTCGATTTGCGTGAGTTGTCCGTTCTGCCTGATAGTGTGTTTCATTAGTCAGCCTCCTCAATGTGTCCGATAACTTCAATGTCGATAAAGCCTTGGCAGTTGCCGAGGACAGTGAATTTGTCGCCGTGCTTGATTTGAAACATGGCGTCCTTGAAGACGATAACGCCTTCGGTGTCGCGCTCGCCGAAACGAACAATGTCGCCCTCGAAAATTTCTTTGCCGTGCTTGTCAGTGATGCCGGTGCCGAGCCAACACTCACGCCCGTCGTACAACCAATAAGGCGGCTTGTAGTTGTTGGCGTAGCGGACGTACCGTTTGAAATGGTGAATCGGTGCCTTCATTGATCAGCCTCCTTGAGCGTGAAAAATTCAAGCGGAATGTCGTGAACGAAGCCGTCTTCGGATGTAACGTAAGAAGTCACCCCTACAATCCACTCGGTGCCGTCATCTCCGATAACGGTGTCGTCTTCATAGACTTCGTTGCCGTTTTTGTCGGTGGCGATAAGCTGAACAACGGTATCAGGGTCAATCAGTTCGTAATCGTCGGAGCCGCTCAACAAGTCGTCAAGTGTGAACGTTACCCATTCCCGTGCATGGTCGGCGGTGTCGTAACCGCGAAATTTTATCTCTCTCATGATGTGCAGCCTCCTTATTAAAAGCGCGGAGCGGCGGATTTGCGTGGCGGAGGTTGTTCCACCTCACTTTGAATTGATTTGCCGCCGCCCGTTGCCTCAATTAATCGTGATGTTATCGTTGCCCGTCGCTTCGATTGCTCGCGCTCTGAATTCGTTGCTGTTGCCGTGGCGTGCGCTGATGTGTATCAAGTGCACTTCCGCCGTCGGACAGCCCTGCAGGAACGTTATCGCTTGCTCTATCGACAGGTGATTTTGCAAAATCCTAAGCTTTTGGTATTCGTCGACGCCACTCGCCAACAAGACGGGTTCGCTGAAGTTCGCCTCGATTAGGATTTTCGTCAGCTCGCCCGCTATCGTCGGCAATGCGCCCGTGTCCGTCGCGTAGAGAATTCGGTCGCCGTCGCCGCTCAGGATAAAGTTCACAGGCTCCGCCGCGTCGTGAATCGCCGGTATCGGTTCAACGCGCACGCCGCCAATCTCGAACGGAACGCCGCAAGTTATCTTGTGCAGATTGTGACGCCGTTTCAGCTCCAACGCCGCTATCGTGCCCGCCGTCGTGTAGACGTCGACGCCGCGTTTCAACCAATCGCCGACCGCCGTTGCGTGGTCGCTGTGTTCGTGGGTAACGAGTATCGCCCTCGGAAGTCGCCAATTCAGGCGTGCCAACGTCCACTTCGTCGGTTTGCCGCAGTCAAGCAGAATCAGTTCGTCGCCGACCTCAAGTGCAGTCACGTTGCCTTTACTCCCGCTGGTTAGTACGTTGATTTTCATTGTCGACCGCCTTTACGAAATCAGTTGCCGCCGTGTTTAACGCCTGTGCAAAGTTTTTCAAGCACTCGCGCCGCTTGCTGTCGGGGAAAATGATTCGCCGGCTTACGACGCGGAAATTTTCAACTTTCATGCACAGTTCGAGCAGGGCTCGTTCAAAATCAGTCATCGTCAGTCTCCGTCACTGCGATTATCCACATCAGCAGATTGAGCCCGACCATTGCCAACGACCAATTTGCCGACGACCAATTTGCCGACGGGCTTAAAAACATGACGTTGTAGAACGTCAGCGGGACGCAACCCGCCGCTATCAGCCTGCAGGTATAACGCTTGTCTCGTGTCATCTGCCACAGCCGTTTCAAGAATTTCATGCCGTCGCCCCCTTGCTAAAAATCCAGTCAAGTAATTCCTCGGTCGTGGGTTGCCGATTTTCTTCAATCGCCGCAGGGATTACGACTTTGGGCGGAGCGGGCGTTTCAATCGGCTCGACGACCGCAGGTTTGTTAAGTGCCGCCTGCACTTCCGCTTCCCGTTGGGCTTCGCGTTGAAGGCGGGCGTTAAGTATTTCAGCCGACCGTCGACACTGTGCCGAACAGTAGATTTTTTTGCTGTCGCGCGTGACGAATTCGCCGTTGCAGTAGGCACAGGTCTTGGTTATCTTGCCGTCGTGTCTCAATCTGTAAGCCGCCCTCGTGCAGGCTCGTGAGCAATACTTTTTATCGGAGCGCGTCGCCTCGAATTCCTTGCCGCAGTGTGGGCATTGGCGGGTTTCGGGCTTGGCATCTGCTTTCGGGTGATGAGCGTTGAAAGACTTGACGCAGCACCGCTTTGAACAGTATAACTTTTGCGCGTAGCACGTCTCAAATTCGGCTCCGCATATCGGGCAGATTTTCTTGACGGGTTCTCGCGGGCGGCGATGTTCTTGGTAGAAATGCTTGCCGGCGCAACTCTTACTGCAGTATATTTGCAGGTCGGTATTCGTCGTGAAAGTTGCTCCGCATTGTACGCAGGTTTTCTCGTGAATCTTATGCGGGCGGGCTTTGTCTTTGCATTGCCGCGAACAATATTTTTGAAAACCGTACTTCGTCTCGAAACGCTTCAAGCATATGGGGCAGACTTTCTTCATGCCGCAAGCCGTCCTTCCTCAATTTCAATCGTCAAATCCGATTCGGTGACGCGCAGGATAATTTTCTGATTCGCCACTGCAAGCAGACTGTTCGCCGTGTAGCTTTCGGCGTCGTCGATAATAAGCGGCAGTTCCACTTCGTAACGACGTTGAATCGCGCGAAAGATGTCCAGAGCCGCCTTGAGTTTTTCGCCCTTGCTGAGCGACACGTAGGGCACGCCGTCAAGCATAGCCTCGCAAACCTCGCGCGGAGTGCCGTCAATCAGCCTGTCGAAGAGTTTAAAGCGGACGTGTTCAAAGTTGGCGTTGATTGCCGTCTCGAAACGCTGAATCTTTTCGTTCTGAAATTTTTCGGCGCGGGCAAGGTTGCCTTCCAACGTCGCGATTTGCTCGTTCAACGACCGTTCGCGGGCTTTCAGTTCGTCGATTCGTTTGTCCAGAGCCAGCGCGGTCTTGACGTTGAGTTTCTCCGATTCAAGCGCGTTGATGTCGCTTTGCAGTGCCGCCAATCGTTCAAGGCGTTGCGCTTCCGCTGCCGAATACTTTGCCGATTCTGCCGCAAGCTTATCCGATTGTGCCCGACCAGCTTCCAAGTCTTTGCGGACGTTGGCAAGTTCGGATTCAAATTCTTTAATCTGCGCGGCAATGAGTTTGCCCTCGGACACGACGCTAAGCAGTTGTTCATCGCGCTTTGCTTCAAAGACTTCAGCCGGTATCGGTTGCCCGCACGTGGGGCAGGTGCCCGCCCGTTGAGCCTTGAGCCGCCTGTATTCCGTCAGCAGATTTTCTCGACGGGTGCGTTCGCGTTCCAGTTGCCGTGTCAAGAAAATTTCTTGTCGTTCTAAGTCAGGGACAAGGGACACGGGACAAGGGACAAGTGGGATTGGCTTTAGCAGTTCGCGTTGCTCCGAACGTTTTGCCGTCAACCGGTTGTCGAGTTCGTCAAGGGTGCTCGTGTCGTGTATCGACGCTCGTTGGCGGGTAAGTTCTTCAAGCCGCGCAGGGATTTCGGTTGCTTCGATTTTGAGCCGCCGCAGTTCGTTTTTGCTGTAGCCGATAAACGCTTCAGCCGTCATGCCGTTTAACATTGCCGCAATTTCCGCGTGTTCGGGTGTGCTTAGAAATTCTCTCTCGCTTAACGCCCCGAAAGTTCGCGCTATGAAGTTGCGCCGCTCTTTAGCCGTCATGGTGAAGAATGCAAACGGGTTGAGAATCAGTTCGCCCGCGCCGTTGGTCAGCGATTCTACTTTGGCGTCGAATTGGCGTTTCTGTACCGGTGCGCCGTTGATGTACAGCTTAGCCGTCTGCCCGCCCGTCGACGAATCAAGCAGTTCGCGACGCAGGATCAGTCCGTCGTCGAATTCCACTTCCGCGCCGTGAATAAGGCGGTCTCGCATTGTCAAGCCGTTTTCGTCGTAGCGTTTCAAGGAGCCCGCCACTTTGCCGAACAGCACGAACGGTATCATCTCGGCGATTGAACTTTTGCCGGAGCCGTTGCGCCCGCTAATCAGCACGTCGCGACCGTCCGCGATTATTTCGCCGTCTTGCAAGCCTTTGTAGTTGCGCCAGCTGAGCCGTTTGATTTTCATGCTTGACACCTCCTATACAATGTGGTTGCTGATTTTTTTGTGCGCCTTGTGCGCGTTCTTTTTTTTAGAAAGGATTGTTGCCGTCGGGTTGAGCGGATTGGGCTTTCTGGCAGTCGAAGCAGAACCTCTTCCCAAATTTCTTTTGACTGTAGTCGGCGACCTTAGCTGTAACCGCTTTGCCGCATTGCTCGCACTTGCCGACGATTTCGCCGTTGCCGTTCGACTTGGGAGCGGTTTTGGCGGGCGCGTAGTTTTGATAAGCCTCGGTGCCGCTGTCTTGTTCGGGGTCGTCGCTCATTGCGATATTCAGCCCGCCGATGTAGGCGTATTTAAGCGCGGCGGTGTTGGCTTTCATCAAGCTTTTGTCGCCGGCGTCCTGACCGGAGCCGATTCCCTCGAACACTGCAACGCCTTCGGGGTCGTCCGCGTCGCGGATCGTTATCGTGACTTTAACGGTCGCGTGTTTCTCGGTGTTGCCCTTCTGCGATTGCACTTCGCGCAAGTCAAGCAACTCGAAATGCGTGGACGTGTAGAGTCCCTGCTCGCTGAACGCCTCGTTGACTTTGGCAAGCAAACCCGCCGCCGTCGTGTACTTGTACTTTTGGAACGAATTGAATCCGTCTTTGGGCATGTAGCGGCACATTTTCGCCGCCTCCGCCATTTTCTGTCCGATACTCATTGCAATTCCTCCTTACATAACTCGCGGGGCATAGCCGTCGTCATACGTGAAATTGTTCATGCCGGGCAACGTCGCCATCGGGTCTTTGCGTTCAGCAGTCGGCACGATTCCGATTTCCTTGAGCTTGTTGTAAATGAACCAGCGACCGCGTTGCGTCCAATAGTGTTGCACGACCGTCTTGCCGCGTTGCAACGTCCTTGTCTCCGAAGTGCGATAGCCTTCCTTGGCGTAGGGTGCTTTCATGAACCATGTCCGCCCGCGCTTGTAGATGAGATTCAGTTTGACCAACAATGCATGTAACCACTGCGCGCATTGCCCGTACTCTTTGGCGATAAGTTCGGAAGTCAAGCGTTCGTCGCTTTCGAGTACCGCCTCGGTGTAGTCGGCTTTGGGTTTGAGTTCGGTAACTTGCAGTTGAAGTTCGTCGCGCTCCGATTTGACGCGTTGATACGCCGTTATCAAATGCTCGATGAACACTTCGGGATTGCGAACAATCTCTTCGACTTTTGCGGGCGTCGCGTAGAATCCGTGCTTGCGAATGCTCGGCAGAATTTTATCGGCGACCTTCGCCTGAAAGACTTGCGCTGCCGCGTTGTTCGCCTTCATTGCCAAGCGGTAAAACATGTTTTCGGGGATGTAATCATCTTTCCCCACCTCGCCGGGGAAACCGAATTCCGCCAAGTAGCGGTTGACTGTCTCCAAGCGAAGGGACGTGTACACTTTGCCGTTTTTGATTTGCCGTTGTGTGAACCCAAGTCCGAAGGCGATGTCCCCGACGTTGAGCATTGCGACGTTGTTCTCGTCGACGTAGCCGCGTACGCCTTCGATTGTGACGACCGCCGGCAGTTCGTTCATTGCCATTGTTATCAACCTCCTTTTATATGGCGGGCAGGCGGAGACTTTCACGAACCCCCGAAAAGCTACTTGCCTCCGCGCCCGTTTTGTGCTATTCTAAATTTAGTTGTTGATGTTGCCGTTTCGGCGTTTATTTTTTTGCGCCTAATCGGGCAGGGTGAAGGTTTGCTCGCCGTTGAGATAGCTTTTGCACAGTTCGCGGACGATTGCGCCCGCAGTGTCGTTGCCGGAGTAGCGTGCCAACTTGATTTCGGTGTCACCGATTACCAACGTGATTTGCCCGTCCTTAGCGTACCCGTCGAAATTCTTGGGCTTGTCGGGCAGTTCGGCTATCGTCTTGCCGTCTTTGATGATTGTCATGACACGTACCTCTTTTGCCAGTCGGCGATTGATACGACTTTGTTCCGTTCGCGGCGAAGGACGCTCTGCCACCATGCTTTCAAGTCGCGGATTGTCTCGGCGGGCAGGAGTGCCTTGATTTCCAATTCGCGGAGCCGCTCGGTTGCGATTACTCGTTCCTGTGTCGTCATGCCGTTGCCCTCACGTAAGTTTTTGCCGAAAGTACCGTGTCGATGGCGTCTTTCAATTCGTGACGCAGTGCAGTAAGTTTCGCCGATTCGTCGCGTTTGCGTGCCAATACTTGGTCGACGTGGATTTGCAACGCCGGGGGCAAGCTCATCTGCTCCAAATCGTAAATGTCGTCGTCCGCTGTCGTCTCCGCGATTTGCGTTGCTTTGCGCCACTCGTACAAGCTGTTGACTGCGTTCACGTCGTGTTTCTGAATTGCCAGCCATTTCTCGAACGATTTGACGAAAGCCGATTGCGGCGGGTAAACGTACTGCTCGTCCGCAACGAGAATGCCCATCCTCTCGAAACGGTTGCTCTGCGTCGCGATTCTTTTTGCCTCGAAGTAATTAGGCTCGCGCAAGAGCTCTTTCGCGCCGTCCCAAGTGTACAGCGGCAATGCGTGCGATTCGATTGTCCGTTCCATGAATGTTTTCATGATTAACCCCTCCTGTCTTTGGTTCCCAAAAAGCCCTGATAACACATTTCCTTGAGCCGGCTGATGATACGTTCCGCGCTGAAGGCGTCGACAACTTTGCCTTTGCTGTCGCGGACAACCAGTCGCTGTGCCAAGCCGTCAAGGTCGTAGTTGCTCGTGACGATGACGGGACGATTGGCGTTGTAGCGGTCGTTTATGATTTGGTAAAGGATGCCGACGCTCCAATCGGTGATTTGCCCCGCGCCGAAATCGTCAAGGATTAAAAGCGGCGTCTTGACGTAGCGGTTGAGGATTTGCTCGGTGCCGCCGGTTTGGAAGGTTTCTTTCAGCCGCTTGAGCAATTCGGGTACGTCGCCGAAGATTAATTCTCGCCGTTGCCGAACGATTTCTTGCGCCGTTAAGCTCGCAAGGAAAGTCTTGCCAGTGCCTGTGCCGCCGTAAAAATACAAGCCCCTGTCGCGCGGTGCTCGGACGAACCACTTAGCCGAATCGACGGCTTTTTTATTGCCCGCCGTGACCTCGTAATCGTCGAAAGTCTTGCCGATGTACTTGGCAGGGATACCTGCGCGGCGGCATTGCTCTTTGTAAGCAACACGCTTCCACACGTCGCAGAGTTCAAACTCGGCTTTGATGCCGCCGCCTTCGACCGTGACTTTCGGGCGTTGATATTGCCCGACGGTTTTGTTGCAGTGAGTACCGTTGCAGTGTTCGCATTCGGGCAGGCGTACAAGCACCTTGTCCACCGTTTTGTATTGCTCGTCCGTCAACTTCACGCCGCAGGTCGCTTCGTATCGCGGTTTTCGATTAGCGCGGTCTTGAGCCAGTATCGTTTCGCCGATTGCCTTGGCGATTGAGTTGTCGTTAAGGATTGCGCCTATCGCGTAGAGCGGTTGAGTGTCTTCGGATTTTTTGCGCGGCTTCTCGTAGTACTCGCAACGGTTATCCCAGATAACCTCGTCGCCTTGAATCAGCGGTTTGAAGTAGGCTTCGACCTTTCGGCAAGGGCGTCCGGTGCATTCGGCGCAGACTGCCAATTCCGCTCGTGCCGCCTCAATCGCTCTCGAAGTCGATGTTGTATTCGGGGGCAGGGGCATAGGCGTAACCTTGCTTTTGCGGGTTGCTTGCACGTTTCTCACCGCCTTTCACGATACGAAGTTGAGGATTTTTCAGCTCGTCGTAGGTTTTCTTGAAGTGCGCATATTGCAGGACGAACGTCGTTTTGGTCTCCATGGCGCGGACGATTGCCTTTTCGGTCAGCTCGAAGTTTTCTTCGGCTTTTGCAATCAGGTCGTACTTGTTATCGCCGAGAATGGGGCTTTCGGTTTTTTCGCGCCATACCTTGAAGATGTCGCAGTCTTCCTCGCGCGCGCGCGCGGTGAGTGTGTGTGAAGTCTTAACGTCTTCCGTCTTAACATCTTCGTGCTCGCGGGTAATAGAAAGCCCGCCAAACCGGTCGGGAACCGGTCGGAAAGTGGTCGGCGATTGGTCGGAAAGTGGTCGGCTGTTGGTCGGTGCCAATTTTGCCCAATCGTCGCACAAGCTGTAAGCGGTTTTGTTTTTGAACTTCGTGATTTTGATGATGTGCCGTGCCGCCAAGAAATGTTTTGCGTCGCTGACGGTCGTCTTCGGCAAACCTGTCAAATGCATTAACTCGCGTTCCGATAACACAAGTTTGTCCGTCCAGAATGCCTCGTTGAATTTGTACAACAGCGTGTCGAACAAAACACGCGCTCCGGGTGGGAACTCTTGCTGAATCGCGTCGCGATGAAATTCCTTGAACAGATTTATCAAACTCACTTTTGCCGCCTCCTTTCGTTAGATTTGAACCTGTCGTTTCTCCGTCGAGACTGCTCCGCGCTCGTAAATTTCTCTTTAAATAGTCGCTGTCTGCTCGACTTTGCCTCGAAGATTCAAGTCAACCCACTGCCGTCCGTGGTTAATGGGCTGAGCTGAATTTTCGTGCTTATCGTTCTAACTGATTCCGGTTGAACTTTTTCGACTGCCCGCGACTGTCGATTAATCGTTCTAACTGATACTAATCGATTCTGCGGGGATTGATTTTTTTCGCTCCTTGTGTTACAGTTGCAAAACAAACGTTTAGCCCGACGGCTGTTCGCGTATTGTCTTGTATGGCGTTCAGTATAAGGCGTAACGTTCGTTTCGTCAACAGCCCCGAAAAATTTTTATTTGGAGGGTTTAAATATGTCGAGAGAAAAAATTTTTCAAGAAAGGTTGCTTGTTCTTCGTAATAAGAAAGGTGTAACTCAACAACAGGTAGCTGACGGTCTCGGCATTACTGAAGTCGGTTACCGAAACTATGAAAGAGGTCGCCGTAAGCCGAGTTTTGACATTCTCCCTGCCATCGCCGATTTTTTCAATGTATCAGCAGATTACCTGCTCGGTCGCACCGACAACCCGAAAATTGCGTGATTCGTTTCAAGATGAAATCGGCGCAGGGTTGAGCCATACCGTTGCCGAGTGCCTTGTAGCGTTTTGCGTCGGAACCGCCTGCAGTAAAATAGTCGGGCAAGCCTTGAAGTCTTTCGCATTCCAAGGGCGTGAGCCGCCTGACGATTGACGGCGTGGCACAGGCGGCGGCACCACGCGCCGTGAGGGGGTTGAAGTTCTCGTTCGATTGTCGGGTTGAATTTCGCATTGACGCCTTGATTGAAAGCGTCGCGACCTATGCCGTAAGCGACAAGCGGGACGTTGTTACCGCCGGTGCCGTATTTCGCGCTGACGGTCGGCGCAACGTCGCTTAATCGAGTGATTCGGCTGTCTTGTCCGTGGTTGTCGTAAACGACGGCGTGGCGGTCGATTGTGTTCAACGTGTAGCTGATGTTTTCGAGGACGCCTTTGCCGTTCGCGCCGTTTTTCAGCCGGCGGTCGATTGTGTTTCCTTGGATGCAGAAGACTGACGTATCAGCGCGGTTTCGAGTTCGGGCGGCAGTGCTTTGTTGTGAGCCTTCGCGCGGCGCAGGATTCCTTGACACGCCAACGGGCTCAAAGAGTATTTGGGCGACACGTCGTCCTGCAAAATCTGCGACAAGGAAGATTCGACGGCGACGTTGGGGCACTCCCCAGTATTGAGCGTCGAGAATTCGCCAGGCAAGTTGCCCGCCGTTGAAGTCAACCACACCGGCGTTGGCGAAGCCGCATTCAGGTACAGGAATGTCGGACGCCGCGATTTCCGCGAGGACGTTCGCGAAGTCTTTGCCGCCGTTGACGCTGAGGACGCCGGGGACGTTTTCCCATACAAAAAATTCGGGTCGGATTCGTCGAACAAGCTCAACTGCCCGAAAGAACAATCCCGAACGTTCGCCATTGATACCACTCCTTTTGCCGGCGATGGACAAATCTTGACACGGCGAGCCGGCGGTAATGATGTCCACATGCGGCGCGTCGACAATGCCGTTGATGTCGCCGAGTTGAATCGTGTCGGGGAAGTGGCGGCGAGTGACGCTCATGCAGAATTCGTCGATTTCACTGCTCCACAGCGGCACGATACCGGCGCGGCGCGCGGCAAGTTGCCAGCCGCCCACTCCGTCGAAGAGACTGCCGAGCGTCATGTAAATCACTCCCTTCAGAAAAGCGACATTTGCCCGCGTTGCAGCTCGATGACTTCAACAGGCACCGTTTCTTCAGCGACGGGTGATTCTTTAACGGCGGGCTTTTCAGGCTCTGCGGGCGATGCTAACCAACGACGCCATTTCCAAATCCAGCCGTCGAACAGGAAGACCGGCGTAATCCACGGCGCGCCGAAAGTTTCTTGCGTCAAGGAATTCTGCCGCTGAACGATTGCGGGGATTCCGTACAGGCTCAACTGAATGTAGCACATGTGCACGCACCGTTCGTCGAGGTCGTTGGCAACGACTAAGGCTTGAGTGTTCGGGTTAAAGCCCGCGTGTCTCATGCCGTTGCAAGCACCAAGAATCAGCGCGCCCGCTCCGCAACAAGGCTCGTTTATCGTGACGAAGCCTTTTTCTTTTATCGCGACGTCGGCGGCAGCGTCTCCAAAATTCATCATGCCGATCATGTCACAGACGTTTTGCGGCGTGAAAAATTGTCCCTTCCACTCGTCTTGAAACTCCAAGCTGTGAAACAATTCGCCGAGCACGTCGGTCAAGTGATTCGGGCAGTAGGTTTGCATTTCTTCGACGAGAGCGGCAAGCATTTCGCCGAAAAGCGGCTGATGTTCTGCGCGGTATTTGCCTATGATTTGCTTGTAGCGTTCCTCACGTTCGTCGAGCGTTTCTTTATCCGTCAGCAGACCGTACTTGTCACAAGCGGCGAGCGAAATGGCGGAGAGTGCCAAAAAGTCGGTGAAGATGTTCCAACGGCTTTGCCCGCCGGCGGCGATTTTGTTCAGCAAGTCGACGAAAATTTTTCTGTGCGTAGAGAGAGCGACGGGATTTTTGGCGGCTTTACGTCTTGCCATGACGATTCAACCTCCTGTCTGCGTGCCGTCCTTGATGTGGCAGTCGATACCGTGTTCCTTGCAGAAGGCGATTACCGTTGCCGCGCAGTCGTTGTAAAATTTTTTGTGCCCGGCATAGCGGCTGACTTCCGTGCTGTAGTTCGTGCGCCCGAAGATAATCTTGTCGACGAACGAGACCGCCTCCAGCAACGCCGGCAAGTCCTGTTCAATCAGATTCGGCGTCGGGTAAGGCTCCATGCTTATCCACGTCTTACACCCCGCCCAATGCAACAGTTTCAACGCCGCCAATCTCTCGGCATAGGGTGCCGCGCCCGGCTCCATGCGCCTGCGATAATCTTCGTCGAGTGATACCAGCGTTATACCGTATTCGTTTGCCTTCGACAGCGTGGCGAGATTCGCGGACAAACTGCCCTTTGTGAGCACCGTGCATTTGATTCCCGCGTCGTTAAGCTTACGGATAGCCGCGACGCTCATTTCGCCGATTTCGGGCACGCCGTACATGAACGGGTCTGTAGAAAAACACAGGTGCACCGATTTTATTTTGTCCTTGAGACGCGGAATTTCTTTGTCGAGGAGTTCGAGCGTGTTGGCGACGATTTTCGGTTCGCACCACTCGTCGTAAGTTTTCACTTGCCCGAAGCGTTTCTTCATCAGGAAGGCGTAGCAGGGGAATTTGCAACCGTGACTGCAACCGAGCGCGTGATTCATTGTGTAGTCGCCGTATTCCACGCCCGTCTTGTACAGCATGGTCTTGCGAGTGATTGTTTCCATGGTAGTTTGCTCCTTGCGCCATAACCGGAACCGTGATATAATTTATGTGGTTTATTGATTCGGATTTATATCGTCGGCTCCGGTCGGCGTTCTTTTTTTACGCGAGTTCGCAACCGTAATTGCTCAATACCTTCAGCAAGGCTGTAACCTTTTCGGGGTCGGCTTTTCCGCTGATAGTCTTCGTGTTCGGGGTGTCGACGATTTCTGCGTCGCCGAATTTGCGCCAAACAATTATCCCGTCGTATTTTGCGTCGTCCGCGTTGGTGCCGAGTATCGCCGTGATGTCCGCGTCCAGTTTGCGGCGGGCTTGCTTGCGCAGGTGGTTTACGCTCGTCTTCATGCGGAATTTCATTGCGGGCTTGTTTGTCTCGTCGTTGAAAAGAATTCTGCCCTTGTAACCGGCTTTTGTCAGCACTTGCAGGAGCGTGCCCATTACGCAACTTGCGTCCGCGTCGTCGTTGAAGGTCGACATCTCCAAAATCCTGCCGTCATCTTCCACGACCTTTATCAAGTAATAGCCGTTCGGGCATTTTCTCTTGTGAATTACCATTTCGCTGCCTCCTCAGTTCCAAAAGCCGTAGTCGTAACCGCCGGGCATGGCGTCCCAATCCGGCTCGTGTTCGACTACCTCCGCGCGGGTCGTCACGATTATGCCCGTCGTGCTTTCAACGATCCAATCGATTTCGCTTGCCACGTCGCCGGCGTTTGTGTCGTAGCTGTCCACTTCGATTTCGCCTTCGATTATCAGCGCGCTGTTGTCGTACCACCAGTCGTAATGTTCCGCGTCGAGCTTAGTCGTCAACGCTTTGCGAATCTTGCTTTTAACGCCGCGCAGATTTACTTCGCAGCTGTACCTTACCGTCATTTCAATCACCTCCACAATTCGCGCGTTGCCAAACGGCAGATGTTGTACAATTTCAGTTCGTTTTCCGCCGCCGTCAGATTCTTTACCAGGCAGAATCCTTGAAACTTTTCAAGCGCGGTCGTCATTGCCCGTTCAAGGCTGTCGATAAGTTGTTCCTTGCTGATGACGGGTTCGACGGGCGTGTCAATCAGTTCGTCGCCGTCGTTGTTGGGCGGTTCGGGTTCAGTGTCGTCGTTGCTGTTTTGGTAAAGGAGTTCGGCGTCGAGCGTTTCTCTGTTGAAGAAAGTGATTGTCGAGTTGAAGCGCGGGAAGACGTTTTCTTGGTCTTTAATCCAAGAGTAAGCCTCGTCGTAGGAGGCAAAGCGCGCGTCGATGCAACCGTTATCGTAGATAATTTTAGCGGTAAAATTCAGCGGCTTGACAACGGACGCGGGCGATTCGGGCAACGACGCGGCGGTTTCTTCGACGGTAGCGGGCTCGTCTTCGCCGAAAACCATTGCGAGTGCCTTTTGGTAAACTTTGTCATAACCCAATCTCGAATAGCGACGCCCTTCGTTGCGGGCGGTTTTGTAGGCTTCACTTTCTTCCGCGTTGATAGCGTCCTGCGCCTTTTTGACGGCGATAACCTGTTCGGTCGTCAAGCCGAATTTGGCGAGCTCAGCGGCGGCGGCAGTTTTGGACGTGCGCTGATAGCACGTTTCACGGTCGTTCAACCCGTAGTGGAAAATGGACTGCCATGCCTGTTTGCCTTTCGCCGTGAAATGCACTCTTACGACGTTGCTCGACGCGGCATAGGCGGCTTTCATTTCGCTTGCCGTTTTGACTTCGACGATTTCAGCTTCGACGATAGCGGTTTCTTCGACAGCGGGTTCGGCGTTGGCTTTGACGACCGGGTAGAATTTGCCGTTGAGGACTTTCGCACCCGTGACTTTTTCGCCGCGTGCGAACTGGCGGATAGCGGTTTTCACGTTGTGCTTGCCGAGGATGAAAAGGTCTTCGTCAAGCGGGCAAACGTCGCTGTTTTCGTTAATGAGGAGGACGTTCTCCCCGCCTTTGGCGAGTTCACTCTCGAACAGGATTTGTGTGGCTTTGTCGAGGCTGACTTTCGCGCCGTCGATGTTGACGGAGCAGCGGTTGTTCTTGAAGGTCGTGTTGACAATTACGGGCTGAACGTCGGAAGTGAGGATTGCGTCAACCTTTTGCGCGGCAACCTTTTCGATTTCGGCGTCGATTTCGGCTTGGAGTTTCTCGATTTCGCAACGGATTTCGTAGCGGTAGTTCTGCAGGCGACCCCAGCGGGCGTTGCTGATGCTGTCTTCTTTCATTTCGGCGCGGATTTCTGCGAGCTCGGCTTTCAGTTCGTTCAAGCGGGCTTCTTTGGTTTCGATGGTCGTCATTTTTGGTTCCTCCTAAACTTTACTCTCGGTTTAATTCGGCTTCCCTTCGGGCAATTACGCCTTTCAGGTTTAATCTTTAACACTATTTGCTTTATCTGGTGCCGATTATAAACCTGTTTAGGTTATTTGTCAATAAGATTTAAATATTTTCTTGTTTAGTTTGATTGGTATTGCAAGCCGATAATGTTTGTGATATGATACGAAAAATTGTAAGGAGGGAGCCCCATGGCGATAGGAGAATCACTGAAACGTTTCCGAAAGGAATTTAAACTCACGCAAGCCAACGTCGCGAAAGACCTCGGAATACTGCAACAAACTTATTACAAATACGAAAATAACAAGGCAACACCGTCGGCGGATTTTGTAATTAAGCTCGCCGATGCCTATGGCGTTTCCGCCGATTACTTGCTCGGCCGGAGCGATATGCCGCGCCTGCCAAAATTTGACGAAAAGACGTTGGCTCTGTTGCGAGCTATGGAAGATAAATTTCAGCCCGCCGCCGCGCAGGTTCCCGCGCAATGACGTTAATTTTCAAGGAGCAAGTGTGCGCGACTATTGAGCGATTTAATCCGCTGATTTATAATTTGAATCGACGGAGGTGTTCGATGTGAAGACATTAGAGAAGCCTGAAGCTAAGACTGCGTTGCGTGTTGCGGAAAAAAATTTTGTTACCCGGCAAGCAGAAAGAAAAGCTAAAATGGACACAATCAAAGAGGAGATGGAAAGATGGCGTTGCCCGCAGAGAGTAGAGGTCGTCTTATCGAGGAAGTACCGCTGATCGACATTCTTTACAAAGATGAATACCGAATCGATTCGTATCTCGCTCAAATGATGAACGGTGTCCTGCGCCGTCGAAAATTACAAGAAACAGAATCTCAGACGGATGAAAAAACTATAAGCTCCAGTATAAAAATTTTAAGCGGAAGTTTTAATGACATTGGGGTATCTTCTCTTATGGAAGAAACGCGATTCGTTCCGCATGACCGAAACGTCATCACATTATTGGAAACCCTTAACTTGGAACCACAAGAAAATTTGAGCGGCGAAAACGTCAGCGGGCGATTGGTTTGTTTGAAGGGGCGTTTGGCAATTCGTGACTTCGGGAAGTTCAACGAAATTATTTCTGCTATGGCAAATAACAGCAAGATATTCAACGTCAATCAGAAAGAGGCAAAGGATTTAAAGAAAACATTTGATTCGCTATCGAAGATAATCCCGATGAATATCGAAGCAGAATTCGTATTCAAGGACAACTCTGTTGTGCGCGGCATTTTAAAGGAAAAATATCTGCTTACGGATTATCGAGATGTTGTCGCCACTCACGGGACGAATTTGCCGGGCGTATGGTTTATGATTGGAATCCTCGACAGGTTACTTAAACCATCTCAACCAACACAACATCAGGGTTTTAGGAAGAGCATGGACGAATTTTCAGCTATTGCCGAGACTTTGTACAGAGAAGGTAATCCGCGATATACTGTTACACCATTTTTGATTTTTCGTGGACTGGAGAAATGATGTTAATTTTCAAAGAGCAAGCCGCCTTCGGGCGGTTATTTTTTTACGTCGGCATTGAAACGGTTAGCTTCGATGATAGGAATACTGGATTCGGTCGGGATATAGACGACGGCGTTTTTAGTTTCGCGCAACGCCTCAACCCACAAATAATGAATATAGGCGTCGTTGTTTTTCAGACTGTCGCCGATGATTCGGTTAGCCTCGGCAATGCCTTGAGCGCGAATAATTTCAGCGTTGGCGAGCGATTTGGCGGATTCTTCCTTGGCACGAGCCTCTTGAATGGCGATTTGCCGATTCTGTTCGGCGCGGGCAAGTTCCGCTTCGCCTTCCTTGTTCTGTTGCCAGACGCGATAAGTCGGCAAAGCAAAGGCAATGAAGATAATCGCCGCAAAAATTATTGGAATAACCTCGGCGAACGGCTTAAGCTTTTGCAGGTTCACAATTCAATCCTCGTCCTCGTCTTCAATTCCATAAGGCGGTGTACACAAAGCAAGGCTGAATCCGATGCCGCATTTCTCAAGCCGAATCATAATCTGGTCAACAGCCCACTGTGCCGCCATTTTGGTATCGAATACACCGAGGATTAACGGTGCGTTGTCGCCTTCTTTGGCAACCGCAACTTCGTGTTGTCTGTCCTTTTCGTCGGTGCTGTATTTCCTGACGCCAATCCATGAATACTTCGTTAAATCAAGAATCGTGCCGTTTTGTTGTTGCACGTAGAATTTCTGCATGATTAATCCTCCGTAATGGTTTCGACGACTTCAACGCCGTCTTTGAGCAAAGCCCACGGGTTACAGTAAGCGACGGTCAAGGCGTCGTACTCGCAGCAGACGGTACAAGCGGCGCACGTTATCTTCGGCGTCGAATTCCCTGCGCCCGTAAGCAACCGCGTGCCTGCCTCCCGTCGATAAAAGTTTTTGGTTGCGGCAGACGTTTTTCAGCAATTCAGTCAAAGCCGCAGTGTCGCCCTTGCGAAAAATTTGCCCGCAGTTGCCGGCGTCGGTGATGTCGTTGGCAGCCTCTATATCCGTCGTGAGCATGTAACAGCCCGCGTTCAAAGCTTCAGCCGCCGCGTTGGGCGTGCCCTCGAATCGCGACGTAAGGCAGAACACCTTCGCACGCGCATATTCGGCAAGCAACGTCGCTCGGTCTTCGATTAACCCCGTGAATACGACGCGCCCGCGCAGGTAGGGATGTGTCCCGAAAAACAGCTTGATGTACGGCTTGAAATTTTCCTCGACACTGCCGACCAAACGCAACGACCATTCGGGCAAGTAACGAGCCGCCGCCGCGAACGCATTAAGCAAGACTTCAGTACGCTTTTGTTCCGTGCCGATTCGTCCGACTGTCAAGATGATGTTCCTTTTGGGCAGATCGGGGACGGAGCCGAAAAAGCCGTTGCGAATCAGCTCGACGCGGACGCCCCAACTTTGCGCCATGTAGCTTTGCACAGCCGTATTGCTCGCGCCGATGACGTCGCAGGCTTTAAGAAATTTTTCGTAGCTCGGCATTTGTTTTGCTATGCCGCGTGCCCAGCCGAGATTCATGTCGCTTGCCAAATAAATTTTCCCTTCGGGACGCAATGCACGATACACTTCGACCAATGGGATATATTGATGATACGCGCCGTAAAGAATCAGCAAGTCAATATCCGCCGCGTGAGCCGACACGTATGCAAGTCGCGCTGCCGTCGTGTCTTCGGGCAGGAAGTCAAGTTCCAAGCCGTCGACGCATTTCAGATACGGATAGTCGTCACTGCACTTATTGCCAACCATGACGGAGCGGAAGCCGTGATTCTTATGAAGCAGGTAAGGGACAAGCCCGCAGTCTTTGAGCAGTTGCTGATTGTTCCAACCGCCGCCGAATTTGGGCTTGCCCGACGAAGATATGCAGTAAGCACCGCGCATTTTCATGCCGCCTCCTTAGTCCTGCGCGGGGGCGACGAGAAACTTCAAGGCGTCGATTTTCAAGGCTCGTGCGATTTTCGCGGCGTTGGGTGCCGATACCGACAAGCCGTTGACAGCGCGGTAGGCTGTTCCGTGAGCAACGCCGGCAAGCTTCGCCAGCTGCCATACCTTAAGTCCGCTTGCCAGAAACACCGGCAGAATCAATTCGCGCTTGAATTTGAACATCTGAGTAACCTCCTTTGCGTCATATCGCGCCCTCAAAGTGGCATGTCGAAGTCGTCAACGGGCTCGCCGCCGAAGTCGTCATAGTCGCGTTTCGGAGTGTTGTCGTTCGGAGTGTCGCGGGGAGCCGGTGCTTTGTCCTTCGCGCCCTTGGAATCGGCGAATTCTACGGCGTCGACAACGACATCGGTAGCATTGACTTTCACGCCGTCCTTGTTTTCGTAAGACGACGTGCGCAGACTGCCCTCGACGAGTACCTTGGAGCCTTTGTGGAAGTACTTGTTCAGGAATTCGGCGGTCTTGCCGAAGGCGACCAGATTGAAAAAGTCTACGGTGTCTTTGGCGAACGGACGATTGACGGCAATGCCTGCGCGGGCGAAAGCCTTACTCTGTTGGGAATATCTGAGTTCCACATCGCGGGTCAAGTGTCCGCTGAGAATTACTTTGTTCATTTATTTACCTCCGTTGGAGTGAGTGATTTTCGTCGTTCATGTACCAATCAAGAATTGCTTCGGCACAGGTATCGAAGTCAAAGCAGACATTCAAATTTTTTGAACAGATCTGATGTCGGCTACGGTCGCCGTGAAAAGGGCACTTGTCACAGTAATCATCAACCCAATGATTTTCGCTGTCCGTATCGACAACGTAGTCGTCGAGCAATCGTATGAACGCGTCTTTGAGCCGTCTTTCGTTGGCAGTCGGTGTCGGCACAGGTTTTGTACGTTCGTCTTTATGGTCGAAAGCGTCACAGAGATTGGAAAAGTTGGTAACAGCCTCGGAGAAAGTGCGCCCGTCGAAATATTGTCCCGTCTCGTGCTTGCCGTACCAGTTGGCAACGTAATAGTCGTCGGGATAACCTACCTTGCGTGCCGCGACGTTGACAGCGTGCCCGTTGTATTTAAATGTACAATCGAGTTGGTGTTCCGCGTTGTAGCAGTTAATAAACCGTTGCGCGAAAACACAAACGTAATCGGGATTGGCACCTTGCGGCGAATTGACGGCGTCGGTCAAAATTTTCAACGCCTTTGCAGATGTCATCATGCGGTTCACCTTCTTTGTTATCGCTCAAGCCCGCCCACCGTTGTGATGGGCAGGATTCGGCGATAAATCTTATGTTAGATGATAAAATCAGCTATTATTTTCGTCCATGTCGTCTTCAGGGGATGCCCACCAATTTATTTGAACTTCGTCACACAACTTGTTGAACTGGTCAATGCGTGCGCGATTCGCGTCGACAAGTCCTTGAATCAGCTTAACTACCAATTCCGACGTGGTTGTCTTTGCTGAATACGCCAATGAGTCAATGTCATCTTTGAGTTCAGTGGGCAACCGCAAGCTCAAGGCGGAGAATACTATGGTGCCGTCAGTCTCTTTTCTCATTAACATGTGATCAGTCTCCTTTCTGCCCGTGTCGGGCGAATTTGATAGGTGCGGGCAGTCGGGATTGAACCGACAACGCCGGCCGTGCAAGACTTTTCCCCTGGAGTCTCGCTCGCGGCGGTTTTACGTTAAACTATGCCCGCGTGTTGTGCCGCCCGAAGGTGGCCGGGTCACACTGATTGTTTCAGGGAGATTAAGATAAGATGTGGGTTTATTTAAAGGGGATTGTCGGGTTGTAAGGCGTGCGCTGCCTGACGGTCTGGAACTTGAGCATGAGCGATTTGCGTTCGAGTTCAAGGCGGTGCAATTCGTCATTGGCTTTACGCGCGCACTCGTCGATAAACGGCATTGCGTCGGCACTGTACCGGGCGTAAGCGGCAGTTCGGTCGGCGTCGACGGGGTTGAATTCTTTTTTCGCGTTGCACCAAGCGAGAATATTCCGCTGATGTTCAATGAGTTTGTCGTTTAGTTCCAACTGTGTCACGATCGAATACAATTCCGGCGTCATTTCGTAGCCGTTAATGCTTGGAGTCATGATAATCACCTGTCTCGTTGCGACAGCCGGGCGCGGAGCCCGCCGAGATTCACGGGCGGCGGGCTGTCCCAACTGCTTAGGAGATGATTTTGTATGAATGATTGCTTGAAGTTGCAAGCCGCCTGTCAAACAGCTCACAACCTCTACTTGTAAAGAGTGATTTGAAGGAGTCCATCTATGGAAACCAACTGAGCTTGCTCAAGGCTCACGCTCGCCTGCCGCGACTTGCCCCGGTATCGTGACGGGCTGGCGTGACGGGCTGGCGTCAACCTTGCGGTCGAATCTATTTTAAGGAGGTATCCTCTGTATTGGTCAAGAAAAATTGTAACAAGAAAGGCTATAACGAACGTTTCTGA
>CAMZAX010000033.1 GCA_947304355.1 uncultured Selenomonadales bacterium
TCTTTTTACTCGCTGCTTCTGTTATTCACTTTTAATTTACCAACAGCCCCTAGAGTGGCTTGAATACATCGAACTTTACTTGCTCAACGAATCGCTGATAAATCCCGCCGTGTTCGATGAGAAGGACACAGCTTTCAGGGACGAAGGCGGCTTCAACCGTATCAACAAAATTTTTGGCGGCAAGCTTGCCGATATACTCGACGAACTTAATCGCTACCTTTATGACGACGGAGGGAACGTCGCATGACCAATCAAGAAATTGTCGGCAAGCTCTGGAATCTGTGCAACGTCCTGCGCGACGACGGTATTACCTATCATCAATACGTTACCGAACTGACCTATATTCTCTTCCTCAAAATGGCTAAAGAAACCGACACCGAAGACGAAATCCCAGTCGAATATCGTTGGAACGAGCTTGCCTCCAAAAGCGGTATCGAACTCAAAAAATTTTATCGGGCATTACTCACCGACCTCGGCGAAAATGGTTCCGGACTGACTCGCGCAATTTATCAGGGAGCGTCGACTAACATTGACGAGCCCAAAAACCTCGAAAAGATTATTACCAGTATCAACGGATTTAATTGGTTTGAAGCGCGTGAAGAAGGACTAGGCAACCTCTATGAAGGTCTCCTCGAAAAGAACGCCAACGAAAAGAAATCGGGCGCAGGGCAGTATTTCACGCCTCGCGTCCTTATTGATGTTATCGTCCGTTTAATGAAGCCGCAGGCAGGTGAACGTTGCAACGACCCTGCTTGCGGCACTTTCGGCTTTATGATTGCCGCCGCTCAATACGTCCGCGACCATACAAAAAATTTTCATGCTTTGCCCCGTGATGTTTACAAATTTGAAAAGACCGAAGCTTTTACGGGCTGCGAACTCGTCCACGACACGCATCGCCTCGCGCTGATGAATGAAATGTTGCACGGGCTCAACGGCAAAATTATTCTCGGCGACACGCTCTCTGAAGTCGGCAAGTCCATGAAAAATTTCGACCTCGTGTTGAGTAACCCGCCGTTCGGCACGAAGAAAGGCGGCGAACGTGCTACCCGCGACGATCTCACCTTCCCGACCAGCAACAAGCAACTGAACTTCCTCCAGCATTTTTATCGCAGTCTCAAGCCCGGCGGTCGGGCGGCTGTCGTCCTGCCCGATAACGTCCTTTTTGCTGACGGCGACGGCGAGCGGATTCGCGTCGACCTCATGAACAAATGCAACCTTCATACCGTCCTGCGCTTGCCGACGGGGATTTTCTACGCGCAGGGCGTCAAGACCAACGTCCTGTTTTTCACGCGCGGCAACAATGACACGGGCAACACCCGCGAAGTCTGGTTCTACGACTTGCGGACGAATATGCCTTCTTTCGGAAAGACCAACCCGCTCCGCCGCGAACACTTCGCCGACTTTGAACGCGCCTTTGAGTCTGATGACCGCCGCGCTGTCGTCGACGAACGCTTTAACGTCTTTACGAGAAAACAAATCGCCGATAAAAAAAATTCCCTTGACCTCGGCTTGATTCGCGACGATTCGCTTGTCGACTTCGATGAACTGCCCGACCCGATTGCCCTCGGCGAAGACGCTGCCGACGAACTCCAAGAGGCCGCCGATTTGCTTCAAGGCGTCGTCAATAAATTGCGGGCTTTGAATAGCAAAAAATGATTCCGACGGACGAGCAACCTTATCCGCTCCCCGACGGCTGGCAGTGGTGTCGTCTCGGCGACATCGCAAAGCTTTTCACGGGCAACAGCATTAACGAAAAAATCAAAGCGGAAAAATATCTTGGCAGAACTGACGGGCTACTTTACATTGCCACGAAAGATATTGGATTCGACAATCAAATTGACTACGCGACCAACGTCCGAATTCCCGCAGACGACAATTTCAAGAAAGCTCCTGCGAACACTCCGCTACTTTGCATAGAGGGCGGGAGCGCAGGGCGAAAGCTCGGTTTCACCAATCAGCCCGTTTGTTTCGTCAACAAGCTCTGTGCGTTCGTAGCGAATGAGATGAATCCTAAGCTGATTTATTATTTTCTGCAGACGCAGGATTTCGCTGAACAATTCACCGCAATGAAACACGGATTGATTGGCGGCGTGTCAATTAAAAATCTGACTGAAATAAATTTTCCGTTGCCGCCCCTCGACGAACAACAGCGCATCGTTGCCTTGCTCGACGAACTGTTTGCTGACCTCGACGAGGCGAAGGCATTGGCTCAAGCGGTCGTCGACGGCTCGAAACTGCGACGAGCGGCTATCCTCCACAAGGCTTTTACCGGCGAACTCTCACAGCTGTGGCGCGACGAACACGGCACCACTCTCGACAGCTGGCAACGGTGTCTGTTCGGCGATGTTTGCCAAATCAACCCGCCAAAAATTTCGACACGAGATTTGTCGGAAGACTTGGAAGTTTCTTTCGTGCCAATGGCAACGGTCTCCGAAGTTCGCGGCGAAATCACGGCTCTGCAGAGAAAACCTTTGCGCGAAGTTAAAAGCGGCTTTACCAACTTCGCTGAAGGCGACGTACTCTTTGCGAAGATAACGCCCTGCATGGAAAACGGCAAAGCGGCTCTCGTCGGCGAGCTGGTCAATCATATCGGCTACGGTTCGACGGAATTCTTTGTCCTGCGTTGCAGCGAAAAGATTTTCAATCGATTCGTTTATCACCTCGTCCGCTGGCAAATTTTTCGCAACGAGGCAAAGTCTGTGATGGCGGGAGCCGTCGGGCAACAACGCGTTCCGAAGAGATTCTTAA
Organism: uncultured Selenomonadales bacterium; assembly: GCA_947304355.1. Taxonomy (GTDB): domain Bacteria; phylum Bacillota; class Negativicutes; order Selenomonadales; family Selenomonadaceae; genus Quinella. The sequence continues at coordinate 2,749 of CAMZAX010000033.1, forward strand.
CCGGCTACCAACTGAACTTGCCGCCGCCGGAAGAGCAAAAAGAAATCGTCCGCCTGCTCGACGACTTGCTTGGTCGGGAACAGCGGACGAAAGACCACGCGCTAAAGACGATTGAGCGCGTGGGGCTTATGAAAAAATCGATATTGGCGCGGGCTTTTCGCGGAGAGCTCGGCATAAACAAAAATTTGAGGGCAATATAATGAACGACTTTCATACTCCAGAGGAAATATATCAAACGCGGAACAAGGATTATTTCCGCCAGACAAAAAAGAAGAATTCCTAAAGCTTTATTACGGGTATAACGCCTTCAACGATACATGCGAGTTTTTTGCCTTTATCTTAATTGTTGTGGTAAAGTAAAGTTGTAACGGAAGGGGCTAAATAGGATGAGAGAAAAAATGCCACAAATTTACAACGAAGAATTCCGAAAAAACATTGTACGCCTTCACCATCAGGAAGGTCGCACCTACAAAAGGCTCATTGATGAATTCGGAGTAACGCCATCGAAGATTTTGTCTACGTTTTTTACAATCACGTTCGTCCTCATTCTTTCAATGATAATTTGACGCCTTTTCAGAAATGCTTGGTATAGCCTTTTTTGTTACAAGTTTTCTATTGTTTCTACGGTTCGACCGCAGGCAGGAAGCTTGCCAACGCCATTCAGCGACAGTTGGTTGATTCGATTGACACATTCGACAGAGGCGTTAAGGAAGCGGGTTTTTATGTGCTTAGCGTAACGAACATGCCCGCCGCATTGGTAGAGACCGCCTTTATCGATAACCCGCAGGACGCCGCTTTACTCGTTGAATACGAGGATGACTTTGCACGTGCGATAGCAAGAGGCATTACCGACTATTATCAGTGACAGCTTGCCTCCGAAAAGGGGGCTTTTTTTGTCTGCAGGACTAGGAAAATTCGGCGGGAATTATGTATTTAATTTTTACGTGCGAACGGAGTGATTGAAATGAAAATGACGGTGCTGATTGAGAACACGACGCCTGACGGCTCGCGGCTTGCGGCGGAGCATGGATTGAGCTTTTTCGTGGAGACGGCGCGGACGAAATTTGTCTTCGACTGCGGACACACGGGCACGGCGTTCGACAACGCGGCGGCTTTGGGCGTCGACCTGCGCGGCGTGAAAGTTGCGGTGCTCAGTCATTCGCATTACGACCACGCGGGCGGCTTTCCGAAACTTTTGGACTGCGCGGCGATTGAGACGGTCTTCACGGGCGTGAACTTTTGGCAGGAAAAATTTTCTCGTGACGGCGACGGCTTCAAGTATCGCGGTTGCGGCTTCGACGAAAAATTTTTGACTACGCGCGGCGTTGAGCAGAAAATTTGTCGTGACGTGATTGAGCTTGACGCGCAGGCTTGGCTTGTCGGGAATTTCAAACGGCGTTACGACTTCGAGACGATACCGACGAAATTTGTTCGCGGCGCAGAGAAAATCCCCGACGATTTCAGCGACGAGATTGCGTTGATCTTGAACGGTGGCGACGGCTTGACGATTGTGACGGCATGCGCGCATTCGGGCGTTGCGAATATCGTTGCCGACGTGGGCGAGCGATTCGGTTTGCCGATTGCCTGCGTGATTGGCGGCTTGCACTTGACGGGCGCGACGCCGGAAAGAATTTCGCAGACACTTGCCGAGCTGAAATTTTTAGGCGTGAAACAAATTTTGCCGTGCCACTGTTCGGGCGAAGACTTCATGAAAAATTTCCCGCGCAGATTAACGACAGGCTCCGTCGTCACGTTTACCTAAAAAAATTTTTTCTGTTGCCAACATCGACGCCGACTTTGTTACAACGCATTGTATCGGGCTTTTCGCGTCTTGCCGTCAACGGTGCAGTTGTTAGACAACCTCGTTAGCCAATGCTATAATCGCGCCACTTAACTTGAAAGGAGGGATTCACATGCCGTTACTTAAAGTTCGCAAGCGATCGGGTCAGCGCGTAAACTACGACCGCGCGAAAATCTACGGCGCGATAGCCGGCGCGAACCGTGACGCGTCGACGCCCGCCGATAAGCTCTCCGCCGACGACTTGGAACGCGTGACGACTTCGGTTGAACAGGCGATTGCCGAAAACGAAATCATCGGCGTCGAGGCGATTCAAGACCAGGTCGAGAAATGCTTAATGGCGCACGGTTTCTTCGACGTCGCCAAGCAATTCATCGTTTATCGGCAAAAACATTCTCAACGTCGCGCCGCGCAGAAAAAGCTAATGGACACCTACCGCGACATTTTTTTCGCCGACAGCGTGGATATTGACTTAAAGCGCGACAACGCCAACATCAACACCGACGCTTCAATGGGCATCATGCTCAAGCTCGGCGCGGAAAGCTCAAAGTACTTCGTCGACAATTACGTCTTGCCCGAAGAATTCGTGCGGGCGGACAAAGAAAACTGGATTCATATCCATGAAAAGTCGTGGCGCAGCGTGGTGACGCGCTGATGAAAACCGGGTGAACCCAAAAATTTGGGGTGTCCTGCCGACGTTAAACGGCATTGCAGGAAATGGCAACTTGCGGCAGGGCTGACAGGGAATGCCTTACGGCGAATCCTGTGCTAAGACCTTTCGGGAAAGGAGGTTATGCCCAATGGCGGTCAAAAAATTTTATGACTATCTCGTTTACTCTGATGGAAGAATTTATTCAAACTTAACCAATAAATTTCTTAAGCCTGACTGTTACAGTGCTTACGCTAAAGTGACGTTGAGAATAGACGGAAATTCTAAAAGATTTACAGTTCATCGGCTGACAGCATATCTCTTTTGTAACCCGCCCGACAATTATTCCGAATTGGACGCAGATCACTTGGACGGCAATCACTTCATTGCGTCGGGATGTTTTTCAGGGAAACGTAATCCGCGTTACCGTTTCGAGATTCACGATATACACGGGCGAGAATACATGATGTCGGAATTGGCAACATTGACAGGAAAGTCTTTATCGTGGGTCTATAATCGCATTGTCAAATTTCTGAACGGCGAAGATATTCCCGAATTTAAAAATTGCGGCATAATCTCCGTTGTTGACTTGAAAGGTAAAGTCAATCGACTATCGAAAGCCGAGAGGCAAGTAGAGTAGGTTTGCGGCGAAATTCCGCATTCCGAAGTGCCCGGGGTCTCGAAAGAGACTGTGATATAGTCAAAATTACGGACAAGGATTTCAGTTTAATAACGTTCAACTGTTGCCAAATCGATTTGCTGAAACTTTTTCACGGCGGCTTCTCGACGGGGCACGGCTTCCTCCGCGAACCCAACTCGATTCGCTCCTACGCGTCGTTGGCTTGCATTGCCATAAATTTGTGTGGCTTGCGGTAGAAATATCGCAATGAAAATTGTGTGAACGTCGCAAGAGGAAAAATCCTCAAAGACGGTGTGGAGTCCAAGACTCTGCTAACGGCGAACCCTTAACAGGTAAAGCTGATGGGAACGTCCGTGCTTTTCCGAAGAAATGTTAAAGAAAGGAGGTTAAGCAATGCCTGCAAGAATTCATAAGCTGCCTGGAATAGGAGAAATTATTGACGATATGGTTGTCACGGAAGTATATAAAGACGCAAAGAAAAAATTTCGTGTAAAATGTCGCTGTCAAATTTGCGGCAGAGAAAAGAATATCGACTTTATCTCCGGCATAGTCAGTCATACTCGCACAACCCATGCATCTTGCGGAAAAAATCGCGTAAAAGGCTTAGGTATCGCCGGTGCAAACGTCAGGTTCCACAGAATTTGGCAAACATTGAGAGCACGAACAAATAAACCCAATCACACCGCTTATGCATATTACGGCGGTCGCGGCATAAAATCGGATGAATTTGAGTTATTCGTTGATTTCTATGACAAGATGTACGACTCTTACTTGGAAGCTGTGAAAAAATATGGCGACGAATCTTTGGTAAGTCTCGACAGAATTGACCCGAACGGCGATTACACGGTCGCAAACTGCAGATGGGTTTCGTTGGACGAACAGAAAAAAAATAAGCGAAACAGTCGTTGGTTTGAGGCAATCGCCCCCAACGGCGAAAAATTCATTGCTTGCAATCGTGTTAAATTTGCTGAGAAACACGGATTAAAAAGAGTTACGATTAATAGTTCACTATTATACGGTTATAGAAATCGGCAAGGATGGCAATTTCGCTTTTTGAGCGAGGAAGAAATATCCGAAATGAATCTTGTGGACAGACTTTCTTCGGAGGAGTGTAACGACTAGCCCAAAGGTCGCTTGAGCGGCGACAACAGGCGTAGGGCTGTCTGAAATGACAGCGGGTGAAACTCCCTTAAATCGAAGCGCACAACTCGGCAGGGTAGAGCCTTGTCTCGGCGACACACGGCTCGTCGCCGACCAAACGTGAAACGTGGGAGATGAAATAGTCTAATCCGTTTTAAATACCACGAAAGTGGCGGTCACGTTGCCAAAGCAATCAGAACGACATGTTCGGCGGGCAATCGATTAACGCCTTCGATTATGCGATGGCTGAAGGTGTAAAAAAATCTTTCAGGAGGGCGATACGCGACGAAGTTAAACGCGCCTGCGCTTTCTGCGACGTGCAAGCGGCGGGCAATATTGATTTTAATGTATGCAATTATTCGGAAGGAGACAACCCCGCCGCCGTCGACAACTTGACGCAAATCGTCGGCTCGGCAGATCTCGCGGCAAAAATTTATCGGCAGGCGTGCGCGGACGTCGCCGAAGAAACTCATCAAGCTATGGAGGCTTTGATTCACAATTTCAACACGCTCCACAGTCGGGCGGGCGCGCAAGTCCCGTTCAGCTCAATCAACTACGGCATGGACACCAGCCCCGAAGGGCGGCTCGTGATTCGCGAAGTCTTGAACGCTATCGAGGCGGGGCTCGGCAACGGCGAAACGCCAATCTTCCCGATAAGCGTTTTCCAACTCAAGGCGGGCGTCAATTACAACGTCGACGACCCGAATTACGATTTGTTTCGTCAAGCCTGCAAAGTCAGCGCAAAGCGGCTCTTCCCAAACTTCGTGAACATCGACGCACCGTACAACCTGCAATACTACAAACCCGGCGATTACAACAGTTGCGTTGCTACCATGGGTTGCCGCACGCGTGTCATGTCAAACGTCAACGGGCGCGAAGAATCGGGCAGTCGCGGCAACTTCGCTTTCGTGACGATTAACCTGCCCAAGCTCGCGTTGGAGGCGCGCGGCGACCTTGAAAAGTTTTTCGCGCTCTATGACAAGTACATAACGCTTTGCCACGATTATCTGTTGTGCCGGCTCAAGACAATTGAAGAAAAGCACGTATACAACTTCCCGTTCCTAATGGGTCAGGGCGTCTGGATGGATTCCGATAAACTCAAGCCGACCGACAAGATTAAAGACGTTCTTAAGCACGCAAGCTACTCAATCGGCTTTTGCGGGCTCGCGGAGTGTCTTGTTGCGCTCACGGGCAAGCACCACGGGCAAAGCGACGAAGCTCAACAACTCGGCTTGAAAATCGTCGGGCACCTTCGCGAACGTACCGACGAATACACGAAACTTGAACGGCGGAATTGGACGACCTTCGGGACGCCCGCCGAATCGACCGCCGGACAATTTCAGCGCGCCAATCGCAAAGTCTACGGCGTCATTAAAGGCGTCACCGACCGACCTTACATGACGAATTCAAGCCACGTGCCCGTTTACTTCCCGATATGCGCGGGCGACAAGATTCGCATTGAGGCTCCGTATCACGCGCTGTGCAACGCCGGACATATCGCCTATATAGAAATGGACGGCGACCCGACGAAAAATCTTTCCGCGTTCGAGGCTCTGGTTCGCGCAATGCACGACGCCGATATGGGTTACTTCAGCATAAATCATCCCGTCGACCGCGACCCCGTTTGCGGATACACCGGCGTCATCGCCAACGAGTGCCCGCATTGTCACAGGAAGGAAGTCAACACGGGAACTTTCCACATCGCACGACTTAAACACGACGACAAATGAATATATCCTCCGTCAGAAGCTTGGCGGAGGATTTTTTTATTGCAAAGTTCGCGGCGACGTGATACAATTCGCAACGATTCAACGTAAGGAGGTTTTTCCCATGAAACTCAAGAAACTCGCCGCACTCGTCTGCGGTATGGCGGTCACTTGCTCGTCAATGGTTGCCTTCGCGACCGTGCCGACCGAAAAAATCGGCGTCGGTCACATCACCCCCGGTATGCGCGTCGCGGATTTGCTCGCCACCGCCGGTCAGCCCGAAGACAAAATCGGCGACAACTGGTATTACATCAACTACAAAGTCGAAGTCGACAAAAAAGATTTGCCCAACATAGTCAATGAAGTTTCGTCGCGCAACCCGACCCTCGGCTCGACGGGCGGCGTCAAAATCGGTCAAGAAGCTGCCGTCCTCAACATGGCTTACGGCAAAGCCGATAAAGTTCAAAAACTCGGCAACATCGAAGAGTACGATTACTTCAATCACGATTATACCCGCAAAATGACGTTCACCGTCCTCAACGGCGTTATCGTTCAAATCGAATGTGAAGTCATCGACTAAACAACACGCGCAATCAAAAACCCTCCGTCAAATCGGCGGAGGGAATTTTTTTGTCAGCGGCGAAATTTTTTCTCGACCTTCGTGAAAATCAGCGGTATCACGAACAAAATCGAAAAGAACGGCAGAAACGCCTTGAAAAACTTGTACGCCTCGACGCTGAACAAAAGTTTCATCAGCGGATAGAAAATCACGGCGATAACGCCCAAAATCGCAAAGCCGATTATCACGCGCCAGAGCCGGTCTTTCGACGAGACGTTCGTTTTGAAGTTTATAAACCGCATCTCAAGGAACCAGCCCAAGAAAAACGCCAGCCCGAAGCCTAACGCGTCAAATGCGTCCGCCCGCGCAGTCAGCGGGTCAACTATCAGCTTGCCGTTCATAAAATCTTCGGGGTACGGCTTGAAATACAGCCACAGGAACACAATCGCGACCGTCAACAGCCCGCCGAGGAAAAATAAGACTTGCCGTTCCCTGTCGCGTCCAATCCAAGCGAACAATCTTTCCGCCGCGAACAATAATCCGACCGAATACGCAAACGCAAACAGGACGTCCTGCGGTGTGTGCACGCCCAAAAAGTTTCGACTGAACGCCACCGCCAAAATTATCGCCGCGCAGGGAATTATCAGCCACGGAAATTTTTTTCGGTAGAAAAACGCAAGCCCGCCGTAAATCGCCGTCGCAAATTGCGTGTGCCCGCTCGGAAACGAATACTCAGACGCTTTTGCCATCGCCTCCGCCGAAGGTGCCAACGCCGCGTCTTTGAACCACGGACGATAGACGCACAGCGTGCCTTTGATAAATTCGTTAATCACGCGCCCGCACGTCGCGTTGAACAGCAGGAAAATGCCAGCGTTTTTGTTGAAACACCAGAAAAGTATCGCGGGTATCGCTGCAGTCAAAGGATTTTTCGGGATTGCGGAAATGAGCGAAAATAAACTTTCGCCGCCCCAATCCGTGCGAATTCCCTGCAGGAAAATCAGATAATCTAAGTCCAAAAGTCGCGCTCCTTTCCGTTCAGTCGCCAATCGTCGGACAGCCGTAATAGTCAAGCACTTCGTTAATCAAAAACAAATCGTAAATCTGATTCTCGATAAAATACGCGGCGATAACGTCTTCCTTGCGCCCGCTGCTCAGAAAATAGCCCGCTCGCGCAAGCAAAGTGTTCGTCTCCTTGAAATCAAGCTTCATGGCAAAGGCAATCGCCAAAACGGTTTTCTTCGCCGGCATATAGTTGCGTTCGTTGCGGATTTTGGAAAAGACGCGCCTGTCCAAGTGAGCCGCCTTGTAAACCGCGACTTCCGATAAATTTTTTTGCTTAATGAGTTTGAACAGATAATCCGAAAAAAAACTGCCCGCAAGTCCGATTTTGTCCTTAAGTTTGCGAATAATGGTCTCGAAAGTCTTCGCCGACTCCGCCGGCTCGCCGAGTGAACTTGCGCTGTAAGAAAATTTAATGCCGCGCTTTTTCGCATCTTCAAGCCCGGACGTGTCATGGAAATTTTTTTCGATGTACAGGTCGATTCGGTCTATCAAGCCGTTGTCGCTCGGCGGTTTTTCGTTCAGACGCGCCGAAAAATCTTCCGTCACCTTCAAAGGCGCAAGTCCGTAATGCTTAAGGATTCCGTTAAGCGTCGCCAAGTTGTAAATGCGATTCTCCAGGCAAAAGCCGATTATGACTTCTTCCCAAACTTTTTCGGAAAGATAAATGCGCGTCCGTCCAAGCAACGCGTTCGCTTCCGCAAGATTGAGTTCAAGACCGAACAGCAATGCAAAAATCGTGCGCTCTTCGGGGACGTATCGCTTGTTGTTGCGCAGTAACGTAAAAATCGCAACGTCGACGCGTGCGCGGGCAGAAACTTCGGCTTCCGTCAATTTTTTTTGCGCCATGATGTCGAACAAGTAATTGGCAAAATAATTTCGGTGCGTCTCCAACGTTCGGGCGCGTTCGTCGTCGGTTATCTTCGGCGGTTCTTTGCCGAGCCGCGCAGGAAACATGTCGCCGCCCGTTTGAACGTTTTTTACGTGCTGAATTACCCAATCGTAGAGTTTTTCGACCAAACGTCCGTCGGAATCCGGCTCTACATAGATAAAACTACGAAGACTTTCAATTTTGCGCAAGTCGACGGGTCTGCCGAGCTTTTCGCGATAGTCAAACCAGCGTTGGTCTAAGCAATGCCGTTCCAAGTAGGCGGCGGACTTTGCAAGGATGCGCGGATTAATCAACGGACTGCCCTCGAATCAATACAGCGGATACTTTTTGCACAGCGCGGCGACTCGTTCACGCGCCTGAATTTTTTTGTCGTCGTCGGTCGGATTGTCAAGCACAAGCGCAATTATGTCGGCGACTTCGCGCATGTCGTCTTCCAAAAAGCCGCGCGTCGTCAATGCGGGACTTCCAAGCCGCAAACCGCTCGTGACGAACGGAGATCGCGGCTCAAACGGAATCGTATTCTTGTTGGCGGTGATGTTTACCTCGTCAAGGACGTTTTGCGCCTCTTTGCCCGTGATATTCTTGCTCGTAAGGTCGACAAGCATTAAATGATTGTCCGTGCCGCCGCTGACGATACGGAAGCCGTCCGCCGTCAAGGTCTCCGCCAAAATTTTCGCGTTCTTGATAATCTGCGCGGCATAGGTTTTGAATTCGGGTTGCAACGCCTCGCCGAACGCCACAGCCTTTGCCGCAATGACGTGCATGAGCGGGCCGCCTTGAATGCCGGGGAAAATCGCTTTGTTGAACTGCTTGCCGAACTCCGCGTCCTTGCACAGAATCAAACCGCCGCGCGGGCCGCGCAGGGTTTTATGCGTCGTCGAAGTCACTACATCGGCGTAAGGCAACGGACTGGGGTGCAATCCCGCCGCGACAAGCCCCGCAATGTGCGCCATATCGACCATAAGATACGCTCCGACGCGTTTTGAAATCTCCGCAAGGCGTTCAAAGTCGATTATTCGCGAATATGCCGACGCGCCCGCAACAATTATGCGCGGTTTGCACTCGAAAGCGATTTTTTCAAGCTCGTCGTAGTCAATCGTCTCGGTTTCGCGGCTCACACCGTACGGAACGATTTTAAAATATTTTCCGCTCATGTTTACGGGCGATCCGTGCGTCAAATGCCCGCCGTCCGTCAAATTCATGCCCATAATCGTATCGCCGGGCGTCGCAAGCGCGAAGTAAACCGCCGTGTTCGCCTGTGCGCCCGAATGCGGCTGAACATTTGCATATTCGCAGTCGAAAAGTTTTTTGGCGCGGTCGATTGCAAGCTGTTCCGCCACGTCAACGAACTCGCAGCCGCCGTAATAACGCTTGCCGGGATAGCCCTCGGCGTATTTGTTCGTCAAAACCGAACCTTGCGCCTCCATGACCGCCTTGCTGACGATATTTTCAGACGCGATAAGCTCCAACTTGTTGCGTTGACGATTGAGTTCGTTTTCCACTGCCGCGAAGAGTTCTGCGTCCTTTTTCAAGCCTTCAAGTAAGTTCATGCTGTAACCTCCAAATTATTTAATCAAGCCCAGAGCCGTCATCAGTCCGAAGAGCCCTTGAGCCGCCACGTCGTTGATTATTTTGCCCGCGTCGTTCAAGTAATAAAAATTCATCACGCTGAACGAAAATTTCTTGTCCGTCGGCGCGAGTCCCATAAAATTTCCGTCGTGCGTGCCGCTGCAAGTCCAATGCACCGCAACTTTGTCGTCTTCCGCCGCCATGTCGACGAGATCCCAACGAATGTCCGAAAAACTTTTCCGCATAAGCTCAACGACACTCAAATAGCCCGCACCGCCGTAAAGCGGCTTGTCGGATACGGGCGTCGTGAATTCGGCGGACGCGTCGATAAGTTCTTCGGCAAGCGCGCGGTCGTTCGTGTTAATGCACATCTCGAACCGTTTCATGATTCGGCGATTGCGCTCGGCTTTGTTCATGTTAAAACCTCCAAAATTTTTTCGTCGGGGATTGCTCCGTGACGCAGGATTTTCGGCGTCGAAGTCGTCAAATCGATTATCGTCGACGAAATTCCGAATCGACACTGCCCGCCGTCCAAAATCACTTCGACGCGACCCGATAAGTTGTCAAAAACTTCTTGCGCGGTCTTCGGCGGCGTTTTTCCCGATAAATTTGCGCTCGGTGCCGCTATCGGACAGCCCGCAAGCCGTATCAGCGCAAGGGCAACGTCATTTGCAGGGAATCTTATCCCAACGCTCGGACGCCCGCCCGTCACGAAGTCGGATACAATTTTATTCTTAGGCAGAATTATCGTCAAGGCACCGGGGCAAAACGCCGCGAATAATTTTTCCGCCCGCGCAGATATTTCGGCAACGCGTTCGATCATTTCAAGGCTCGCGACGTGCAAACTAAGCGGTTTGTCGTTCGGTCTGCCCTTCGCCGCGAAAATTTTTTGACATGCCGCGACGTTCAAGCCGTCCGCGCCCAATCCATACACTGTTTCCGTCGGGAAGGCGACCAATTCGCCGCGCCGTATCAATTCAGCCGCCCGTTGCAAATTTTCTTCAGTCGGTTGCAAAATTTCTGTCTGCAAATGAATCACTCCTCGCGCCGATTATAACAGAAAAGCCCGCCGCGAAAAATCTGCGACGGACTTCCGTACTGCTTGAGCGAATTATTTTTTCTGTTCGGCAAGGAATTGCGCCAACGTCTTGCCGCCGACGCCCCAGTTGTCGAGGTCGTTCTCTTTGACGAGGACGTAGAAAAATTTTTCGTCGACGCCCAAAATGTCGCTGGCGGTTTTCGTGAGCCCCGCGATAAGTTTTTCCTTTTGCTCCTTGGTCGGGTGCACTGCATCGATTGAAATCAACGGCATGATTAATTCCTCCTCAAAAGTTTAACAATTTCGTCGCCGACGCCGGCTGCGGACGCGGGATTTTGTCCCGTGACGAGCCGCCCGTCAACTTCGACGTGATCAGACCAATTTGCCGCCGCTATGTGATTCGCGCCGTGAGCCTTCAACGTCGACTCCAACAGGAACGGTACAATTTTCGTCGCTTGAACGGCTTCTTCTTCGCCGTCGGTGAAAGATGTCATTTTTTTGCCGTCGACGAGATATTTTCCGTCGCTCAACTTGACATTTACCAACGCCGCAGGGTCGTGACAGACTGCCGAGACAATTCCGCCGCGTTCGTAAATTTCGCGGGTGACTTTTTGAATCGAAACGCTGTCGGCAAAATCCCACATGACGCCATGACCGCCCGCAAAAAATATCGCGTCGTAATTTTCGGCTTTCGCGTCGTCAAGTTTGATTGTGTTCGACAGCTTTGCTTGAAATTCGGCGTCGTCCCAAAATTTTTTGTTAATCGCGTCGTTAAAGTCGAGGCTGTCGCCGTCAATCGGAGGTTTGCCGCCTTTTATCGACGCAATGTCGTAAGAAATGCCCGCTGCAACGAATTTTGCAAGCGGATGCGTCAATTCGCTGAGCCAAAAGCCCGTCGGAATGCCCGTCGCGCCTTTGACGTTGTTGCTCGTAACGACGCACAAAATTTTTTTCATGCACATCACTCCAATCAAAATTTTTCGGAAAGCTGAATCTTGGTCGGTGCGTAATCGATTTTATTTTCGGCTTGAATCAGCGTTTCGACTTGTTTGCGATAATTTTTGTACGCGTTCGACGAAAAATATTTCTGCGCGGCATTTTCGTCGCTGAAAATTATCATCGTGTGCAAAAAGTTCGGACGCGGCTGCTCTGCCGTGACGAACGCGCCCATTACGCCCGAATCTTCGCGAACTGCGCGAACAGCCTCGTCCGAAATTAACTTTTGGAACGTCGCAAGGTCGGCGGGCGCAATTTCAAAGCGGTTGGTTACGACAATCGTGCCGACGCCGCGATTTTTTTGCTCAAGCACAATTCCGTTGACGGGCAACAGTTTTAATCCCGCAAGATACGGCAAACGCTCCGCGCGATACTGTTGAAAGGCGGGGCTCGTGCTGTGAATGCGATATGCCTCGTCGCTCGCGTAAATTTCAAGCAATCTCATCAAGTTCGGATTATTTTTTTCAATCACGCCGTAAAGTGCGTAGGTTCCCGCCTCTTTTGCCGTCGTCGGAGCCAAAACTCGCGCGCCGATTTCAATCATACGGGACATTGTGCCCGCAGTCGATTCGACAACAGCCCATTGCACGCGCGGCATGTTTCCTTCGGGCGTGCGTACCGATTTCGCGCTCGCAGTAGCCGTCAACATAAAAATCACTCCCAAGATTGCAAAAAATTTTTTCATCGTTCAAACCTCCAACAGCGTCCGTGCATTGTCGACGTAAATTTTCTCCGTCAAGCCTCGCCGTGAAAGTTCCGCGTCGAAAAGTTTTTTCCTACCCAATACGACCTGCGCGGGCACGTACGGATAATCAGAGCCGAAAATTATTTGGTCGAGGCTCGCGATTTTCAACAGCATGTCGAATTGTTCGGGCATCGGGTCGCCCGCCGTGTCGAAGAACAATTTTTTTATGCCCGCGTCGAAATTCACGGGCTCCATCAAGTTCATCGACGCAAGCATTTGGAACATCGCGCCCGCCCGCTGCTTCATGTAGGGCAGGAACGAACCGCAATGCGGCACGACGACTTTCAGGCGCGGGAATTTTTCAAGCGTGCGATTCGCCAGCATGTTCAAGACGGCGCGTGTCGTGTCGGCGGGATACTCAAACAACGCCATAACCTTACCCGTCACGACGCCTTCACGTGGCAACAATCGCGCCGGGCTCGGATGAATTATCACCAATGCGCCCGATTTGTTCAGCTCTGCAAATATCGGGTCAAGTTTTTCGTCGCCAAGATACACGCCATCAGAATTGCTCGCCACTTTTACGCCCAATGCGCCCAATTTTTCCGTCGCGAAGTGAAATTCTTCGATTGAGCCTTCGACGTGCGGCAAAGGCAACGTCGCGACGAACCCGAATTTGTTCGGGAAGCGTCGGCACAGCTCCGCGAACTCGATATTGATTTCTCGTGCCGCCGATTTGTCCGATATGTGCGGCGTCGCCATTGAAAGTACCGTAAAATCTGTTTTCGCCGCGTTCATGAACTCCAAATGCGATTCGACGTTCCATTTCGGCAACGTAAAGCCTTCTTCCGCCGCCGCGTCGATTTTTAAGCTTTTCAGCGCGTCGACGTAGCCCGGAAGTATCGCGTGCGCATGAAAATCGATTTTTCGCGCCGAAATATTTGTTGCCGCGTCAGCCGTCATTGCAAAACCTCCAATCGCAAGCGTCAAGCCGAGTTTCAAAAATTCTCTGCGGTTCATAACATCACCTGCGAAAGTTTACAACTTGCACAGGGCTTTAAGTCAAGATTTCAACGAAAAAACCCTCCGACATGTGCCGAAGGGCTTTTAGTTTGCTTTATCCATTATTAACTTCCGCGTTTTGCTTTAATTTCTTCAATAACTTGTTCGTGTGTCAAAATTTCTCCATTGCGAGAGTAAGAGTTAGCTCCGGCGGATGTAAAAAACCAACTGTTCCTGTAATTTATTTCTGCGTCAATGTTTAATCTGCTTTTAAGCCAATCTTTTATCCAGTCGGCACTTTTATAAACTGTAGCCGGTCCTTGTCTCGTGTAATGAATATAATGATAAAACAACTTTTGTAAATCTCTTAATTCATCGAGAGTGCCGCCCGCGACCTTGTCGAGTTCGTCATAGGTGAGCATTTCGTCCGCGAATTTCTTTTCATCAGCCATATTATCAGCCTCCAAAATGTTTTCTATAGCTTATACGTTTCAAATCCGATTTCGTTACACATTTTAGCAAAAAATTTCCGTGCCGTCAACGAAAAACCCTCCGACCGTGCGCCGAAGGGCTTTTTTGACTTTCGAGACGATTTTTTAATCAAAATCAATCGCTGCTGATTTGGTGAATTCTTTTAAAATTTGCTCTCAAATGATCGTAAGCTTCGCCACGGGAAATTTCCTTGCCGTTGAGGAAATACTTGTTATTGGCAAAAGGAGCCGTGACGCAAGTAATTCCGGCTTTTGACCAGCCTGCGTCGACTTCCGCGCTTTTCGATTTCCAATAAAACATCACGGGGATCGTGCCGTAATATCTGTCCATAAGCCCGTAATCGTAAAGAATTTTACTGTCGCCGGCAGTTTGACCGATAGTACCGCCCGCGACGCCTTCGAGTTCTTCGTCGCTCATCTGTTCGAGCTCCGCATTGATTTTTTTGATGTGTTCTTCGCGTGTCGCCATTGGTATCAGGCTCCTTTCTGTTTTCTGCAACTTATACGTTGGAAAACCGATTTCGTTATAGAGTTTAGCAGAAAAATATTCCGAAATCAAATTCTGGCAGCCACGACGCGTTCAATGCCCGCCAAATCCTTAAAAATTTGAATGTCAACGAAATTTGCCGCCTCCGCCAAAGATTTGACGGCTTGAGCCTGATTAATGCCGATTTCGACAGCAATCAAGCCGCCCGCAGTCAAAAATTTAGGCGCGTGGTAAAAAATTCGCCGATAAAAGTTCAAACCGTCATCACCGCCGTCGAGAGCAAGGCGCGGTTCGCGACGAACTTCAGCCTGCAACGCGTCAAGTTCACGCGTCGGGATGTACGGCGGATTTGAAACTATCGCGTTGAACGTTTTGCCCGTCAGCGGCGCGAACAAGTCACCGCAGTAAAGCTCCAGCCTGTCGTCGACGTGAAACTTGGCGGCGTTGAGTTGCGCGACCGCCAACGCCTCCGCCGAGATGTCGACAGCCGCCGCCCGCGCAGTTTTGACGAATTTTAGTATTGAAACGCAAATTGCGCCGCTGCCCGTGCCCAAATCGGCGAAAGTGACGTTGCCGCCGAGCCCGCGCAGATATTTTCCGACGCCTTCAGTCAAAATTTCGGTATCGGGGCGCGGAATCAGAACATTTTCGTTTACGGCGAAGTTTAAGCCCATGAATTCTTTCGAGCCGGTCAAGTAGGCAACGGGCACGCCGTCGAGCCGCCGCGTTATCAGTTCATTGAAGCGTAAACTTTTTTCGAGCGGCAAAGTTTTATCGGCGTTAACGTACAAGCTGAGCCGTCGCCACTGCAACACGTGCGCCAACAAAATTTCTGCGTCGAGGCGCGGCGTGTCGATTCCGTTGACTTCAAGCCGCGTCGTCGCCGACTTCAAGATTTCCGATACAGTTTTCATAAGACCTCCAACAAAAAGAGCCGCCAACGACTTGACGGCTCCAAAAAATTTCTTAGCGCGGCTTTGCGAAAATCATGCGCCCCGCCGACGTTTGCAACGCGCTGGTGACTTCGACGGAAATTGTGCGGCTCAAGTAGCGGTGTCCGTTTTCGATAACGATCATCGTGCCGTCGTCGAGATAAGCGACGCCTTGACCGGGTTCCTTGCCGTCCTTGACGACCTGCACGCGCATAGTTTCGCCGGGAATGACGACGGGCTTGACGGCGTTTGACAAGTCGTTGATGTTCAAAACTTCGACGCCGCGCAGTTGAGCGACCTTGTTAAGGTTGAAGTCGTTGGTAATGATTTTTCCGCCGAGCTTTTGCGCAAGACGCACTAATTTTGAATCGACGCCCTGAATGTCCTCAAAATCGACGTTCATGACTTCAACTTCGAGATTTGATTCGTCCTCGCGGATTTTCTGCAAAACGTCAAGCCCGCGACGCCCGCGCACCCGCCGCAACGTGTCGGACGAGTCTGCGATATATTGAAGTTCCTCCAAAACGAACACGGGGATTAAAAGCGTGCCTTCAAGGAAGCCCGTCTTACAAATATCGGCGATTCGCCCGTCGATTATGACATTTGTATCGAGCAACTTGTAATTTTTGTCCTTATGCTCCTGCAACTTGACGAGATTGACTTTTGCGCGTTCGGGCGGCGGAGTTTCTTCCTGCGCGGGCACTTCGGGCGTTTTATCTTCATGCGATTTGACATTTTCCTTTACGACCTCGCGATTGCGCAAGATTTCCTTGATAAAGTCGAAACTGCCGGCGATTTCCTTGCGTTTTTTGATTGTAATGCGGACGCCGAGATAACCGAGCACGATACTGAAAATGACGGGGATATAATAGCCGACGATAGGAATGCGGGCGAAGGCGTTGCCCAATAAATTTGCGATAATAAGTCCGATAGCCAACCCAACCGCGCCGGCGATCACGTCGTTGATTGGCATTTTGCTTAGCTGTTTTTCGACGAAGGCTGTAAACTTGCCGAGCTTGCGAATCAGGTAGGGAGAAACGAACCAGCCGCCGAGTCCGCCGAGAAATGCGCCCGCCAAGATACAAACCAGGCTTGCCAGCGTCAATTCAAAGATTCCGGTCTCTGCTTTAAAGAATTCCGGGTTAATATACGTGAGCAAGAGCGGATTTGCCAAATTTAATGCCGCGCCGCCCAAAATTGCGCACGTCAGGGTTATAAGGAACCGAATTGCTTTATCAAGCATAAACTTCACCTCCTATTGGATTTACGGCAAGCCTAGCATACCTGCATGAAATTTTGCTGATTGGCGTTTGCGTGGAAAATTTTTAATCGCAACTTAATAAATTGGCGACTCTTGCAATTATTTTGTCCGCCAAATCAGCCTTACTCATCTTGGAAAAGTTTTCGACCTCACCGCCGCGCCAAATTATCGACGCAATATTTGTGGCGACGCCGAAGCCCGCGCCCGTTGCCGTGACATCATTGGCAACAATGAAGTCAAGATTTTTTTCGACGAGCTTTTTGCGGGCGTAATCCAAAATATTTTGCGTTTCAGCCGCGAAGCCGATGAGCACTTGATTTTTTTTCAAACTGCCCAGTTCGCGAAGGATGTCGGGATTTTTCACGAGTTCAAGCGTCAACGTGTCGGCGGATTTCTTGATTTTCTGCGCGGCGGGATTCTTGACGCGATAATCGGCGACGGCGGCGGACATAATCACGGCGTCGACCGAATCGAATTCCGCCAAGACAGCCTCGCGCATTTGAGTTGCCGCCTCGACTTTGACGAACTTCAAACCCGTCGGCGGTTCCACTTCGCTCTTGCCGGAAATCAACACGACGTCCGCGCCTGCGTCGACTGCCGCACGTGCAATTTCGTAACCCATGCGTCCGCTTGAACGGTTTCCGATGTAACGAACGGGGTCTATCGCCTCGACAGTGCCGCCCGCCGTCACGAGAATCTTTTTAAGGGACAAGGGACAAGGGACAAGGGACAAGTGTTTCTCGACTGCCGCGCAGATTTCGGCGGGTTCGGGCAAGCGTCCTTTGCCGCTCGTGCCGCATGCCAATTCACCCGTTGCCGGCTCAAGGATTATCGCGCCGCGCCCGCGCAGGATTTGCAAATTGGCTTGCGTCGCGGGGTTGTCGAACATTTTCGTATTCATTGACGGCGCGATTATCAGCGGCTTATCGGAGGCGATAACGGTCGTCGTCAGCAGGTCGTCGGCAATGCCGTGCGCCGCCTTTGCCAAAAAGTTCGCGGTTGCGGGTGCAATCAGTATCGCGTCGGCGAAGTCGGCAAGCGCAATGTGCGCAACATGAAAATTCGCCGCGTCCCCGAACATCTCGACGGACACGGCGTTTCCGGTAATTTCTTGGAAAGTTCTCGGCGATACGAATTCGGCAGCGTTGCGCGTCATCATCACGCGGACGTTCGCGCCGGATTTTTTCAGGCGGCTCGCGACCTCGACGACCTTGTAAGCCGCAATGCCGCCCGTCACGCCGATTAAAATATTTTTTTTATCAAGCATGATTCAATCCCGTATTTCGTAAGTGATTTTGCCTTCGTTGATTTCTTCCATGGCGTTTGTCACGAATTTTGTTGCGCGATTCTCGACGCGGCAGGGTGCTCCGCTCAAAAGTTCGCGCGCCCGTTTGCTCGCCAACACGACCAACGCGTAACGGCTGTGCGTCTTTTCAAGCATGGAGTCCGTCGAAGGATTGACCATGCTAAGCGGCGTGGCGTTCAGTTTCATTTAGAAAGCTCCTTCCAAGTTGAATTTGTCGCGATTGCGTTCGACTTTGCAACGTTCGGCGGCGATTATCGTTTTAATCTGCGCGGCGGCGTCGTCGACCGAATCATTGACGACGACGTAATCGTATTCCAGACCGATTTTAATTTCGGCGACGGCGTTGGCAAGGCGGCGATTCAAACTTTCGGGCGTCTCGGTGCCGCGACCTTCGATTCGGCGTTTCAGCTCGTCAAGGCTCGGCGGCAGCAGAAAAATGTAAACGCCTTCGGGCATTTTGCGCTTGACGTTCAACGCGCCCTGCACGTCGATTTCAAGCAAGATGTCTTCGCCGCGATTGAGCCGCTCTTCGATTTTGTTCAGCGGCGTGCCGTAGAAGTTGCCGTAGACCTCGGCGTACTCCAGAAACTTGCCGTCGGCGATCCAAGCCTTGAATTCGTCGCGACTGATAAAGTAATATTCTCTGCCGTCGACTTCGCCGGGACGCGGGGCGCGGGTCGTCGCCGAAATGGAGTAGGCGACTTCGGGCATTGCGTCAAGAGTTTTTTTGCAAACGGTGCCCTTGCCCGTGCCGCTCGCGCCCGACACGACGATTAACAGTCCGCGCATATCAAACGCCGTCCGTCACGGTTGTCAACGCGGCGGGGAAGCGGAATTCGCCCGCGTAAACTTTTTCGGCCGCGCCTGTCATGAAGATATGATTATCATCCTCGCGCCAATCGATATTGAGTTCGCCGCCGTCAAGGATAACCGTCGACTGTCTGCCGGCTTTGCCGTTGAGATTCGCCGCGACCGCCGTGGCACAAGCTCCCGTACCGCACGCCATCGTTATGCCGCTGCCGCGTTCCCACACGCGCATACGCAATTTGTTTTCGCCGACGACCTGCACGAACTCGGTATTGGTCTTGCGCGGGAAAATTTTATGCGTCTCGAACTTCGGACCGATGTGCTCCAAGTCAACGGCGTTGATGTCGTCGACAAATATCACGCAATGCGGGTTGCCCATGCTCACGCACGTCATCTTGTAGCGCGCGCCGTCGACTTCAATCGGTTCGCCGACAAGTTTTTGCTCGCCGAAGCCGTCCACGGGAATTTTATCCGCCGCGAAGATCGGCTCGCCCATGTCGACCGTTATCAGGTTGTGTTTCATGCTGACCGTCAAAATGCCCGCGCCCGTCTCGACCGTCAATTTGTCGTCGGAGAAAAATTTATCGCCCGTCAAAAGGTAGCGCGCGAAACAACGCAAGCCGTTGCCGCACATTTCAGCCTCGGTGCCGTCCGCGTTGAAGATTCTCATACGCGTCGCTGCCTTCGTCGAACTCATGATGTAAATCACGCCGTCCGCGCCGATTCCGAAATGCCTGTCGCACAGCCACTTGATTTGCTCCGGGGTGTCGGGCTCGTTGCCGGGGCGGTCTATCAGGATGAAGTCGTTGCCGCAGCCTTGCCACTTCTCGAATTTCGTCAAAACAATCAGCCTCCTTTGGTGGCGGCAAGTATATAACTTTTCGCAAGCCTTTGCAAACTTCATACGCCGCGCCGCCGTTCTAACCGGAATTTAATTTTCGGCAATCGCCGGAAAAGCTTGCCGGATTGAAATAAATAAACTAAAATATTTCCGGTGGTGACGCGATTTATTTCGTTGCAATGATTTTCGATACACTGATTAGGAGGTGATGCCTATGTCCGAGGAACACACATGATTCCCGCAAGTTTCATTCACAGCCGTCGTTGCCGCATGGACTTCGGCAAGGGCACGGCTTCAAGATCCCTTTCGCATTTTCAAAAGGAGACGATTTTCTATGGAAGGAAAAGTTTTTCATCCAACCAATACCCCCCCCCTAATCGCTTCGGGAGGCAGGCTCAAGGAGGTGAATGACATGAACGAATTCACTTTCGACCTGCAGAGATTCACGCTGTCGAATTCGCAAGGTGAGGACGCCGTTTTTTCTATCGTGAACTCCAGCGGTTCAACACTATTCGGCGCAGCAAGCGATTTCACGACGGCAAGTTTGAGCGGCGCAACATCGATTGTTCTGCTGAAAGATTTGACGATGACAGCGGCTGTCACGTTGCCTGCGGGCGCGACTGTCAACGACAACGTGACGTTTGATTTGGGCGGACATTCTTTAACGTACAGTGCAACTGGCAACACACCTGCTTTGACCATAGCCAACAGTGCCAGTGTCACCATTACGAACGGAACGATAAACTACACTGTTACAAGTGCAACTGACGATTCGCCTGCCATTAAGGTTGGCAACGGTGCTACCTTGAATCTTTGCAGCGAAAGTAATACGGAAAATAATACGCTGAAAGTCTCAAGCGCCGGACCCAGTTCTATAGGCGTATTCATAGGCGGCGGTTCTCTTTTCGTCAATAGTGGTGCGACCATAGAACAAGCGATGAACGGTACCTATGCGATAGTTTATGATTATACTCCTAGGGGCTGTTGGTAAATTAAAAGTGAATAACAGAAGCAGCGAGTAAAAA
>CAMZAX010000034.1 GCA_947304355.1 uncultured Selenomonadales bacterium
TCATAATGTATCTACTATATCACTATTCAATTTTTATGAACACCTGTTCTTAGAATTTGAACTGACCGACGGCGTCTTGCATATCCGACGCCATGTTGGAAAGTGCTTGACTTGCGGCGGCAATTTCCTCGTTGGAGGCTGATTGTTCTTCCGTCGCGTTTGAAATGGTGTTCATGTTATCGGAAGTCTTCTTGCTGATCTCGTCGATTGCGTCAACCATCTTGACGATAGTGGCGGCCTCCTTCGCGACGGTCTGCACGGCTGAGTTAATCTCGTCCATTTGCGTCTTGATACCGTTGACCATGGAGAGGATTTCGCCGAACTGTTCGCCGACCTCGCGGATTGACGCGGTGCCCTGCTTGACTTCATCGGTGCCGACCTGCATTGATTCTACGGCGTCTTCAGTGTCCTGCTGAATCGAATCGATACGGACTTTAATTTGCTCGGCGGACTCCTGCGACTGGGCGGCAAGCTTGCGAACTTCCTCTGCGACGACCGCGAAGCCTTTGCCGTGTTCGCCGGCACGCGCCGCCTCGATTGCCGCGTTCAATGCAAGCAAGTTGGTCTGTTCGGAGATTGCGCTTATCGCCTCGACGATTTGCCCGATTTGGCGGCTGTTCTCGCCGAGTTTCTTGACGACTTCAGCGGACGCCATGACGGAGCGTTCGATACGCCCCATGCTGTCGACGGCGTTTGTCATGAGTTCGGAGCCCTTCTGCGCGGCAAGCGACGTTTGATTGGATGTGTTGGCGACGGTGCGCGATTTTTCCTCGACGCCCTTAATGTCGGTAAAGATTGCGTCAATGTTCGCCTTTGCGTCGTTGATATTTGCCATCTGGCTGTTGACGGCGTCGGAGATTTCGTTTACGACTTCGGCGACGTGAACGGAGGCATCGGCGGAAGATTGTGAGCTTGCGGTCAGCTGTTCGGAGGCGGCGGCGACCTGTTGAGAGTTCGTCGACATCTTCGCGATAAGCTTATGCAAGCTGGTCTTCATGATATTAAATTCATTGGTCAGCGCGCCGATTTCGTCGCTTGAGTTGACGGGCAGGTCGTTCATCTTCAAGTTGCCGTTGGCAAGCTGAACGGCGTAGTTTTCAAGCTCGGCGACGGGCGTGGTAATTTTGCCCGCGAACGTCAAGCAAATGCCGAACGCCAACAGCAAGCCGACAACGATAAAGATTGCGAACATCATGCGCAACGACTGCAGGGGCGCGAAGACTTTATCGGCGGGCACGGTTATTGCGACAATCCAACCCGTGGCGGGCACGGTGGTATAGGCGCAAACCATATCTTCGCCGTTTACTTCGACTTCAAAGTAGCCGGTGCCCTTGCCGACCATTGCGTCGAACTTCGCGCCCAAGCCGTCGATTTCCTTGAAATTTTTGTTGGGCTCGCCGAATTCGGCAGTCGCCAAAATATTTCCGTTGGGCTCGGCGATAATGCCGGAGCCGTCGCCGTGATACTTCATTTGCGACGCCTGTTTGGTCAGCGTGTCCAGAGAAATGTCAAGGCACGCCGCGCCGATAAATCTGCCGTTCGCCGTAATGGGCGCGCCGACCGACACGATAAGCTTGCCGACGTTGACATCGACGTAAGGCGCGGTGAAAGTTGCTTTGCCCGTCGACTGTGCTGTTTGATACCACAGCCGCCCGCGCGGGTCGACTTTGCCCGTCAAGTCGCCCGCGTTGTAGCAGTAAAAGTAGCCGTCCTCCAAGCCCATGGTCATTTCAAGGACTTCGCTGTCGGACGTTGCCGAGCCGAGGATTTCGCGCGTCTTTATCAATGCCATGTTGCCGTTGAGGCTTGTCAATAAGTTCGCTTCACTCTCACCGAAGGTTTTCTTCGATTCGAGCCAGCCGTTGAGTTGCGTTGCCTCCCGCGCGACCGTCATGCGCAATTCGCTGTCGACGCTGTGTTGAAGTTCCGCGCTTGAAAAATAGTAGCTTATGGCGCAGACCGCCGCGATTGCCGCCGCCATCATGCACGCCAGAGCCATGAATTTTTGTTTGAGTTTCATCCCTCATCCCCCACAATTTTTTTGGTATTGTGCAAGATTTTTCGGCTTGACGATTAAATTTCCTGCCGTTGCAAAGCCGAACGACGAACGAATCGTCGAAAAATTTTTTGCTTGCCCGCGCCGCCTTTTTAATTTAAAATTACCGAAAAAAATTTTTGGAGTGATTCACATGAGACAGAAAGGCTTCGCCACCCTCGAAGTCATCTTGATGGTCGTGGTTATCGCTATCCTCGCGTCCATTGCCGTGCCGCGTTTCTCCGAAGTATCTGCAAAAGCAAACACAGCAAAAATCCAAGCCGACTTGTCAACCATAGACACAGCCATTGCCGTTTATCAGCTCGAAAAAGGCAAAGACCCCGACAATATCGCTGCTCTGGTTACGGCCGGCTATTTGCAAGACACGCCCAAGCCGCCCAAAGGTTACGCTTACATAAAAGGTATAAAAAGCACTAACGAATTTTCTGCAGATGACTATGATTTTGTCGCGAAGAACAACAACGTCGAAGCACACGCAGAGCTGGGCGGCAAAAAAGCGTCCGATTTTTCTCTCACGAAAAGCGACAACTGACGGAAAAAATTTCGAGGCAGTGCTTTTTTAGATTGACGGGAAAAATTTTTCTTGATACAATCTAAACAACGCTTAAAGTTTTTAGGCGCGATTGACGATAAAATTTTCAAGAGTAAATGAACGAGCGGGAAATCGGCACTCGTTACGCGTGCGAGACGCAAGCTCCGGCGACGGTCGGGGTAACGGTTAAGGCTCGTTTGTTTGGCGGCGGAAAGGAAACCGTCGACTAAGGAAATTTTTCTGGAATCAAGGAGGAACTAATCATGGGTATGGTAGTAAAGAACAACCTGAGCGCAGTTCGCACACTCAACATTTTGAATCAGAATAGCACCGCACTCACCAAGAGCTTGTCGAAAGTCTCCAGCGGCATGAGAATCAACAGCGCGCAAGACGACGCTTCGGGTTACGGTATTTCTGAGCGCATGAGAGTCCGCATCCGTTCGCTCGACCAGGCAAACCAGAACGCACAGAACGACTCCAGCTTGATGAAGACCGCAGAAGGCGCAGTCGCCAACACGGTTGACATCCTGCGCACTCTCAAAGAAAGAGCAATCAACGCGGCCAACGACTCCAACACCGACGAAGACCGCGCCACTATCCAAAAAGAAGTCAACCAGTTCATCGACCAAATCGACGACAACGCACTCGTTCAGTTCAACGGCAAATATCTTGTCGACGGCTCGAAGAACAACGCAATCACAGAGACCAAAACCGTCCTGCTCAACCAGAGCCTTGGCACGGGCACAACCTCCGGCTCCGCTTTGACGGAATTGACGAACCGCGCAGGCGACAGCTTGGAAATCTTGTCAAACGACTATTATCAAATTTCGTGGGTACAAAACGGCAAAATCACCACGGTCAGCGGCTTGGCATCAGCCATTACATTGGGTTCTCTTCTCGCCAGTGACCTTTTGGGCTCAGGTGCCGGTGAAGTAATGGAAGCTCCCGGAACTGCTGACGGTATGATCGGCAGCACCGCCAGTCTTACGGACAAATTCAAGAACGCACTTTACACGCCCGACAAGAGAGCCGGTATCGCATATGTCGCCACCACTGCCGGCGTGACCAATCAGATTGCCGGTCTCACCATCAACATCTTGGATTCCGAAGGCAACGTCAAGAAGGCAGCCAACGCCGCCCTCGACGCGTTCAAACAGTATCAGCGCGCTGAAAATCAGACTTGGGGCGACGCCGCCGAAAAACAGGCCATGACTTTCCACATCGGCTCCGAAGCCAACGTTGCCATCAAAGTCGGCTTGACGGACATGCGCGCAGAGGCTCTCGGTCTCAAAGGCTCCGACAACAGCAAGATCCTCGTCACTACGAAAGAAAACGCCAACGCGTCAATCAACGTCATTGAAAACGCGCTTGCCAAAGCTCTCGACCAGCAGACGACTATCGGCGCAATCGAAGCCCGCCTCGAATACACCAGCGCAAACTTGACGACCTCCAGCGAGAACGTCCAGGCGGCAGAGTCCACGATTCGCGACGCGGATATGGCGAAGGAAATGACCAACTACACCAAGAACAACGTCTTGTTGCAGTCGGCTCAGGCCATGCTCGCCCAGGCAAACCAAAACAGCTCTGCAGTGCTCAGCTTGCTCCAGTAATCTCTATTGCCCCGAACCGGGGTTGTTCGATACTGAAATTGCTCGTCGATTCACGTCGGCGGGCTTTTTCAATTCAAGGGACAAGGGACAAGGCTGAAAAATTTTTTCAGAAACGCCCGCAAATTTTATTGACGCCGTAAATTTTTCTTGATAAAATCAGCACCAGATATTTCAGACTTAATTTCGGAATGGACGAACCCAAGGCGGCAAACCCCGTTACGCGTGCGGGGCGCAGAAGTCGGCGACGGCCGGCTCGGCAACTTGTTTCGTTTGTTTAGCGGCGGAAAGGAAATCGTCGCTTAGGAAAGAAGTTTTTCTTGGAAGATCAAGGAGGAACTAACAATGGGTATGGTAATCAAGAATAATCTCGACTCTGTGCGTACCTATAATATTTACAATCGCAACACAATCGCACTGTCGGACGCAATGTACAAGGTCTCCAGCGGTCAGCGCATCAACAGCGCGGCAGACAGTGCCTCGGATCTCGCCATTTCGGAAGGAATGCGCACGCGTATCCGCTCGCTCGACCAGGCAAACCGCAACGCTCAGAACGCCAACAGCATGATTAAAACCGCCGAAGGCGCGCTCACCAATATCGCCGACATCCTCGCTTCAATGAGAGAAAAAGTCATGCACGCCGCCAATGACGACCTCAACTCGACAGACCGCACTTTGATTCAGACAGAGATTACCTCGCTGGTCAATCAAATCAATCAAAATGCAAAGGCACGATACAATGGCATCGAACTCCTTGCGTCAGAAGCAGTTGTGTTGAAATTCCAAGTAGGCGATTTGGCGGACGACGCGGTTACATACACGATGGCGGCAATTGCTGAAGGTAAAATTGGCGATGCGGATCTTTCTGGTGTTGCTGAACAAGTCGCCACCGACGCCGACAGTGCTAAGGGGCAACTTGCTACGATCGACACGGCGTTGGCTGTTCTTAATTCAGAGTTAGCAAACCTCGGCTCCTACGAAACTCAGCTCGGCTACACGTCCGATAACCTCGCCACGCAGGTTGAGAACCTCACGGCGGCGGAGTCCACGGTTCGCGATCTCGACATGGCAAAAGGCATGACGGATTTCATGAAGATGAACGTTTTGACACAGGCGTCGCAGTTCATGCTCGCGCAGGCAGGTCAGAACGCCTACTCGGTGATGAACTTGCTCCAACAATGACGGCCGCAGATTTTGCTACAGTTGCGGGAGATGCGGCTGACGGTACGGTGGTTGCAACTTATGAATCGGAACTTTCGATTGAAGCTTGAAACAACCATGCGCGCCAAGCGCATTACAAAAAAGCTCGTCGGCGATTGTCGGCGGGCTTTTTCCTTGCAAGAGACAACGCGGCTTGACGGCGGCGGGCAAATAAATTTTTCGGAGTAACTTTATGACAAAAACAGTGATAAGCACGCGATTCCGCTCGGTATTCGTGGCGTCGATAGCGTCAATGGCGATAAGCTACGTTTTGATATTGACGGACAGCGTTGTCGCCGGTCAGTTTATCGGAGATGCGGCGGTCGCGGCAATGACGTTGGTTGCGCCGATTACGACTCTGATAACTTTTTTGAGCTACATGGTCGCCGACGGGCTGGCGATGATGTTTTCCTACGCCAAGGGCAGGAACGACCGCACGAAGGCTAACGAACTCTTCGGCATGGGCATAATTGCTTCGGTGGCGACGGGCTTGCTCGTGACGTTCGTTTTGGTCGTCTTCCAAAGCAAAATCTTGTCGATATGGGACATTTCGCCGGAGCTGATGACTTACGCGCTCGATTATTATCACGGGCTGATGTTCATGGCTCTGCCGTGTATCTTGAACATTTTTTTCTACACGATATACGTCGCGGAGGGCGAGGAAAATATTTGCGTGCAGGCGTCGGCGGCAATGTTCGTCGTGAACTTAATCCTTGACATTGTGTTGGGTTACAAAATCGGCGTGATAGGAATCGGCGTAGCGACGACAATAGGCAACCTCGTGAGCTTCCTTTATCACATACCGTATCTGTTTTCGGCGAAGTGTCAGCTGCGGTTCTTGAAGTATTGGAACGGGCGCGAGATGTGGCAGGGCATTTTTTACAGCTGGTATCACTCGATGGACACGCTGTGCCTTGCGTTGTTGCCGCTTGCGTTTTCGGCATTCGTCCTGTCGCATTTCGGCGAGACGCATTTGATTTGCGTGACGGTGATAAACAATTTGCTGACGCTGTTGATTGCGATATACACGGGCATGGTCGATTGTATGCAGCCGATGGTTTGCCAATACCACGCGGAGGGCGCGCTCAAGAGCGTGATAAAAACGATGAGGCTTGCAATCGGCTCGACGGTCGCCGTGACGGTCGTGTTAATCGTGTTCGGCATGGTGTTCGCGGAATTTTTGCCGGGGCTGTTCGGCGTGCCGCACGAAAACGCAATTTACGGCGAGGCAGTGACGGCGGCGCGGGTCTTTATGCCGTTCACGATATTTTTGGGCGTGACGCTCATGTTCAGCAATTATTACATTTACGTGGAGCGGCTGAATCTCGGCGCGCTGATAAAGTTTCTGTTGCTGTTGGGCTTGCCGTCGGCAGGCATGTTTGCGGGCGTCGCGGACTTGCAATGGATGTGGCTTGGCGTCGGGCTGTCGTTCGTCGTCGCGCTGTTTTTGAATTGGCTGCTGACACGCAACAAACACGGCTTGCTTTTGATTGACTTGCGAGAATCGGGACGGCAGTTCTCATTCGACACGCAAGCAGCGCAGGAAAATCTTTCGGCGTTCAAAGACGCGTTGGAGAAATATTTTTCCGCCGTGAAGTTCAAGCCGAGTCAATTCTTCACCGCGCTGGTCGAAGAGCTGTTCCGAGTTTACGCCGCCCGCGCAGGCGACTTTCAGCTGGAAGTGACGATAATCCCCGGCGCGCGCACGACTTTAATCTTTCGCGACAACGGCAAGCCCGAAGCCCCGCAGAGCCCGCTGCTTGACAAAATCCGCGAAAAAAGTTACATGATAAGCGGCGACGAAAACAAATTGGTCGTCGTCGTATAAGGAGGGATAACTGTGGAAGTTTCAACCAGAAAATTTTATCCGTTGCGCCCGATTCAGCGTTGGCTTATCGATACGCACTTCAACAAGGCAAAGTCGACGATGATGAATATCGGCGGACTGTATAAACTTTCGCCGCGAATCGACATTCACCACTTGGCAGACGCGATTAACGAGGTGCTGAACACCTACGATATTTTCCGTTGCCGCTTGGTTTTTCACCCCGAAACGTTCGAGCTGTGTCAAACCTTCGACGGCAAAGTCATGCCCGTCGTAATCGAGGAATGGACGGACGAAGAATTCACGCTGATACAAAAATATTTGGCGGAGCCTTACGACTTGATAGACAAGCCGCTCTATCGCGTGTATATCTTCGTGACGCCGAGCGCGAATTATCTTTACGCCGATTTTTATCACGCAATAATGGACGGCGTGTCGGCGGCGATTGTCTTCTATCGCGAGTTGGACAAGATCTATCGCGGACGCACAATCAAACGCACGCCCTTGAGTTACGCGGACTTCGTTGAGGAGGAAGCGAACCTTCCGCCCGAAACCCTTGCCGAGGGTCACGAGTACTGGAAAAAAATGCTTGCGCCCTTCGACCCGAAAAAACACTTGCCGCCCGTCGACGTGCATGGCGTTGCGGCTTGGACGCAGGGAAATTTTGAATACGAATTCAAAAACATATCGAACGAATTTTTCAGAGATAACCGGCTTAGCGAACATATTTTTTTCCTTGGCGCGTGCATGTTGACGATGGCACAAATCACGGGCTCAAAAGAATCTATCATGAGCTGGATACACAACGGGCGGACGAATATGCGCGAGATGCGTTTAATGGGCTTGATGTTGGAGCAACTGCCTTGCGCGTGGGATTTTCACGAAGACCTGTCGGTTGGAGAGTTCCTGCACAAATTGTTCGGGCAAACTCAAATTTCGATGCTCTGCCGCAAAAGTCTGGACGTGGTTTACAGCGGCGGCTTTGAGGACGATTGCGTAAGCTTCATTTTCCAAAAGGGCATGAACGGCGATTTGATTTTGGGCGACATGCCTATTGAAGTCGTTTACATGCCGCCGAATGAAATTTCCGCCGTCGAAAATGCGCTCGACGTGGAAATCGAAGAAAACGACAAGGGCTTTTACGAACTGTTCCTGGATTACGACGCCGGTCGCTATTCCGAAGGATCCATGGTACACTTCGCGAAGACTTACGACGAAGTTCTCAACCGCATGAAAAACCTTGACGCGCGCACCGACGACATCTTGGGAGGCTGACGACAATGGCGAACGACAAACTCGACGGCAAAATCAAACGGGACGAACTCCTTGACGATGAACAACTCGACAACGTGGTAGGCGGTTTCAATTTCGCGTCGCAACTCAACGGCGAAGGGCTCGACAAAATCCGCGAACAATTCAACAGAGCGATTTTCGGCAAATCTGCCGGAAACATGCAGCGTCCGAACTGACGGGCGACGAAAATTTTCAGCGGCGTTTCTTGATTGAAGCGTCGCTTTTTTGTATAATGGCGCAAATTTTTTAAGGGAGAAGGGACAAGGGATAAGGGGTAAGTATTTTTCTTGTCCCTTGCCCCTTGTCCCTTACCAAGAAAGGTTGCTGGGAGATGAAAAGGGAACTGATACGCTTGGAAAATGTTGCCAAGTCTTTCGGGAATTTGCTCGTACTCGACGAAATCGATTTGACGATTTACGAAAGCGAATTTATCACGTTGTTGGGACCTTCGGGCTGCGGCAAGACGACGATGCTGCGGATTATCGGCGGCTTCGAAATGCCCGACACGGGACGCGTGATCTTCGACGGCAAGGACATAACGAACCTGCCGCCGAATCGACGACCGATTAACACCGTTTTTCAAAAGTACTCTCTCTTTTCCCACATGAACGTTGAGGAAAATATTTCGTTCGGACCGAAAATCGCGGGCAAGTCTGCCGACTACATTCGCGACAAAGTTAAGTATGCGCTGAAACTCGTCAACCTCGACGGTTACGAAAAAAACGACGTCACCCGACTCAGCGGCGGACAGCAACAGCGTATCGCTATCGCCCGCGCAGTCGTCAACGAGCCGAAAGTTTTGTTGCTTGACGAACCGTTGAGCGCGCTTGACTTGAAACTTCGCCGCAACATGCGCCGCGAACTCGTCCGAATCAACAAAGAGACCGGCATAACGTTTATCTTCGTGACGCACGACCAGGAAGAGGCTTTGTCCATGAGTGACCGCGTCGTCGTCATGAATCAGGGCTACATTCAGCAAGTCGGCACGCCCGAAAACGTCTACAACGAGCCGGAAAATGCATTCGTCGCGGACTTTATCGGCGACAGCAACATAATCGACGGCGTTATGGTGCGCGATAAGGTCGTCCGCATTTTCGGGCGCGAATATCCCTGCGTCGACGTTGGCTTCCCCGAAGAGTGTCCCGTTGACGTGCAGATTCGCCCCGAAGACATTAAGCTTGCCGCGCCGCAGGAAGGTGCTTTCAACGGTGTGGTTACCCGCGTCGTGTTTTGGGGCATGTCTTACGATATTGACGTTGAAGCGGACGGCTTCCAATGGCTGGTGCAGTCGACGACGGGACGCACGGTCGGCGAACGCGTGAGTCTGCACGTCGCGCCCGAAAACATTCAAATCATGAGCAAGCCTCAATCCGAAGACGAGGAGGTCGCGCAGGATGTCTAAGAAGAAAAAAACTCTTAAGAACAATAAGCCTAAGCCGAAGAAAACTGTCGACAAGCGCACGGAGGAAACTTTCAACGACGACGGATTGGATCCCGAAGTTGTTGCTATCTTCGACGAATGGATACGTAATGCGCCGCCGAGTCACAACATAACGGCGGAACGTTACTACGCCTTCCAAAAAGACGACAAGGAAGAGGATTACGAATACATTTACATGACTTGGCTTATCGTGGGTGAAGAACGTGCCTACGTGCAACATCTTCCGATGCGCGGAACGCACGAACTTAACTTGCTCACCGCGCGTGAAAAAAGAATTCCGCTTTTCTACGGAAACGGCTTCCGGCTCGTTCCAAAGTTCGTCGAAGAGGTTATTCTTATCGTCGATGATTTAACCGATGACAAAAAGTTCGTCAATAAAATCTTGAACAGAATCATTTACAAGAAGGACGACAAACTTTATTACGTCGACGATACGGGCGAGCGCAACGTCATTGAAATTTCAAGCGGCGAAAAATTTCCGCGCAGTCTTCTGTTCGACGATAACGGTAACTTGAAAGCCGGCGTAATCGAGTACAACAACCCCGCCGTTTGGAGCATCTCTTTGACTTACGAATCCAATGATAATTCAAAATGTTATCTCGTGCCCGCGTGCAATTTGAAAGACTTCGCCCCCAAGCGTTGGCTTGAAGATATTTTTTACCGTGATATTGACGAGACGGAATATCGAACGTCGAATTTCTTTTGGCCGCCGGCGAATTTGAATCAACCCTTCGACGAATTTTCAAACGTCGACACCTTCGCGATATACATGGGCGAACTTTTTCCGCACGACAAAGGCTCCGCGCTCCTCTCGGACGATTTTGCGGTCAAGGCTTTCAACGAACATTTCAGCGACAAGATGCACAAGATTACGGAAATGATCGGTTGCGTTGTCTTGTGTTGTCCGTATCTTTGCAAGAGGGCCGCGCAAGTCGTCAGCCGCGAATACATTGACGCTTTGATTGAACGGCGCGGTTGCGAGACGATTGTTTTCCGTCGTGACGACTTGAACGCGACCGTTGCCCGCGATTTACAGGAGGCGATTTCGCAAGGCGGCGGCAAATACAAAGACAAGCTCGTCGTCGTGACAGATAAAAATTTTGACGCGGACATCGATTATTTAATGGACTTGACGGCTTTCGACAACCCCGCCGACCTTCGCAGACGGAGCAATCTCAACGTCTTTGGCATGAGTAAACATTCGTTTGACGCGGAGGACAATGTTACCTTCGACAAATCTTTTGTCGCGCGGCTTTGTAAAATTGATTTCGGTAAAGGAGAAGCTCTGGTCGATAAAATTGCCTCGGACTACGCGCAGAAACGCATTGACGAATTGAATCCCGACAGACCGCCGACCGCGCCTTCTTCCGCAGATTTTAAGAACAACCCCAAAAAAGCCATGCTCAAATCTCTTGGCGTGCGACGATACGCGCAAATGTTTCCTGACGAATATAAGGAAATGGTCGACGAACTGCAAAAGGAGCTGAAGGCTCTGGAGAAAAGTCATGCGTTCCCGACTTTGGGCATTGAGTGTATTGCGCTTGTTGACCCCGCCAAAAATTTCGGCGTCGATATTTTGAACGCGGACGGAGATTGCGTCGAAGCTCTTTGCGTCTTTGCCGAACAAGAAAAGATTTCCGCATGTGTCGGCTCATTCCCTCACGAAGACAAGGCGGCGGATTTGCTCAAAATAAAATTCCTGCGCGTCGAAGAATATATCGAACGGCTGAACGAATGCCGCGCCTTGAACGAACGGCTGAAAGAAATTCTGACGGGGCATATTCGACGGAGCAGCGAAGGAGTCATTATCCTTCCCGCGCAGGCGATACGCGCGAACACCGTCAAGCTTTATTTCCGGGAGGAGATAATCAAATTCGTTTGGATCGGCAAATAAATTTTCGTCGGTCGAAAGGTGGCTGAAAATGTTTAAGCGCGGTGTGCGAAATATTTTATTGACGCCGTTTCTGATATGGGCGGGACTTTTTATTTTTATCCCGCTGATTTTTATTGTCTGGTACGGCATAACGGACGAGGCGGGCAACTTTTCGCTGCTGAACATGGGCTTGATATTCGAACACGGCTTTTGGGACGCGTTGAAGCTTTCGGTCGTGCTCGCGCTGATAAGTACGGTCGTCTGCCTGCTGTTGGCTTACCCGCTGTGTTTAATCTTGACGGAGCGCGAACGCGACAACACGACGATAATATCGTTGCTGTTCATTCTGCCGCTGTGGATGAATTCGCTTTTGTCGACGATGGCTTGGCAAACGATTCTTGAAGGCAACGGCATAATCAATCAGCTCATGCGGCTGATGAGCTTGCCCGATTTGCAATTGATAAACACGCCCGGCGCAATCGTCCTGGGCATGGTTTACAACTTCCTGCCGTATATGGTGTTGCCGCTTTTTATCTCGCTGTCGAAGATTGACCGCAGTGTCTTGGAGGCGGCGCAGGATTTGGGCGCGAACGCTTGGCAGACGTTCGTTCGCGTGATTCTGCCGCTCACGATACCCGGCGCAGTCAGCGGCATAACGATGGTCTTTATCCCCGCGTTGACGACGTTCGTTATCAGCGCACTGCTCGGCGGCGGCAAGCTTTTGCTTATCGGCAACATAATCGAACAGGAATTCACCTTCCAATACGATTGGCATGTCGGCTGCGCGCTGTCGGTTATCCTGATGATTTTTATCGTGCTGAACATGCTTTTGACGACGGCTTTCGACCCGCTCAAGGAAGAGGAGGACGCCGCATGAAATACATTAAGCAAATCTACTTGGCGATAATTTTTTTGTTCCTGTACGCGCCGATTGGCGTTTTAATCGCGCAGTCGTTCAACGCAAGCCGGTATCGCGGGCACTGGACGGGCGTCACGCTCGATTGGTACGTCAAGCTTTTCAACGACACACGCCTTGCGGACGCGCTGTCGAACACGCTGTCAATCGGGCTGTTGTCGGCGGGCATTGCGACGATTCTCGGCTTGATAACTTGCGTGGCAATGAAGGAACTTTCGCGCAAGTGGCGGGCGACCTTCATGAGCGTGACGAACATCCCGATTCTCAACGCGGACATCGTGACGGGAATATCGCTTATGCTTTTGTTCATGGGCATGGGGCTCAAGCTGGGTTACGTGTCGATTTTGTTGGCGCACATCGTCTTCAACGTGCCGTACGTGATTCTTTGCATAATGCCGCAACTTATGGCGTTGGACAAAAGTTTTTACGAGGCGGCGTTGGATTTGGGCGCGTCGCCGTTCAAAGCGTTCACGAGCGTCGTCCTCCCCGAATTGCGTCCGAGCATCTTCGCGGGCTTCCTGCTTGCGTTCACCATGTCGGCGGACGACTTTATAATCACGCACTTCACGAAGGGCGCGGGCGTCGACACCCTGACGACTGCGATTTACGCGCAATTAAAAATCGGGGTTCATCCCGAAATGTACGCGCTGTCGACG
The DNA here is from genome assembly GCA_947304355.1 of uncultured Selenomonadales bacterium. GTDB lineage: Bacteria > Bacillota > Negativicutes > Selenomonadales > Selenomonadaceae > Quinella. The sequence continues at coordinate 13,400 of CAMZAX010000034.1, forward strand.
CTTGTGTTTTTCTTCGTGTTGATATTTGTTTTGCTGTTTGCGATTAACCGTCGCAAGCTCAAGAAGTATGAGGAGGTTCTAACATGAAACTGAAATTTCTCGCGCTCTTGTTGGTAAGCTGTCTGGCGTTGAGCGTCGCCGGTTGCGGTTCGGGCGGCGGCGACAAAAAGGACGAAGTCGTCTACGTCTACAGCTGGGGCGATTACCTTGACCCCGAAACGCTCAATCTCTTCGAGAAAGAAACGGGCATTCACGTTATCCTTGACGAATTCGACACCAACGAGAGCATGTATCCGCGCGTCGCCGAAGGTGCCGTCCACTACGACGTTATCTGCCCGTCCGATTACATGATTCAAAAGATGATAAACAACGGCTTGCTTCAGCCGCTGGACTTCAACAAGCTGCCCGACGCCAAAAAGTACATCGGCGAAGAATTCTTCAAGCAGGCTGAAATGTTCGACCCCGGCAACAAATACGCCGTGCCTTATTGCTGGGGAACCGTCGGCATAATCTACGACAAGACGAAAGTCACCGATCCCGTCGACAGCTGGAGTATCCTTTGGAACGAGAAATACAAAGGGCAAATCCTCATGCAGGACTCCGCCCGCGACGCATTGATGATTCCGCTTAAACTCATGGGACGCAGCATGAACGAGACTGACAAAAACGTTTTGGCTGAAGCGCAACAAATGCTGATGCAACAAAAGCCGCTTGTTCAAGCTTACGTCGTCGACGAGGTCAAGGACAAACTTATCAACTCCGAAGCGGCAATGGGCGTCGTCTTTTCCGGCGAGGCTTTGATTATCCTGCGCGAAAATCCCAACATGGCATTCGTCGTCCCGAAAGAAGGAACCAACCTTTGGATTGACGGCTGGGTTATCACAAAGAACGCGCAGAACGTCGACAACGCGCACAAGTTTATCGACTTCATGTGCCGCCCCGATGTCGCCGTCATGAACTTCGACTACCTGGGCTACTCCACGCCCAACACCGGCGTCCGCGACCTTGAAAAGGACGAAGACGTTAAAAATTCGCCGATTGCTTTCCCGTCGCCCGAAACCTACAAAGGGCAGGAGACTTACCAATATCTCGGCAACCAAATGGACGAATACTACAACAGCCTCTGGATGAAAGTCAAAGTTGACTAAGGTATCGCTCGTAAAATTCCGCTGCCGTGACAATTTCAATCGCGTCATAATTCTTGACGGTCAGTAAATCTTTATCACCGCTGACAATATAAATCGCCTTCGCATCCACTGCGCAGGCGATAAATTTATTGTCGTCGGGGTCGCGACAAACGTTCACCACGGCAACTGATTCGACAACATTGATTGTGTCTATAAACCGGTCGAACAGATTTTTATTAATGCGAGCGTTCTTTTTCGTTATCATTTTCGTGGCAGTAACAGTATATTCTGTCAAAATTTCTTTGTTCATATAAGCCGCAACGTTTTTGGCAGTTACAAGGTCTATGACTTTTTTAGGCACGCCGCCGAAAAATGCGGCCGAGATTAAAACATTTGTATCGATGACGATTTTCATGCGCTTTGCCTCTGAGAGTTACGCTTTTCTTTACGAACTTCGCGGATTACGTCCACGATGTCTTGTTCGGTCAAACCGACGGATTTTGCCCAAGCTTGCGCTTCATCAAAGGCCTTGTTGAATTCTTTGAGTTCCGCTTCGTTGAGTGTTCTTGCGGGGCGAATGATTTTGGCTTCACTGTTGTCCATAGTTAAAACCTCCAAAAAAATTTTTTCGTTGCGATTATATCACGAAAGGCACGGTTATGAAACTTCCGCGCGAATTTTATCTGCGCGACGGCTTGACGGTCGCCCGCGAACTTGTCGGCAAGAAAATCGTGACGCGCTTTCCCGAAGGCATGACGGGCGGCATAATCGTCGAGACTGAGGCTTACATGGGCGCGCTTGATGCGGCGGCGCATTCCTATCGCGGCAAGACCGAGCGCACGAAAATTTTCTACGGCGCGGGCGGTTTCGTCTATGTCTATCTGATTTACGGCATGCACCTTTGCACGAACGTCGTCGCCAATGTCGCGGGCGTCCCCGAAGCGGTTTTGATTCGGGCGTTGGAGCCGACCGACGGCGTTGAGCTTATGAAACGGCGGCGCGGCAAAAATAATCTGCGCGAGCTTTGTTCCGGACCGGGCAAGCTGTCGCAAGCCTTGGGCGTGACGAAAAATTTTTACGGTGCGGATTTGTGCGGCGAAGAAATTTTTATCGAGACGACGGACTTTCAAGCGACGATTTCGGCGACGCGGCGAATCAACGTCGACTACGCGGGCGCGGCGGCAGAATACCCGTGGCGATTCGTGGCGGCGGGCAACGTCTTCCTGAGCGTAAAGCATTAAAGCAAACAAAAAGCGATCTGATTCAGACCGCTTATTTTTTTACCGCTGATTAAGTCACGAGAATTTTCGGCGCATGGAGCTTGCCGCGTAGCCCGCAAGAAATTTGTAACGCCCGACCGTCGAGGCAATGTCCTTTCAGAGACCGCCCGCCTGCGCGACAGTCTTGCCGAGTTCGTAAGCCTCATCAAGTTCTTTGTGACCTTTGATGTCGCCGACCTTCATGACGCCGCCGGCCAACACGTGACCGCGTTCCGTCCAGCCGAGGTGTTTCATGAGGTTTTGGTAGTAAGTCAATGCGTCGTCAAAGCCGTAACCTTCCGCCGCCATAAGCAACGCGGATTCCTTGCGCGGGTTGGCGTAATTCGGATCGCATTCGGCGACGGCAAACAGTCTGTCGAACGCCGTGCGCAACTGCCCGCTGAAGTTCCAGTAGTAAAGCGGCGTCGCCAAAACCACAACGTCAGCCGCCGTGTACGCGGGATAAATCTTGTCCATGTCGTCGCGCTGAACGCAGGGGTGTTCGGGATTTTTGCCGCCGCCGAAACAGCCCTTGCAACCGTGAATGTTCATCTTGTCCAAAAGAAAAATTTCGACTTCGCAACCTGCCTCGCGTGCGCCGCGTGCGAATGCCTCGACCAAAGCCGACGTGTTGCCCTTTGCTCGCGGGCTCCCGTTCAATACTACAATCTGTCTGCTCATGTAAGTCACTCTCCCGATTTTGACACTTGCGCTTGACGTAAATATAATAGCAGAAAATTTTTTCTTGAACAGTATACACTTTTTGGTTAGAGGCGATTCGATTGGAACGTTGCATAGAAAACGAAAGCTTCAAAGACACGGGCTTGGCTTACACGCTCAAGCTGATTAAGGGTAAATACAAGGCGCAAGTTCTGTATACGCTCATGGAATTCGGCGTCGTGCGATACGGCGCAATGAAACGTTACATTGGCGAAATTTCTCACAAAATGCTTGCCGGCACGCTCAAGGAGCTGGAAGCCGACGACCTTGTCAAAAGAAAAGAGTACGACCAACTTCCGCTGAAGGTGGAGTACTCTTTGACTGAACGCGGGCAATCGCTTATCCCGCTGCTTGACGGTCTGTGTGCTTGGGGCGACGCGCATAAGGCTTAACGAATTTCTTCGACGCCCATGTAAGGAATCAACGCCTTGGGGATTTTAACGGAGCCGTCCGCCTGCTGATAATTTTCCAAAATGGCGGCGACCGTGCGCCCGACAGCAATGCCGGAGCCGTTTAACGTGTGCACGAATTCGGGCTTGCTCTTGGCGTCGCGGCGGAACTTGATATTGGCGCGGCGAGCCTGATAATCGGTGCAGTTGGAGCAGGACGAAATTTCGCGATACTTGCCCTGCGCGGGCATCCAAACTTCAATGTCGTAAGTCTTGGCAGAAGTGAAGCTCATATCGCCCGTGCAAAGCAACACGACGCGATAAGGAATCTCCAACACGCGCAGAACGTCTTCGGCGGCGTCGACCATGCTTTCGAGTTCGTTCCAGGAGTCTTCGGGCTTGGTGAACTTAATCAGCTCAACTTTGTTGAATTGGTGCTGACGAATCAAGCCGCGAGTGTCGCGCCCCGCCGCGCCCGCTTCGGCACGAAAACACGCCGTGTAGCACGCGTAATATTCGGGCAACGTGTCGGCAGACAAAATTTCGTCGCGGTGAAAATTCGTCATTGGGACTTCGGCAGTCGGCACAAGATAATAATCGAGCCCTTCAAGCTTGAACATGTCTTCGGCGAATTTCGGCAACTGACCCGTGCCGATCATGCTGTCGCGGTTGACGATATAGGGCGCGAGCATTTCGGTGTAACCGTGCTTGTTCGCGTGCAAATCCATCATGAAATTTATGCAAGCGCGTTCCAACCGTGCGCCGAGCCCGCGATAGAACGTGAACCTTGCGCCCGTGACTTTGCCTGCGCGGTCGAAGTCGAAGATATTCAACGCGGTGCCGATTTCCCAATGAGCCTTGGGCGCGAAGTCGAAGGCGGGCGGCGTACCCCATTTGCGGACTTCGGGATTTTGCGTGTCGTCTTTGCCAATCGGCACGTCGGCGGCGGGAATGTTCGGAATGTGCAACAGCAGGTCGCGCAGTTTTGATTCAACGTCGCGCAATTCGTTATCGAGTTCGGAAATTTTCGCGCCAATCTTGCGGACTTCGGCGGAGATTGCTTCGGTGTCTTCGCCGGCTTTTTTCATCGCGCCGATTTTTTTGGAAGTCGTGTTGCGCAGATTTTTAAGCTGTTCGGTTTCGCCGAGTATGGCGCGGCGGCGTTGTTCCAGTTCGCTGAAGTTGTCCAAGCTCAGCGCGTTGTTGCGATTCTTTAACATGGCGCGAATCACGTCGAGATTGTCGCGCACGTATTTCATATCAAGCAAGTGAATTACCTCCCAAAGAAATTTCGCAGGCATTGTAGCAAAGCGAAAAAATTTTTGCAACGCAACGCCGTCGCGACCCTGCTGCGGTTGACAAAAATTCTTGCGCGAATACAATAACTGCCAAACACAGCAACAGGAGGCGAATCGCTTTGCTTAACATAGAAAACTTGCGCGTCGGCGTCGGCGACAAGGAAATCCTGCGCGGGCTCAGCTTGAACGTCGGGCGCGGCGAAATTCACGTCATACTCGGTCCGAACGGTTCGGGCAAGTCGACGCTAATGAACGTCATCCTCGGTCACCCGAAATATCAAATCACGGGCGGCAAAATCCTTTTTGAGGGCGAAGACCTCGCCGCGCTGAAAACCTTCGAGCGGGCACGGCGCGGAATTTTTTTATCCTTCCAGACGCCCGAAGAAATTCCCGGCATCACCGTCGAAAACATGTTGCGCACGGCAAAGCAGGCAGTCACCGGCGAAAAGATTAAAATCCTGCAATTCCACAAGGAACTGCTCGCGCTCATGAAGGATTTGCAAATCGCGCCCGAATACGCAAACCGCTACATGAACGTCGGCTTCAGCGGCGGCGAAAAGAAACGCAACGAAATTTTACAACTCCTCACGCTCAAGCCGAAACTTGCGCTGCTTGACGAAACGGACAGCGGGCTTGACGTTGACGCCGTGGAAATCGTTTCGGCGGGCGTCGCCAAATTTCACAACGCCGAAAACTCATGCATAATCATCACGCACAACGCGCAAATCTTAAAACACCTGCCCGTTACGCGCGCGCACATTTTCCTGAACGGGCGAATCGTCAAGAGCGGCGGCGCGGAACTCGTTCACGAAGTGTCCGAACACGGTTACGCGCCCTTTGAGGTTGAGTCATGAAAAATTACATTGCAGACATCGAACGGGCTTTGTATGACGTGCGCGACGCCGACAAATCCCTTTACAAAAGCGACGCGGGCTTGACCGAAGAAATCATTCGCGACATCTCCGCCCGCAAGCACGATCCGCCTTGGATGCTTGACTTCCGCTTGAAGTCGTTGGAAGTTTATCGCAGCATTGACTTGCCGACGTGGGGCGCGGACATAAGTGCTCTCAACATGGACGAAATTATCACCTACGTCAAGCCCAACGCCGCGCAGGTTTCCGATTGGTCGCAGGTGCCTGACGAAATTAAACAGACGTTCGACAGGCTCGGCATACCCTCCGCCGAAAAAAAATCGCTCGCGGGCGTGGGCGCGCAATACGATTCGGAAGTCGTCTATCACAGCATTCAGCAGCGGCTCACCGATTTGGGCGTCGTCTACACCGATATGGAGACCGCGCTCGTTGAACACGAAGATCTTGTTCGCGAATACTTCATGACGCTCGTCCCGCCCAAAGACCACAAGTTTGCCGCATTGCACGGCGCGGTTTGGTCGGGCGGCAGTTTCGTTTACGTTCCTGCGGGCGTCGACGTGAAAATTCCCCTGCAGTCTTATTTCCGGCTCAACGCGGCGGGCGCGGGTCAATTTGAACACACGCTGATAATCGTCGAACCGGGCGCGAAGTTGCACTTCATCGAAGGCTGTTCGGCTCCGCGCTACAACGTCACCAATCTTCACGCGGGTTGCGTCGAATTGTTCGTCAAGGAAGGCGCAAGGCTCCGTTATTCGACGATTGAAAACTGGTCGCGCAACATGATGAACCTCAACACCAAACGCGCACTTGTCGAGGCGGGCGGGCTTATCGAGTGGGTCAGCGGCTCGTTCGGCTCGCATGTGTCAATGCTGTATCCTTGCAGCGTCTTGCACGGCGAAGGGGCGCGCGCCGAATTCACGGGCGTCACGTTCGCGGGCAAAGGACAAAACCTTGACACCGGCGCGATTGTCGTGCACGCGGCTCCGCACACTTCCGCCAACATAAACACGCGTACGATTTCCAAGTCGGGCGGCGCGGCTACTTATCGTTCGGCAGTCAAAGTCACGAAGAACGCACCCTTTGCCAAATGTTCCGTCAACTGCGAATCGCTCATGCTGGACGACGAATCGCGTTCGGACACCCTGCCCGTCATGGACGTGGAAGGCGACGAAGCGGACATCGGTCACGAGGCGAAAATCGGGCGCATATCCGAAGAGGCAGTCTTCTACCTTATGGCGCGCGGCATATCGGAGGCGGAGGCGCGTGCAATGATCGTTCGCGGCTTCGTCGAGCCGATTGCCAAAGAGTTGCCGCTTGAATACGCCGTGGAAATGAACAACCTCATCAACCTTGAGCTTGAAGGTCAGCTGTAAAAAAAACGCCGCGTCAGCAACAGGATGTTGCGTGCGGCTTACGCCCTTTTCTTTGGGCATGCAAAGAGAAAGTAGTTTAAATAATTCTTTGAAGACTTTCTTGCGCGGGAAGAAAGTCTTAATATTCTTCACGAGTCAAATCGCCGAAGCGCATAATTTCCTTGTTGAACTGTAAATGAATCGAAGTCGTCGGGCCGTTGCGATTTTTCGCAAAAATCAGCTCGGCGATATTTTTATTTTCGGCGTCGTCGCGGTTGTAATACTCGTCGCGGTAAAGGAACATGACAATATCGGCGTCCTGTTCGAGTGAGCCTGATTCGCGCAGGTCGCTTAGTTGCGGCTTCTTGTCGGCGCGCATTTCCACTTGCCGGCTCAGCTGACTCAACGCGAGTATCGGCACATTCAGTTCGCGAGCCAACGCCTTAAGGTTGCGCGAGATCTCCGAAATTTCCTGTTGACGATTCTGTTCGGTAAGCCGCCCGCGCCCGCCCTGCATCAGTTGCAGATAATCGATAACGACCAAATCCAGCCCGTGTTCGTGTTTAAGCCGCCGCGTCTTAGAGCGCAACTCCAAAAGTGAAATGCCCGCCGTGTCGTCGATAAACAATTTCAACGGTGACAAATGGTCAAGCGCGCGCAACAACGCTTGCATGTCGTCGTCGGCGAAAACGCCCGTGTTCAGGTATTGCGAATTGATTCCGCTCCAAGTGCTCAGCAGGCGGTTGCCAAGTTGCGTCTTGCTCATTTCCAACGAGAACAGCGCGACGACTTTTTTATCGGCGGCGGCGTTTGCGGCAATATTCAAGGCAAGCGCGGTCTTGCCCATGGACGGGCGCGCGGCAAGCAAAATCAAATCCGAACGTTGCAAGCCGTTGGTTACCTTGTCAATGTCGTGTATGCCCGTCGTCACGCCTACGACTTGACCGGGGTTATTGTGTATGTGTTGAATTCGTTCAAACGTCCGTTGCAAAACCGCCGACAACTTTTCAAATCCGATCTGATTGTTTTGGCTCGTCACGGCGAGGACTTTGCGTTCCGCTTCCTCCAAAACGTCTTCAACGTCTTTGCGTTCGTCGCCTGCGTCGTCGGCAATTTCAAGCCCGGCATTTATCAGCCGCCGCAAGAGTGACTTCGTCCGAATCGTGTTGGCATAGGCTTCGGCGCGCGCCGTAGAGAATTCCAAATCAATCAGCGAAAACAGGTAGCGGCGATTGACGCGGTCGAGTTCGCCGGTGCGAATCAATTCATCTTCGATAAGCAGGACGTCGGGCGGCGTGTCGCGATTGTAAACGGCGAGCAGTGCGCGGAAGATTATTCGGTTCTCTTCGCGATAGAAATCGTCTGCGGTTATCAAATTTGTGACCTTCGGGATAGCTTCGCCGTTCTTCAACATCATTGCGCTCAGGAGCTTTTTTTCAATCTCAATCGCCGCCGGCAGTTCCCGTCGTGCCAAAATGTTCGCCTCCGATTCATTCAATAATCTGACTTAAGACACGCTTGACCTCGTCCATGTCGACGCGCGTGTTGTTGCAAGGACCGTTCGGGCGAATATTGAGCACGCCGACCGCCGGCAACGGATACACGTCTTGAATCCCGCTCATCAAGTCGCGTTCGCAAGCAATCGCCAAGACAGCCTTAGGGCGTTTTTGTTTGACGATTTGCCTTGCCAAAGTCCCTCCCGTCGCGACGAAAAACGTAAAGCCCAATTCTTCGGACAGCTTCATCAAGTCGCCGACGTTGCAGCCGCCGCAACGCTTGCAGTTGTTCGGGTCGCGAGTGATTTTGTGCGGGCAGTTCGACAGTTGCAGACAATGCGGGCTCAACACCAAAAGGCGCGTCGCGGGAACTTTTATGCCGCTCTTCATGAAAATCAGATTGCTGACCGCAACGAACGAGCCTTCGATTTGCCGCCGCTTGATGCCGAAAATTTTTCCGATACGCACCGCCACGGGGAACAAAAATTTTATCAGCGCGAAGCTGTAGCGATGGAACAGTTTGAGCGTCGGCAAACCCTTGACCGCCAAAACCATGTTGCAAACCGCACCGAACGAGAACGTCGACACGAAAATGAACAACGCGCCGACTATCGCGGGCAGATACTCGAAAATATTCGCAAGCCCCGGGCAACAGATGAGCCACGCGCCGTAGAGCGTCAGCGCAACGAAAAACTCCGACGCCAAAAGCAAGCCCAAGAACAATCTTTTTTTCGGGCGCAATGCCTCCAATGATTGCAACAAAATTTTTCACCTGCCTTGAAACTTCAACGCGAAACGAATCAGCTGTTCGGTCGTGGCTTCGGGCGGTGCAGACTTGAACGCCGCCGAAATTTCGTCCGCCGTGTAGCCCAAAGCCTCCAGAGCCTCCGCCGCCTCGTTCGCCGCCGCCGAAGAGACCATGTCCCTTGTCCCTTGTCCCTTGTCCCTTACTTTATGCTTGAGCTCCAACAAAATGCGTTCCGCCGACTTTTTGCCGACGCCGGGCAAGCGCGTCAAAGTTGTCATGTCCTGCGCGGCGACTGCCCGTGCAAAATCCGTCGCCGATATTTTTGACACGATTGCCAACGCGCCCTTCGCACCGATGCCCGAAACCGTCAACAGCAACTCGAACAGCTCAAACGCCTCGCGATTCGTCATGCCGTAAAGAGTTATTGCGTCCTCGCGCACCGCCGTATAAATGAAAAGCTCCGCCGCCGCACCAATCGTCAAGTCTTGCCTCGTGAGCGCGTCGACAATGACTTTGTAGCCCACGCCGCCGACTTCAATTATACAGCCGTCGTCGCCGAGGAATTTAACTTTGCCGTTCAGATAACCGATCATAGGATTCACCCCGAAAGCTTATTCGTCAAGCCCGCGCCAATTCCTGTGTTGAATGCCTGAAAAGTTTCTGATATAATCGCGCCCGTATGTCAATTAGAAATTAGGAATTAGGGGTTGTTGGTAAACTCAAGTAAAAGAAAAACATAAGCAGTTCTCTGA
>CAMZAX010000035.1 GCA_947304355.1 uncultured Selenomonadales bacterium
TTTTTCTCTCCTCCTATTTAGCCACTTCCGTTACAACTTTACTTTATCACAACAAACTCCCATTGAACTGTGTTATCAGACGTAAAATCCAGCTCGAACCAAACGTTTGTGCTGGCAGGGATATAAATGTACACAGAAGAGCCTTGTGCTTCGGGAATGTACATATCTACTTTAGCCCAAAAGTCGTCGCTTTGTTGCATCTGCGGCAGGGTGACGCCTTTATATTCGGTGGTCTGCGTGAAGGCATAGCCCGTGTTGCTGTATTCGTAGCCGGTGTATTGTGTCGCCGTGACGTCGCTGTCGAGGAGCGACACCAAGCCGGGATTCATGTAACGCCAAGACATCAGCCGTCCTCCTCTTCGTAGGGAATCAGTTCAATCGTGCCCGTCGTCGGATATTCGTCCTCGGCAAAGACGACGTTTTTCAGCGCACCGTTCACTCGCAAGTGTTTGAAGTCTTCGAGCCCGTCGACAGTGGTTAAAACCGCACTGACTTCGACATACTTCAGCGCAGAAAAATAACGCTCATCATCGACAAGCGTTTTGTAGTGTTCGGCAAGAGCGTCGGCGATTAGTGCACGAACGCCTTCTGCGGACGAATCCTCGGCTATTTTTGCGTGGAGCGAGTAATTGATTGGCACGAGCGTCGGCGGAGCGATTTCCCACTTGGTCACGCCGATTGGTGCAAGGCGTTCAATGTCGTCATGCCCCGTGCCGAAAATGTGAAAGTCAACGGCGTCGCAGATTTCGTTATTGGCAGGGTCGCCGTTTGCGTCTGTGACGACGATTTTGACGGTGTTCTTTCCCGTGTAGTCAAGGTTGCCCGTGAGTATTGCGCCTTCCTCCGCGACGATTTTCAGTTCGTTGGGCGTGTCGCCCGCCACGAGTTGAAGCGTGCCCGTGATTGGGTTGCCCGCCGCGTCCGTGACGGAGAGTTCAGCCAACCAACGCTTGAAATAGTTCGGAATGCAATGCGCGTAGCCGACACCCGCAACTTCCTTAGCCCAACGTTCGTAATCGGCTTTGTTGCCAACGAAACTTGCTTGGCGTCCCGCGTAGTAATCGTCAATGCGTTGGCGGAGGGAATCGTCACTTTCAGCCGCAGTGCCGCCCGTCAATGCTTCGGGATTGGTAATGTTCGCAATGCCGCGCCGAGGATTTTTCATAATCGTAATCACGTCGGCTTTGACGTTGGAATTGGTGCCCGCCTCCACAGCCTTAACGCGTATGGTCAAGGTACCTGCCGCGTCGATGTAAGCTGATTCGGTCGTCTCAAAGTCAACGGCAGCCGAGCCGTTTTCGCTTGGCACGCTGAAGATAAAGCCCGAAGGAAAACGGACAGCCTCAGTCGTCGTGACAACAACATTGCCGTAGGCGTAAGTGGCGGGTCGTCGTGTCAATCCGCAGTCGGCGGCGTGATAATCGAGCCAACGCCCTGTCGCCCAAAGGTGCGTCATTGTCTTGAGCGCGAGTGGTAACCAAAATTGTAGCAGTTCGGCTTTTTCGAGCGCGGTCGGCATAGTCATATCCCAAACGAAGCCGCCTTCGGTTTTGTCGTAGCGGTCGGGGATATTCGCCAGCATTTGCTGAATTATTTCCCGCGCAGATGTGCCGGATTGAAGTTCGACGGGCAGTTCAAAATTAACAATGCTCAAGGCGTCACCTCCTTAGTAACGGACAGTCAAATTGCCGGCTTCAGCCCACGGTCTGCCCTTAACCGTGAACGTGACCCACAAGCTGTCGCCTTCGGTTGTAAAGGAAAAATTTTTAACCCACTCGGCGACGGGATTAACGAGAATCGTTTCGGTGATTGTGCGCACGATTGACGACTTGACGGCGTTTTGGTCGGGTTCTTTGAGTGCCGCCTCGAATTCGGTGCCGATTTTATCCGAGTAAGCAAGGCGGGTGCCGCGTTCGGTCGCGCAGACTTTGATACACCACTGTTCAAAAGTTTCTTTGCCGTCCGCCATGATTACACGTCCCGCCGCGTCAAATAAAAAATCCCCGATTTCAAACGAGAAAAACGGGGCAACTTTGTAGACTTTTTCGACGGGCTGACTTCGCGGAGCCATGAGCGTCGGCAACGTGATAACGGGATAAATTTGCGGCATGAATATCACTCCCAAGGCGGCTCTTTATCGCCGAGCCACTTTGCGTCATAAACGATGTCGATAACTACGAATTCATTCTGGATAATGGCGACGAGTACTTTTTGACTGGGACGCACCCAATACATTTTTCGAGGGAGCTTAACTTCGTGGAAATGCAAGCCCGGAGGTGACGCGTCAGGGTGCCCATGCCTTCCGTCGACGTAAGTTTCAGTGAGCGGGACGCTTGGATCGTAAAGCAGTTGTCGACAAACACTGTATTCTTCTTTGGGAATCGGGCGAGGGAAGCTGTTGGTCGTCAAGCTGTAGTCGCTGTTGATGATACCGAAGTCGAGTTGCGGAGGCTTGTCGGCTATGCCGCGCATCATTGCCAGTAAAATATTCGTGAGACTGTTCGCACCTGCAGTGAATTGCGGTTTTGCTTCCAAGATAATCGCTCCTTAGTGCGGCGTGCTTGAGCCGCTCTCGTCGTTGTGCGTCGTGTCGTAAGATTTGCCCTGCGCGGCGTTGCGTTCTTTGTCTTCGTCGAGCTCCATAGTCATTTTCGTCTGCGCGGCGTTATGGCGGATTGACTTGACGAAAAAATAGCCTTCGCCTGCGCTTGAGCGGACGCGTACACGGTCGCCTTTTCGGATTGTGGGCATATCGGGCGATTCGATTGAAGTTTTACGCTTAACGTCGCCCTGTTCTTCGAGGATTTTTTTTGCGGCGGTTTCGGCTTCGGCGGCGGTTTCCTTGTCGCCGCGAGTGTAGATAATTTGCCGCGTGCCGTATTCGGTTTTGCCGCCGACAGTCGATTCGATTTTCTGTTTGCCTTCGGTCTTTTGCTTGCCGACGACCAGCACCCGCGTCACGATTCTGGACACGTCGAAACTTTCATGCGCCCGAATCAAGTTGTCGTCAAGGTCGAAGTGGTAAATCGTCTCGTTGGTACCGCGCGGAATAATTTGTACGACGCCTTCTTTAGCGCGAACGAAATACACGCCGCCGCCTTTTTCTTTGAGGTCTTTGAGTACGTCGCCGACCATGTCACAGAGATATTTTTTGCGGTAAACTTTTTTGGCGTGAGTGGCGTCTTTGATTTGAATTTCTACAGGGACGCCCCATTTGCCAAGAATTTCGTTGAGAATCGCGCTTGAGCTGTGGCCGTCCGTGAAGTAAAAATCGTCTTGATTGGCGCGCAGTGCTTGAACTTCGTCTGCGGTTTCCAAGTTCAGAAAGATTTCGTGGTTGGTCTCGGTCATTTCCCATTTCTGGACGGTGCCGCGCATGACTTCGACGGAGCCCGCGCCCATGTCGGCATAGACAATGATTGGCGTGAACGGCTGAACGTAATCGGAAATGCGCTTGCCGTTGTATTCGACGTTGGCGACTTTGAGCGTGATTTTGGCGGCAAGTTCTTTTTCGCCTTCAGACCAGCCGAGCCCGCTTGTGACGTTGGTCAAGTTGAGTTGCGTACCGTCGGAAGTGACTGCAACAACGTCGTAACGTAATTTTGCGAGGTCAATCATGTGTTCACCCCACAATAACGTAATCAGTCGGGTCAAGATTTGCAGGGTCGGCGATTTGCGGATTTTGGTCGAGAACTTTTTCCCAGTTGCCGCCGTTGCCCGTCAAAATTTGCGCGATTTCCCAAATGTTATTGATTTTGCCGACATTCATGCCGAGCTTAGACTTCATGGCGGCGCGTCGATTGAGTTCGTCAAGTGAATTTTCTTGAGCCTTGGCGCGCTCTTCGTCCGCTTCCGCGACCGTCAAAATTTTCAGCTCCTTGGCGGCGATAAGGTCAATGTTGTATTCGTAATTGCCTTGCCCGCCCGAAGCCGTGTAATCGAAAGATTTTATGTACACATCAGTATTAATCGGCGTTTGCGTGATTAGGAGTTTGATTTTTGCGCCGTCCTCGCGCCAACGTTTGATGACTTTGATAATTTCGACGGGCTGTTCCCAAGCGGCGTGGTTGACGAAGTTGTACAGCAGGATTCGTGCGCCGGGCAAAATGCCGCTCCAAGATATTTGCGTCAGCTGTTCGCCTTTCGGGATTTTGACTTCGCCGCGCTCGATGATATTGAACGTCCTAAAATTTGTTTCCGTCCGCGCCTTGACCGATTCGGGAATCATGCACAGCTGAACGGATTCACTTGTCTCGATATTCGTCAGATAAAATTCGGAACGAGTAACTTTGCCTTCGACTTCGATGAGAGCTTTTTTTGCTGTAGCTGCTAAACCGGAAAGTGACAGTGCCATAGATTAACCCTCCAGTTGCTGATTCGCGAAAATATCGCCGACTGTGACGGAAAGTCGTCCTGCCACGTCGTCAGCGAGTTCCGCCAAGTGTTCACGAATAGTCTGTAAAATTTCTTGCGGGTTTTCTGCGCCGCTGATGTTGAACGTCGCTTGAATGCCGCCGAGTGAAATTTTGTTTGAAGACGTGCTTTGATTGGAAGTCGGGACATTTGTATCGGCATCCAAGCCCGTGAAGTTGCTTGCGGGCAGTGTGGTATCGTCGCTGAAGGGTGCGTTTGCAAAGTCGTTGGCAAGTTCGTCGCCGCCGAAACTCATTGCATCCCCGCCGAGGATACGCGCCGTTTTCTCGAACAAGTCCATAGCGCGTGCCCGACGACTGCTTGAAAGCGGGATGATAACTTCCGCGCCCGCCTCGCCGACCAGTGCTTGAGTTGGGCTGTTGACGAAGCCGCCTTCCGCGAAAGCTTTGCCGCCGAACGAAGGAATCAAGCTTGCCGCGCTCGACGCCATTGAGCTGATTCTTGAGATAATGCCGCTGACCGTAGCCGCCGCGCCTTCCCACGCGCCAATAACCGCGCCGATGACGGACGTTAGACCGCTGTAGATAGCCGAGCCTGCCGCCGCTGCCACACCGCCGAGACTTGAAAAAATGCCGCTGAAAAACCCCGGCAGTTCGCCCCACGCGGTTTGAATAGCTGATTTTGTCGAATCGAATGCCGAGCCGATAGCTGACAATGCACTTTCAGCCGCGCTTTGAGCCGTCGCCAAGCTTGACGACACCAATTCGACGAAGCCGCTGAATATGCCCGACGCCGTTTCAAACACTGCCGATAAATTTGAGCCGAAGTTGCTGAACATTTCGCTTGCGCCTTCAAAAGCCGAAACCAAGCCTTCAGCAATCGACTGAGTTAAAAGCGCAATATTTAAGCCGACAGTATCAAGCACCGAGTACAAACCTTCGCCGATTGTGTCTCCGAAACTGCCGAGTAATTCACCAATGCCGTCAAATGCGCCGCTCAACATTTCAAAAATCGAATCGCCAATGCCGCTGAAAATTTCACCAATGCCGTCAAATGCGCCGCTCAACGTTTCAAAAATCGAATCGCCAATGCCGCTGAAAATTTCTCCGACGCCGTCCGCGAAGTTTGACACGCCCGAAAGAATATTGTCGAAGTCGAACGATTCAGTCTCCGACGTTTCGAGTGCAGGCGTTGCAAGGGATTCGGGCGTCGATGTAGTTGTTGCGGGCGCGCCGCGTTCCATAGTTGCTTGCCGGGCAAGTTGTTCGGGCGTGAGTTCAGCCGCCGCCGCTTTGCTGAAAAGGAAACCGTCAAGGAAATTGCCGAACTTTTGAAAGGACGCTGTTAAGCCGCCAGTCGCAGCGTTCGCTTTGTTGAATTGTTCGGGCGTCTTCGCCATAGCCTCGCGCTGTTGACGGTAATAATCTGCGGTCGTGTTGATAGCCGTTGCGTGTTGGAATGGGCTCGCGCCTGTCTTGCTTAGCTTTGCGTCGATTTTTTCAAAGCGTGCAATCTGCGCGGCAGATGCCGTCTCGCGTTCGACTTTTGCTTGACGTGCGATAGCTCCTTGTTCGCGGTCTTGCAACGTCGATTGAAATTGTTGCCGCTGATAGCGCATGTAATGATTTCTGGACGCGTCTTCTGCCACTCGAAAAGCCGCCATACTTGCCGCCGGTGGTGCAGGTGTTGAAATTGTTGCCGTCGACGTTGGTTTTTGTTCGCTGAAGCCGAAAAAATCTGTCTTGGGATTTGGCGCAGTGACTTCCGCTTTGTCGTTGCCGAGTGACGCCGCCGCAGTGCCGAGTTTTTCACCGATGATACCGCCCGCAAAGCCGCCGACCATGGTGCCGAAGCCGGGAAAGAAACTGCCCAGAGCCGCACCGATAGCCGTGCCGACGACTGCGCCCGTTGCGCCGCCCAAAACTTGTCGTTCGTTGATGGCGTTTTCTTTGGCGATTTGTGTTTGAGCCGCTTGCAATTCGGCGATACGAGCCGCCTGTTCGCCCAATTCGGATTGACTGACGCCTTGTGCTTGAAGTTCGCGATATTCTTTTTCAGCCGCCGCGAGTTCCGTAGCCGCGTTTTGAGTTCGTTCGGCGGACACTGACCGTGCGTTGTAAAAGTCCAAGGCACCGAACACAGCCGCGAAAGCCGCGCCGCCCTTAGCCGCACTGCTCATGGTGGACAATCTTGACGGAGCAGGAGGAGGCGGAGGAGTGCCGCTGCCGCGAATTCGTTCACGTTCGCGATTGTAGCGGTCGATAATTGTTTGGTCGCCTACACGCCGTCCACTGGTACCGCCCGCGCCGCCGTTTACTTTGCCGTTGACGTTGACGACGCCCGCCGTGACGTTCATAGTGCCGACGCTTTGTCCGCCGCCCAAGCCCGTTGGAGGTCGCCCGCCCGCGCCCGTTCCTGTGCCGCCGAGCCGTTGTCCTATTTCAAGCCCGCGCAGGGTTCGGAAGTAGCCGATTGTTTTTTGAATCGTACTGCCGACTTTCATTAAGCCCGCCATGAGTGCGCCGCCTGCGAGTACGCTGCCAATCCCGTCGAGTTCGAGAAATTTATTTTTAAGGCGGTCGATAACGTCGAAGATAACCTTGCCGATGTCGCCGATTTGAATCCCGTCGCTGAAAAGTTTTTGGGCACGACTGACGATTTCAGTTAAGCTTTTGACGAATTCCCGTAAGCCGTCGCCCGCTTGTCCTTCAAAGAATCCTTGCTGAAAAGCGTCCCACGCCGAGCCGAGGATTTTCAAGTCGCCGCTGAGGTTGTCGAGTTGAACGCTTGCCATTTTTTCAGCCGCGCCGTGAGCGTCTTCGATTTTGGCGGCGAGTTCGTCCCAATCGCCGAGCAGTACCGATAAAAGCCCGCTCATTGCCTCTTGACCAGCGAGCATGGACGACATTTTGAGCATATCCGCGCCCGTCATCTTGCCGCCGTTTTTCTGCGTGTTTTCGATAAACGAATCGAGTTTGCGCCGTGTGTCGGCATGAATTTTTTCGCCGCTGATAGCCTCCGCGAAGTTCAAAAGCTGTTCGGGGTCGACGCCTTCTTTGAAACGTTTGCTGACATCCTTCATGACGTCGGCGATTCTTCTGACTTCGCCGCTTTCGTCCGTGAAGTCGACATTCAAAGCCCGCAGAGCGTTGTAAGCGTTGCGGTTTTCCGAGCCGAATCGTGAAAAGATAGCACGTGTTGCTGTGCCCGCCATACTGCCTTTGATACCGGCGTTCGCCATAAGACCGCTCATAACCATAGCGTCTTCGGTCGCGTGCATTCGTGTTTGAACGTCCTTGTCCGAATACATTGCGCCGACAACGGGAGCCGAATACTTTAACGCTTCGCCGAGTTGAGCAATATTGGTGTTTGAACTTGTGACGAGCTTTGCCATCATATCCGCGTAATGTTGGCTTGCTTCGACGTTGCGTCCTGCGGCGTCTACAAAACGTTCGCCCGCGTTCAATCTGAAGCCCGTCATTGAATCGGTAACAATATCGGAAGTGGTTGCAAGGTCGGTGCCGCCCGCGCTTGCGAGGTGCATTACGCTTGGCAACGCCGCCAGAATTTTATCGGGGCTCCAACCTGCCATAGCCATGTAGTATTCGGCTTGAGCGGCTTCGGCACGTGTCCATTCAGTGGTTGCGCCCATTTCCTTCGCCTTGTCGACGAGCTGAATCATTTTTTCGTCGTGCTTGTCGAGGTTGGCGACGGCTTGAACGCGTGACATTTGCTGTTCAAAGTTCATGTACGATTGAGCGGCGTTTACTGCGCCGTAACCGATGCCTGCCGTACCGAGCATACCGACACCCATGCCGCCCATGCCCATTAAAAGCCCGTCGATGAGCCCTTTGACTTTGCTTGTGACGTTATCGCGGACATTAATGGCAACAGTCCACGCCTTGCCCGCGATTTGCATGAGCGACGCTTCGATTTGCCGGATTTTACTTGTCGCCGAATCGGTTGTGCGCACGACCACGTTGTAAACCTTCGACGCGAGACTTTTCAGGAAGGAGTTGATGCGCGAGCCGGGTTGCGTCACGCGGTCGATAAGCCGAACGGTTGCGTCAAATTTTTGTCGTGCGAACGCCCGCAATTTCTGTTGCATACGCTGAACGACTTTATCCATTGCGAGCAAACTTTTTTGTATGCCGCCGAGCGCGCCGCCGGTAGCGTCATTAATTTCTACGATGATTTGAATCGTGCGGTCTGCCAATGCTCTCCCCCCCCTTCCCACGAAAAAAAGCCCGCCGTAGCGAGCCGTATTAAATTTTATTATTCCCTTTCCTCTACAAACTTTTTCAAAGCCCTTTTGAATTTTGCCCAGTTAAAAATTTTTTAATCAGCTTTTTTGTTGTCCTCATTATCCTCTTGCGTCTTTGGCAGTTGATTTTGCTTTTTGGAAAAAACGCCGTTGAAAATAATGATGAGTGTACCTATTCCCGTAACAATCGCAGTATTTTCTTTGCCGAGATAAGCAAGAACAAACGTTAGGACAAATCCTAACGTTATCAACGAAAACGCCATCCATTGACTTCGCTTTTCAAAAGCAATATCCGCTTCCAATCGCTTTTTGTCCAATTCGATGTCCGCCGCCTGCGCTTCTTTTTGCAATTCGCGATTGGTTATTGAATCTTCCTCAAACTGCTTAAAAATTCTTTCGGGGAAATTTGGGTCAACCTTTTTGTATCCCTCGAATTCTTTAGGTGACGGAATAGGAGCCGACCTAAAAGATTGATGTGACAATGTCGCTTCGGTTATTTGCGATGCAACAGGCGCATTTTCACGGGGATTAGATAAATCTCTGTTTTCATTTCCCGCACTCGTTTTGACCAACCACCTTTTCTGCCGCTTCCCTCAAACGGTTTCCGAGAATTGCCCAGCGTTCTGACGCTGATAAAAACTTTCGTCTTTCGCGGCGGCGATGGCGGCGACGGAGCCTGTCAAATTGAAAACTCGACAGCCCGAACAAAAACATATGCGTCAAACGAGATAGTCTCTTAGCCACACTGTTCCCCCCTAGCTTTTCTCAAAACCGCAGTATTCTTTTTATCTGCTCGTAAAATTCTGCAACCCTAAAGAAAACCCTTTTGCAGGGGGAAATTTTAGGCGTCGCTCAATGCGGCGTCTTTTTTTTTTGTGCGTGGTGGTCAGGTCAATCATTTACGCCGCGCAGATTCTTCGTCGAGTGCCGCCAAAACGCTTTGGCGAACGAAAGCGCGTTCCACGTAACTAAGTGCCGCGTATTGGCTCGGCAAAAGATTATGCCGCTGAAAGATTGCGTGGAGCAAACGCAATCGCCCGCCGACGTTTATGCGTTTTTTATTAAGTCGTCGAGTTCGTCGTTGTAGCCGCCGATGTCCAGAAGAACTTCGCCGATTTTCGCCTTTTCGCCCGGCGTCAAGACCAGATTAACAACGTCGACGCCGCTGCCAACGTTAAGCTTGCGCCACACTTCGCGGTTGTTCCAAAGGCGTTTCTTGTCCTCGTCGATTGTCGCCATGAATATCGCTTGCGCCAAGTAGCGGGCGTTGTTGAGTTCTTCGGTAGGTTTGTTTTTATTTTTCAAGTTCTCGCGGCGGCAACGGCTCCAGTCGTCTTCGTTCAACGGCTCGACCGTGAACTCGAATAAAATTTTATCGTTGCGCTTGATTAGGACTTTACGACGTTTGTCTTCGCCCGAACGGAATGACGCCGCTTCCATCAGAGCGTTGACGATGTCGCCTTCGATTTTTTCAAGCTGCGTTTCAGTGTAATCTTTCGCCGCCATGGATTAATCCCTCTCGTTCTGTTCGTAGCTTAAAACATTTTGCAATTCGGGCGGTGCGTTGACGAACAAGCTCCACGTGCGTTTCCACAGGTCGCCCGCCGTCAAGTTCTGCAAGTCAATCTGTCCGTCAGGAACACAGTCGCGGAAAATGACGCGCTCATAGCTGTCATTCCAACCTTTGATGTGTCCTTGGAACGTCCACCACACAGGAACGCCCGTTGACATCGTTTCGTACATGTCGCGAACAAATTTATTACTCTCGATTATCGTTTCCGACATGGTCAGCGTTACTTCGTAAGCCGTCAAGTGGCGGTGACTTTGTGTATCGCCGAGCGGCTGATAAGTCGCGTTTTGAAAGTTAATTTGCGCTTGCCAGCTGTCGACTGTCGCCAAAAGGTTGCCGTCCTCGTCGAAGACCGCGCCGTCCTTGCCGCTGAATACCCGCCTGACGTCTGCGGGGCCTCTATTGTTCATGCGCATTTAAAATCACTCCTCATCAAACGTCTGGTTGTAGCGGAAAATGTACGTGAGATAAATTTTCTCCAAACTGTCGAGGTCGAGAATATGCAACAAAAAGTACGCGCTGTCGCCTTCGGCAGGATGCCCGGGGTCTTCCTCGACGTAGGAGCCGAATACGAGTTTATTTTCCGCAATCATTTCGTTGATAATGCGTTGAGCCGCCGCAATTACGGTAGCGCGACCGTTGGCGTCATTGTTGACTAAACCGACCAAGCGGTCATGCGTGCGATTGATTCTGTCCATAAGCTCAAAGCGGCATTTCGTGCGACGAATCTTCTTCCAACCTGCGTCCATAAGTGCACCTTCGGTGATGAGTGTGTTGATTGCGTTGTCGATTTGTACTTGATTGTCGGCATTAAGCGAGAGTACAAGGCAACCTTTTTGTTCGGCGCGGATAATTTCACCGTTCGACAGCGGCTCGATAAGTTCAAGCGCATTGCTGATAACGTCGTGCGTGAGTGACACGTTCGATTCGCAACCGGCAATCATGCCGCCGATACGTGCCGCCGCCCGCCAGCCGTCGTAAACGGTGCCGTCGTTGCCAACCCAACCGCTGAGCAGGTAAACGATTTTTTCGTCGTTGCAACTTGCGGCGTAGTCCATGCGAGCTTCCAAAGTCTCCGTCGACAAGCCTGCAAAGCACGTCATGCCCAAATGTCCCGTCTCGTAGCTTTGCTTGACGAATTCGTTCAAAATTTGTCGAACGCCCGTGTCGTCTGTGTCGCTAATGACGCAATTCCAACGATAGCGTTCGAGGATATTGGTACCTTTTTCGTAGTGGCTGTTCGCGACCGTCGGATTGGTGCCGCCCGTCAAAGCACCTTGAGTGACATCAGCCAACGTGCCTGCCGCCAGTTTCCGCGCCGTGAAGTATTTGTTATTTGCCAGCGCGTCAACAAGTGCCTGAGCCTCGTCATCGCCTTTCGTGAACAAGACTTTAACGAAAATATCGGTGTCGTCGTAAATCTCCAGCTTGCGCTTGCCCGTAGGTAAATCGTCGCGCACGCTTGCCGTAAAGCTCCTGTTGCCGGGGAAATTTGCGCTGACTTCGACGACGTTAGAACCTGCAGTTTCACCCGTGCCGACAGCTTTCAGCGTGATTTTTGACGCCGTGCCTGTGTCACTGCCGACGCGAATTGCCCTAACCGTTGTCGCGCCGCCGAGCAAACCTTCACGAATAGCGTCGACGCCGTTGCCTTCACCGAACAGGTCGCTAAGGTTGTTCAAATCGGTTTGGTCTAAGTCGACGACTTTGTTGAGTTCGCCCCAGTTGCTTTGAAAAATTACGGCGAGTATCCCGTTAGTGGCACCTTCGACGGTGTAACCGCGACGTTCGCGCCGATAATAGACGCCCGGGCGCGTTTTACGTTCGCCGAGCAAAAATGTTCCTGCCATTAGTTTTTCACCTCACGTTTTGCGAATGCCTCGACGATTTCTTTGGCTTCGTCAAGGGAAAATTCTGTAATGCCGGTTTCCTTCAATGCCGCCGCGACGAGTGTGCCGCTGTGGTTGAAAACTTTCTGCGCAGCTTTGACCAATTCGTCAATCGTGTACATTGCAATCGTGCACATTGTCGTACCTCCAATAAAAAAGCCCGCCGAAGCGAGCGATTAAAGTTATCGTTTGTCTTGCCAGCGCAATTCTTTTGAGAAGTCGACGCCGTGATTCATCAGCGTGTGCGCGTAAGGAACTTTTCTCGGCAAGGCGTAGCTGAACACATACTTGATTTGTCCCTGAATTTCGCTTGCCGCAGTGAGATATTCCGCGTCGAGAAGTCGCATTGGCGTTCCGTCGGCTAAGCGCACCGCCCGCGTCATGAGCAATCGCTGATTGAGTATCGTCAACCATGCGCGGCGGCTCCGAACGTTGGGCGCGAACACGTGTAAGGTTATCGTCACGTCAAGCCATGCCGCCGAATTATTCTGTTCGACGACTTTCAGCCGTTGCACGTCGAAGTAAATCACGGGACGTTCAGCCGTCGGCTCGTAGAGTTCCTCGAATTCGGTTGCGCCGATGATTACGAAGTCGTCAACCATGCCCGCCCATTCGTTCAAGGCTTGCACTGGGTCAGGTTCGCTGGTCTCCGCGCTCGGCCACTCGTAAATTTCAAACACCATAGTTGCACCGATGATAAGCGGCGTTCGTTCGCTTGCGGGCTCGGTGAATACGTCAGTGCGTTGCCATTTCAGTGAAAAAATTTCGCCCGCTTGTGGTCGAAAGAAAATCCCTTCGAGAGTGTCGCGAACAAGGCGTTCAATTTCTTCAGGCGGTGTCGTCAGTTGTGATGTGATTATGTCGACGTTCAAAATGCCTGCCGTGCCGCGCGTGGCGTCCGCGTATTTGTCGGTCGTAAAAATTATTTGCGGGTAGAGCGTTTCGGGCGAATCGGTATCGGCGGGAGCTTTTTGGTAGAAAATCGCCGTATCGCCGCCGAAGTCCGCCAGCAATGCGCAAAGATTTTCGTTGTCCGCCAGCCGTCGACGAATCAAGCTTTCCATGTCACGCCTCCGAATAACCGTCAAAAATTTTGAACGCGGAGATTGTCCCTTTCCAGAAAGAGTTGCTGTGGTAAATCCCCGCGCCCAAGTACAGTTGCGAGAACGTTCGCTGTGTGCTGAAGCCTGTTATCCTGTTCGAGTAAATTTCAATGTCGTCGACGTACAAAACCAACTTCATGCTGTCTTGCCGCCAGACGATTGTGAATTCGTATTCTTTTTCGAGAATCGCGGGCTCGGCGTAGTTATCAAGCGTGCCGTCGCAGTTCACGAATAAATCAAGGTTTTTGCCTGCGCCCGACGAGTAAAGGCTCATGTTCAAATCGTCGTTAGTGTACAGCTCGAAAATTTTTCGCCGTTGAATCATATCCGACGCGCTCTCGAACACTTTGCCACGAATTTGGAAGTCGCGCCCGCCGAGTGTGATGTTCTCGCGCGAAAGGTAGCTTGCGCCGTCAAGCTCAAGCACGCCGTTTGAAAGAGTTGCGCCGTGATTCGTCCAGCCGCCGTCTGTCAGCCCTGCAACTAAAAATTCGGCACCGTCACCGACGTAGTTGATTTCGTCCGCGTTGAAAACGTATTCGTAATTATTAATTTTAATCCGCAACGCCGAATTTGAAATTAATTGCGCCTTGAGTTTCTCGATGTAGCTGTTGAGGGCGTTTTTAATCATTTCTATGCCGGTCACGGCGCGTCACTCCTTAGTCGTTGTTGAACAGATTGGCTACGTCGGCGTAAGTGATTGTTTCGTCCGCCAAGTCGTTGGATTGATTCTTCAAGTCGTCAATGCTTGAGCCGTGTTCGGAAACGGAATCCTGCAAGCCTTCAAGATCGGACTTCAATTCGTCGACCGTGTTTTTCAACGCCTCGTCCGAGCCGCCGCTCAAATTAAGCAAGTCGTCTTTCAGCGCGAATTTTTCTTCGTACGCCGAATCCAACAAATCCTTGAAAGTTGCCAACGCGTTCATAACTTCATCCTTCGATACTGCCATTTTCGTTATCCTCCTCAACATTACCGTTACCGTCATCCTCTGCCGGCGTGTCTTTGCCGACGTAATAAAAAGTCGCCAAGTCCGGCGTGTAGGTGATTTGCCACAACCCCGCGTCGACCTCGGCGATTTTTACCATGTAGTAGCTCGTTGCCACGTTGACGCCCGTTTGAAACAGGACGCGCAGATAATCTTTGTTTGCGAACGTGACCAACCCGTTGCGCGGTTCTTCCCACGACCAATATTTTGCCCTAATGAAGCCGCGTTTCTTTATCACGTCATCAGCGAACTGAACTTGCTCGCCGCGTGTGATTAAATCGTTCATTCACTCACCTCAAATGCTTGCGAACAGTGCGGTGATTTGCGGACGTGCCTTCGTCTTGATTCGTTCACGGTGAGGACGCGCCGCCATCTTTCGTGTGCCGTGTTCAAGAAAGTCGGCGTAGAAAACGTCGCTCGTAATGCGCATGTGGATGTTAATGCCCAATCCTTTGCCGTTCGGGTAGGCGAGCACCGCTTGACGCCAATTTCGCCGCAAGTTGCCTGTATCGGGTGCGGGCGGTTGCCCCGGTGCCGACGCCACGTGTTTACCGTAAATTCTGCCGCTGCCGTTTTGACCGAGAACTTCCAACGCCGCATTGCGAAGGAGATTGACGCCGCGTCTTGCCCGACTGCGCGCATTTTGGTTCATTTCTTGCACGAGGCTGTTGACTTCGATGCGCAAGTATTTTGCCGCCGCCGCAGGGCTCATAATACGTCAAACCTTTCTTCGCAATAGTATATGTAAAATTGTCCCGCGCCGATTACGTCGTCAACGGCTTGCACCAGATAAAATTTTTCGCCCTTAATCAGGCAATCGCCGACTTTAGCTTTGATGTGCCCCAAATGCTGAATTATGACGTGCGTCACCGTGTGGCTTAAAGCTTTCCACCTCTCGACTTCATGGGGCTCGGCACTGGATACCACGCCGAATAATTTTTCGCCCGTAGGCTTGAATTCCGTCACGCTCCGACCAATGTCGTTTAAGCGCGTGATTTTCGTTGCAACAAGGAAGTTTTCAAAAACTTGGCGGGGACGCAAATACATCAGATTAAATCCTCAATGCTTTCCGTTATCAGTTCATACTTGCCGTCGAATTCGTTAATGACGAGCATGACGACGCGGCGAATCGGCGGATTTGTGATAAGCGTCTGTTCCGCGATGAAGAAATAATCGACGCCCTTGACGACCTGTTTGCCAAGGTACAGCAAGGGCTTGTAACTTGCGCCGACCAAACCCTCAATCGCGCCGCTCCATGCCGACGCTGCCTTCTGCGGCATACTCGTCAAGCCTGTGAATTGTTCAAGTTGCATTTTACCGAACATGTTTTTGCCTCCAATCATGCATACCGACATAAAAAATCGGCGGTCGTACTTTCTTGCCGAATGCAAGGTTGCCGCCGTCCATTAATTCTTCCGCCTCGACTTCGTCTTTCAGCCGCTTGTAAAGGTCTTTCCACTCGGCAACGCGCTGGTGTAAGCTCCATTGCGCCTCTTTGATTTTGGTGTCGACCTCATAGCTGAATCGTCTGAGCAGAGTTTCTACTAAGCGTAATTTCGCCCGCTTCCAACTTGCCGAACTGTCAAGCACGGCAGAAATTTCTTCGTCGCAAAGATAGCATGACTTCTCCGGCTCCGCGACGAACGTATCGCCAAGCTCGAAAACGCATTCGATCTAGCCCGTGCTCGCCGAGATTTGCGGGGTTGTAACTAAACGTCATGCATTATCACCTCTCCCAACAAAAAAGCCCGCCGAAGCGAGCCTGTGTTAAGTTTTTCGCTCTGTTTTTATCCAAAAAGTCTTTCGCCGCGCATCCCTCGATGATAGCGTGCCACTAAATCGGTATATTTTTTGCCGGACTTTTCTGCAACTGCTTTTAGTGAAAGCTGTTCGCCTTTATATTCGACGACGATGTTACTGCGACGATTACGGCTTTGCTCTTTTGCCGTTGCCCAACGCACATTGCCGGGCTCATAGTTGCCGTCGTTGTCAATGCGGTCAAGTGTGTAACCGTCTTTGCCGAAATGTTCAAGCTTTGACACATGTTCATAAAACGCCGTGAAGTCATTGCGCCACTCGTCGCAGACCGTAATGCCGCGCCCACCGTAATTTTTATAGCTGGGATAATTGGGATTGAAGCATCTCATAATAATCGCCCACCAAACGCCATTGATTTTAGTGTGGCTCATCCCATGAGTCGTTTTTTTGCTTGCTCTTGATGCACTAGCTTCTTGGCGGAAACACCCGCAAGATTTTGTCGCCCCTTCACGCAAACTTTGCCCGCGAACAATAACGAAATTCCCGCAATCGCACAGACATTTCCAATGAGCTTGAGGCTTGTTTGTTGTTACGCGTTCAATAACCGTAAGTCTCCCGAATCGTTGCCCAGTAAGATTAATTACTGCTCCCATGACAATCCCCCTTTGACTTTTGCGAGCGGGTAGATAAGTTTTATTTTGTCAATTTTAGCAGAATCTGCAGGGAGTTTCAACGCGCAACGTGGTTTTGCCGTTTCACTTTTGGTTTAATTTTTTCGCTAAGAGGTTGTGCGTCATTGCGCGTCACCTCGATTATTTTCATGCCGACGAGTGACCCGATAAAATTTTTGTCGACTGCCGCTTCGGGGACAACGTCGCCCTTGTGATAATCTTTGCCGCCGAATCGACAGGTTTTCAACGCCCGAATCATCCGACACAATCCTTGAAGTACATCGCCAGCGCGTCCGAAGTTTTGCGCATGTCGTAAGCGATAATTGCCTCCATGAATTCGGTATGGGTGCCGCCTTCGCCGTCGAAAGTGTCAACGGCAATGTAATCGCCGCCGTTCAGTTGCCACGTGAAAATATACCCGGCGGAAGGCTCGTCTATCTGCGGAGTGTCCGGCGCGTAAAGGAGCAGTGCACCGTTTTTGTCGCAGACGTATTGCATGTTTTCGGCTTGCCCGACGCCCGCGTCATTGTATGTTGCGTCGAGGACAACCACTTCGTCAACGCCGATAATCTGCGCAATGACCGATTCGTTGACGACGGCGGGATTCTGCGTCGTACCGCTGTACTTAATGCGTTCTTTGATGAACGGGTTATTTTTGAGCGCGGCAAAAGTGTTGACGCCAAGCGCGAGTTTGTTGGGCTTGCGACGTCCTTCACGGCGGATGTCAATCATGCACGCGTCGAAAAACGCCACAGGGTCGGTGTCCGAGTTATCGAACTTAGTAAATTTTTTCTGCGCCACGTTAGTCGAAGCTGCGCCCGTCCACTCGTTAGACCAAACGCCCGCGTTGAAAAAATTCTTCGCGAACTCAATTTCTTGGTGCAAGGCGAGCTGTTCGGTGATTGTCTTGACACGCGCACGAAAAGGGTCTGCACTGCCCGCCGCGCCCGCACGCTGATAAGCAAGCGTGATGATTTTGTCCAAGCCTATGATGATTTGGTCGACGTGGCAACTGTAGCTGTCGTCACTCAAGCCCATGACCGCAGGAGCAACAGAGCCGTAGTCAGGCTTACGACGAACGTTATCGCGCGCCAAGTCCGCCTTGCTGAACGTGTAGAAGTAGCCGCTGGGCAACTGCACGGGGCAGACTGGGAAAAGTCTTTTGTGCGCGTAAGTCGGCTCCTCATAGTAAGCCATAGCGAGATTGGAAAGGTAAATGTTCGGCTTCCACGCGCCGAACGATTTTTGAACCAAGATGTCTTTGGTGTCCATGAATGTCACTCCTTATCCTTTGAAGCCGCCGCGAATAATCTGAACCTGTGCGGCTTGATTGGGTTTCGCGTTCGTCAGAGCTTGTGCGAAGATGAATTTGCCTGCCGTGGCTTTGACTGCAACACCGCTTGCACTCGACGCGAGAAGGTCGCCCGCCGCAATCGATTCACCTGCCAGCCACAGACCGCCGCCTTGAATTTGCGCAGTGACTTCCTCACCCGCAGGAATTGGCAGTTCGTATTCGCCGATAAGCAAACCGACGGGAACTGCGTTTGCGTCAGCCGTGGTGATTCCGCTGCCGCCGAGCTGTACCGCCGTGAACGCGCCGCCTGTCAAATCAGCCGCCGTCTTGAAAACTTTGGTCGGGCTGTCGTCAATCATAGTACTTGTGTACGCCATTTAAATCACTCCTTAGAATTTCAATTCGGGATGTTCTTGAAACGCTTTGTCCAACGCTTGACGGTCAGTCAAAGTCGGCTCCGCTTTTTTTATTTCCGCCGCGAACTTGTGAATCTGCGTTTGGTCGCCGTAACTGCCACCGTCGCCGCGCTTGCCGATTTCAGTAAACGTGCCGGCTTTTTCGACGCAAGCCAATTCGCGGTCAAGGTTGCCGATGATTTTGTCGTAAACGTCGGTGCCTTTGACGGTCTTAAGGACTTTGGCAAGTTCGTCCGCTTTTTCGCCGAGGATTTCGTACTTCGACGCGATTTTGAGCAGTTCGGTTGTTTCCGCCTTCGCGATATGCTCTTCGACGCGTTTTTCGAGACGGTCAAGCAGTTCGGTGACTTTGGCGTTGTCTGCCGCCAATTTCTCTGCCGCCGCCTTTTCGACTTCAGCTTTGTCCGCCGCGTCACGTTCCGCCAAAATTTTTTCAAGTTCGGCTACGCGCTTTTGCAACGCTTCCTTTTCCGCGTCGACTTGCGGCTCTGCTGTCTTTTCGATTGTCGCTTCGACTTGCGGCTCGTCTTGTTTCTTCACTTCGGTATCATCCTTTCTTTTAAACAACACCACTTTGGCGGCAGGATTTGCGCCCGCGTCTACCAACGAGACTTCTTCCAGCTCCAAATCTTTTAAATTATTCATTTTCGATTTCCTCTCTTACGGCGCGACCGGCGATTGAAAACATGCTGTACTTGCCCGACTTGATTTTAGCCCAGACTTTGTTGTCGAAAATTTTCATGCCTATCCACCAGCCGTTAGGGACGCCTTCAAGCCCCAACGCGGCGCATTTTTCGGGTGTGAAAACCATACTCTCAACCAACGTCCCGATGTAAATATTCTCATGCATTTCGCCGCCGACGCGTCCCCACATTACGAAGTTATACGCCGCCCGCTCCAATTCGCTGATTGAAATTGTGTCGCCGTCACTGTCGACGATTGTTTTGCCGTCCTCGTCAATCGCAACGCTAGCCCAGCCGAAGACTAAATGCTCGTCGATGTTAGCCTTTACGATTTTCCCGCTTATCCTCACACTATCACCACCTTTCAATAAAAAAGCCAGAAGGCTAATCTATTTTCGTCGGCAAGCTTGCCTGTTCGCGGAGATATTCTTCAAGCGTGTCGTCAGGCGTTATCAAGCCTAAGCCCGTCATGTCTTTCAAGTACGCGCCGAGTTGTTCCAAGTCTTGAGTTTCAATATCGCCGTGCACCAGCGTCGGGTAATCGCTCAAGCCCGCGAAACTTTTTTGGTTAAGTTCTATCAACTGCGGTATTGCCTTGCGGTTAAACGTTTCGCAGATGATGTCCAAGTACGCGCCGATTGCCATTGAAAACAGTCGCGTCTTGTCACTCGACAGAGCGAACGAGCCAACAGCCTCATGACCGAGAAACAAGAAGTCGGCGAGCACCGTCATTGCGATTCGGTTGTCGTAGCGCGAAATTATTGCCGACGTGTCGAATTGTCGTGCGCCGCCCGTGCTTAAAAGTTCCAACTTCCAACCGGCGGGGATTGTCAAGCCTTCCATTGAATCGCGGCGGATGTTGCTGACGAATTCATTGCACATTTTCAGCAAGCCCGCGTTCGACGGCGACCATACGTCGACACCTTCAGGCGCGGTGAGTACAGGGAAGCCCGCCAAATCGCGTTCGACGCCGATACCTTCAAGTTCTTGTAATTTTTTCTTGAAGAACCACGCCCGATAAGCATTGCGGAGGATTGAACGACCTTCGGGATTATTCTTGCGGCTCTCAGCGCGGAACAGCAAAAATTTTTCGGCAGGGATTTTGATTATCTCGAAGTTCGGCGCGGGCATTTGCACGAAGGCAAGCAGATTGTCGCGCTCATCGAACTGCCATTCGTAAAGACTTTCCTGCGACCGCAACGGCAGTTTCAGCCAGCCGATTAAGCCGTCGTCGAATTTGCTGTCCAAGCGCGGGTCTTTCTTGTGCCCCATGCGTCGCTTGTAGCAAAGTTCTACAACACTCCAACCGTAAGTCAAGAAGCTTAAAATTTCGCTGATTGTGTCCGTCCAAGTCGAAGTCATATCGTGAAGACAGCTCTCGACGAATTCAGCCGCTTTGATGTCGGCTTTTTCTTTGCCGCCCGCCTGCACAGACCACGACGCCTGCCGAATCAACATTTTTATCGCAAAGAGAATCGCGCCGATGGCATCATCGTTTTCTGCCATTTCGGTGTAGACACGCACGCCTTGAGTACCGCGCAGTTCCGGCAAAAATTCTTCGTGTATGTGACCGCCCCAACGTGAAATTCCCGAACGCCCGATTTCGTTCATTCTGTCAGCCACTCAGTCACCTCCAATCAATGAAGTTCTTGCCCGATAAATTTCCTGCCCGTCCGAACCATAACCGGCAAGCAGTTCTATCGATTCGGGCGCAACGTCTACCCAACATGCTCGTTTATTCATAGGCAAAGGCAAACGCATTATGAACGTCCGTCGAATCCACGGGTCTTTTTGATTGTCCTTCGCGCCCGGCTCGGCAGGCGGGTCTGAATAAATGCCGTAGCCCGTATGTATTGGTCAAGAAAAATTGTAACAAGAAAGGCTATAACGAACGTTTCTGAA
>CAMZAX010000036.1 GCA_947304355.1 uncultured Selenomonadales bacterium
ATTTTGAGTCTGCTGCGTCTGCCAATTCCGCCACTTCGGCGCAAGACGCATATTAACACGCTTGCCGTTGCTTGTCAACTAAATTTTTACGCCTCAACGGCATAGACACTTATTTTGCGATTGTAGCGACCCATGCGCTCGAACGCGACCTTGCCCGCGATTTTCGCGAAAAGGGTATCGTCCTTGCCCTTGCCGACGTTGTGACCGGGGTGGAAGTGCGTGCCGCGTTGACGAACCAAAATGCTACCCGCCGTGACGACGGTGCCCGCCTGTTCCTTGACGCCGAGACGTTTCGATTCGCTGTCGCGGCCGTTGCGCGTGGAGCTGACACCTTTCTTGTGCGCGAAACGCTGTAAATCAAATGTGAAGTTCATTTATTTTCACCTCCGAGGAAAAGTTTTTCTTTGACTTTAACGATTTGCGGCGCGAGTTTTTCAAGCTCCTTCATGCCAATCAACATTGTTTGAAAGGCGACTTCGGTTAAATCGTCGGGCGCGTCCTTCAAGCGCATCATCAATCGCCCGTGCGCCGCGTCCCAGATGAAATCGCGTTTCAAGTAGTCTCTCATGCAAAGGAATGTTGATTGCGACATCATTGAGGCTCCCGCGCAGTAAATATCGAAGCCGCGCTTTGCGGTATTGGCGTGCCCGTCGACCGAAAAGCCGATAATTTTGCCGTCGCTCTGCTTGTAAATCTCTGCGACAATCATGATTCGATTTTTTCAATCTTGACCTTCGTGAAGGGCTGACGATGACCTTGACGGCGGCGGTAGTTGGTCTTGTGCTTGTACTTGAAGATACGGAGCTTGGGACCTTTGCCGTTTTTGACGACGGAAGCGGTAACCTTCGCGCCCGCGACGAACGGACGCCCGAATTTGATTTCGTCGCCTTCGCCGACCGCCAAAACCTCCTCGAACGTGACCGAAGAACCTTCCTCGGCGTCAAGCTTTTCGATGATGATTTCGCTGCCCTCGGCGACTTTGTACTGTTTGCCGCCGGTTTTGATGATTGCGTACAACCTGAACACCTCCATGCGGATGAACTCGCCGACTGCGGAGAGTTAGGAGTTTGAAGTTAGGAGTTAGGAGTTGATGAGGCTCTTTTAACTCCTAATTCCTAATTCCTAACTGCTTTTCTGTCCTCGTCGAGCGGCGCGCCTAAAATAGCATAAAAAATTTTCGGTGTCCAGTGTTTTTTTCATGCAGACGCTTTATAATGGGCGGCGAAAGGCGGTGCCGGCATGACGACTAAAAAATTTCTTGCGGCGGGCTTGGCAGCAAGCATGTTGTTCACGACAAATTTAATCACGGCGGAGGCAACAACCATGAAACAAACTAAGGCAGTAAAAATCGTGCAGACGGCGGGACGCGACGCACTCGGTGACTTTGCGCCCGAATTCGCACGCTATAACGACGACATCCTTTTCGGCGAAGTGTGGAGCCGCAACGACATCCTCAGCTTGCACGACAGGAGTATCGTCACGATTTGCGCGTTGGTCGGCAGCGGCGTTTTGACAGACGCGTTGAAGTATCACATTCAGACGGCGAAACAAAACGGCGTCACTCGCGACGAGATGGTTGAAATCGTCACGCAACTCGGTTTCTACGCGGGCTGGCCGAAAGCTTGGGCGGTCTTCCCCATGGCGAAGGCTGTTTACGGCGATGACGCCGCGCAGGTTTTCGACAACGTCGGCAAAAAAATTTCGCAGAACGCGGGCAGGAAAAACCTCGGCGACTTCGCACCCGAATTCGCGCGCTATAACGACGACATTCTTTTCGGCGAAGTGTGGAGCCGCAACAATATCCTTTCCGTGCACGACAGGAGTATCGTCACCGTTTCGACGCTGGTCGGCGCGGGCATTTTCACTGACGCGTTGAAACACCACCTCGCCGCCGCAAAAGCCAACGGCGTCACGAAAGCCGAAATGGTTGAAATCATTACGCAACTCGGTTTCTACGCGGGCTGGCCGAAAGCTTGGGCGGTCTTCCCAATGGCGAAGGAAGTGTATGCCGATTGAACAGGCGCGAATTTGTAAAAGTCGTCGGGCTCGGCTCTGCCGTCATTTACTTGAGCGGTTGCGGCTTGACGGCGATTAACGACAAAACTGACGAGGACGGTGAAGTTTCTGCGGAAGAATCCGTTTCGCAGGGCAAGACTATGAAAATTGTTGTGATTAACAGCAGTCCTCATTCGGAGGCGCAATCAACGTCGCGTTACCTGGCTCAAAAATTCGTCGACGGCGCGAAGACTGCCGGGCATGAAATTTTTATTTTCGATGCGGCGCACGAAGATACGCACCCCTGCCAAGGTTGCGACCAATGCGGTATGGACGGCGCGTGCATTTTCGACGACGCCATTGAAACGAAACTTATGCCGCAAATGCTTAAAGCCGATTTGCTCGTTTTGGTTACGCCGCTTTATTACTACGGCATGAGCGCACAGCTGAAAACTGTCGTCGACAGATTTTATTCGCGGACGACGCGCCTCAGCGGCAAGAAGTCAATGATTATCGCGACGGCGTGGAACTCTGCCGATTGGACGATGGAGGCGTTGAAGAATCATTACGAAACGCTCGTGCGCTACATGAGCTGGCAGGACGTCGGGCAGGTGTGGGCAGTCGGTTGCGGCTCGCGCCCGATGGTTGAGCGTTCCGAATTCGGCGACATGGCTTTTAAAATCGGAGCGGCGTTGTAAAGAGTTAGGAGGTAGGAGTTAGGAGTTAGGAGTTATGAAAATTTTTGACGTTGAAATTTTATCCAATGACGCGGTTGCCGCGAATATCTTCCGCTTGATTCTCGACGCGCCCGAACTCGCCGCGCAGGCGAAGGCGGGTCAATTCGTGCAAGTCAAAATCTCGGACGAATTCACGTTGCGGCGACCCTTCGGCATTGCGTCGACGGCGGGCGGCAAAGTGAAAATTTTTTATCGTCAAGTCGGGCGCGGCACCGAATTTTTGTCGCGACAGCGGTCGGGCGAACGCTTGAATATTTTGGGCGCGCTCGGCAACGGCTACACGGCTCGCGGCGGCAAAGTTTTGCTTGTCGGCGGCGGTATGGGCTTGGCTCCTTTGCTCTGCGCGGCGGAAACTGCAATGCGAAATGCGCAATGCGTAATGCGCAATGAAAACCCTTGTCCCTTGTCCCTTGTTCCTTGTCCCTCCGATGTTTTAATGGGCGGGCGCAATGCCGGCGAAGTTGACTTTTGGCAAGCGGAATTTCGTCCCTTCGCCGAAGAAATTTTCTTGACGACTGATGACGGCTCCGTCGGCAAATACGGCTTCGTCACGGACGCGTTGCCCGATGTCCTTGCAAAAAAAAATTACGCGGCGATTTTGACTTGCGGCCCCGAAGTGATGATGCGCGGCGTCGCCAAACTTGCTGCCGAAAAAAATATCCCCTGCGAGGTCTCCTTTGAAAAACGCATGGCTTGCGGGCTCGGCGCGTGTCTCAGCTGTTCGATTGATACCGTGAACGGGCGCAGGAAGGTTTGCAAGGACGGCCCCGTTTTCGACGCGAAAGAGGTCTTTTGAATTGAATCCGATAATCCGCACCGTTCCCGTCAAAAGCGTCGTCACGAAGTCCAACCTGCCCGTTTGCGATTTCGCCGTCAATCCCTACGTCGGCTGTACGCATGCCTGCAAGTATTGTTACGCCTGCTTCATGAAAAAATTCACGGGGCACGCCGAAGAGTGGGGCACCTTCCTCGACGTGAAGATTTGGGACGCGATTAAGAACCCGCAACGCTACGCGGGCAAAAGCTTCTTCATGAGCTCGGTCACAGACCCCTACAACCCGCAAGAGGAAAAGTATCGTCGCACACGCGCTTTCCTCGAAACGTTTCAAGGCGTCGACATTCATTTGAGCTTGCAGACGAAATCAGATTTGATTCTGCGCGACTTGGATTTGATTCGGACGTTCAAAAATGTGCGCGTCGGTTTCAGCATAAACACCCTCGACGAAAACTTTAAGGACGACATGGACAACGCCGTTCCGATTGCGCGCAGGCTCGCGGCTATGAAAACTTTGCACGCGGCGGGAATTCGTACGACGTGTTTCATTTCGCCGATATTCCCCGGAATAACCGATGTGCCCGCGATAATCGACGCCGCAAAAGATTTTTGCAATCTCGTCTGGCTGGAGAATTTGAATCTGCGCGGGGACTTCAAGCCGAAAATTTTTGCTTACGTCAAGGAAAAATATCCGCAACTCGTGCCGCTTTACACCGAAATTTATTACCGCAAGAATCCGCGCTACTGGTTTGAACTCAACGCCGCTGTCGCCGAATACGCAGCGCGAAACGGTTTGGAGTATGTGCGCAACCGTGACGACTTGCAACGCGACTTCGACGCGCCGCCTGTTATCGTCAACTTTTTTTTCCACGAGCAGGTTAAAAAGGGACAAGGGACAAGGAGGTGAATCGCTTGGATAATTCTTGCTTGCAAACCGAACTTTGCGGGCTCAAACTAAATACGCCGATTTTCGCCGCGTCGGGCACGTTCGGCTTCGGCGAAGAGTTCGCTGATTTCGTCGACCTTAAACGCCTCGGCGGCGTCATGGTCAAATGTATCACGCTCAAGCCGCGCAGGGGCAACGACGGCGTCCGAATCACCGAAACGCCTTCGGGTATGCTCAACGCCATCGGCTTGGAGAACCCCGGCATTGAAACTTTCCTTTTGAAAATCCTGCCGCGTATCAAAGACAAAATGAACGTCATCGTAAACGTCAGCGGCTCAAGCGTCGAAGATTACGGCACGCTTGCAAAAATGCTTGACGTCGACGGCGTGGCGGCGATTGAACTTAACATTTCCTGCCCGAACGTAAAGGACGGCGGGATAATCTTCGGCACGGACGAACGGCAAGCGGCGGCTGTCACTGCGGCGGCTAAGCGTTCGACAAGCAAGCCCGTCATCGTAAAGCTCAGCCCCAACGTCACGGACATCACCGCCATTGCTCGCGCAGTCGAATCGGCGGGCGCAGATTGCCTGTCGCTGATTAACACGCTCATGGGCATGGAAATTAACGTCGACACGTGGCGCGTTACCCTCGGCAACAAGACGGGCGGTCTTTCGGGCGGCGCGATTAAACCCGTGGCTGTCCGCATGGTTTGGCAAACCGCGCAAGCCGTCAATATCCCGATAATCGGCACGGGGGGCATTCGTTCCGCTCAAGACGCCGCAGAATTTTTCTTGGCGGGCGCGGCTGCCGTCGCCGTCGGCACTGCCAATTTCGCCGAACCGTCAATCACAATGAAAATCGCTGACGACTTGGCTGCTTATCTGCGCGGGCACGGCTTGAAAAATATCCGCGAACTCGTCGGCAAAGCTAAAAGCTAATGCGCAATTAAAATCCCTGTCACGAATTGTGGCGGGGATTTTTTTTTTGCGTGCGGACGGAAAAAATTTTTGCTTTACATTGCAATGATTTTCGTCGAACTTTATAATATATGCAAATTATCGGGGCAGTTCTTTTTTCAAGGAGGAGCGTGATATTTATGACACCACAGGAAGTCATCAAAACTTTTATGTCGACGCTGGTGAATCACGACAGCAGCATAACGACGGGCACGGCAATGCTCGACGCCGCAATAAAAGCCTCGTCGCGATTCGTGAGCGTACAAAACGTAATCGACAACATCAAAGCTGACCAAGTGCAAGCCGAACGCGAAGCCGTGGAAGAAATCCTCGGCAGCGACTATGCCGGCAAAACCATGAGCGAAGTCGGCTCGTCAATCCTAAATGCAAGTGCAACAAATTATTCGACAACCAAAATCAGCAACGCTTACGTCGACGACACAAAAGACAGCCGCTCAACCGTCCGTCGCGTCATTTTGGAGCGCAAGGCTTATATTTTCCTCGAAAAATATTGCGGCATTCAGTTGCCCGAAAAATATTTTCTTTACAGCGATACGACGCAAACTTATTGGTCCGGCGCGGACGGCTCGACGGGCAACGTCGACACGGGCGCAATAACAGGCTCGGACGCAAATATAACCTTGACTGCAGGCGATGTTGTCTACAACACAACAATGACCTCCGCGCTGATGACGGAATACGCAAAGCAAGACGGCATTTCCGTTTCAGGCGGCAACTTGATAATCGGCACGGGCGTAGAAAAGACCGCAACCTCCGTCGTGCCCGAAATCGGCAACAAGTACACCGCTACCGCCAACGCCGCGCAGAATATCAATACCGGCTCGCATGATTGGATTGTCGTGGCAACCGACAAAAACGATACAATCACCACGGGCGGCGCAGATTCCGTTGCTTCGGGGGCGGGCAACGACAAAATCGTCGTCGGCGCGGACTATGCCTCAATCCTCACGGGCGACGGAAATGACACCGTTGAAATCGGCGCGGATGTCAACAATATTACTTTCGACGACCTGAGCTCAACCGATACCGTAACCGTCAAAGGCACGTTCAGCGTCGGCTCCGCGCAGACAGACGACACAACCCTAATCGTCACCGATACCACGGGCAACCGCACGATTTATTTCAGCGACTACGCCAACTCAACCGGCGCAAAAATCAACGGCTCGACGCTCACTACTTGGCTGAGCAAGGCGGGCATTGACTTAAGCAACGTTTCCTCGGCAAGTGTAACCGAATCGGCAACCGTCGACCAACCCGCCTCAACCGTCACTCAAAGCACGGGACAACTCGACGGCGAAAATCACTTCCCGCCCGCTGACGACGAAAACGCAAGCACTACCCGCGCCACTCAAACATTGAGCAAAATAACTCTCGACGATGTGACGTTGCTTGACGGCGATATTTACGTCGGCTCGTCAAAAGTCGGCGAAATTTCTTCGGACTTCCCCGATATTTCGTCGTTCACCAAAAACGGACTGACTGTCAATCTTTACGGCGTTTCAAGCGAC
This sequence comes from uncultured Selenomonadales bacterium, assembly GCA_947304355.1. Taxonomy (GTDB): domain Bacteria; phylum Bacillota; class Negativicutes; order Selenomonadales; family Selenomonadaceae; genus Quinella. Next base: position 6,879 of record CAMZAX010000036.1, read on the forward strand.
AAAAACGGCTCGGACAGCAAAACCAATACCGTTACGCTCGACCAACTAAGCACAGATCAAAAAAACATTCTCGCGGGCATTTTCAAATGGTGGGCTAAGGAGTGCACCAATCTTAACGAAGACAGCTACGACACAGGTTTCAACTCCTCGACCGCCAACGTCAAAGAAATCGATTTGGTTTTCTACGACAGCAAAGGCACGGGCAATACCCTCGCCTCTGTCGGCTACACCTCCGTCGACGGCAAGGCTATAAGGTTGACGCTCAAAATCAACATGAACTACTACGCGGGCATGGACGCCGACGACGCCGACGGTAAAGGTACGGGCACCTCGTCATTGCTCGACCGCACGCTCGCTCACGAAATGACGCACGCCATCATGGCAAGCAACATCACCAATTTCAACTTACTGCCGCAATTCATCAACGAAGGCATTGCCGAATTGACGCACGGTATAGACGACACTCGCAGCGATACAATCTTCGGGCTCGCTTACAACGCAAGCAACTTTACAAAAGCCCTTAATCTCAAAGATACGGGCACGGGCACGGTCAATGCTTACGCAGGCGGCTACATGTTCCTGCGCTACCTGGCAAAGCAGGGCTCGTTGCAAATTCTTACCGACTACGCAAACCCCGACGCCGGCGCAAGTTGGTCAATCAGCGGCACCACCGCCACTTACACCGTCGACGGACAAACCGCCGCCACGCTCACGGGTCTTGTTAAGGGGCTCGCCGTCAAAGGCACCGAAATTGAAGGCATCAGCGTTGACGGCAACGTCATCACCCTTTCACAGGCTGTCTTGGGCACGACAAAAGTCTCGCTCGGCAAAAACGATAACTTCACGCTCGCCCTCGGCTCCGATCTAAGCGACAATCAAGTCGAAATAACCAATAAGCTCTGGTCAGTCTCGAACGGCACCGCCACGCTCAAAGCCGATTACTCGACGGGTTACATGCTCACCGACGAGGGCAAATCCATTACCTACCAAAGCGCAAAGCAAAATCAGACTCTCGCGACCGTCAAGGGGCTCGCCAAAACGGGCGTCGAAGTAACCGACTTCCCGACAAACTCGAATGTCATCACCCTCAAAAGCTCAATGCTCGGCACCTCAAACGTCAAACTCACCGGCGACGGTTATACATTGGCTCTGGACACCGACGCGCCAACCCCGACCGCGCAGTCACCCGCTTGGAATTTAACCAACACAACCGCCACTTACGCGCAAAACACTTCTGCCGGCTTTACGCTCTCCGATAACAGCAAGAACGCAACTTATTCAGCCGTCACGTCGACCACACTGGCAAAAGTCACGGGCATTGCAAAGGTCACGACCGACAATCAAACCGCTGTCGCCAACGCCATTAACGTAAGCGGCAACGTCATAACGCTCGGCGCGGACGCTCTGGCAACTTCCAACGTCAAAGTCACGGGCGATTACACATTGGCATTGGCAAGCGGCGCACCGACCCCGACCGTGCAGACACCCGCTTGGGAATTGACCAACACAACCGCCACTTACAAGCAGAGCACTTCCGCAGGCTTCACCGCTTCCGAAGACGCAAAGACACTCAAATACAGTGTTCAATCTTCCAAAACGCTCGCAACCGTCACGGGCATTGCAAAAGTCACGACCGACAATCAAACCGCTGTCGCCGCCGCCATTAACGTAAGCGGCACGACAATCACGCTCGGCAAAAACGCGCTGGCAACTTCCAACGTCAAAGTCACGGGCGACGGATACACTCTTGCTCTCGCCGCCAACGCTCCGACCGCCGCCGTTGAACAGACGCTCTGGGAAACCGGCGGCACAAAGGCCGTCTACAAAAAAGTCAATACCGGCTACTTCACCAAACAAAGCGACACCGTTCTTGCTTACAACAAGGAAACCGTAATCGACACCTACGCCACAATCAGCGGCATAAGGAAAAACGCTTCGACCGACAGTTTCAGCTTAAGCGGCAATGTCATCACGCTCACTGCCGACGCGTTGGAGGAATCGCCGACCGCCAAAACAAAAATCACCCTCGGCAAAAACGACGAGTATACTCTCAAGCTCGCCAACGGCATCACTAAAGTCGCTTACGATACGCCTGCATTCACTTTCAACAAAACAACCGCGACACTCGCTCAAACAGCAAAGACCGCAGGCTATTCAACATCCTCCGACGGCAAGACGATAACCTATGTCCCCGAAAACACTTCAAACACTCTCGCGACCGTCACGGGCATTGTCAACGTCACTGCCGACAATCAAGCCGCCGTCACCTCAGCTTTAAGCGTCAGCGGCACAAAAATTTCCGTCAACAAAGACGCGCTCACAACTTCCGCCGTCAAAGTCACGGGCGACGGTTACACATTGGATCTGGCAAGCGAAGCACTAAAGCCGCTCACGCAAATCCCGACTTGGGAATTCAGCGGCAACAAGGCAACCTACAAGCAGACCCGGGGCGCGGGTTACACTCTCTCCGACGACAGCAAAACTATCAAATATTCGGGCGAAAACGCCGTCACTCTCGCGACCGTCAGCGGGCTCGTCAAGGTCACAGACGATAATAAAGCCGCCGTTGCCGCCGCCATTAACTTAAGCGGCAACGTCATAACGCTCGGAGCCGACGCGCTTGCAACGTCCAAAGTCACTGTCAAAGGTGACTACACCCTTGCGCTTGCCGACGACGATTTGAAACCGACTTTGCAAGACGCCGACTGGACGCTCAAGGGCACAACCGCGACCTACGCGCAGGAAACCACTGCGGGCTTTACGCCGTCAACCGACAACAAGACGCTCAAATACTCCAAAGCGACTTCAAAGACGCTCGCCACGGTCAGCGGAATCGTCAAAGTCACCGACGATAATAAAGCCGCCGTCAAAGCCGCGCTGTCCGTTGACGATAACGTTGTCACCGTCGCCAAAGACGCGCTCGGCACTTCCAATATCAAAGTCACGGGCAAGGGCACCGATTACACGCTCACGCTTGCCGCCGACGCGCCGACCGAAACAGTCGAAACCAACGTCTGGGAAGTCAAGGGCACCAAGGCGACTTACAAGACAATAAGCACCGGCTATTTCACGCAAAAGGACGATAAAACCTACACTTACACCAAGGATAAAACCGTTGCAACTCTCGCGACCGTCAGCGGACTGCGCAAGAACGCCGCTCTCGACAGTTTCAGCTTGAACGATAACGTCATCACGCTCACTGCCGACGCGTTGGATGAATCGCCGACTGCCAAAACGAAAGTCACGCTCGGCAAGAACGACGCTTACACCCTCGCGTTGGCAAGCGGTATCGCAAACGTCACCTACAACGACGCCGAATTTTCCTTCAACAAAACATCCGCAACGCTCGCCCAAACCGTCAACACTGCGGGCTATTCAACCTCAATCGACGGCAAGACCATTACCTACATCGTTGCGCAGGACGCAAAGGGCAATGCAACTTCACAAACCCTCGCGACCGTCAGCGGGCTCGTCAAGGTCACAGACGATAATAAAGCCGCCGTCGCCGCCGCCATTAACTTAAGCGGCAACGTCATAACGCTCGGAGCCGACGCGCTTGCAACGTCCAAAGTCACTGTCAAAGGTGACTACACCCTTGCGCTTGCCGACGACGATTTGAAACCGACTTTGCAAGACGCCGACTGGACGCTCAAGGGCACAACCGCGACCTACGCGCAGGAAACCACTGCGGGCTTTACGCCGTCAACCGACAACAAGACGCTCAAATACTCCAAAGCGACTTCAAAGACGCTCGCCACGGTCAGCGGAATCGTCAAAGTCACCGACGATAATAAAGCCGCCGTCAAAGCCGCGCTGTCCGTTGACGATAACGTTGTCACCGTCGCCAAAGACGCGCTCGGCACTTCCAATATCAAAGTCACGGGCAAGGGCACCGATTACACGCTCACGCTTGCCGCCGACGCGCCGACCGAAACAGTCGAAACCAACGTCTGGGAAGTCAAGGGCACCAAGGCGACTTACAAGACAATAAGCACCGGCTATTTCACGCAAAAGGACGATAAAACCTACACTTACACCAAGGATAAAACCGTTGCAACTCTCGCGACCGTCAGCGGACTGCGCAAGAACGCCGCTCTCGACAGTTTCAGCTTGAACGATAACGTCATCACGCTCACTGCCGACGCGTTGGATGAATCGCCGACTGCCAAAACGAAAGTCACGCTCGGCAAGAACGACAAATACACGCTCGCGCTCGGCACGGGGCTCGATTCCGTCACTTACAACGACCCTGTGTGGGCTTACGATAAGAACAAGGCAACCTACACCGCCACCGTCAATACTGCCGGCTATTTAACCTCGACCGACAGCAAGACGCTAACTTACATCCCGACGATTGACACTAAGGGCAACGCCGTTTCAACCACGCTCGCCACGGTCAGCGGCGTCAAATCTGCCGACGGCATTTCAGTCAGCGGCAAAGTCATTTCTCTCGGAGCCGACGCACTCAACGAAAAGAAAGTCACGCTCGGCAAGAACGACGACTTCACCCTTGCGCTTGCCGATTCGTCTCTTGCGCCCGTCGCCGAAACCGAAGAGACTTGGACAAAAAGCGGCGCAAAGGCTACATTGTCAATCACCATGTCCAAAGGCTACACTCTTTCCGACGACGAAAAGACGCTAAACTACTCAAACAAATCGACCAACAAAATTCTTGCGCAAATCAGCGGCATAAACAAGGATTACATTGGCGACTTTGAGGCGGTGCAAGACGGCGACACAAAGACCGTAACGCTTAAGTCAGTACAGCTCACAAGCAAAGTTACCGTCAGCGGCGAATACAAATTCAGCTTTGCCGCAGGCTACTCCAATGCCACGATTACGGGCTCGGCTCAAGCCGACAATATTTCCGTCGCGGGCACGGGCTTAGTCGTCAATCCCGGCAAGGGCAACGATTACGTTTCCCTCGGCGGCGCAAGCAATACGATAATCTACGCAAGCGGCGACGGCGACGACACCATTGCCGATTTCACTGCCGCCAACGACAAAATCAAAGTTACCAAGGGCTCGCCCGAACTCGCAACCGACGGTAACGACGCGCTCATCAACGTCGATTCGGGCTCAATCACCCTCACCGATGCCGCCGCCAACGTCAACAATATCATTATCCTCGATAAGAACGACGCGCAGATTTATCCCGCAAATTCGTCCGCTTTGCTCGTCGATAATAATTTCGCTCAGGACGATTTGCACGACATCACTGCCGCGACGAGAGCCGACGTTTCGTTGGGCGATTTGGATTTGAATCGTAACGCGACTGTGCTCGACGCCCCAACCGTCACTTACGGCACCGACGACGACAAATAATTTCAGCGCGCACTTTATCCCCGTCAACACGGCGGGGATTTTTTTTGGCAACGGTTGATTTTGAATAATCGACGTGCTAAGATTAAATAAATCGAATCAAGCCGAACAATAACCGTTGATTATGCAAAGGAGGATTTCAATGATTGATATTACGGACAGAGTACGCAACGTCGACTTGCGAAACAAAATCGTGAGCGCGGAAGAAGTTGCGAATTGGATTCAACCCGGCTGGACAATCGCGTGCAGCGGGTTCACGGCTTCGGCATACCCCAAGGCAGTGCCGCTTGCATTGGCTGAACGTATGCGCAAAGAGCCGTTCCAAGTGAACATCTGGACGGGCGCATCGACGGGACCCGAACTCGACGGGGCATTGGCGGAAGTCAAAGGCATTAAACAGCGTTTGCCCTACCAGACCGACAGCAAATTGCGCCCGCTGATAAACGACGGCACGGTAGATTATCTCGACCTGCACCTTAGCGAATCGGCGCAACTGACGCGCACGGGTTTCATCAAGAAAAAACCGAATTTTGCGCTGGTTGAGGCTTGCGCCATCACTGAAGAGGGCAACCTCATTCCGACGACGAGCCTGGGCAACGCGGCAAGCTACGTGCAAAACGCGGACACGGTGGTAGTCGAAATCAACACGACGCAACCGCTTGAGCTTGAAGGCATGCACGACGTTTATGTACCGCTTGACCCGCCGAACCGCCTGCCGATACCGATAGTGCACGCCGACGACCGAATCGGGACGCCGTATATCCCGTGCACGCCCGACAAAATAAAATTTATCGTGCCGTGCGACGTGAAAGACCACACGCGCGACCTGTCGCCGATTGACGAGAACTCAAAGAAAATGGCGGCATTTACGCTTGAATTCCTTAAAGCCGAAATTAAAGCGGGACGCATGCCCAAAGGTTTGTTGCCGTTGCAATCGGGCGTAGGCAACGTGGCGAACGCGGTTTTGGAAGGTTTCGTCGAAGGCGACATGAGCGACCTGCTTGTTTACACCGAAGTCATTCAGGACGCGATGCTTGACCTTATCGACGCGGGCAAGTTGAAATTCGCCTCCGGCACGGCGTTCAGTCCGTCACCCGCAGGCATGGACAGATTCTACAAGGGCATTGACAAATATCGCAAGTACATTTTGCTCCGCCCCGAAGAAATTTCCAATTCGCCCGAAGTCGTTCACCGCCTCGGCGTTATAGCGATGAACACCGCGCTTGAGGTTGACATTTACGGCAACATCAATTCCACACACGTGACGGGTACCAAGATGATGAACGGAATCGGCGGCAGCGGCGACTTTGCCCGCAACGCGTACCTTACGATATTCTACACGCCGTCGACGGCAAAGGGCGGCAAAATCAGTTCGATAGTGCCGTTCTGTTCGCACATTGACCACACCGAGCACGACGTAGACGTTATAATCAGCGAATACGGAATCGCCGACCTGCGCGGGCTTGAGCCGAGGACACGGGCGTTGGAAGTCATCAACAAATGCGCGCACCCCGACTATCGTCCGCTTTTGTTGGATTATTACGAGCGTGCACTTGCCGCGACGAAGAAAGCCGCGACGCCGCACCTTTTGCACGAGGCTTTGAGCTTCCACACCAGATTTATCGAGACGGGAGACATGAGACCATGAACACCTTTCAAGAGGCGGTAACGAATCGCCGCACAATCTACAAATTGGGGCGCGAAATCCCCGTGTTGCAATCGCAAATCATAGCGGCAGTCGAGCGCATGACCAAAGACGCGCCGTCAGCATTCAACATGCAATCTGCGCGGGTCGTGATAACAATGCTTGACCATCACGAAAACGTATGGGACATCACGCGCGGCGAATTGAAACGGGTCGTTCCCGCCGACAAATTCGCGGAGACCGAGGCTAAAATCGACGGGCTTGCGGCGGCTTACGGCACGATTTTGTTCTTTGAATCGAGCAACATGATTAAAGCCATGCAAGACCAATTCCCCGAATACAAGGACAGCTTCCCCGGCTGGGCTATGCAGGCGAACGCCATGTTGCAATTTGCAGTCTGGACGGCGTTGGAGGACTTGGGGCTTGGCGCGAACTTGCAACACTACAACCCGCTGATAGACGAGCCGATTAAGCGAATCTTCGACCTGCCCGACAGTTGGGATTTGACGGCGCAGTTGGTTTTCGGCGAGAAGCTTGAAGACCCCGAACAGCCGCCGAAAGTTCCGACGGGCACGCGCGTCAAGATTTTCAGACGGGTTTAATCGATATTTTTAGGAGGGCTATTAATGTTCAAAGTTTTGGGAGTAGACCACATCGGCATAGCGGCAAAAGACTTGCAGGAAGTCGGCGCATTCTGGGAGCTGTTGGGCTTGAAAGCGACGGGCGCGGAAACGGTTGCCGAGCAGAAAGTCACCACGGGTTTCTACCCGACGCCCAACGGCAGCGAAATCGAGCTGTTGGTTGCCACCGACGAGACCAGCCCGATTGCCAAATTCATGGAAAAGCAGGGCGGACGCGGCGGCATTCAGCACATTGCGCTTTTGGTTGACGACCTGGAAGCGGCACTTGCCGACCTGAAAGCCAAGGGCGTCAAACTCATCGACGAGACCCCGCGCAAGGGTGCAGGCAACAAGATGATAGCGTTCATTCACCCGAAGGCAACGCACGGCGTCCTGTTGGAGCTTTGCCAGCCGATTAAGTAAGGGGAAAGGGACAAGGGGACAGGGACAAGAATTTTCTACTTGTCCCTTGTCCCTTAAAGCGACTGAAAGGAGCGTAATTAATGGCGACAGTTCAAGAAAAAATCGACTTAATGCACGCCAAGAAAGATAAAATCCTGCAAGGCGGCGGCAAGTCGCGTATCGATAAACAGCACGAAAAAGGCAAGATGACGGCGCGCGAACGTATTGACATGTTCTTCGACGAGGGCACCTTCGTTGAGCTTGATATGTTCGTTAAGCACCGTTGCACCAATTTCGGTCAGGACAAAAAAGAACTTCCGGGTGAAGGCGTCGTGACGGGCTACGGCACTGTAGACGGGCGTCTGGTTTACGCGTTCGCGCAAGACTTCACGGTTGAGGGCGGCTCACTCGGCGAGAAACACGCGCACAAAATCTGGAAAGTTATGGATTTGGCGATGAAGATGGGCGCACCGCTTATCGGCATAAACGATTCGGGCGGCGCACGCATTCAAGAGGCTGTCGACGCACTCAGCGGCTACGCGGGCATTTTCTTCCGCAACACGGCGGCGAGCGGCGTCATTCCGCAGATTTCCGTTATCATGGGACCCTGCGCGGGCGGAGCGGTTTATTCGCCTGCCATCACTGATTTTATCTACATGGTGAAGAATACCAGCCAGATGTTCATCACGGGTCCCGCAGTCATCAAGTCCGTCACGGCGGAGGAAGTCACGGCGGAAGAACTCGGCGGCGCAATGACGCACAACACTCGTTCGGGCGTGGCTCACTTCGCGGCGGAGGACGAAAAAGACTGCATTGAGCAAATCCGCTACCTGCTCAGCTTCCTGCCGAGCAATAACCTTGAGGACGCGCCGATTGTGTTTAACAACGACGACCCCGACCGTCAAGACGAAGAGCTGAATACGATAATCCCCGACAACCCCAACGCGCCTTACGACATGAAGGACGTTATCCGCATGATTGTCGACAACGGCGAGTTTTATGAAGTTCATCAACACTTTGCCACGAATATAATCACGTGCTTTGCGCGGTTCGGCGGACGCAGCGTTGGCATTATCGCGAATCAGCCTGCGGTTATGGCGGGTTGCCTTGACGTGGACGCCTCGGACAAATCTGCGCGGTTCATAAGATTTTGCGACGCGTTCAATCTGCCGCTGGTGAATTTGGTAGACGTGCCCGGTTTCCTCCCCGGTGTCGACCAGGAATACAACGGAATAATCCGCCACGGCGCGAAAATGCTTTACGCCTACAGCGAGGCGACCGTCCCGAAAGTCACGGTTATCACGCGCAAGGCTTACGGCGGCTCGTATATCGCAATGTGCTGCCGCGAGTTGGGTGCCGACCAAGTTATGGCGTGGCCGTCCGCCGAAATCGCGGTTATGGGACCTGCGGGCGCGGCGAACATCATTTTCCGCAAAGACCCCGACAAGGAGCAGAAAACCGCCGAGTACGTCGAGGAATTCGCGACGCCCTACAAAGCTGCCGAGCGCGGTTATGCCGACATGGTTATCGAGCCGAAGGAAACGCGTCCGCTGATTATCACGGCACTCAACGCATTGGCGAGCAAGCGCGAAGTGGGACCCGCGAAGAAGCACGGCAACATTCCGTTGTAAGGAGGCGGCGACTGTGGCTGACAAAATCAAACCCGAAATCATTGCGGCAATCACGGCGGCAATTCAGGCGATGGGCGGCGGCAAAGTCGTCGCAATCGAAATCAAGCGCAACGAAGTCTGGGCATTGGCGTCCAAGCTCAAGAGATAAATCGGAGGGAACACATCAATGGCAACAAAAAAATTCAACGTCACGGTAAACGGCACGACTTACGAAGTTGAAGTCGAGGAAGTCAAAGCGGCGGCCGGTGCGGCACCGAAAGCGGCGGCACCTGCTCCGAAGGCGGCACCTGCACCCGCACCCAAGGCGGCGGCTCCTGCACCTGCGGCGAAAGTGGCGGCAGGCGCGGGCGAACACTCAATCGACGCACCCATGCCCGGCAAAGTCGTCAAGTTGGTTGCGGCTGAAGGCGCGGCAGTCAAAGCGGGCGACGTCCTGCTGATTCTGGAAGCGATGAAAATGCAGAACGAAATCACAGCCGACGCCGACGGCACCGTCAAGAAATTCAACGTCGCGGCGGGTCAATCCGTCAAGGCTCACGAATCGCTGGTTATCCTCGGATAAAATTTTTCGGCAACAAAATAGAAGCGGTCTTGCTTAACGGCGAGACTGCTTTTATAATTTGCAAGTGATTAATTTTATCGGAGGGATTTACCGTGGCAGACATTAAAAATCCGAGCGTGTTCGAGGTCGGCAAACCGTTGCCCGAACAGTTCAGCAAGTATTTCATCGGTCAAGCGTATTTGAATCCGTTGACGACGACGGGCGGCGCGATAGCCAACGTGACGTTTTCGCCCGCCTGCAGGAACAATTGGCATGTGCACCACAAGGGCGGACAGATTTTGCTGGTGACAGGCGGTCGCGGCTGGTATCAGGAGTGGGGCAAGGCTCCGCAAGCGTTGAAACCGGGTGACGTGGTCAACATTGCGCCCGAAGTCAAACATTGGCACGGCGCGGCGGCTGACAGTTGGTTTTCGCACCTCGCGGTTGAAATCCCCGCCGAAGGTTCTTCCAACGAGTGGCTTGAGCCCGTCGACGACGAACAGTATGCCAAGCTCAAATAATCCTTTGGTCGCGCCCGTGCTCAAATGGGTTGGCGGCAAAAGGCAGCTTTTTGAAACGTTTAAGCCCTTGTTCCCCAAAAGAATAAGTTCCTATTGCGAGCCGTTTCTCGGCGGCGGAGCAATTTTTTTTAGGCTTCAACCACGCAAGGCTTTTGTCAACGACATAAACGAAGACCTTATGCTGGTTTACAGGATGATTCGCGACGATGTGGAAAATCTTATCGCGGCTTTGTCGACTTACAAAAACGACGCGGAAACTTTTTACGCCGTCAGAGATTTGGACAGAGACAAAGAAATTTTTGCGCGGCTGTCGGACGTCGAACGCGCCGCCCGAATCATTTACCTAAATAAGACCTGCTACAACGGGCTTTATCGCGTGAACAGTGCCGGGGAATTCAATTCGCCGTTCGGAAGCTACCGCAACCCAAACATCGTGAACGCGCCGACACTTCGCGCTGTCAGCAAATATCTGAACTCTGCCGACGTTACGTTGACCGCCGTCGATTACGCGGAAGTTTTGAGTGCCATTCCCAAGCAGACGTTCGTCTATCTGGATCCGCCTTATTATCCCGTGTCGACGACCGCGAATTTCACGGGCTACGTCAAGGGCGGCTTTAATCGCGACGAGCTCTGATGATTTCAGTGAAAGGATACTTACATTATGGACAAAAATAATGACGCATGGGAAAAACTTTTCAACGATCATGAAATTTTGTCACACGTAGAATATGATGGAGTTTTTAAAATTTCAGCATCGCAGATAAGAAAATATTGCGAGCCGCGACTCATGACCAAATTCGACCACAAAATCAATCTGCCGAAAATTTTTTCGGACAACGACCTTTCAATCTTGCCCGTGACACGCGGCGATTATCTGATTTCGCACTTTGAAACGTGGCACAATTTTGAGCCGATAAATACGCCTGTCATTCAAGCGTCGCTGCCTGAACATCTGCAAAGTTTAATCCCTCAAAACATTGTAAATAAAAAGAGTATCTTAAATTATGCGTTCGCGTCGGGAATTATCGCGGACTTCACGGGCGACGAAAATATTGTTTCGACCGTATCGGGGCGCATGTCTTCAGGTAATTTCGACTTCAAAATAAACGATACGCGGAAAGATTTTCTGCACGTCATTCACGTGAGCAATTCGCAGATTGAAATTGACGCCGCTTTTGAAGGCATAAATTTTTTGACGCTTATTGAGGCAGAGCGTGACTTTTCGGAGGACTTTTTGATTCAACTATTGTATTATCCGTATCGAACTTTGAAAAATAAGCTGACCAAACCGATTAAGCTTGTCTTCCTCGTTTACTCGAACGAAATTTTTTATCTGCGCGAATATGCTTTTGCAGAGCCGGAAAATTATAACTCGCTTGTTCTTGTTCGGCAAAAAAGATATTCAGTTTTTCAATGATAAGCAAACGGGGCAATTACAGTGAATTTACAATTGAACGAATCGCTTGCCGAAAATTACAAAAGTCCTACACAAAAGATCCGTGTTATGAGCGAACACTGGCTTTTAAATAATGTTTTTTGTCCGTGTTGCAGCAATGAACATCTTAACGAATTGCGAAACAATTTGCCTGTCGCTGATGTGTATTGCGATGCTTGCGGTGAAATTTTTGAGTTAAAGAGCAAACACAACACCATCGGAACTAGGGGCTGTTGGTAAATTAAAAGTGAATAACAGAAGCAGCGAGTAAAAA
>CAMZAX010000037.1 GCA_947304355.1 uncultured Selenomonadales bacterium
TCAGAGAACTGCTTATGTTTTTCTTTTACTTGAGTTTACCAACAACCCCTAGGAGGCGATTCATATGGTGGGCAATGCGATTCGCTTGGACAACGGGTATATCGGCGGAGCGGTGACGCTCATGGAAGATTTGGAACGGCGCGTCGAAAACCTTCGCAAGCCGAAAACCTACGCCGAAATTTTGTCGGAGGCACGCGACGGGCTCAAAGTCACTTCGCCGCAAGAAATGACGTTCGACGACTACAAAGCCTACATCGAGGGCGAACTGCAAAACATTCCGCGCAACATCACGCGACACCGCGACGAGGTGACGGTTGTCATTTCGGACGCGGGCTATCGCGCCATGCAAAGCGACCCCGATTACGAAGCGTGGGTTTTGAATCGCGTCCGCGAAGAATTGAGTTTCCCCGATTACCTTTGCGGCTATCCCGGCACTTACGGACGTTACGAGGTGATTCAATTCGGCGCGACGCGTGAAGATTATCGCGGACAATCGACGGCGATTCGCAAGCACGATAATCCGCACGTCGACGAGGAAACTTATTGGGAACGGCGGCTCAAACGGCTCAAAGCGCGACTCAAGGCAGAACAGGAACTTTTTGAACACGAACAGCTTTTGCAAAAGGCGTGCGACGAGTCCGCGCAGGTCGAGGCACTCCGGCGGGCGGAAGAAGGCTTGACAGACCCGTTCGCGCCGCAAAAGCCGATAATCGGCGTGCCTGCCCGCTACCTGCTTGGTATGTTGGACGCCGATTCAAAATGACTACGAAACGAGGCTCTGTTGACATGTTTATCGAAGAAAGACACGCACAAATCTTGGAAATGCTGTCTCGCGACGGCAAAGTCTTGGTAAAAGAACTGGCAGAAAAATTCGGCGTAACGGAGGATTCGATTCGCAAAGATTTAAGCACACTTGAACTTGACGGCAAACTCAAGCGCACATACGGCGGCGCAGTCAGCATTGAGGAAAAACTTCAGATGACCGAAGCAAATCGGCGCAGGGTTTCGGACGTGGAGGCGAAACGCAAAATCGCCGCCGCCGCCGTCAAGCTCATGCAACCGCAGGATTTGATTTTCCTTGACATATCAACGATAAGCATCGCCGTCGCGCAGATTCTTGAGAAAAGCAACGCCAATTACAAAATCCTCACGAACATGGTCGACGTGCTCGTTATGTTGGCGCGTAATCCCAAGATTGAATTATTCTTCGCGGGCGGGCTGATTAATCGGAGCCGCGACGGTTTTTCGGACGGGCTCAATCTGGAATTCATATCGCGCTTTCGCCCCGACGTGGCGTTTATCGGAGCGTTCGGCGTCGACATAAAAAAAAATTCGTTGACTTCGCGCGACACCGCCGGCGGCATTCACAAGGCGCGCATGATTGAAGTCAGCAAGACGACTTACGTTATCGCCGAATCGCGCAAAATCGGCGTCGAAGGTGCTTACAGTTTCGCAAAGCTCGGCGACGTGAACGGGCTCATAATCGAAACGCAACTGCCCGACGATTTGACTGCCGCCGCAGAAAAGTTGGGCGTGCGAATCATCACTGCCGAATAAACCGGCGACGTATTAAGGAGTAGTACCATGACGAAAAAATTTCTTGCGGCATTGGCGGCGGCAAGTCTGATGTTCGGCACGGCGTCGGCAATGAAACCCGTCACAATCACGGCGCAAGGCAGCTTCATGGCGGGCGGCAAAGTCATAACGTCGGCGGGCACCTACAACGGCGTCAACGACCCGAAAGACTTGTCAGGCAACACGCTTCACGGCGACCACGCTTACGTTTTTTACCAGATACCCGCCAAGGCAAAACGGCACGCGTTGATTTTCCTGCACGGCTACGGTCAATCGGGCAAGAGCTGGGAGACGACACCCGACGGGCGCGACGGCTTCCAGAATATTTTTCTTGAACGCGGATACAAGGTTTTTATCGTCGACGAGCCGCGCAGAGGACGCGCCGGGCGAGCGACCGTCAACGCGAACGTCCCCGCCACGCCCGACGACCAGCTTTGGTTTAACAACTTCCGCATGGGGCAATGGCCGAACTTTTACGACGACGTTGCCTTTCCGCGCGACGAAGAATCTTTGCGGCAATTCTTCATGCAGATGACGCCCGATGTCGGCATTCGCGGCAACACGCACTTCCTGCAAGCGGACTTGAACAACGACAAAGTTGCGGACGTCATGACGCGTTGGCTCACGTCGAAGGGCTTGGCGAAATGAACATTTTACTGTTGCTGTTGGCGGCGATAATTTTCGCGGGCTGTCAACACAACGTCGAATCGGAGGGCGTCGCTGAAGTGCACGAGTTCACGCAAAACACGCGGGTCGTCGACGTTATCACCTGCAAGAGCTTCGACGGCTTCGGGCTCGGCGAAGGCACCGCCGCGCAAGGTTGGCTTGACAACGCAATAAACTTTTGGCAACAAAACAGCGGAGGGATTTAAATGAAGTATCGCACGCTCGGCAAAAATTTGACGGTCTCGACAGTGGGGCTCGGTTGCATGGGATTTTCTCACGCATACGGCGCGCCCGCCGACAAAAACGAAATGCGCGAACTTTTGGCGCAGGCTGTCGACATCGGTTGCAACTTTTTCGACACGGCGGAGGCTTACGGCACGCCCGACAATCCTCACGACAACGAGGAGCTGGTCGGCGCGGCACTCAAGCCCTATCGCGACAAAGTCGTTATCGGCACGAAATTCGGCATTTACTTCGACGAAACGTCGCCCGAATTGAACAAGCCCGTCATAACCGACGCACGCCCCGCGACGATAAAAAAAGCCGTCGACGGCTCGCTCAAACGCCTGCAAACGGATTACATTGACATTTACTGGCAACACCGGCAAGATTCCAACGTTCCCGTCGAAGAAGTCGCGGGCGTCATGCAAGAGCTTATCGACGCGGGAAAAATTTTGAGCTGGGGTCTTTCAGAAGTCGACGAAGAAATTATTCGACGCGCCTGCAAAGTCTGTCCGCCCGCCGCCGTGCAAAATCGCTACTCGATGATGTTCAGGCAATACGAAAAACTTTTCCCCGTGCTTGAGGAACTTAACGTCGGGCTCGTCGCGTTCTCGCCGCTGGCAAACGGCTTGCTGTCGGGTGCTTACGACAAGAATTCCAAGTTCGACGCGAACACGGACTATCGCAGCATGATGCCGCAATTTAAGGCGGAGGCGTTGGACAAAAATCAAGCGTTGCTCGACCTGCTTGAAAACCTCGCCGCCCGCAAAGGCGCGACCAAAGCGCAAATCTCGTTGGCGTGGATGATCGACAAGAAACCGTACATCGTCCCGATACCCGGCACGCGCAAGTTGTCACGCTTGAAAGAAAACGTCGGTGCGGCGGACGTGAACTTGACGGCGGCTGAAGTCAAAGCACTCGACGACGCGCTTGACAATATGGAAATGTCCGCTGTCTACGACGGCACGCAAGTCAAGACTCGCTGAAAAAAATTTTTTGGGGAGCTTTAATCATGAGCAAAAAAGTTTTGATTCTTTCGGGCAGCCCGCGCAAGGGCGGCAATTTCAATTATTTCTACATCTTGACGGCGGGCGAAGACGACAGGTCGATTATGGAACGCTCGGTCGAATCCGTTTAAGGAGGTTTTTTCATGAAAGACGTTGTTGTATTGGTTGGCACCGGCTCAATCGGTCAGGCGACAGCGCGGCGCGTGGGCGCGGGCAAGCACGTCGTCTTGGGCGATTTGAAATTGGAGGCGGCGCAGGCGGCGGCAGAAATTTTCGACGGCGCGGGCTTTGAAGTTTCGACAATCGCTGTTGACATCTCAAGTCATGAATCGATTTTAAAACTCGTCGAACACGCGCAACAATTCGGCTCGGTCAAGAACTTAATCTGCGCGGCGGGCGTGAGTCCTTCGCAAGCTCCCGTTGCCGCGATTTTGCGTGTCGATTTGTACGGCACGGCTGTCCTGCTTGAAGAATTCGGCAAAGTTATCGCGGACGGCGGCAGCGGCGTTGTCATCTCGTCGCAAAGCGGGCACAGGCTCGGCGCGCTGACGGAGGAACAAAATTTTCAACTGGCGACGACGCCGACCGAAGAGCTGTTGGATTTGCCGTTCATCAAAGCGATAACGGACAGTCTCAAGGCTTACCAATACTCCAAGCGGTGCAATTCCTTGCGCGTGGCGGGACAAGCAACGCCCTGGGGCAAGCGCGGCGCGACGATTAATTCAATCAGCCCCGGCATAATCATCACGCCGCTCGCCGCCGACGAACTCAAAGGACCGCGCGGCGAAGGTTATCGCAATATGTTGAAGTCCTCGCCCGCAGGCAGAGCCGGCACTCCCGACGAAGTGGGCGATCTGGCGGAATTCTTGATGAGCAGTCGCGGACGGTTCATCAGCGGCGCAGATTTCCTTATCGACGGCGGCACCACCGCTTCCTATTGGTTTGGCGATTTGCAATACCTTAAAGCCACGCACTGAGGTCAAAAGCATGAAAAAGTTTTTTTTGGCGATTCTCTTGTTCCTTGTCCCTTGTTCCTTGTTCCTTATCGGTTGCGGCGGCGTCTCGCAAGACACAACACCCGCGCCCGATAAAACTTCGGCAAGCACCGAAAAGCCCGCGTCCGACAAAAAAATTCTCGTCGCTTATTTTTCGCGCACGGGCGAAGAATACAACGTCGGCTTCATTAAAAAAGGCAATACCGAGGTCGTCGCGGAGATGATTGCTCAACGGACGGACGCAAATCTTTTCAAGATTATTCCCGAACGCACTTACCCCGAAGAATATCAAGCTTGCACGGAAGTGGCAAAGACCGAAATTGAATCGAACGCCCGCCCCGCTCTTGCCGTCGACATTGAAAGCATCGCGCAATACGACACGATTTTTATCGGCTACCCGATTTGGTGGGGCTCCTTGCCCAGAATCGTCTTGACGTTCCTTGACAGCAACGATTTCAGCGGCAAGAAAATCGTTCCGTTCTGCACGCACGGCGGCAGCGGGCTTTCGAGTACCGAACGCGAAATCGCTCAAGCTTGCCCCAACGCCGAAGTCCTGCCGGGTTTGGCGATTGTCGGCAAGACCGCGCACAACGACAAACCCGCGACCGAAAAGGGCGTCGACGCCTGGCTGAAGACTTTGGGCTATTGAAAAAGTTTTTTTTGTGATATACTTCCTTCGACGAAATTTGAAGGGAGTAATTTTTTTTTGAGCAACGAAAATCCGCCGAAGCAGAGGCGTTCATTCCGAATCGTTTTCAAGATTATAAAATTCGTCGTCGCGATGGTGCTGACGTTTTGCGTATCGTTCGCGGTGACGTTGTTCCTTAAGACCGACGAGCCGACCGATGTGTTCGATTTATACGCCGAAGAAGTTTTCGACGACGACGCCGACATAAAACGCGGCACCGCCCCCGAAATAAAAACGCTCTTCGACGAACAAAACGAAAAGGGATTAGGGACAAGGGAGAAGGGACAAGGGGTAAGTGAGACGCCGCCGCCGCAACCTGCTCAGCAACCTGTGCCGACACCAACGACGCAACCTGTGCGACAAGCGGAAGATCTCGGCATCTTCGCGACGCTCGACAGGATGACTTCAATTAAGCCCGCCGTCGACGAAAAGCTTAAAACCATTCCGCATTACGTCATGCTCGACAAAATGCCCAAGTTGCTTTGCCAAGCGGTGGTTTCTGTCGAAGACACGCGCTTTTATAAGCACAAAGGTTTCGACATCTTCGGAATCGCCCGCGCAGTGCTCGTGAACGTGGAGGCGGGCGAAATCCAAGAGGGCGCGTCGACCATCACACAGCAGACCGTAAAAAATCTTTTTCTGACAAGCGACCAAACGTTCACGCGCAAAGCTGAAGAACTCGTCCTGTCGATGAACATGGAAAAAGATTTCAGCAAAGACAAAATTCTTGAGATATATCTGAACGTGATTTACTTCGGCTCGAATTTTTACGGGATATACGACGCGGCGCACGGTTACTTCGGCAAAGAGCCCGCTGACTTGACGATAGCCGAATGCGCAATGCTCGCCGGCTTGCCCAACGCGCCGAGTCTCTATTCGCCTTACGTCGACTTTCATCTTGCCAAACAGCGGCAGCTTGTCGTTATCGACGCAATGGAAAAAGCGGGCGTTCTTAGCACGCGCGAGGCTGAAAACGCACGCATTGAAGAAATCATTTTGGCGCACTAATCCCTTTACCCGTTGACAGCTCGCGCCAATCACGATAATATTTTCCGTAGCGTAGCGAATCATGCGGCTTGCCGATAAAAAAATTTTAGGAGGTAGTAAAATGCGAATTGCCCTGCTAACCGTAAATGTTTACGACAATTACGGCAACACTTTGCAAAAGTACGCGCTCTATCGCACGTTGGAAAAATTTGCTGACCGTGTTGATGTTTTTTGGCACCACGGCACCAAGCAGTTCACGCCATACGATTTGGAATTGAGCCCGAGTCTCACGGGGAACGTGAGGGCTTCGGCTTTCAAATGCGTTCGCGAAAATAAATTTAAAGAGTTCGACGACGGCAAAATGAACACGCGCTTCGACTTGCCCGATTTGGGAGATGTCGCCGACGAATACGATTTTTTCGTTGTCGGCTCCGACCAGGTTTGGAATCCCGATTTGTGGGTTCCCGGCAATTTTTTGGAGTTCGCGCCGCCTGAAAAACGAATCGCCTACGCTGCAAGTATCGCCGTACCCGAATTGCCTGCTCATCTTGTTGACTACTATCGCGAAAAAATTTCCGAAATGGCTTACGTTTCGATTCGTGAGGCGGAGGGCGTCGACCTCGTCTATAAGCTGACAGGCAAACGTCCGTTGCGCGTGCTCGACCCGGTGTTTCTGCTCGACGCCGACGAGTGGCGCGAAATTGCAAAGCCGCCGCGTTGGTTGAGCAAAAAGACTTACGCGAACGGTTACCTGTTGAGTTATTTCTTCGACGGCAATCCGCCCGAACAAGTCCGTGCGCTCGCCGACAAACTCGGTCTGCCCATTGTGAACTTGCTCGACCTGAACAACTTCGACCAATACATCACGGGCATTGAAGAATTCCTGTATCTCGTCGACCACGCAACTTTGATGTGCACGCAATCTTTCCACGGCACGGCGTTCGCAATCAACTTCAAGACGCCCGTCATCGTCTACAAAGTGCAAGTCGGGCGCATGGTGCAACGTTTCTCGCGGCTCGTATCGCTGTTGGATTTGTTCGGCTTGAGCGACAGAGCCACCGACGTCGACTTGGAAATAAAAATGGAAGACCCGTTGCAAATCGACTTCACACACCGCGACGAAGCAATCATCGCCGAACGCACGAAGGCTTTGACATTCCTGAAAGTCGCGCTCGGACTCTTGCCGCAGGAAGACTTGCCGATTGAGCCGCTGCCGCCCGTCGAAGAGCCGCTGCCCGTTGCGCCCGCGATTGAAGAACCCGTACCCGAAGAGCCCGCGCAGGACGAATTGCCGCCCGAAGAATCGACGCAAGCTGAAACGTCGGAGGCTGATGAATCGTCGGAGGTTGCGCTTGACGAATCGTCGCAAGTTGAATCGTCGGAGGTGAAAGACAATGAAAATTGAGGAAATGATTACCGCCAAACGCGCCGATTGCAACGGTTGCGAGGCTTGCGCGAATATTTGTCCGCTGAATGCGATTGTCATGCGCCGCGACGCCGAAGGCTTTGCTTACCCCGAAATTGACAACGAACTGTGCGACCAATGCGGCAAGTGCGACGAAGTTTGTCCCGCGCTGAATTTCGCGGCGACTTTCCCCGCCGAGCTCCCGAAAGTTTTTGCGGCGATTAATCCCGATGACAAGGCGCGTCGACACAGTACGGCGGGCGGCGTCTTCAGCGCGTTGAGTGAAATTATTTTGCATGACGGCGGCGTCGTGTTCGGTGCGGCGTTCGACGAAAAGTTTCGCGTCGTGCACACCTGCGCCCGCAACGTCGACGAGCTGGCGAATCTGCGCGGCAGCAAGTACGTGCAAAGTCAAATCGGCGACGTGTATAGGCAAGTCAAAGACGCGCTCCAATCGACGAAGGTTCTGTTCAGCGGGACGCCCTGCCAATGCGCCGGCTTGCGCGCTTTCCTGGGCGAAGACAACGACAACCTGCTGACCGTCGACATAATCTGCCACGGAGTGCCGTCGCCCGCCGTTTGGGAAGAATATATCGGTGCGCTGGGCTACGCGCACGAAGTCAAGCACGTCAACTTCGCCGGCAAGAAGATGGGCTGGAAAGTTTCGCACCTTGAAATAAATTTTTCCGACCAAGGGCATTACATGCGCCGCATTAACGAAGACCCCTACGGCAACGCGTTTTACGGAGGGCTGAGCGAACGTCCGAGCTGTTACGCGTGCAAATTCAAATTTCCGAGCGTGCAGAGCGATTTGACTGTCGGCGACGCATTGGGCATTCAATACATCGCGCCCGAAATGTTCGACGACAAGGGCACTTCGCTTGTATTGGTGCACAGTGCCAAGGGCAAAACATTTTTCGAGCAAACGCAACTCAAAACGCGTGAATTCAAACTTAGCGACATCGTGCTGAAAAATCCGCGCTTGATAACGTCGACGATTGCCGACGAACGCCGCAGGAAATTTTTTGCCGAGTTTTTCAAGTACAGATACAAACTTGCCGTCCTGCAAAAATATTCGGAAGAGGACAATGCCGCCGCCCGTCAAGCCGTAAGCGAGCAAAATCAGTGCAATTTGATTGAAAGCTATCAGGCGATTCTGGACACGTGGCGCAAAAAGTTAACGCGCAATATTTTAATCGTGACGCCGACGCTGGACGACGATGCCCGAACATTTTTGGGTAACTACTTCGCTCAAAGCTTCCCGGATTGCGGCTTGTATCTCCTTCAGCCCGAAAGCAAGGGGCAGTTGGTCTGCAAAGAAAAAATTTCTTCGTTTGTCTTCGCGTTGAAAGAGGACGACGCCACGTTGACGGACTTCGCCAAGCAATTCAACATCACGGAGATTTTCGCCGACAACATGGTCAAATACGATTCGCCCGCCGTCGTCGAATGGATAAACGGTTGCGGCTTGCCCGTCAATGTTTTCTCGCTGAAAGAAAGTTAATCGCGACGCGTCACCGATTGTGCAACAAAAAATCGACTGCCGTTAATGACAGCCGATTTTTTTTTTCAGTTCGTTAATTGTCGACGCGTTTGATGTCCGCGCCCAGGCTCACGAGCTTTTGAACGAGATTGTCGTAACCGCGGTCGATGTGGTGGATGTAGCCGACTTGCGTTTCGCCTTCGGCAACCAACGCCGCCAAAACAATCGCCGCGCCCGCACGCAGGTCAGTCGCTTTGACTTGACAGCCCGTCAGCTTGTCTTGCCCTTCGACAATCGACGTGCGCCCGTCAATCTTGATTCGTGCGCCCATGCGGCGGAGTTCGTCGACGTGCATGAAGCGATTCTCGAAGACCGTTTCCGTCACGACGCTGGTGCCCTGCGAGACCGTCAGCATAGCCATGAACTGCGCCTGCATGTCAGTCGGGAAGCCGGGATACGGCAAAGTCTTTATGTCGACGGCTTTCGGGCGGCGGTCGCAGACGACGCGGATACCGTCAACGTCTTCGATAACCGTGACGCCCGCCTCTTTGAGCTTGGCAATGACGGGCTTTAGGTGTTCGCTTATCGCGTTGGCAATGTAGACGTCGCCGCGCGTCATTGCGGCGGCAATCATGTAGGTGCCCGCCTCGATTCGGTCGGGGATTATCGTGTAGTCGCGAGCTATCAATTTCGGTGCGCCTTCCACTTTGATGACGTTGGTGCCCGCGCCGCGTATTTTCGCGCCCATAATGTTGAGGTAGTTGGCAAGGTCGACGATTTCGGGTTCCTGCGCGGGGTTCTCGATAATCGTTTGTCCCTGCGCCATCGACGCAGCCATCAAAATATTTTCGGTCGCACCGACGCTTGGGAAGTCCAGATAAATCTGTGCGCCTTTCAAGCCTTCGGGAGCGGTCGCCTCAATGTAGCCGTGCCCGATTGAAATTTGCGCGCCGAGAGCCTCGAAGCCTTTAAGGTGCAAGTCAATCGGACGCGTGCCAATCGCGCAGCCGCCGGGCAACGAAATTTTCGCAGAGCCGAGACGCGCAAGCAACGGACCCATTATGAGGAAGGACGCCCGCATTTTCCGAACGAGGTCGTAGGGCGCGGTTATATTTTCAATCGACGAGGCGTCGACGTAAAGT
This sequence comes from uncultured Selenomonadales bacterium, assembly GCA_947304355.1. Taxonomy (GTDB): domain Bacteria; phylum Bacillota; class Negativicutes; order Selenomonadales; family Selenomonadaceae; genus Quinella. Next base: position 10,171 of record CAMZAX010000037.1, read on the forward strand.
TTTCCGTTTTCGGGCTCGTGGCGAACTTTGACGCCGAGCGTGCGCAATACTTCGCTGATTGTGCGAACGTCGTCAAGGTTGGGCACTTCGTCCAAGCAAGTTTCTCTGTCTTGTCCGAGGAGTGTCGCGGCAATGACAGGGAGCACGGCATTTTTTGCGCCGCTGATTTTCACCGTGCCGCGCAATCGATTGCCGCCTTTTATGATAAGTCTCTCCAAAATCTCAATCCTCCTGTTAGGGACTAGGAACCGGGGACTAGTTCCTAGACTTTCTCGACGTTTAAGGTCGTGCGCATGACGTTATCGATTATATAGTTGGTGTCAACTTTGCTGTCGGCTTTTTTGATTGACTTGCCTTCGCGTTTGAGGCGGGCTTGAGCGCGCCGAGCCTGCTCGATGTCCTTGCGCAGTTGCTTATCGGTTTTGATTTCGCCCGTCGCGCCGATGTCGACGACAAGCTGATTGTTCTTGCCGACTTTGAGAAAGTCGCGAATTTTGTCTTCGTAGCTTTTCGCCGAATCGGCAGCCGTGACGACACCCGTGCTCATTGCCTGCGTGACGGGCACGAGTGCGCCGCCGTGAATCTCCAACGCCAAATTGCCTTGCCGCGCAGTCAAAGGCACGGTGTAGGGCAGGATGACGGTTTCGGTCGGCTTGCGATAGGGTTGCAATTCGACGGTAAGGTTGACCGTGTCGCCGGGCTTGACGCGTTTCTTGTCGGGCGTGACGGAAACAATTGACGCCGTGCGCCGTTCCGTGTCGAACGAAATATTCACGTCTACGGAAAAAATATTTGACTCTTCCTTGGTGTTGGAGCAGACGAGATTAAGAGCTTGCATGAGTTCAATAACGGCGACTTGACCGACATCCGAGGCGTTGTAGAACATATTTTTGCGCGAGAGTTCGCCGCTTTCAATGGCGTTCGTCTTGATGTTGAAGTCGATGTCGACGGTGCTTTCGGCGAGCGAATCAGCCATTTTGCTCAACGCCGTGTAGGCAATGGACGCGCCGAGCTTCGGGATAAGATTTTCGTTGTAAGCGATTGTCGCGTTGAAAGTTTCTTCCTTGTCGAGCGAATTGTCGTGAATCGTTACGGTGATTGGCACGACGGCGGGGAAGGTGCCGAGTATGCCGGCAACGCCCGATTCGCGGTCTTGATTAATGCGCCCGATGACGTGACCGATTCCCGCGAGCTTAACGCCGTTGCCCTTTGCGCCGCTGACCGAGGCTATAACCGATGCGTCCGTCATGAAGTAATTGACGTTGCCCGAATGCGTGAACGGGTGTCCGAACGCCAAAATGCGCTTGCCGTCGACGGCGGTGACTGTGCCCGTCGCGCCCAACGAAAAGTCGCCGTAGATAATCGCAACGCCCAAAGCCGAGCCGGGTTCCAACGTCGCGTCGAGCCGAATGCCGCGTTCAACCGTGGACGAAGCCGCCTGCAGATTTTTCCAGCCGAGATGTTTGCGCAAAAAATCTGCGCCGCATGAATCGAAGCCGCTCAAATAGACTGCGGCAACTTCTTCGGTTTCGGGCGCGTCGACGGGAACGATTTCCTCTTCGGCGGGTTGTTCGTTTTGCGCAACGTCAGAAACTTCAGCGGCGTCCTCTTCGGTTGCCCGCGCGATTTTAAAGTAATTGACTTGCGCCTTGGGGTCGGGCAAAGTCCAAAGTTCGAGCATGTCTTCAATCGGTCTTATGAAAGCGGTGTAAGGATTCATTTCCTTGAGCGTGGCGGAGAGTGCGCCGACGAGTTTGCCGTCAATGTAAACGGGACTGCCGCTCATGCCCTGCAAGATGCCGCCCGTGCGCCGAATCACGTCGCCCGAAGTTTCAGCCATGATCATGCGCCGCGAGCCCTTGCCGTCGTCAGTCAAGCCGATAATTTTCACGTCGAATTGTTCAATTTTGCCGGAGCCGTCGACGACCGTATAAGCTTTGCCGACCATGCCACTTTTTACTTGGTCAAGAGGGAAAATTTCGGGCATTGCCAAAGCCGTGCGCGGCGCGACCAAGAGCATCATCACGACGGCGAAGAATAATTCCGCAAACAGTTTTTGCAAATCTTTCCACTCCATTCCGGAACGCCAAAACTTTAATTAATCGTTAATCCAAAGCATGATAAATCATTTTGGCAGAATCGTCAACGCAGAGACGCATTGCGCCCGCAAAGTTGCGTTACGTTCACTTGTCACGCGCAATCAAAATCTTTTTGACGCGAACGCCGTCCATTTCCTTGACTTTGAAGAGAAAACCGTTCCATTCGCAAACTTCGCCGACTTTCGGGATGTAGCCGAATTGCGACGTAACGAAGCCGCCCATGGTCTGAAAGTGGTCGCGTTCTTCGTCGGGCAAAGTGTCAAGGTTGAAACGCTCCTTGAATTCGTCAATGTCGCAAAGCCCGTCGACAGTCCAAGAATTGTCCTTGTTGCGCTTGAATTGTTGACCGCTGTCTTCGTCGCCGCTGATGTCGACAATCTCACCCAAGATGTCGTCAAGCGTAATGAAGCCGATAACGCCGCCGTATTCGTCGTTGACCATTGCCTCGGTTATGCCGTTCGCGCGAAACTTCTCGACGATACGAAACGCCTCCATAGTGCGCGGGACGTAGTTTGCCTTGCGAATCAGCGCGTTCAAGTCAATGTCGCGTCCGCTTTTCAGCACGGCGTCAAGCAAATCTTTCGCGTAAATCAAGCCGCGACAATCGTCCAAGCTGCCTATGCCCACGGGAAAAATCGTATGCGGGCTGTCCTGCACAATCTGCAAATTTTTTTCCAAGGCGTCGTCAAGGTCAAGCCAAACGATTTGCACGCGCGGCGTCATTAGCGAATAGGCGGTCTCGTCGCCGATGTCAAAAATCCTGTCGACCATTTCTTGTTCGGACTTTTCAATCGTGCCGTCCTCGGTGCCCTGCTCGATTAAGTCAAGAACTTCGTCCTCGGTGACGGCGTCGTTTTTTGCGGCATTTACGCCGAAGACGAACGCCACGCCGCCTGCTATCGCCGAAAGCAACGCAACGACAGGCGTCATAAGCATGACGATTACGCGGAAGGTTTTGCAGTGCTTGAGCAAAAAATTTTCGGGGTCTCGTTTCGCCGCAAGCTTGGGCAAGAATTCTCCGAACAGCAAAAAAATAAACGTCGTGACGCCGACTGCGATAATCAATGCCGGAACTATCGACGAATTAATCAGCCCGGCGATTGTCGGGCTCGTTAATATGGCGCAGACGCCCGCCAATATCCCCGTGAAGGTTATGCCGATTTGCGCCACAGTCAGGGCGGACGGCGATTCTGTCAGCTCCAAAACGATTTTTGCCGCCGCGTCGCCGTCGTCAGAAAGTTTTTCCAATCGCCCGCGATGACACTCTGTAAGCGCGGTTTCCATCAGCGAAAAATATCCGCTCACCGCCGCCGACACGATTATCAGCGCAGGCGGGATTAGTCCTGTCTCCAAAAGCTTTTACACCTCGTTTAGGAACTAGGAACTGGGAACTAGTTACCGGTTACACGTTAAAGCGAAATTCTCAAGTACTCGTCAAGCATATCGGAAAAAGTCATGTGCCCGCGCTCCGTCGACTTCCACTCGCCGATAACTTTAATCGTCGACGCGTAAATAACGCTCTCGACGCTGCCCGGCACCAAGTTTTCCCAGTTGCGGTAGTCGTAGGCGCGTTCGGAAACGGTATTCTGCGGGCGACCGAAAACCTCAAGCTCGCACAGGAATTGGATTTGCCGCGTCTTCGGGCGCAAGTAGTAATGCTCCAACACGTAAGATTGACTGCGCAAAACATGCACGTCGTCGGGCGCATATTGATAGCCCTGTTCGCGCGCCAAGGAAATTTCGGCATTGAAGTTGTCCGCGCCGTAAGACGCCATATCGTCATCAAGCGGCGCGGGGTTGCGTTCAATCATGCGAATCCAGACGTCGGCAATGTACTCGCTCGTCGAATAGGGCATCTTAATCCACTGCACCGAATTTTTGTCCAGGTAGTACGTGTAAGTTTCGTCGACTGCCAACTTAATAAAACGCGGCTGAAGTGTTTGCAAATTCTTTTGCGGGCGCGTCGTCCTCGGCGTCGATTGCCGCGCAGGTTTTTCGTTAAGCGGCTCGATTTGCTCGACGGGCTGCGGCGTTGGCGGCGTGAATTCGGGTTGCGGAGGCGTCGGCGGCAACACAACTACAACATCTTCGCCGGAAGTTTTGCTTGGTTGCTCAAACGGACGCTCGAATTCCTGTGCCGGCTCGTCAATCGGCGGCGGCTCCTGCGTTATCGGCGCGGGCGTCGGCTCGTTGATTATCGGCTCGACTTGCGGTTGTTCAATCGGCGGCGGCTCCTGCGTTATCGGCGCGGGTTTCGGCTCTTCAACTGCGGGCGGCGGAGGCGGTGTCGGCTGTTCAAGCGGCTTTTGTTCGGGCTTTTTGTTCAAGTCGTTGAAGGTCAGCGTGTCGCCGATGTCGTCGTCTTCTTCGGGCGGTGCGATTGAAACGTCTTGCGGCTCGACGGGCTCGGCAACCTGCGCGGGCTGTTGGGGCTCGTCGGGCTGTTCAAGCGGTTGAGTAGGCGGTTGCGGCTCAATGACTTCGGGCGGCGGCGGAGCGGGCGTGTCCTCGACGGGCGCGGGCTCTTCAATCGGCGCGGGCGGTTCGGGCGGCAATTCCTTTATCGGCGCGGGCGGTTCGGGCGGCAATTCCTTTATCGGCGCGGGTTTCTCGACTTTTTTGGGGGCGGGAACGTTGTCCTCGAATTCGCCGCCGAATACAACGATGTCATCCGCTTTGACTTGCGGCGCGTTCACAAGCAACGCAAGAATCGCCGCGCCCGCTATAAATTTTTTTCTCACGTCAATTCCTCATTTCAACTGTACCGTTCGTATTAAAGCCTCGCGCCTCGGAAATTTCGCGGGTGTCGGCTTGAGTTTGTCGACATAAATCACGGCGCGCTTATCGTCAAGCGTAGGCAGGTGCACTTCACGGACGAAGACTTTGCCGCCGCCAAGGATTTTAATCGCCGCGCGTGCCTCGGTCAGTTCCTCGCGGAAAGATTTGCCTTTGAGTGCGACGAACGTGCCGCCGACCTTCGCGAACGGCAAGCAGTATTCCGCCAAGACGTTCAGTCGTGCGACGGCTCGCGCAGTCACGGCGTCGAATTGCTCGCGGAAATTTTCTTGTCGCGCCAAATCTTCCGCTCGACCGTGAATCACCGTCACGCCGTCCAGTGCAAGCTCGGCGACGACCCGCCGTAAAAACTCGACGCGCTTGTTCAGCGAATCAATCAGCGTGAACTGCAACTGCGGGCGGAAAATTTTCAGCGGGATTGCGGGGAAGCCCGCGCCTGTCCCGATGTCAGCCACTCGTTCGACGCCGCGCAGGTTGTCTTCGTGCCACGCGCTCAGCGAATCGATTACGTGTTTGATTGCGAATTCGTGCGGCTCGGTTATCGCCGTCAAGTTCATGCGCCGATTCACTTCGACGACCAGCCGATAAAATTTTTCCAGCGCGTCCAGTTGCGCCTCGTCCAATGCGGGATTCAGCTTTGCCAATGCGCCGCGAAACATTAATATCATCTCCGCGAACATTTTAGCCGCCGCGCAGGAAGTTTGCAAGCTTGCCAACAAAAAAGACCGCCGAAGCAGTCGTTAAAAGGCTTGCAGTTCAATATCAATGTCCTGAAATAAAATCCCGTCAAGTTGCGGGAACAGTCTGCCGTTCAAGTCTCTGATTTTGAAGTCGCGCTTCAGCGATTGGTCGTCGCGCAGGCGCACCGTGAATTTCTCGTTCAGCGTGTCGAACTCGTAAGCCGTGCCGTAAAACAACGTCGCGCTCAGCAGGAACGGGAATTTCAAGCGCGGCTCGTTCGGGACGAAGACTTCGAAGTTTTCAAACACAAGCTCGCCGATTCTGAATTCCGCCAGCGAATACACGGAGCCCCACTCCAAGCCGCCGAAGCCGCCGATAAATTTGTTCGGCAGGATTAACTTCGCGTCGAAAACTTTTTCAAGAATCGTCGGGAAGATTGAAAACACCGGCACGACTGCGCCCGTGTCAATCAGCGCGGGCAATCGGTACAGCTCGATTATCGGGCGTTCGTGTTTGTGCTTGAGCGGCAGAGAAAATTCTTTCAAGCCCTCACCCCCAACGTCTCAAGCCAAACAAGCAAAACGGACACGTCGGCAGGCGATACGCCCGAAATGCGCGACGCTTGCCCGATTGAACGCGGACGAATCTCGGAAAGCTTTTCACGTGCCTCGACGCGCAGATTTTTCAACGCGTGATAGTCGACGCCGTCGGGAATGATTTTGTTTTCAAGGCGGTCAAGTTTCGCGGCAAGCTCCGCCTGCTTGCTGATGTAGCCCTCGTAGAAAATTCCGATTTCAACCTGCGCGGCGGCCTCGGCTGATATTTCGGGCAGGTCGAACGCGGCGCGAAGTTTCTCGTAAGTGACGGACGGGCGGCGCAACAGCTCGGCAAGCGGCATTGCGTTATGGATCTCGCCGACTGCAAGCGCAACCAGTTTCCGATTGACTTCCGCGCTCGGCGTCAGCTTAATCGCGTTCAGTCGTTCCGTCGCCGATAAAATTTCAGCCCGCTTGCCTTCAAACAGCCGCCGACGTTCGGGCGACGCCAACCCGATTCGTATGGCGTGCGGCGTCAAGCGCAAGTCCGCGTTGTCCTGCCTCAGCAACAATCGATATTCCGCGCGCGAAGTCATCATGCGATACGGCTCGTTGGTGCCCTTGGTTACCAGGTCGTCAATCAGCACGCCGATATACGCCTCCGAACGCTTGAGTATCAGCGGCTCGGTCTGCTTGACGTAAGCCGCCGCGTTTATGCCCGCGATTAAACCTTGCGCCGCCGCCTCCTCGTAGCCTGAAGTGCCGTTCGATTGTCCCGCGCTGAAAAAGCCCGCTATCGTCTTAAATTCCAACGTCGGCTTGAGTTGCAACGGGTCAAGGCAATCGTATTCAATCGCGTAGCCCGCCCGCATGATTTTGGCGCGTTCAAGCCCCGGTATCGTGTGCAGGAACTCGATTTGCACGTCCATAGGCATACTCGTCGACATGCCCTGCACGTAGTATTCGGTCGTGTTCAAGCCTTCGGGCTCAAGGAAAAGTTGGTGCCGCTCCTTTTCGGGGAAGCGGATAATTTTCGATTCGATTGACGGGCAGTAACGCGGTCCCACGCCCTCGATAATGCCGTTCGCCATGGGTGCGCGGTGCAGGTTGCGGCGCAAGATGTCATGCGTGCGCTCGTTGGTGTAGGTCAGGTAGCAGTTGACGCGATTGGTCGGCGGCGTGCGCGTCATGAACGAAAAATTCTGCGCAGGCTCGTCGCCGCGCTGAATTTCCATTTTGTCAAAGTCAAGCGTCCGTGCGTCAACCCGCGCAGGTGTTCCGGTCTTGAAACGCATGAGCTTGACGCCCAAAGCCCTAAGCGCGTCGGAAAGCTTAATCGCCGCCCGCTGACCGTTGGGACCGCCGTCGAAGATACTTTCGCCGATGATGATTCGCCCGCTGAGGTAAGTTCCGCTCGCCAAAATCACGGCGTCGGACAGAAACGTTTCGCCCGTCTCCGCGCTGACGCCCGTTACTTTGCCGCCGTCGACCAAAATATTTTCAATCAGCAGTTGCTTTAAGTCAAGGTTGTCGACGTTCTCGCAGACGCGTTTCATTGCGGCTTGGTAGATTTTTTTGTCGGCTTGGGCGCGCAGGGCTTGCACGGCGAAACCCTTGCCGGTGTTGAGCGTGCGGAATTGAATGCAAGTTTCGTCGGCGGCAATGCCCATCTGCCCGCCGAGCGCGTCGACTTCGCGGACGAGGTGTCCTTTCGCGGGTCCGCCTATCGACGGATTGCAAGGCATCATCGCCAAATTTTCAAGCGACAACGTAGTAAGCAAAGTCTTGCAACCAAGCCGCGCAGAAGCCAATGCCGCCTCAATGCCCGCGTGTCCCGCGCCGATTACGATAACGTCATACCTGTCCGCGATAAACATCCAATTCCTCCTCAAAATCTTTAATTTATTTTCCTGTAAACACCGCGACTAATAAACTCTATAAAACCCTTATCACGTAAAAATTGCAATTGCTGACGAATCTTTGCTTCGACGTTACGATTATCCGAATGATTTTTGCTCAATCGGTCGACGAACTTGTAAACGTCACTCAAGGTGAAAATTTCCGAAGGTATTTCGTTCACGCAACTCAAAACGTCCATCGTCCAACTGCGAATTTTAAGATTATCTGTTTGCAAAGTCTTCATTTTGTTATATCGGCGCAATACATCCTTAACGTCGAATTCTTTGCCATCACGGATTATGAGTAACTTTCCTTGTTCGGGAATTTTTTGGTACAAGATATTACAACCGATCCAACCTGCTCTTTTAGAAGTTGCAGACAAAGGTTTTCGCTTTTCTATAATCATTGGCGTGAAGAAAAATTTTGGAATGAGCGTCAAATCAGTTACATAAAGCGTCGCAGAATATTGCATAATAAAAAGTTGCGGATTCATATTGCCGGTAATTCGCTCAATCATTGTGCGATAAGCACCGTCGACGATTTTAGGGGTTGTTGGTAAACTCAAGTAAAAGAAAAACATAAGCAGTTCTCTGAT
>CAMZAX010000038.1 GCA_947304355.1 uncultured Selenomonadales bacterium
TCTCATAATGTATCTACTATATCACTATTCAATTTTTATGAACACCTGTTCTAAGCGGTGCCGATTCAATCACAAGCAGCGGCATGAACGTTTCAATCAGCGGCGGCAATGACAACGACACCATAACAGACAGCGGCTCGTTCGTGACAATCAACGGCGGGCTCGGCGACGATCTTATCAACTTGAACGCCGCGCAGGATGTTCTGATTGAATACGCGGCGGGCGACGGCTCCGATACTGTCAGCGGGCTCAACGCAACCGACACCGTCAACATTTCAGGCGGCGAATACACCTCCGCGACCGTCGGCAATGACGTTGTCCTCGGCGTCGGTGAAGATTCAATCACGCTCGCGGGCGCGGCAAGGCTCGGCACTCTGAACATCCTCGGAATGCAGAAAAATTTCTTCACGGGCACCGAAGGCGCAGACTCCATAACCAACACCGTTGCAGGCGCGGTAATCGCGGCACTCGGCGGCAACGACACAATTTACAACTCCGCCTCGAACGTTTCAATCAATGCCGGCGCGGGCGACGATTACTTCAGCAGCTGGTACACTAACTTCGTTTTCTTCCACGAAGGCGGCAACGACACGATAGGCAGCTTTTCTTCCGATTCGACGCTGAAAGTCGCGGGCGGCAGTTACACTTCCCTCATAAGCAACTACAGCGATTTAATCTTGATTGATTCGGAGTCGGGCGACTCGATTAACCTTTTGAACGGAAGATACTACTCGCCTAACATCGTGGACGCGAACGGCAACCTCGTCACCGTCGGCAACGCGCTTGACATCGTCGGAACCGAAGGCGCGGACAGCCTTAACAACACCTTCGACGGCGCGAAGATTCGGGCACTCGGCGGCGACGACACCATTGCCAACGGCGGCGCGACTGTCTCGATAGACGCAGGCAACGGCAACGACTCAATCGACAACATCGCCGCGCAGGTCACAATCACAGGCGGCGACGGCGACGATTACGTCAACAATAATCAGCAACTGCTCACGGTCTACAACTACAGCAGCGGCAACGACACGCTCGAAGGCTTCAACACGTCCGATTCGCTCAATGTCGGCAACTACAATTACTCGACCTTCACGGGTGACGACGGCAACATTATCGTCAACATGCTTCGCGGCTCGGCGACTGTCGGCTCCGTCACGCTCAAAGATTATTCGGGTACATACATTAACGTCGTCTCGACCTACGCGCCTGCGCCCGTGCGCGGCAGATCCGTTTCCAACGAAAGGGACTCCGTTTCCGTCATCGGCTCGGCGGGCAACGACACAATCACAAACAGCGGCAATGACGTTTCAATCAGGGGCGACGCCGGCAACGACCAAATCAGCCTCGGCGGCGCAAGCAACGTTTTAATTCAATACACGGCGGGCGACGGCAATGACGTTGTCGACGGCTTCAGCGCAACGTCCACGCTCCGAATTGGCGACGGCTCCGACACTTACGCAACCCAACAAAGCGGCTCCAATGTTCTCGTCCGCGTAGGCAACGGCTCTGTCATCCTTGCGGGCGCGACAAGCTTGGCGACTGTAAATATTGAAGGCTACGAAAGCGACGCAAGCGGCTCAATAATCACACTCACCGAAGGCGACGACACCTACTACAACGACGAGGGCGAAGACGTAACGATTCTGGCTCTCGGCGGCGACGATTCTGTCGAAAGTTGGAACGACAACGTTTCAATTGACGGCGGCGCGGGTAACGATTCGATATACTTCGGCAGCATAAACGTGACCGTCACGGGCGGCGCGGGCGATGATTCGATTTACGACAGCACCGACATAGCCGCGCACGTCTACGGCGGCGGCAACGACACAATCTACGGCTTCGACAAGTGGTCTACCATTGTTATCGCCGACAGCTATTCCACGCAACGCAACGGCAGAAACGTTGAAATCAGCGTCCAAGGCAAGGGCACTTTGACGCTCGAAGACTATTGGGACAACCTCAATATCGTTTCGTCCATCGACAAGTTCACGCATTACAACAGACTTTACAGCGACGGCGACAACACGGTCGTCACGGGCACGAGCGACGCAGATCATTTGGGCTTATGGAACGACAGCGTCACGGTCGACGCGCAAGGCGGCGGCGATTACATTTACGTTGCCGCAGCTAACGATTCAATCAACGGCGGCGACGGCGACGATTTTATAAAGAACAACAGCAGTGCTACAGTCAATGCTGCAGGCGGCAATGATGTTGTTTTCAACTGGAGTACGCAAAGCTCAATTAACGGCGGCGCAGGCACCGATTCCATTTACAACAGCTACATTGACATCACGATAAACGGCGGCGCGGATAACGATACCATTTACAGCTACGGTTCAAGCAATTCCATAATCGACGGCGGCGCAGGCAATGATTACATTTTGCAAGGCTGGATTACGGGAAGCCGCAGGACGGGTGATTACTCCACGCTCACGGGCGGCGACGGTGATGACACGGTAGATAATTACTGCGGCAAAAATGTTTCAATCAGCGGCGGCGCAGGCAACGATTACATTGAGAATGAAAATGCCACTGCATGGAACAGCGCGACTCAGCAATACGAAACCGTCAGCTCGCCCGACAACGCCACGATAGACGGCGGCGCGGGTAACGACAACATCTACAATTACGGCGCAAGCGTATCAATCAGCGGCGGCGCGGGTAACGATTACATTAACAATTACAACGACGCCTCCAATGTCACAATCGACGGCGGCGACGGCGACGACACCGTTCACAATTACGGCGGCAAAAATGTTTCAATCCTCGGCGGCAACGGCAACGACTATATTTATAATGAAAATGTCACCATATGGAACAGCGCAACTCAGCAATACGAAACTGTCAGCTCGCCCGACAACATCACAATCGACGGCGGCGCGGGCTCTGACAATGTTTACAACTACGGCTCAAGCGTGTCAATCGACGGCGGTGACGGTAGCGATACCGTCTGGAACAACGGCGCAAATGTCTCAATCAGCGGCGGCGACGGCTCCGATACCGTTTACAACTGGGGCGCAAATGTTTCCATTCACGGCGGCGCGGGCAACGACTCGATTCAAAACGGCGGCACAAACGTTTCCATGCACGGCGGGGCGGGCGACGACCGAATCAGTCTGTCAAGCAGTTCGCGGAATAATCTCGTTCGTTACGGTGAGGGCGACGGCAACGACACCGTTTGGGGCATCACCGAAAACGACACGCTGAATTTCTTGGCGGACGAGTCTTTGGTCTCTTCGGTCGTCAGCGGCGACGATTTAATCTACTATCTCGGCTCCGGCTCGGTACGTCTTATCGGTGCCCGCGACAAACCGCCGCATATCACTTACGGCGAATCGGGCACGTCGGGCGGCGGCTCGAACAGCGGCAACGGCGGCAACAGCAGCGGCGGCAGTGGCGGTAATTCGGGCGGCGGCGGGCATAACGGCGGCAACACTTCGGGCGGCACCTCGGCAAGTGAAGGGCGCGGCTCTGCGGCTTCGGGCGGCGGCAGATCGGCAAGCGGCTCGTCGGGCAGATCGGTAAGCGAAAGAGGAGGCGGCGGTCACTTCCGTTACATACGCAACGAACATTCGACCACTGCCAACGCTCCAACTGAGACGATAGCAACCGCGCTTCCCGAATCGATAACGCAGTCAAATCACCAAACAACTGCAACTACTACGCAACAACCCGCCGAGACCGATACCGATTACATCTACACGGGTTACAATCAAGTCATCTCCGATTACGCGTCGGATAAGAAAATCTTTTTCTGCACGACCTACACGGGTGCATTTTACGACGGCAACGGCAACTTCTTCGCGGGTTCGACGACGGGCGCGCTTGTTGTTCAGAACGCGGCGGATAAAGTTATCGACCTCAAAGACGCGGCGGGCAATGATTTTGTCAAGGCATACTCGGCAACGACTGCGGGCGTTATCGACGGACGCGGGCTCGCGGGCTTTGAACTTATAAACGGTTCGGCGGGCGCAGACGCGATTTACGCGGGCGACGGAGGCTCACAACTTTGGGGCGGCGCGGACACCGTTTCTGACGCAATGATGGGCGGCGGCGGCACGGACATTTTCATCGGCGGACGAACGCAGGGCGCGGACTTTTTCCTGAACGCATCTTCGGCTGATATTGTGCACTTGAACGATTCGGCGTTGAGCGACATCGTTGCGACGGCGGAAGAGAACGGTACAATCGGTATTGCGTTCAACACGGGCAACGTCGTCGCGATTCAAAGTTCGGAGGCGTTAAGTGCGACGGTCATGCTCACGGACGGTTCGGCTTACAAATACAACCACGCGAACAAATCTTGGCAAAGCGCGTAAAAGGAACTAGGAACTAGAAATTACAAATCCCCGCCGCTCTTCGTGAGTGACGGGGATTTTTTTACGGGAAGTCTGAATCGATTACGCCGCACGCAAAACTTCAAGCGCGGTCTGCAACATGTAAAGCGACGACGTTGCGCCGGGGTCTTGATGTCCTAAGCTGCGTTCCTGCAAGTAGCTGGCGCGTCCCTTCGTGGCGATTATCGTTTTGGTGTATTCGACGCCCTTTGCCGCCGCGTCGACACCGTCAGCCAAAGCGTCCGTCAAAGACTTGCCGCCGTCGATGCCCGCCTTGAGCGCAACGTAAGCGGGACACAGCGCATCAAGCATGGTCTTTTCGCCCTCGACAGCTTTGCCGCGCATTTTCACGCCATTGACGGCCGCCTCGAACGCCGCGACAAATTCAGCGTCAGTGAGTTCGGTTTTGCCCTTGCAAACGTTGCCCGCCTTCATGAACGCCGTCCCGTAAAGAGGACCCGACGCGCCGCCGACGGTTGAGACGAGTTGCGTGCCGACGCCCTTGAGAATCGTGCCGATGTCTTTATCGGCAAGGGTTGGCAGTTTCGCCACGACGCTTTTAAATCCGCGCGAAAGATTAATGCCGTGGTCGCCGTCGCCGATTTCGTTGTCCAGTTGCGTGAGAAAATCTTTTTCCGCCTCCACGCGCCGAGCAATGGCGGCGATTATCGCGATAAATGTTTTGCTGTCAGTCATGTCGATTACCTCTTGAGCGCGGGCGTATCTGCGGGCGCGTCGTAAAGTTGTTTAAGTTCGTCGTCAAGGCGCAACAGCGTGAGCGAAAAGCCCGCCATTTCGATTGACGTCATGAAGTTGCCAACCATCGTGTCGTAAACTTTGACGCCTGCCGCCGCCAAATAATCCTGCACAAAGTTGTTGATGATGTACAGTTCCATAAGCGGCGTCGCGCCCATGCCGTTTACCATGACGACGACTTCGCGCCCGTTGTAGTCAATGTCGGCAAGGATTTTGTCCAGGAGCGTCTTGGCGATTTCGTCGGCGGAGGCGATTTTTTCGCGGTGCGTGCCGGGCTCACCGTGAATGCCGATACCGATTTCAACTTCGTCGTCGCCGAGTTCAAAGCCGGGCTTGCCTGCGGCGGGGACGGTGCACGGGGAAATTGCCATGCCCATCGTCCGCACGTTGGCGATAACTTTTTCGGCGACAGCTTTCACATCTTCAAGCGACGCGCCGGTTTCCGCCTTCGCGCCCGCGATTTTGTGCACGAGGATTGTTCCCGCGACGCCGCGTCTGCCCGTGGTGTAAAGGCTGTCTTGAACCGCAACGTCGTCATTAACAACCACGTGGTCAACTTTGATGTCTTCGTCCGCCGCCATGTCGATTGCCATCTCGAAATTGAGCACGTCACCCGTGTAGTTCTTGACAATGCACAGGACGCCCGCGTCTGTCGCGACGGCTTTAATTCCCTCGAAAATTTTATCGGGTGTCGGCGAAGTGAAGACCGCGCCCGCAACCGCGCAATCCAACATGCCTTTGCCGACGAAGCCGCCGTGCGCGGGCTCGTGCCCTGAGCCGCCGCCGCTGACGAGTGCGACTTTGCCGGATTTTTTATCGGCGCGAACGACGACGTTGCCGCAGTCAAGCTTGCAGAGTTTATCGGGCGCGGATTTGACCAAACCCAAAATCATCTGCTCTTCGACGGCGTCCACCGAGTTAATCAGCTTTTTCATGCGTATCCCTCCTGCAAAAAAATAAAGCTTAGCGAAGAAAATCTATCACTAAGCTTGAACAGTGTCAATCGCACGTCAACTTGAAACTTCCCTGAACGTGTGGTATAGTTTGCGCGGCGGGTCTAGGTAGCCGGCTTCCTCTCCGAAAGAGAGGGGGTGATGTTATGGACAAGTTCGATTGGTTGATGCTTCTGCTCAGCTTGATTCAAACCGTCCTGGCATTGCTTGCGTACCTGAATAACTAATTCGGGTGCGAAAAAAGTCGTTCTAGCACAACGGCTTCTAACGTATCATCCATTAATCGGAAGGAGCCGGCAATGCATCACCGACGACCCGCCACCATTTGTCTTTCAAGCGAAAAAAATTTATCACAAGCCTAACGTTTAGTCAAGGAGCGATTCAAATGATTGTTTACGCGACGCACAAAGGCGGGCGATACTTGCCGCTTGCCGAGAGCTTGCGAATTGATTCGGCGACACCGCGCGGGCTTTACGTCAACTTAACCAACCGATGTAACTGCGATTGCGTTTTCTGCCTGCGCGGGAAAAAAAATATGGCGGCGGATTCCAGTCTTTGGCTTGAGCGCGAGCCGACCGTCGACGAAGTTAAAGCCGCCTTCGACGCCGCGCCGTGGCATGTCGTCAAGGAGGTCGTCTTTTGCGGCTTCGGCGAGCCCACGATTCGACTTGCCGCGCTGACCGAGCTTTTGGCTTACGTGAAAAAAATTCGCCCGAACATGCCGACGCGTCTCAACACAAACGGCTTGGGCGAACTGTATCACGGGCGCGAGATTGCTGCGGACTTTGAAAACATTCTGGACACTGCGTCAATCAGTCTCAACGCCGCGACCGCCGAAAAATATTTCAAGCTGACGCGCGCCGCCTACGGGATAAAATCTTTCGACGCAATGTTGACCTTCGCCGAGCACATGAAAGCTTTCGTGCCGCACGTCGTGTTGACTGTCGTCGACCACGTCACGCCGCCCGAAGAGATTGCCGCCTGCCGAAAGATTTGCGACGAGCGCGGCTTGACGTTGCGCGTCCGTCCCTACGAAGACAGTTAAATAGAATTTTTGCTTTGCTTGAATCTGTAAACGCCTGCACCGAGATTGGGCGCATTTTTTTTGCACGCGTCGAAGTCTTTGCCGTCGATTGCGTCGCGATAAGCTTTGACGACCTGCGCGGTGACGGAGGGCGAATAATTTTGCGCCTCGATACGCAACGCCGCCGCCCCCAAAAATTTTTCGACGTAGGGCAACAAGCAAAGTTCCTTGCCGAAAAAAATGTGCCAACGCTTGAATTGGTCGACGCGCAACTTGTGAACTTCGCCCGCCTCGTCCTCAAGCGCATAGTGGCGATTAAGCTTGTCGGGCGTCGCGAATTCGTCGTAGCCCGGCACATACAGCTTGGCGATGTCGTGGTCGCAAATCATTGACTCCGTCGCGCCGTGAACGATGATTTCAATCGGCAACGGCGAATTTTCAACGACACTGCGAACTTGCGCGAAACCCAATTCCAATGACGCCGTCGCCTGCACCGCGCCCAGGCTTTGCAAAAATTCCGCCGCCAAAGGATTAAACACGCTGAACGACACGTCTGCATAAAGCGGCGCGTTCGTCAGTCGCTTTACCAAATTCAGCGCGCCGAGGTTGCCGACAAGTATTCCGTCGAACGGCAAATTCATTACGCATTGCGCATTACGCATTTCGCATTGCTCTTTGTCCTTCGACGTGCGCGGTGTCGCCAAAACGATTTGCTTGCCCGCCGCATGTGTCATGTCGACGGCTTTTTTCAGTTCGGCAAACGTCCACGGCTTGAGCGGCTTGAAGACTTCGCCGCCGACGTAAATCAAATCGGCTCCCGCGTCAAGTGCCGCTCGCGCAGATTCAAGCGACGCAACACGCACGGTAAGTTTCGGCTTGCCCGCAGATTTAATAGCTCGCTCCGACGCGAAAATTTCTTTAACGGCGTCGTCGTCGAAGGCGGGCTCCACTACTGCGCGGCTGAAAATTTTCGGCTCGCGTTCACCCGTCAAGCCGATGTCTTTAACGGTCGGCGCGCCGAAGGCAAACGTCGTCGTGAAGTCGCGGACGCGATTGGCGTAAAGATTTTCCCAACGCGCCTCGTCGACAGCGTAACCCGTCGGGTCGGCAAGGTAGGCGTCAATCTCCGCGCGATACGTCGACACGAGGCGGCGAACGAATTCGGGCGGTCTCATGCGCCCTTCAATCTTGAAACTGACGACGCCCGCTTGAATCAAGTCGGGGATGTGGCGGAACATGCACATATCGTTAAGCGCAAGCTTGTACGACCAATCGTTGAGCGTCGCGCCGGTTTCTTCGTCGATAAGCTTGTAATTCCAGCGGCAAGGTTTCATGCACCGCCCGCGATTGCCGCTTTGCCCGAAGACGACGCCCGAATGAATGCATTGCCCCGATTCGGCAAAGCACATGTCGCCGTGCATGAAGTATTCGACTTCAATGCCCGTGCGATCGCGAATCAGCGCGACTTCAGCCAACGTCAACTCTCTGCCGACAACGACGCGCGTTATCCCGAACGTCTTGAGCAATTCGACGGCTTGCGTGTTGTGCGTGTTCATCATAACCGACGCGTGCATCGGGATTTTCACGCCGAGCTTGCGAACAAGATTGATAACCGCCAAGTCCTGAACCAAAATCGAATCGGGCTGAATGTCGTCGAGGAAACGCAAATATTTTTCCAGCGGCGCAAGTTCTTCCGCGCTTATCAAATTGTTCAGCGTGACGTAAAGTTTGACGTTGCGGGCGTGCGCGAATTCGACGGCGGCTTTCAACTGTTCGTCGCTGAAGTTGAAATCGGAACGGTGCACGCGCATGTTGAACGCCTTGCCGCCGAGATAAACCGCGTCCGCGCCCGCCTCAATCGCCGCAACCAGCGATTCCCACTGCCCCGCCGGTGCCAACAGTTCAACAGATTGTCTGCTTAATGTCATAAAAGGTCTCCTTTGTTTTTAATGTCAACCGCGCGCCGAATCGCCTCGCTCATGACTTCAGCGGCAAGCGTGCCGACAACGTTCAAATCCGCAGGAACTTCGCCGACCGAAGCCGCATAAATCGCGTCGCCGTCAAAGTAAGTACCCACGGGCTTAATCGAGCGGGCGTAAGCGTTTTGCGTCATTGAAGCGATTTTCGTCAGCTGCGTCTTGTCGAAGTTGCCGTTGGTTATGATAATGCCGAGCGTCGTGTTTTCGCGGGCGGCGGGGGAAATTTGCGCCTTCATGTTGTAAAGAATGTCGCGCGGGTCTGCGAAATGTTTTCCGTCAGCCGTCAAAAGCCCCGCGATTTTTTTGCCCGTGCGTTCGTCATAAACGTCACCCGTCGCATTGACGACGACAAGCGCGGCAAGTTTCAAGTCGCCGAGCTGAACAGCATAAAAGCCCAGTCCCGATTTCATTGCGCGATTCATGCCGCCGAATTTGCCGACAGTCGCGCCCGTGCCTGCGCCGACCGAGCCGCTTAAAAATTTTTCGTGACGATAAGCCGCCTCACACGCCGCATATCCCATTGACGCATCGGGACGCACCGTCGCACTGCCGTAAGCCAAATCGTAAATGCAACTTTGCACGACGATTGGGACGAGAGCTGCTCCCGTGTCGAAGCCGATTCCGTGCGCCTCAAGCCAAGTCATCACGCCGTCGCTTGCCGCAAGCCCGTAAGCCGAGCCGCCCGCAAGGACAATCGCATTGACGGGCGTGGGCGCAGTCGTCGGGCTGAGTACGGGCGTTTCGCGCGCCGCAGGCCCGCCGCCGCTTATGTCGACGCCGCAACGTGCACCCTTCGGGAAAATCGCGACAGTCACGCCGGTCTTTGCTGTGTCGTCTTGCGCATTGCCGAACCACACGTCGTCGAAGTCGCGCAGGGAAATTTCTTTCAAGTCATACGCATTGGCAGTGCCTCCGCCGTTCATCATCACCGCAAAGCAAAGCACGCCGAGCAAAATTTTTTTCAGCCGCGTCATAAGTTTCAGCTCCTAACCTACAGCATTGTTGAGTTGAATTTTTTATGCGAGGACGCGCGACAATAATCCTGCCACGCCGCACGATAAGCCTGTTCGAGTTCGCGCATGTAAAGTTGCCCGTCCATGAGCGCGGAAGTCTTCAAGTGTTCGCGCAAGCCGACATGATACGCCGCGACCAATTCCCTGCGCTGACTTAAGCGGACGGCTTTCTTGACGTAATCCATCGCGCTGTTGGCAATCAGTTCCTTAACGTCTGCGGCGGTAAGAATCGACGCGCCGAGCCGAGTGCCGTGCGTTTTGCCGCGCAACGTTATGACGGGGACGCCCATATACAACGCCTCACAAGTCGTCGTGCCGCCCGTGTAGGGGAACGTGTCAAGCGCAACGTCAATGCCGCGATACTGTTCGAGGTAGTCGGGGCTGTAGGCGCGCAAGTCAATGCGTTCGAGATTGAAACCCATCTTGCCGAGCCTGTCGCGCACGATAGCCTTGCCGTCGTCGAGACTGCAGATTTTGCTTTTGATAACCAGACGCGAACGCGGCACGCTGTCGAGAATCGCACGCCACACGTAAAGCACTTCGTCGCTGACCTTCGCGAAGTTGTTGAAGCTGCCGAACGTCATGAATCCGTTTTTCAGCACGGGCGCGCGCAAATCGACATCGGGCATTTCGCGAATCAAGCCGGGCGCGTAACAGAAATTACACGTGTCGAGACGCAACAGCCGTTCGGTGAAACCGTCGGGCAACGTTTCGGGTAAGCAGACTTTATCGGTCAAGAAGTAATCGACGGCACCGAGCCCCGTCGACGCCGTGTAGCCCAGTGCGCAGATTTGCACGGGCGCGGGCTTGTACGCAAGAATCGGCAAGCAACTGTCCTGCGAATGCCCCGACAAGTCAACGAGAATGTCAACGGCGTCAGCGTCGATTTGGCGGGCGACAGTCAACGCGTCCTTGCCGATTAATTCGCGCCAACGGACTTTGAAATTTTTCAGCTTGTCGGTTACGGAATCGCGCTTGCCCGTCGAATAGCACGTCACGGAAAATTTTTCGGCGTCGAAGTTTTTAAACAGCGGCGTCATGAAGTTGGCAAGGGCGTGTTCGCGGAAGTCGGGCGAGACATAACCGATGTGCAATTTCTTATCGGTGGCGCGGGCTTTCCTTTCGTGCACGAAGGTCGTCACGCGCGTGAAGAATCCGTTGTATTGGCGGGCGAGTTCCTTTGATTGAGCCGGCGGCAAGTCGCGATAGTTGCGCAAGAACAAATGTTTCGAGTAAAGCTCCGCCGCTTGGTCGTCGCGGTCGGTCAAGTCGCTTGCCTCCAACAGATTGTCGGCAGCCCGCGCAGGGGAGCCCGATAAATACAATCCGTTCGAGCTCCAACACAATGCCTTGAACAAAATCGCACGCACGATTGAAATTTCCTTGTCGAGTCGCTTTTGGTAGTCTTCGTCGGCTTGCGTCCTTTGACGGCGGTTGAAGGCGAATTGCCGATTGTGATCCGTCAGTCGCGATTGCAAAGACCTCAGCGCGGCATGTGCATCGGCGATTACGCCCGCGAAGATTTTCAGTTGCGCTTTGAGCTTGAGCTGTTTGACGGCGACACCGCCTTCCGCCAATCGCCCGCGCAGATTTTTTGCGTCGACGGACAGCGCGTGTTCGGCGAAGGATACCGCCTCGTCGAGGTTGCCAAGGTAAAGCGACGCCTCCGCCATTATAGACAGCCCGTCCGCAGAATTTTTATCGAGGTCGAGAATTTCGCGTGCGGCTGTGCGCATGGACATAGGATCGCCGTCCGCCGAAAACTTCTCCGCCAGCGTCACCCAATCCAAAATTTTTTCGTCCACAGAATCCCCTCCGCACGATAAATTTCTTTAATGATAAACCAAACGCCCCGCAAAAGCAAATTCAGGAACAAGGAACCGGGAACGGTAAATTAACAAAAAAAAAAACAACTATTATAATGCCGTAACGACACTCCAAAATTTTTTACGGGGAGATGATTTTTAATGGCTGCAGTTATTCACGGCGACGCGAACGCCAACCAACTCAGCGCAAGCGCGAACAGAACTCAAGTCTACGGCTTGGCGGGCAACGACACCCTTACCAGCAGCGGCAGAAGCAACGTGCTTTTGGTCGGCGGTTCGGGCAACGACAGCTTGGTTGTGACGGGCGGCAACGGCACCCTTGCCGGCGGCGCGGGCAACGATACTTTCGTCTTCAATTACGACACCACCTCAAGCGGTTCGATTGGGGCTGTTATTGAAGACTTCGTTCCGGGCGAAGACAGAATTATCATCAATTATACCGGCACGGGCAGCACGTCCATTGCAAGCGCAACGAGCGGCAACAACGCCATAATCATCGGCTCAGGCAGCTCAACGAGCACCGTGAACACCACCGACCTCATATGGCGCGACACCGTTCAAGGCGGCTTCAGAGTCACGCTCAAAAGCGCACGCGACAACGATTACTTCGACGGCGATGCGCCCGCCGCCGCGTGGGATATTTTGGAGCTCACAAACCAAGAGCGCGACAATCGTAACCGTTCGCCGCTTACCATGTCCGACGGCTTGACAAAGACCGCTTCCATTCGCGTGAACGAAATTTACAACAACGGCAGCGGCAGCAGTTATATCAGCCACACGCGCCCCGGCGGCACCTCTTATGCCACGGTCTTTGAAGAAGTCGGCAAAACTTATTTGAGTACCGGCGAAAATATTGTGACAAGCGGCGACCCTCAGGTAACATCAGCAGCAGACGCCGTTGCCGCGTGGATGGGTTCGGCAAGTCACAGCGTCAACGTCGTTAATACCGCTTTCCAAAAGCTCGGCGTCGGCTACATCTACGAAGATTCTTCGGATTACGAATACTATTACGAACAGCTCTTCGCCGACACTCAGATAAACCCCACGCTCACGGTCGTAAGCGCGGGGGATATGGCGGCGGCAGGCTACAACAACTCTGACGATCCGACAGTTCCGACAAATCCCGTTTCGCTCACTGCGGGCGACGATGTTTATGACAACAGCGTTGTCGGTGCGGGCGCGACAATTTTGGCACTGGCGGGCAACGATTCAATCTCCAACACCTACGCTTCCGTTTCAATCGACGGCTCGACGGGCAACGACACAATCGAAAACAGCGGCAACATTTCCACGATAAACGCGGGCGCGGGTGACGACTCTATCAGCTTGTCAAGCAACGCGACCAACAATCTGATTCAATACATTTCGGGCAACGGCGACGACACAATCGAAGGCTTCGACACCAACGACACTTTGCAAATCGGAAACGGCACGGGCACCTACTCGACGCAAGTGAGCGGCTCCGATGTCATTGTCAATGTCGGCACGGGCTCAATCAGACTCGTGGACGCGGCAGCTTTGGATTCGCTCAATATCGCGGGCGTCGACAACACCGAAGACACCACTCCGCCCGACACTACTCCACCCGATACCACGCCCGCCAATCCGTTGCTTATCACGCTGACCGAAGGCGACGACAACTACTCCAACAGTCTCGACGGCGTGACGATTCTTGCCCTCGGCGGCAACGACACCATTGACAACCGGAGCGTCTATTCGGTAATTGACGGCGGAGCAGACAACGACAGCATTATCAACCGCGGTGATAACGGCGCGGGCAACCGGAGCACGATAAACGGCGGCACGGGCAACGATACAATAGACAACAGCGGAGAAGACGTTTCAATCAACGGCGGCACGGGCGACGACTACATTCTTTCATTCAATAAAAATAGTACAGTAGACGCGGGCGCGGGCAATGATTACGTTTACAACGGCAACGGTGCCGAAAACAGAGGCGGCGTGAACGTTCTGATTGAAACGGGCGACGGCGACGACCAAGTCGACAACGACGGCAGCTACTCAACGCTCAACACGGGCACGGGCAACGATTGCATTCAAGCCGGCAGCAATTCTACAGTCTACGCGGGCGCAGGAAATGATACCGTTGGTCAAGGCACCGGCAAAAACTCTGTGATTTTCTTGGGTGAAGGCAAAGATACCTACGAAATTTACGCCAATCTTGTAGAAAATAATTTTATTGACGGCGGCGACGGTGACGATACTTTCATCCTTAGCGGCAATAGCGAGGGCGTTCCCCGTAACTTAACAATCAACGGCGGCGCGGGCAACGATACAATCCGCAATGACGGCGAAAATCTCCTTGTCACTTACACCGAAGGCAACGGCAACGATATTGTTTACGGCTTCCGCGCAGATTCGACGTTGCAAATCGGCGACGGCTCAGACACTTACTCCAAAGAAACTTTAGGCAATGACATTATAGTCACGGTGGGTGAAGGCAAAATCACTCTGCGGAGCGCGGCAAGCTTGGATTCGCTCAATATCGCGGGCGTCGACAACACCGAAGACACCACGCCGCCCGACACCGTAGAGCCGACCCCAACCGTCGACAGCAGATTAATCACGCTGACCGAAGGCGACGACACCTATTCCAACACCATCGAAGGCGCGACGATTGCGGCTCTCGGCGGCAACGATTCAATCGATAACGGCTACGCGAGCGTTTCAATCAGTGGTGCAACTGGTTCCGATAATATATACAACAACGGCGACAATGTCACAATCGACGGTGGTGCCGGTGACGATCACATTTACAACAACGTCTTTGTTTCTTTGGCAGGATATGGCGGTTCAAATGCTTCAATCAATGGTGGCACGGGCGACGATACGGTTTACAATGACATGTCTTTTGTCACAGTCGACGGCGGTAACGGCGATGATTTCATCGTCACTGGAGGTGAAAACGTAATAATCGACGGCGGTACTGGTAACGATTGGATTCAAAACCAAAGCGATAACGTTTCAATCAATGGCGGTGCCGGTGATGACATATTTAATAACTTCGGCGGTGGTATCAATTCAGTTACAATCAATGGTGGTGCCGGTAACGACCGAATCAGTTTTATGGATGACTCGTCAAATAACTTGATTCAATACGCGGACGGCGACGGCGACGACACGATAAGTAATTTCGATGCGACCGATATCCTTCAAATCGGCGGCGGCACGGGCACCTATTCCACGCAGGTCAGCGGCTCCGATGTTATCGTAAGCGTCGGCACGGGTTCAATCCTCTTGCGGGGCGCGGCAAGCTTGGATTCGCTCAATATCGCGGGCGTCGACAACACAGAAGACACCACTCCGCCCGACACTACTCCGCCCGATACTACTCCGACTGCGCTCAACATTTACAACACCGTCAACAACACGCTGATAACGGGCACCGAACTCAACGACACAATCACAAACAGCGGCACCAACGTAACGATTCAAGCCCTCGGCGGCAACGACTCAATCACCAACAACGGCAACAACGTTTCAATCGACGCCGGCGCGGGTAATGACAGAATCGACTTAAGTCTCTACTCGGAAGAAAATGTCATTGAATATGCGGCGGGCGACGGCGACGACACGATAAGTAATTTCGATGCGGACGACACCCTTCAAATCGGCGGCGGCACGGGCACCTATTCCACGCAAGTCAGCGGCTCGGATGTCATTGTCAATGTAGGTGACGGCTCAATCCTCTTGCGGGGCGCGGCAAGCTTGGATTCGCTCAATATCGCGGGCGTCGACAACACAGAAGATACTACTCCGCCCGATACTACTCCGAACAACCTTATAACGCTGACCGAAAGAGACGACATTTATTCCAACAACAATTACGGCGCGACGATTCAAGCCCTCGGCGGCAATGACTCGCTCGACAACTACGCCGCTTTCGTCTCAATCGACGGCGGCAATCACAACGACTTTATCATCAACCATAACGGTGGCTCGAATGCGACAATCAACGGCGGTGCGGGCAACGACCAAATCAGCTTGGCGGGCGACGCGACCAACAGCTTCATAATGTACACGCCCGGCGACGGCGACGACACCATTTGGGGCAACAGCTCGAATTCGACGATTAACATTTTGACAGACAGTTACTCTTCCATTAACAGCGGCGACGACGTGCTTATAACCGTCGGCTTAACGGGCACGATAAGACTAATCGGCGCAAGGGTAAGACCGCCTCGCATTGTTTTGGGCGCGGGCGGCACATCGGGCGGCGGTTCGTCAGGTGGCGGCGGCAGCGGTACTTCGGGCGGCGGCTCGGCGTCGGGTGCAGGCAACAGCGGCGGCTCGGCAAGCAGCGGCGGTTCGTCAAGTAGCGGCGGCTCAAGCGGCGGCACGTCGGCCAATGGCGGCTCAAGCAGCGGCACGTCGGGCAATGGCGGCTCAAACAGCGGCGGCTCAAGCGGCAGAGGCAATGGCGGTAACGGCTCTAACGGCTTCAGACGCAGCACCCACTCGACGACAGACAACGCTCCGACCGTGACGACCTCGACCGAAAAGACCAATCCGCTTACGAACTCGTCAACAACTGCAACGACGCAACAGACGACCTCGACGACGCAACAAATCTACACGGGTGGCAATCAAGTCATAAGCAATTACACTTCGGGCGAACGGATTGTATTCGGCGCACAATATACGGGCGCATTTTTCGACGGCAACGGCAATTTCTTCGCGGGCTCGACGACAGGCGCGTTGGTTGTGCAAAACGCCATGAATAAAGTCGTCAATCTCGTCGACGCGGCGGGCAACGATTTCGTCAAAGCCTACGCTGCGACGACGGCGGGCATTATCGACGGACGCAGGCTCGGCGGCTTTGAACTTATCAACGGCTCGGCGGGCGCAGACGCAATCTACGCGGGCGACGGAGGCTCACAACTTTGGGGCGGCGCGGACGTTGCCTCGGATGCAATGATGGGCGGCGGCGGCACGGACATTTTTATCGGCGGCAAGAATCAAGGCGCGGATTACTTCCTGAATGCGTCGGCGGCTGATATTGTGCACTTGAACGATTCGACGTTGAGCAACATCGTTGCGACGGCTGAAGAGAACGGCACAATCGGCATTGCGTTCAATACGGGCAACGTCATTGCTGTACAAAGTTCGGAGGCTTTAAGCGCGACGGTTATGCTTGCGGACGGCTCGGCTTACAAATACAACCACGCGAACAAATCTTGGCAAAGCGCGTAAAAGGAACTAGGGGCTGTTGGTAAATTAAAAGTGAATAACAGAAGCAGCGAGTAAAAA
>CAMZAX010000039.1 GCA_947304355.1 uncultured Selenomonadales bacterium
TTCTTTTTACTCGCTGCTTCTGTTATTCACTTTTAATTTACCAACAGCCCCTAATCAATCCCGTAGACTTTGTTAAAATCTGGGAGGCGAACAACAAATGATTAGCGACGAGGAAATACTTGAACGCGGCATGGATTGCTTAATGGATAATCTCGGAATTATCGAGGCAGAAAGATTCGTTTCGTTGGTATGGAAAGAACGCGACAAATACAACAAGTGGAAACAAGAATATGACAGCATGACGCCCGAAGAATTTCACACCAGTTTGGAAGAATTTATCAAGCAACACCCCGACATATAAAATTTTTGCAAAGGAGACAGCTTTATGAAGTCTGAATTCACGCTTAAGCTTGAACGGTGCAAGGGCTGCGGCATTTGCGTATCGTTTTGCCCAAAGCAGGTTTTGGCACTCGACACGCTCGGCAAAGTCTACGTGGCGCACCACGAAAACTGTATCGCCTGCGGGCAATGTGAGCTGCGTTGCCCCGACTACGCGATCTTCATGGACAAAATCAAACCGGCAAAGGAGGCGGCGAAATGAGCGCACGTTTAATGCAAGGCAACGAGGCCATAGCCGAGGGCGCGCTCAAAGCGGGCGTCCGTTTCTTCGGCGGCTATCCCATCACGCCGTCAACCGAAATCGCCGAAAGTCTCGCCAAACTCCTGCCGAAATTCGGCGGCACCTTCGTGCAAATGGAAGACGAAATCGCAAGCATGGGCGTCATATTGGGCGCGTCGCTTGCCGGCAAAAAAGTCTTGACCGCCTCTTCCGGTCCGGGTATCAGTCTCAAGCAGGAGCTTATCGGTTACGCGTCCGCCGCAGAAATTCCCGCCGTTATCGTCAACGTTCAACGCGTCGGTCCTTCGACGGGGCAGCCCACTGCGCCGAGTCAAGGTGATGTCATGCAGGCGCGTTGGGGCACGCACGGCGACCATTCGATTATCGTTTTGAGCCCGTGGAGCGTCCGCGAGGCTTTTGACATTGCGGTTAAGGCAGTCAACTACGCCGAACGCTTCCGCACGCCCGTCATCTTGCTGACCGATGAAATTGTCGGACACCTGCGCGAGAACGTCGAACTGCCCGCCGAGGTTGAAGTTTATCCGCGCCGCGCCCCGAAATGTTCACGCGCCGAAGGTTACGAGCCTTATGCGCCCGACGAAGATTTGGTTCCCAATGTTGCCAACTTCGGCGAAGGCTACCGCATTCACGTCACGGGCTTGATTCACGACGACACCGGCTTTCCGAGCGGCAGTCCGAAAGTCACGCGCGAGGCGATTAAGCGTATGCACGATAAAATTTCACGCGCGGCGGACGAGATTATCGAAGTGCACCAAGAGTTCACGGACGACGCGGAGTTTGCAGTCGTGAGCTTCGGCGGCACGGCGCGCACGGCTTACGAGGCTGTACTCAATGCACGCAAACGCGGCGTCAAGATCGGCTTTGTGCGCTTGGTTACGATTTTCCCCTTCGCCGACAAAATTATCCGCGAGCTGTCGAAAAATCTGCGCGGGCTTGTCGTCGCGGAGCTGAACTTCGGACAAATCGTCAATGAGGTCGAACGCGCCGTCGCGGGTCAATGCCCCGTCAAACTCTGCGCGAAATACGACATGACGATTTTCGAGCCCGAAGAGATTGAGGCTTCGATTGACGAACTTATCGCGGAGGTGAACGGCAATGGTTGAGCGCAGTTACGAAAAATTTTTCCGTCAGAATCGCCTGCCGCACTTGTGGTGCCCCGGCTGCGGCAACGGTATCGTCATGAAGGCGATCGTTCAGGCGATTGAAAAGAATCCCGCCTACACGCAGGACAACACCGTTATCGTCAGCGGAATCGGTTGCAGTTCGCGCGCGTCGGGTTACATGGACTTCGACACGCTCCACACGGCGCACGGGCGGGCAATTCCCTTCGCAACGGGCGTCAAGCTTGCGCGTCCCGAATTGAACGTCGTCGTTATCACGGGCGACGGCGACTGCACGGCGATTGGCGGCAATCACTTTATCCACGGCTGCCGCCGCAACGTCGACTTGACGGTCATTCTGTTCAACAACAATATCTACGGCATGACGGGCGGACAAGCGTCCCCGATGACGCCGCTGGGCAAGAAGGCGACGACCGCGCCTTACGGCAGTGTCGACAGACCCTTTGACGCGTGCAAACTCGCGGAGGCGGCGGGTGCCACTTACGTCGCGCGTTCGACGGCTTTTCACGTTCAGCACTTGGTTAAAACGATTGAGGACGGCTTGAACAATCGCGGCTTTTCGTTTATCGAAGCTCTCGTTCAATGCCCGACGGCTTACGGCAGACGCAACAAGCTCGGCGACCCCGCGAAGATGATGGCTTGGATGCGCGACAATGCCGTCATGAAGTCCGCTTGGGACAAATTGCCCGACGACAAGAAGACCGGCGACAAGTTCCCGATCGGCTTGTTCTATCGTGCGGAGGCTGAACCTTACGACGCGGCTTATCATCACGTTCAAGAATTGGCTGGAGGTGCGGCGAAATGAGAAAGCAACTCAGACTTTCGGGCAGCGGCGGTCAAGGCGTCATCACTGCGGCGATTATCTTGGCGGAGGCGGCTGTCTCTGAAGGCAAGAACGCCGTGCAATCGCAAAGCTACGGCCCCGAAGCTCGCGGCGGCGCGTCGAAATCCGAAGTCATTATCGACGACGAAAAAATTTATCATCCGCACGTCAAGACGCCCGACTTCGTGTTGGCAATGACGCAGAAAGCGGCGGACAAATATTTTCACGACTTGAATCCGAACGGGACGCTGATTCTGGACGACGATTTAGTTCCGACTTCGCCCGCGTTCAAAAATATAATTCGCGTGCCGATAACGAAACTCGCCGTCGAAAAGCTCGGCAAGGCTCTTTTCGCCAACATCGTCGCGCTCGGCGTGATTGTCAAGGTCACGCAGCTCGTCGACTTCGAGACGATAAAAAAATCCGTGGCGCACCGCGTGCCGCCCCACACCGTCGAACAGAACATGACGGCTTTGCAACTCGGCTACGACGCCGTGTAAAAATGGCGCATGATTGACTTAACGACGCCGATTATACCTTACGAGGGCACGGGCATTTTCAAACTCGACGCCTCTTACGACGAAGTTAAAACTCTTCTGGCGGAGCAAAACATTTCGTATGCAGAGGAAATTTGGAATAAGACCGGCGATTTTTGTCCGTGGACTGTTCTTGTTATTTGCAAAGAGGGAAGTTCTGAAGAATATTCTGCTGTCGAACTCTGTTTTGCGAAAAATCGGCTCTTCAAGATTTGTCTTTGCGAAGATTTCGAGGGCTCTCTGCCGAACGGAATTCATACCGGCATGAACTTAAATGACGCATTGAAAATTGATACAAAGCTTGAGCAAGATGAAGACGAAGGTTGGGATGAGGTTTTTATATCGCCCGACGGTTATATGGTTGAATACAGCAACAGAAATTTAAATATTATAATCATTACGATTTTCATTCCGGCTTTCGAGCGCGACGATTTCTTTGAATACAACTGGTAAGTTGCCTGAGCGAAAAATTTTTTGCGGGAGTCTTCGGGCTCCTGCTTTTTTGTTTCGTTGCAAGGGATTGACAAATGCTGTAAAATCTTCGCGAAATTTTTCAAGGAGGGCAACTCTGACATGAGAAGCGACATCGTTAAAAAGGGCGCGACGCGTTGCGCGCACAGAAGCTTATTCCACGCGAACGGCTACGGCAAAGACGAACTCAGCCGCCCGCTTATCGGCGTGTGCAATTCTTTCAACGAGATAATTCCCGGTCACATGCACCTTAAATCGATAACCGAAGCGGCAAAACTCGGCGTGGCGGCGGCGGGCGGCACTCCCGTCGAATTCCCCGCAATCGGCGTGTGCGACGGCATTGCTATGGGTCATACGGGCATGAAGTATTCGTTGGCAAGCCGCGAACTTATCGCCGACTCAATCGAGGCCGTAACCATGGCGAGCGGTTTCGATGCGCTGATTTTGATTCCGAACTGCGATAAAGTCGTCCCCGGCATGTTGATGGCGGCGGCGCGTTTGAACATCCCGTCGATAATCGTAAGCGGCGGTCCCATGCTTGCAGGACGTTTTCACGGGCGCGACATCAGCGTCAGTCAGGCTTTCGAGGCGGCGGGCAAATTCGCGGCGGGCAAAATGACGCAGGACGAAATGACAGACCTTGAGGCGCACGCTTGCCCAAGTTGCGGCTCCTGCGCGGGACTGTTCACCGCCAATACAATGAACTGCTTGAGCGAGGCGTTGGGCATGGCTCTGCCCGGCAACGGCACGATTCCCGCAGCGTACACCGGCGACAGATTCATCCTTGCCAAACGCGCCGGCAAAGTCATCATGGACTTGCTTGACAAAAATATCTGCCCGCGCGACATTTTGACGCTCAAAGCTTTCGAGAACGCCATAACGGTCGACATGGGTATCGGCGGCTCGTCGAACACGGTTTTACATTTGACGGCGATTGCCAACGAATGCGGTATCAAAATCCCCGCGAACCTCTTCGACGAAATTTCTGCGCGGACGCCGTATATCACGAAGCTCAGCCCCGCCGGCAAACATCATATGCAAGACCTGGACGAGGCGGGCGGTATCAATGCCGTCATGCACGAACTCAGCCGCAAGAATCTTTTGCACCTGGACGCGCTCACGGTCACGGGCACGCTCGGCGACAGAATCAAGGACGCGCAAATCGAACGCCCCGACGTGATTCACACGGTCGACAATCCGTATCGCGCTACGGGCGGTATCGCAATTCTCCACGGCAACCTTTGTCCCGATTGCGCGGTCGTCAAAGCCTCCGCCGTCAGTGAAGACATGCTCGTTTATCGCGGCAAGGCGAAATGTTTCGACAGCGAAGAGGCGGCAATTAACGCGATAATGGGCGGCGCGATTCACGACGGCGACGTTGTCGTTATCCGCTACGAAGGACCCAAGGGCGGCCCCGGTATGCAGGAAATGTTGAACCCCACGGCGGCGATAACGGGCGCGGGCTTGAAAGTCGGCTTGATTACCGACGGGCGTTTCAGCGGCGCAAGTCAGGGCGCGTGTATCGGTCACATCTCGCCCGAAGCCATGGAAGGCGGCACTATCGCGCTGATTCACGACGGCGACACAATTTCAATCGACATCCCCGCTCGCAAGCTCGAATTGGAAGTTTCCGACGACGAACTTGCAAAACGCCGCGCCGCTTGGACGAAGCCCGAACCAAAAATCAAGACGGGCTATCTTGCGCGCTACGCGAAATTGACAACTTCCGCGTCGACGGGCGCAGTGCTTAAAGTCTAAGGAGCTGTCGCCATGGATTGGCAAAAAAATTTCGGCGACAGGCTCGGCGAATTTTTGCGGGCGGAGCAATTCATTTTCAACGCGCCCATGCGGGAGCACACGACGTTCAAAATCGGCGGGGCGGCTGATGTTTTAATCTTCCCGTCGAACGCGGCGGACGTGTCGAAAATTTTCAAGCTGGTCGACGAATTCAAATTGCCCTGCGTGATTTTGGGCAACGGCTCAAACGTTTTGGTGCGCGATAAGGGCATTCGCGGCGTCGTCGTCAAGTTCACGGAAAAATTTTTCGGCGGCATTCGTTGCGAAGGTCAACGCCTCACTGCCTGCGCGGGCGCGAAACTCAAAGACGTTTCAATCTGCGCGGCGGAACACGGCTTGACGGGCATGGAATTCGCGTGCGGCATCCCCGGCAGTATCGGCGGCGCGATTTTCATGAACGCGGGCGCGTACGACGGCGAAATGAAAAACACCGTCGCGAGCGTCAAGGCTGTCAATCGCGGCGGCGAGCTTATCGAGTTCAGCGGGTCGAGCCTGCATTTGGGCTATCGGCACAGTATTTTCCAGGAAAACGGTTGCGCGATTTGCGAAGTCGAATTAATTCTGCAACGCGGTAACGTCGACGACATCAAGCAAAAGATGGCGGACTTGACGGCGCGTCGCGAGAGTCGTCAACCGCTTGACATGCCAAGTGCCGGTTCGACGTTCAAACGTCCGAAAGGTCACTTCGCGGGCACGCTCATTGATAAAGCCGGCTTAAAGGGCTTACGCGTCGGCGGCGCGATGGTTTCCGAAAAACACGCGGGCTTCGTCGTAAACACCGGCGGTGCGACTTCCGAAGACGTGTTGGCTTTGATTGAGGAGGTCAAGCGGCGCGTCTTGGATGCGCACGGCGTCACGCTGTCGCCCGAAGTCCGTATCATTGGCGAGGAGTGATTTCATGGCAAAACTTAAAAGTCGGCGGCGCGAGGCAAAACCTTCCGTCGCGGACAAAATCCCGTTGGTGTCGGTGATTATCCCTATGTACAATTCGGCGAAGTTCATAACGCAGACGCTTGAGAGCTTGGCTTATCAAACCATGCGCGACTTTGAAGTCGTCGTGGTTGACGATTGTTCAACCGACAACAGCGTCGAGGTCGTCGAGAACTTCGCAAATCGTGGGGGGGGGGATTAAATATCCACGTTATCAAGTTGCCGAAGAACACGGGCACGCCCGACATTCCGCGTAACGTCGGAGTAAAATTCAGTCGCGGAAAATATCTTTCTTTCCTTGATAACGATGACTTGTTTACAAAGACCGCGCTTGAAGAGTTGACGACGCTCGCCGAAGAACATCAGGCGGACGTCGTTCACACAGATAAATTTTTTTCGTTCAGCGACGAACAATTAAAGCATGCGACGACGGAAGAGTTGCTTACACGCAATCATAATCTTGCGCGTTACGTAAAGCAGGAGCTTATTCCTGCACAAACGGTGACAGACGAGCCGCATAATCTTGCCGAACGAATTAACCTCTGGGTAAATGGGGGGTTTTCGTGGACTACGTGGGCTTTGTTTTGCCGAAGAGATTTTTGGACTTCCAATCAAATCGAATTTGCCGTTATGCCGCTTTCGGGCGACGCGCTTGCGAATTTCTTCTGTCTGTGTTTGGCG
The DNA here is from genome assembly GCA_947304355.1 of uncultured Selenomonadales bacterium. Lineage (GTDB taxonomy): Bacteria > Bacillota > Negativicutes > Selenomonadales > Selenomonadaceae > Quinella. The sequence goes on from CAMZAX010000039.1 coordinate 6,940, forward strand.
AAAAAAATTTTGCGCGTGCCGAATATCACTTACATTTACAGGAGCCGTGCCGCGTCCATTTCGCACGACAACGCCGACTTGGAAAAATATTTTCACAAGTGGCTGACCGATTTAACTTCCGGCTTTAACGAGTTCAATAAAATCATGAGCCGATTTAAATTCTTCGGCGAACACCCGGATTATCGTTACGCCGTGTTCGATTGGTTCTTTAATAGAGTTTTACACGACGCAAATCTTTTTTCGGCAGCTTATGCGAAAGTTCATCCTGCCGCAATCAATCCGCTGGTCGAAAAAGAATTCTGCGGCGAGGACGCGGCGTTTGCGGCGTATCTGTTCAACACCGTCAACATCCAGCGACTTCAAATCATGCGACTTACGCAAGAAAATGACGCGTTGAAAAAATCTTTACAACAGAGGTGATTCAATGGCAACAGAAACAATGCCGCTCGTTTCGGTGATCATCCCGATGTTCAACGCGGCGAAGTTCGTCGGGCAGACGCTGGAAAGTCTTTGCCGCCAAACGCTCACGAACTTTGAAATTATCGTCGTCGACGACGGCTCAACGGACAATTCAATCGAAATCGCAGAAAATTTCGCGCCGCAACTGTTTCAGGCGGGGATAAAGCTTCACCTGCTTGAACTGCCGAAAAACACCGGGATGCCCGGCGCGGTGCGCAACGTTGGCATTCCGTTCGCACGCGGCAAATATATCGCATTCCTGGACGCCGACGACCTTTTGACGCCGAGAGCCCTTGAAGAGCTGGCGACGCTCGCTGAGGAATATCAAGCCGACGTTGTTCACACGGATACGTTTTTCATGCTGTTCGACGACCGACAAAATTTTTCGCAAGACGATTTGACGGTCTGCGACAATCACACGTTGCCGACGGTTGACGCGCCGACTTTTGAAACGCCGGATTTGGTTAAGCGTGTCCGGCATTGGGTAAATCGCGGCTACAACTGGCAATCGGTAACGATGTTTTGCCGGCGCGACTTTATCTTGGCGAATCAAATTTACTTCCCAAAGCTGTTCAACAACGAGGATATGATCTTCAGCTTTTGCGTACTGTGCTTGGCGGAAAGATTCTTGCGCGTGCCGAACGTCACGTACATTTACCGTCAGCGCGTCGATTCGGTTTCGCATGAAGAGTTTGACGACCTTGCCGCGCATTTTCATAAGTGGTTGCGGGTTCTAAACGACGGCATGAACGCGTTGGAAAACTTCATGACGTCCGTTGAATTCTTCGCCGCGCGCCCCGATTGTCATTACGCGACGTTGGATTTTTATTTCAAAGAAGTGTCATGCCAATTCCTCAAGCCTTACGCGAAAAATCCGCCGTTCGCGCTCAACCCGCTCGTCAAGGACGAATTCCAATCGGACGACGCGACGCTTGCGGCGTATCTGTTCAACACCGTCAACATTCAGCGACTTCAAATCATGCAGCTCCGGCACGAGCTTGCAAAGTTTCATCAGCAGTAAAGTTTCAAAGGAGTTTCAAACTATGATTAAAGATGCCATCGTTAAAATCGTGAACAAGGAGGATTTGACTTACGACGAGGCGTTTGCCGTCATGAACGAAATCATGAGCGGCGAAACTTCTCCGACGCAAAATGCCGCGTTCTTGTCCGCCCTGTCGACCAAAAGCGCGGGCGCAGAAACCACCGACGAGATCGCGGGTTGCGCGGCGGCAATGCGTTCGCACGCCACGACCGTCGAAACCGGCACGGACGTCTTCGAAATTGTCGGGACGGGCGGCGATAATTCCCACAGCTTCAACATCTCAACCACTGCGGCTCTTATCGCGGCGGCGGGCGGCATGAAAGTCGCCAAACACGGAAACCGCGCTGCGTCGTCCAAATGCGGTGCCGCCGATTGTCTGGAGGCTCTCGGCGTCAACATTAATCAAAGCCCCGAAAAATGCGTCGAACTTTTGAACGAAGTCGGCATCTGCTTTTTCTTCGCGCAAAAGTATCATGCGTCAATGAAATACGTCGGCGCGATTCGCAAAGAACTCGGCTTCCGCACGGTGTTCAATATCCTCGGTCCTTTGACCAATCCCGGCAAGCCGTCAATGCAAATCCTCGGCGTTTACGCTGAATATCTCGTTGCACCGTTGGCGCAGGTTTTAATCAGTCTCGGCGTCAAGCGCGGCATGGTCGTTTACGGGCGCGACAAGCTCGACGAAATTTCATTGAGCGCGCCGACTTCCGTTTGCGAAATTAACGACGGCTGGATTAAAAATTTCGTCGTCACGCCCGAAGAGTTCGGCTTTGCCCGTTGCACACGCGTCGACCTGCGCGGCGGCGACCCCGAAGTCAATGCGGCGATAACGCGTTCGATTCTGCGCGGCGAAAAAGGTCACAAACGCAACGCCGTCCTGCTCAACGCGGGCGCGGCTCTTTACGTCGGCGGCAAGGCTGAAAATTTCAAGGCGGGCGTAAAACTTGCGGCTGAACTCATCGACAGCGGCAAAGCCCTCGACACGCTCGAAAAGTTTATCGCCGTCAGTCAAGAGGCGCAGTCATGACGATACTTGAAGAAATTGCCGAAAATGCAAAAATTCGCGTCGCGTATTTCAAAAGCGGATTTCCTTCCGCCGAACTCAAAGATTGCGCGTTGAGTTTGCCGCAGGGAAATTTTTCTTTTGAGACCGCGCTGAAAAAATCGGGGCTGTCGTTCATCTGCGAATGCAAAAAAGCTTCGCCGTCGAAAGGTTTGATCGCGCCCGACTTCCCGTACTTGGACATCGCGCGCGCTTACGAGGCGGCGGGCGCGGACGCGATTTCCGTTTTGACCGAGCCGAAATTTTTCTTGGGTTCCGACAAATTTTTACTCGACATTGCGCAAGAAGTTTCTGTCCCGTGCTTGCGGAAAGATTTTGTTGTCGACGCGTATCAGATTTATCAAGCCAAAGTTTTGGGCGCAAGTGCCGTGCTTTTGATTTGCTCGATACTCGACGACGGGCAGCTGAAAAAATTTTTGGCGGTCTGCGACGAACTCGGCTTATCTGCATTGGTTGAGGCTCACGACGCAGCGGAAGTCAATCGGGCTGTCGAAAGCGGCGCGCGGATTATCGGCGTCAACAATCGCAACTTGAAAGATTTCAGCGTCGACACGGAAAACAGCAAACGTCTGCGCGAACTCGTGCCGCCCGAAATAATTTTCGTGTCTGAAAGCGGCGTTCAATCTGCCGACGACGTGAAACGGATTCGCGCCCTCGGAGCGGACGCCGTGCTTATCGGTGAAGTGCTCATGCGTGCCGCCGACAAACGCGCCAAGCTTGCCGAACTGCGAGGCGAATCATGACACGAATAAAATTTTGCGGCTTGCGGACGCTTGCTGACATTCAAGCCGCCAACAAACTTGCGCCCGAATATATCGGCTTCGTCTTCGCGCCAAAGAGCAAACGTTACGTCGCGCCCGCGCAGGCTCGCCAACTCCGCGACGCACTGGACAGGCAAATCACGGCGGTCGGCGTCTTCGTCGACGAAAACGTTTCAACCGTCGCCGCACTGCTGAACGACGGCACAATCGACGCGGCGCAACTCCACGGCAACGAAACCGACGCTTACATTGAAAATCTGCGCGGGCTGACTGACAAGCCAATAATCAAGGCGTTTCAAGCGGACAACATCGCGGCGGCGGAGTCAAGCGTTGCCGATTGTGTTCTGCTTGATTCGGGCGCGGGCGGCGGCAAAGTTTTCGATTGGCGGCAGATAAATTTGCGGCGCGAATATTTTTTGGCGGGCGGCTTGACGGTCGATAACGTCGGCGCGGCGATTGACTTGTTGCACCCGTTCGCCGTCGACGTGAGCAGCGGCATTGAAACCGGCGGGCGCAAAGATTTTGACAAGATGGCGGCTTTCGCCAAGGCAGTAAGGAACTGGGAACTAGTAGAGTTTAAAAACTAGTTCCCAATTCCTGATTCCTAGTTCCTAAAAAATCGACCGAAGGGAGATTTTTCCATGACGAATCAAAAGGGACGCTTCGGCATTTACGGCGGGCAATACATCCCCGAAACGCTGATGAACGCGGTTATCGAATTGGAAGACGCTTACAACCGCTTCAAGGACGACGACGACTTCAAGCGCGAACTCGACGACCTGTTCACGAATTACGCGGGACGCCCGTCGCTGTTGTACTTCGCGCGCAAGATGACTGACGATTTGGGCGGCGCGAAAATTTATCTCAAGCGCGAAGATTTGAATCACACGGGCTCCCACAAGATTAACAACGTCCTCGGTCAAGCGTTGCTTGCGAAAAAAATGGGCAAGACGCGTCTGATTGCGGAGACCGGCGCGGGTCAACACGGCGTCGCAACTGCCACTGCCGCCGCGCTTTTCGGCATGGAATGCAAAATTTTCATGGGCGAGGAGGACACCCGCCGGCAGGCTCTGAACGTCTACCGCATGAAACTTTTGGGCGCGGAGGTCGTCGCCGTCAAAAGCGGCACGGGCACGCTCAAGGACGCCGTGAGCGAAACTTTCCGCGAGTGGACGAATCGAATCGCCGATACGCATTACTGCCTTGGCTCGGTTATGGGACCGCACCCCTTCCCGACAATTGTCCGCGACTTTCAAGCCGTCATTTCCCGCGAAATTAAAGCTCAACTGCTTGCGTTGGAAGGACGCTTGCCCGACGCGGTGGTTGCGTGTTGCGGCGGCGGCTCCAATTCAATCGGCACGTTCTACGACTTCATCGGCGACGCGGGCGTTCGGCTTATCGGTTGCGAGGCGGCGGGCAGAGGCGTCGACACCTTCGAGACTGCCGCGACGATTGCCACGGGCAGGACGGGCATTTTCCACGGCATGAAGTCTTACTTTTGCCAAGACGCCTTCGGACAAATCGCGCCGGTCTATTCGATTTCGGCGGGGCTTGATTATCCCGGCATCGGTCCGGAACACGCATGGCTGCACGACACGGGGCGCGCCGAATACGTGCCGATAACTGACGAAGAGGCAGTCAACGCGTTTGAATATCTGTCGCGCACGGAAGGCATCATCCCCGCGATTGAATCGGCGCACGCGGTCGCGCACGTCATGAAGATTGCGCCCGCCATGAGCCGCGACAAAATTGTCGTCATCACGCTTTCGGGTCGCGGCGACAAAGATTGCGCGTCCGTCGCCCGTTATCGCGGCGAAGACATAAGCGAATGACAAAAAAATTATCCCCGTCAAGCGACGGGGATTTTTTTTACAGTGACAGATTTTTCAGTCGGGCAAAGCGCAATTCGTGCAGGGCAATCGGCGTGGAAATGAAATTGTCTTTGCCGTAGAGCTCGGAATATTTTTCGCGGCAGTGTAAGACGCGCTTGACGTAATCGCGGGTTTCGGCGTAGGGAATCTTATCGACGTCGGAAAAATTATCGCTCCAATGATTTTGCTCCATCCACTCGCGCACGTTGCCGCGTCCCGCGTTGTACGCAGCCAATGCCAAAACGTCGTTGCCCTTGAATTCGGTTTCAAGTTCGGACAGATACCACGTGCCGTAACGGATATTCGTTTCGGGCTCGCGCAAATTTTTTATGTCGTCGGCAATTTCGTCGGGCTGTTCGCCAAGCTGATACGCTATCCAAGCCGCAGTCTCCGGCATGATTTGCATTAAGCCGACCGCGCCGCTTTGAGAGTTCGCCGTCTCGCGGAAATCGCTTTCGACCTTCATGACGGCAACCGCCAAAAATTTATCGACGTGCCAACGCGCCGAATAGTTTTCGACCGTCTTGCGGTAGGGGAACGGGTAAAGAAACTTTTTCTGCACTGCCGGCACACTTATCGCGAAATACACCGCAAACGCCGCCGCGCAGATTGCCAAAAATTTTTTCAGCATCGATTCACCTCCGCGCTTTTTTATGAATTCTAAATGATTGTACCGCCGCTGTCAAACTCGCGTTCCGAGCTCCAAAAAATTTTTTCAGCAACGAATCATGTACAAATAAATTTTATGCTATAATACGCCCGAAAGGAGGCGTCGCTTTGCTGACGAGATTTTTTGAGACGATTGGCAGATTTGTTTTGAAGATATTCGAGGGCATCGGCACGATAGCTTTGCTCTACGCCGACACAATGAAACAGGCGTTGCACAAGCCGCGAATCGGGCACATCCTGAATCAAATGGCGCATTTGGGCGTTGATTCGCTGGTTATCGTTTCGCTGACGCTTTTGTTTACGGGCGTGGTCTTCACGTTGCAGACGGCGCATGAATTCATCCGCTTCGGCGCGCAATCGACGGTCGGCGGGATAATCGCAATCGCAATCGGCAGGGAGCTTGGACCTGTCTTGGTCGGCGTAGTCTGCGCGGGGCGCGTGGGCGCGGCTATCACGGCGGAAATCAGTACAATGAAAGTCACCGAGCAAATCGACGCGCTCAAAGTCATGTCGGTCAGTCCCGTCAATTATCTTATCGTCCCGCGCATGATAGCTTGCATGATAGCCGTCCCGATTCTCACGGTCTTCGGCGACATTATCGGCGTCTTGGGCGGCTGGATTGTCGCCACGCAATATTCGGGCATAAGCTCTTACCTGTTCATGAATTCGATTAAAATGTTTGCGACGATTTACGACTTGACGGGCGGCATGATTAAGGCGATTTTCTTCGGCAACGTCATTGCGGTGTTGGGCTGCTACTACGGGCTGAATTGTCCGGACGGCGCGGAGGGTGTCGGCATTGCCACGACAAAAACCGTCGTCACGTCGATTATCGTAATTTTTATTTTGAACGCGCTGTTGACGTTCGTTATCTACAGGTGACGCCGCATGATTAAACTTATTAATGTGACGAAAATTTTCGGGCGGAAGGTCGCGCTGCGAAGTATCAACCTTGAGATTGCCGACGGCGAGACGCTTGCGATTATCGGCGGCTCCGGTTCGGGCAAGTCGACGCTCCTGCGATTGATGATCGGTTTGATTCAACCGACGAGTGGCGAGATTTGGATTGGCAACGACGAAATTTCACGCTACAGCGAAAAAGAAATGATGCGCGTCCGCCTGCGCATGGGCATGGTCTTCCAATACAGCGCGTTGTTCGATTCAATGACGGTCGGCGACAACGTTGCCTTCGGACTCGTCGAACACACGGACTTCAGCAAGGAAAAAATTCAAGCCATCGTCCGCGAGAAACTGCACCAGGTCGGGCTTGACGGCGTGGAAAATCGTATGCCCAACGAACTTTCGGGCGGCATGAAAAAGCGCGTGTCTTTGGCAAGGGCTATCGCCTTCGGTCCGGAAATTATTTTCTACGACGAGCCGAGCAGCGGGCTTGACCCCGTGACGACGACGAAGATTGACGACTTGATTATCGAGACGCAACGCGCCTTGAACGTCACGAGTATCGTCGTCACTCACGACATGGTAAGCGCGTGCCGAATTGCCAACAAAATCGCCATGGTTTACAACGGCGAACTGATTGCCGTCGACACGCCCGACAACTTCAAGAAAATCGACGACCCGCGCATTAAAGCGTTTTTCCGAATTATCGATTGAGGCGACGCCATGACGTTACGAAACAAACTTAACCTTGACAATCCCGTCGAGTTGGCGCGCGCGGAAGAACGCTTGAGTAAGCAACGGGCGATTCAACTTTGGCGGGGCGACGAACTGAAAAATTTTCGGGCGGGCATGTTTGAAACGTTGGCTTACATTCATAAGCGGCTGTTCGAAGACGTTTATTATTTCGCGGGGCAACTTCGCGACGAGAACATCAGCAAAGGGCATTTCCGATTCGCCGCCGCGCTTTACCTTGCCGAGGCCGTCGCGCAGGTCGAAAAGATGCCGCAAAAAACTTTTGAACAAATCGTCGCCAAATACGTCGAAATGAACGTCGCGCACCCCTTCCGCGAAGGCAACGGGCGAAGTATGCGGCTCTGGCTTGACGACATTTTGAAAAGCGAACTTGCCCGCGTCGTCGATTGGAGCCGCGTCGACAAGACAAAATATCTGCAGGCGATGGAACGCAGCCCGATTGACGATTCGGAGATAAAACGTTTGCTTGTCGCCGCCTTGACCGATAAAATCAATGACCGCGAAATTTTTATCAAGGGGCTCGACGCAAGTTACTTTTACGAAAATTATTTTGCATATCGCAGCGAAGATTTATAAGGAGGCGATGACATGCGGACGTAATCTTAAAATATTTCTCGACTTGCGACGCGGCGAATTGGATTTGCTGTCGGGCGGCGCGCCCTGTCAGGCTTTCTCCTTCATGCTATAATTTTGTCGGGAGTGATTAACATGTCCACAAAAAAAATAAAACAACTGAATCTCTTTGATTGTATTGATTGTATTGAAGATGTACCCGGTGATAAGCGTGATTTTTCATTTATTGATTTGTTTGCCAGAATTGGCGGAATGAGATTAGGATTTGAATATGCAGGCGGACATTGTGTGTTCGCGTCGGAATGTGATGAAACTGCTTGTGACACATACGAAAAAAATTTTGGGGAGCGACCTTCGGGAGATATCACAAAAATAAGCAGTGCTATTATCCCGGATTTTGATATTTTACTTGGAGGATTCCCTTGTCAGTCTTTTTCTATTATCGGCAAGAAAGAAGGATTCAACAATGAAACTTGTGGGACGCTCTTCTTTGAAATAGAACGAATCTTACAGTATAAAAGACCTCCGGCTTTTCTTTTGGAGAACGTCAAAAATTTGAGGAGTCATGATAAGGGCAGGACATTTCGTGTAATCAATGCACATCTTGAATCAATGGGCTATAAAGTTTATTCTAAAATTTTAAATTCTCTCGACTACGGGGTTCCGCAAAACAGGGAGCGTATATTTATAGTCGGATTTTTAGAAGATGTTCATTTTGAATTCCCTTTGCCCGTTGATGATGACAAACGACTAACTTTGGCAGACATCTTGGAAGAAAATGTTGACAGAAAATATTATGTCCGTGATGCTATTAAAAATTCTCGACTTCAGAGACTCAAAGATAAAAATTATCCACGCCCCTATATTTCCCATGAGAATATTTCCGGATCTATAACTCCTCATCCGTATTCTTCCGCATTAAGAGCCGGGGCCTCAGCAAACTATATCCTTATAAATGATGAACGTCGTCCAACAGAAAGAGAAATGTTAAGAATACAAGGCTTTCCCGATTCTTACGAAATAGATTTACCTTATGGAAAAGTTAAACACCAATGTGGTAATGCCGTCTCCGTTCCGGTAGTACACGCCATAGCAGAGAGCATGATTTTAGCCTTGAACAGATACAGAAGGAGAACAAATTATGATAAGCAAAGCAGTCGCCAAAGAGGCACTCGATAAAATAATTTCAAAATCTCGAATCCATTTTTATAAACCCATTCAGATTGCAGAAATTTTGTATCGTATTCGTCAATACGGAGATATTAACCCGCTAAATTTGGAAGAATACCGCAATGAAAGTAAGCGTTGGCGTGACGAAATTTCTATTCAACTTCTCGGCAGAAGATGTACGAGCAGTGCTCGCTTTCAAGATGATTTGTTCAACGACAATGCAATACCGCCCAAAGTCTTGAATACATTAAGCCATGAGAATCTGTTGACAAACGGAGCAGTAGAAGCTTATATCTACCGTCGATTCACCAATAAGCACAATCAATTATTCAATGCTCTGTCATATTGTCGAGACTCCGGCAAGAGTAATTTCAACGTGATAAAATTTATAAGCTCATTTTGGGACGAGCCTGGCTTAAAACGCAGTCTGGACAAAATATACTAGATAGTTGTATATGCCTTATTTTCTGCTTTAGTCGATTCTCTAGGTCTTAAGATAGAATTATCAGTGACCGAGAGCAAATTTGATATCCTGAACGAGTTCAAAGATTTCTCACAAAAAGTCATGTGTCTTGATATGACTAAACCTAAATTTATGCAGGACGCCAAGATTTACAGAGTCGGTGTCACGAATGCGGCGGATCGCGGTTTGGATATGTATTCAAATTGGGGCGTCGCAATTCAAATTAAACATCTTAGCCTTGATACGACACTTGCCGAGAATATAGTAAGCAACATTTCAAGCAACAGAATCATCATCGTATGCAAAGATGCTGAACAAGACATAATAGTTTCGCTTATGATGTTGTGATAAAGTAAAGTTGTAACGGAAGTGGCTAAATAGGAGGAGAGAAAAA
>CAMZAX010000040.1 GCA_947304355.1 uncultured Selenomonadales bacterium
TCCTTTTCTGGCTATCATAAAATTTTTTCCTCTTTTTGTTAAGTTAATGCCATTGCCGACACAATAACCGATTATCAAAGCGGGGAATTGATTCAAATCCTCAAGTCGAACGGCGCGACGGGCGGCACCTTCACCGACGCGCTGTTCAGTTCAAGTAAGCTCACGCTGTCGATTGACGGCGGCGGCTCGCTGATTTTCAACAACGTCAGCTCTTCAACGACGTTCAACATTAACGGTTCGGATTACAGCGTCAGCGGCAAGACAATCAATCTCACAAGTCTCCTCTAATCATACACGATAAAATTTTTCTTCCGTCGACACGGCGGATTTTTTTTTGTTATAATCGGCAGCAAAGGATGTGATGCTATTGGCTACTCAACAGGACGTTATAAAAATTTTCATGGCGGCATTGGACGCGACAACTTTAAAAAGCACGTCAGCCCTAAACGCCGCGCTCAAGGCTTGCTCCGATTTTGAAAGCCTGCAAGACTTCAAAGACAAAATCGTAAGCGACTGCGCCGCAGCCAACGACTCGACGACTTTCCTGCGCGACTATTGCGGTATTGTCTTGGGCAACGCAGACACGGGCGCAATCACCGGCTCCGATGCTCAAGGCGGCACCGTCAAAACTGCAAAGAGCGTCGTGCCTGAAAGCGGCGACCCGGTAAACTTCACGGGCAACACCTTCACCGTTGACGGCTTAACCGTAAAGCTCGGCAAGGGCGGCAGCGGCAGTGCCGTCAAAAGCCGCGACTTTGGCGACCTGTCCGCGCAGGAACGATACATCTGGCAAAGTTTTTATTCTTACTGGGCTCAAGGCTCGCTCGACCTCATCAGCGAAAGTTACGGCGACAATTTCAGCTTCTACGATCAATCGTCCGCCGCGACGAAAATCATGTACTTCATCTTCGACAACGCAAACAACGGCGTTTTGGCTTCCACGTGGGGCGGTCCCAACTACGCGCAAAAATCGACCAACGACCTCGAACTTCACGTCAACCTTTTCTTTTACGGCTCGGCTTCGGGCAAAGACGGCGCACCAAACAGCAACCATCCTTACCTCGACCGCACAATCGCGCACGAACTCACTCATGCCGTCATGATTGCCAATATCGACTACTTCGACTACCTGCCCAAGTGGCTCAAGGAGGGCACGGCTGAATTAACGCACGGCGTCGACGACATGCGCTCTGCCGACCTGCGCACGCTCGCGGGCAATTCAACACTCTTGCGACGTGCCGTCAACGATTTAAACGCTTCGGGCGTCAGCAACACCGCTTATTCGGGCGGCTACCTCGCCTTGCGTTACCTCGCCAAGCAAGCCGCCGATTCTTACACCACGTCTTTCACGGGCACAGACGACGCCGAACAATTTGAAACGTTCAATGACTCCGTGACAATCGACGCGGGCGCAGGCGACGATACGCTGGGCAACGGCTTCTATACCTCGGCAAGCTACAGCATGAAGGGCGGCGACAATGTTTATCTGCGCCCCGGCACCGGCGACGATTCAATCCGCAACGTCAACGGCTCCGTCATCATCGAATACGCCCAAGGCGACGGCAACGACACTGTCACGGGCTTCAACGAAACGTCCACGCTCAAAATCAGCGGTGCGCCTTACTCAAGTCAAGTCAGCGGCTCCAACGTCATCATCAACGTCGGCAACGGCTCAATCACTCTGCTCGACGCCGCGCTCCTTCAACCCAAAATCGACGGCTCGGCGATTTTAAAGCTCACAAATGACGACCCGGCAAATGTTACGATTGGTTCTGCCGTTGAATTTGTCGACGCAAGCGCACGCTCAAAATCAATTACAATCACGGCAAACAAGCTCGCCAACTCAATCGCGGGCGGCAAAGGCAAGGATGTCATTTGGGCGGGTGCCGGTGACGACACGCTAACGGGCGGCAACGGCAACGACAAACTTTACGGGCAAGGAGGCAACGACTGTCTGGAAGGCGGTGCCGGTGACGATTTGTTAAGCGGTTACACGGGCAATGACACCTTGGCGGGCGGCTACGGTAATGATCTGTTCGTATACAGCGCAGGCAACGACGTTATCACAGACTACGCGACGGGCGATAAAATTTCACTCGGTGCGGCTCTGACAAGCACAAGCCTCAACGGCTCGGATTCGGTGCTCAAGATTGGTAGCGGGACGTTGACGGTGAAGAACGCACGGACTTTGGCATTGACGGACGCGCAGGGCACGGAGCTTAACACGATAATCGGCGGCGTGATTTATGACGAGAACTCTGCGGCGGCAGTAACGGTACCTTCGGGCATTGATATTGTCGACGCGTCAAGCAGAGCGACAGCCATCAAGATAGTCGCGAACAAGGTTGCCAATTCAATACGCGGCGGCTCCGGCTCAGACACGATAAGCACGGGCGCAGGTAATGACACGGTTTACGGCGGCGCGGGCAACGACAGCATCAACGGCGGCAACGATAACGATTATCTCAGCGGCGACGCGGGCGCAGACAAATTGCTCGGCGGCGCGGGCGACGACACTCTGCTTGGCGGTACGGGCAACGACACCTTTACGGGCGGCACAGGCAATGATCTGTTCATTTACAGCGCAGGCAACGACGTTATCACAGACTACGCGACGGGCGATAAAATTTCACTCGGTGCGGCTCTGACAAGCACAAGCCTCAACGGCTCGGATTCGGTGCTCAAGATTGGTAGCGGGACGTTGACGGTGAAGAACGCACGGACTTTGGCATTGACGGACGCGCAGGGCACGGAGCTTAACACGATAATCGGCGGCGTGATTTATGACGAGAACTCTGCGGCGGCAGTAACGGTACCTTCGGGCATTGATATTGTCGACGCGTCAAGCAGAGCGACAGCCATCAAGATAGTCGCGAACAAGGTTGCCAATTCAATACGCGGCGGCTCCGGCTCAGACACGATAAGCACGGGCGCAGGTAATGACACGGTTTACGGCGGCGCGGGCAACGACAGCATCAACGGCGGCAACGATAACGATTATCTCAGCGGCGACGCGGGCGCAGACAAATTGCTCGGCGGCGCGGGCGACGACACTCTGCTTGGCGGTACGGGCAACGACACCTTGACGGGCGGCACAGGCAATGATCTGTTCATTTACAGCGCGGGCAACGACGTTATCACAGACTACGCGACGAGCGACAAAATTTCACTCGGCGCGGCTCTGACAAGTGCAAGCCTCAACGGCTCGGATTCGGTGCTCAAGATTGGCAGCGGGACGTTGACGGTGAAGAACGCACGGACTTTGGCATTGACGGACGCGCAGGGCACGGAGCTTAACACGATAATCGGCGGCGTGATTTATGACGAGAACTCTGCGGCGGCAGTAACAGTTCCTTCGGGCATTGTCTTTGTCGACGCGACGGCACGCACCAAATCAATCCGAATCACGGTTAACAAGATGTCAAATTCAATCGTGTGCGGGAGCGGCTCCGACACGATAAGCGCGGGCGCAGGTAACGACACTGTTTACGGCGGCGCGGGCAACGACAGCATCAACGGCGGCAACGACAACGACAGGCTCTTGGGTCAAAACGGCAACGACTATCTGTACGGCGGCGCAGGCAACGATTTGCTAAGCGGCTACAACGGCAACGACACGCTTTGGGGCGGCACAGGCAACGACACGCTAATCGGCGGCACCGGCTCCGACACCTTCATCTACACGGCGGGCAATGACACCGTCAGCGGCTTTGAAGACGACGACCTGTTGCAAATCACGGGCGACTGGTCGACTGTCGTCGACGCATCCGCCAAAACGATAGCGTTCACTGTCGGCACGGGTTCGCTCACGATTAAAAACTACACGGCGACGGAATTCAACATCAACGGCGATGCCTACGCAATAAGCGGCACCACGCTTGCAAAGAAATAAAATCTGCGCGGCGGCAAAAAAATTAATCCCCCAACGTTTTGAGCGTCGGGGGATTTTTTATGCGTGTTCAGCCGAAATAATCTTCGATGCCGTCGAGGATACCCTGCGCGGCTTTGCGGACACCTTCGGGCGAGCCGAGAAGTTTTTCTTCGTCCTTGTTGGAAATGAAACCGAGTTCGATGAGCGTGGCGGGCATGTCGGTATTTTTGACGACGTAGAAGTTGCAAGGTTGAGTACCGCGACTTGGCGTGCCGAGCTGTTCGACGAGGTTGCGGCGAATGCAGTCGGCGAGCTTTTGACCCGCGCCTGAGCCTTTGCTGTAATAGTAGCCCGTTGTGCCGCGTGCTTCGGGACGCGTGAAACTGTCGGCGTGAATGGAAATGAAAATGTGAGCACCCGCGCGATTGCCGACGTCACAGCGTGCGCCGAGTTCTTCAATGTCTGAGGCTTTTGCACCCTTGGCGGAGACGGTGGTATCGGAGTCGCGCGTCATGATTACGGTTGCGCCTTCGGCTTCGAGAAGTTTCTTGAGTTCGAGAGCGACGTTGAGCGTGACGGTTTTTTCCATGACGCCTGTGGGACCTATGGCACCCGCGTCGTTGCCGCCGTGTCCGGGGTCGATTGCGATGAGTTTGCCGCTGAGCGCAGTGATTTCCTGCAGGTCGGTGTCGAGCTCCTTAAGCGGTTCGTCGGCGGGCTTGTCTTTGGTTTTATCCTTGTCGGCGTCTTTGTCTTTGTCCTTGTCCTTATTTTTCTTGTCGCGACGTTCTTGCTTTTCCTTTTCCTTGCGTTCGCGTTCGAGCTGTTTTTCGCGTTCGCGCTGTTCCTTGATGAGTTTTTCCTTTTGCTCCTTGGCTTCGCGTTCCTGCTTCTCTTTGAGTTCACGCTCCTGCTTTTCCTTGAGTTCGCGTTCTTTTTGTTCGCGTTCTTTTTGTTCGAGGATGGCCTGTTCGCGTTCGCGTTGCTCCTTGATAAGTTGTTCCTGCTGTTTCTTGGCTTCGTCGGGGTCGACGACTTCAACATCTTTGGGCACGTCGACGGCGGGCGGCTCAGGCGTCACAGGCTTGACAGGCTTAACTGGTTCGGGCGTCGCAGGTTTGACAGGATTGACGGGTTCGGGCTTAACTGGTTCGGGCGGTTCGGGTTCAGGTTTGAAATCGCTGTTGCCCACGTCAATAACGAAACGATAACCCTTTGCGCCGCCGTCGAGGTTGAACATTTTCGTATCAGCCATAGTTTCGATAACGATACGGACGGTCGAGGGGTCGAATTGGGCGATACGAATTTTTTTCGCCGCGAGGGAATTGATTTCGGTTTCGCGCGGGACGGTCGAATTGAGCCAAGCGTTTTTGAGGTCGAGAATCATACGCGAGGGATTTTCGGCGTAGGATTCGGTGAAGTCGATTTTTTTTGTCACGTCCAAGACGATACGGATAGTGCCCGCGCCGTAGCCGACGCGCAGAGCGTGCACTTCGGCGAGATTCGCCTTGCGTTCGTTAAAGTTCGGTTCGGATTTTTGTTCCGCCGCCAAAGCCGCTGAAGTCGCCGCAAGCAAAACGAGGAGACTCAGCAAAATGTTCCTAATCAACCTATTAAAGCCTCCTCTTTTGTCAGTGGTCAGGGGAAAGGGATCAGGGGTCAGGGGTTTTTTACTTGTCCCTTGCCCCTGCTCCCTTGTCCCTAGGTTTCATACGAGCTGTAGCGTTGTTCGAGTTTCTTGAAAATCCACGTCAGCACCGCCGTCATTGCCAAGTAGAAAATACCCGCGATTACGAACGGCGTCATGTCGAATTCGCGTTGGACGATTGTGCGCGCCACGCGCAACAGGTCGTTCATTGCCAGGATATAAATCAGCGACGTGTCTTTGACCAGGTTAATCGTTTCGTTGGAGATTGGCGGCAAGACGACGCGCAGGACTTGCGGGAAGATTATATAGCGCATCATTTGCCAATGCTTGAGACCGAGAGCCTTTGCCGCTTCGTATTGCCCGCGCGGTATCGCTTGAATGCCTGCACGAAAGATTTCGGCGAAGTATGCGGCGTAGTTCAGCGTGAAAGCCAACAGAGCCGCCGCCACGTCCGGCAACATCACGCCGATCATCGGCAACGCGAAGTATACGAACAGCAGTTGCAACATCAGCGGCGTGCCGCGCATTATCCAAACGTAGAATTCCATGAGGTAACGCAGCGGCGCGAAACTTGAGATTCTGCCCAGAGCCGCCAGCGCACCAATCGGCAAGCTTAAAATTAAAGTCACGAAGAAAATTTCCAACGTGACTTCTGCGCCCTGCAAAATCAGGAGCGTCATATCAAAAAATTTTTCCATAACAGATATTCCCTAACTCCCGTCAAAAACAGTTAGGAGTTAGCAGTTAGGAGTTAAGAGTTAAAAAATTCGTCAAAACTCCTCACTCCTAACTCCTCACTCCTAACTGAACCGGCGGCGGTCACTGTCGATGAATCAGCCGCTGTCGATTATTTTTTCTTGATAAGGTCTGCACCGAACCATTGTTCGGAAATTTTCTTGGCGGTGCCGTCTTTAACCATCTCGTCGAAGACTTTCTGAACTTTGTCGCGCAGAGCGGTGTTGTCCTTGCGGAAGGCGAAACCGAATTGACTCACGGGGCCGACGGTCACGTCAAGCGCGTCGAATTTGTCGCCCTGCTTGCTCATTGCGTAACGCCCGACGATTTCGTCGCAAATCAGCGCGTCGATTCTGCCGTTTTCCAAATCCATGAACGCGCTGACGTAGTCGCCGTAAGTTTTGAATTCGCGGAAACTGTCTTTGAGGGCGGCGTTCTTGTCGACGTAAGCTTCGGCGGTGGAGCCGGCTTGCGTGCCGACGGTTTTGCCCGCGAGGTCAGCTTCGGAGTGAATGCCTTGGTCGTTGCCTTTTTTCACGAAAACGATTTGACGGTTGTCCATGTAGGGGTCGCTGAAGAGCATGTTCTCTTGACGTTCGGGCGTGATGTCGAGTCCGTTCCAGATGATGTCAATGCGTCCGCTTTTGAGTTCGGCCTCTTTGGAATTCCAATCGATAGCTTTGAATTCGACTTGCGAGCCGAGACGCTTGGCAGCCTCTTTGGCGAGGTCAACGTCGAAACCGATAATTTCGTTCTGTTCGTTCTTGAAGCCCATCGGCGCGTATTCGTCGTCGAGCCCGATAGTGATTTTCGATTCTTCAGGCTTGGCATTGTCGCCGCCGCCGCAACCGGCAAAGACTATCGTCACGAGGAGCAACGCCACCATTAAAAATTTTTTCATGTTGCAAAAACTTCCTTTCGTTCGAGAAAATAATAAACCGCGTTGCATTATACTTTACCGTCAAAGTCATTGCAAGCGCGGCTGAAATTTTTTTGAAAACAAAGTGAAAGCAATCCGTCGTTACTTTGACGATAAAATTTTTGTGTTTGCTTGACAAATCGACTGGGGGGGGGGAATAGAATAAAAAAGTAAAATTTTTTGAGGAGGGACTCTCATGGCAGGTTGCTACATCACCTATAGCAACCAAGGCGTCACGGGCACGGCGGCAAATGACGTGTTCGAGCTTGCAACAAATGCTTCTTTGACGGGCGTCGTCATTGACGCGGGCGGCGGCAACGATACAATTAAAACCACCGATACCGAATACGACAGCAACGGCAAGCATCTTTTCCAAGCGACGGTTTACAATCTCGACCCCGGCAGCACGCTTGACTTCAGCGGGATAACGAATTACAGCGGTGCTTATTATTACGTGTCGACGGGCAACGGCTTTGTCGTAACCGACAGCAATGCGCGGCGAATCAATCTTACGCTTACGGGCATGACCGACACTTCCATTTTCAGCCGCAGCAGTTCAAGATTCATTTCGCGCAACATATATTCAACGAATGAAAACGAAACCTTATACGGTACAGATCTAAGCGATTATTTCTTGATAAATCATCAAGGTTGCACGGCGAATTATTCAAGCGGAGACGACACGATTATCGCTTACACCGACAACGATATTTTGATGGGCGGCTGGGACAACGATTTGATAATTGCTCACGGCAGTAACTCTACGCTCGGAGCGAACAGCAGTGCCTATTTCGTCAACGACGGCGACGATATGTTGATAAGCGAAGGTGCGAACAATTATTTGGCAGATATTTACGGCAACAATCTCTTTATCGTCGGCGGAAACAACAGCACAGCGATTGGCGACAGCGATGCCGATACATTCGGAATTTATTCCTACAGCGGCGGCGCGACGAGCGTAACCTTGACGGGCAGCGGCAACAATGACAGCTACATTATTTCGACGGGCTTGGCGGGCGCAGACGGTGCGGCAGTCGGCGCAGCGGTTTACAATCCTTATGTCGCGGATACCGTCAATGTCGCCATTACCGATTTTGACGCGTTCGATACGATTTACCTGCGCGACTTCGGCTTGACTGCAATAAATCACGGCGTCACGAACGAAGGCATCCTCCTTGCCGACGACACAGGACGCGTAAATATTCTCCTTGCAGGTCAGCTTAATTGGGACGCCGTGAAAAACGCGCTGATAACTTACGACGACGCGCAGGGCAATGTCGGCGTGACAACCCTCGAACAGGCAGCATTGTTGCCGATTGCCAAAGTTCCTGCAGGAATTTATATCAACGGAAGCTATCTGAACGTCACGGCGAATTTCACCGGCAATTTGCTGATGTCGGGCGCGGCGAATTTTACGAACGGAGCTATCGTCACAATCGACGCGACGAGCAATCCTCAAAGCGGAATGTTCCTCGGCGGCAACGAAAATCCGAATCTGATTTACGCCGGCTATGGCGGCAACATCCTTTGGGGCGGCACAGGTATCACGACGCCCGATTATTTGTTCGGCGGCGCGGGCGCGGATATTTTTATGGCAGGCAAATACGACGGCAACGACGTTGCTTTTAATACCAACGCCAACGACGTTATCAGTCTTTACGATACGAATTTGAGCGACATAACGAGCTTTTACGGCGACGGCAATTCAATAGCTTTGGGCTTCAATACGGGTAACGTCATTGCGGTTGCAACGAGTGATGTACTTTCGCCGGCGTTTCAACTTGCAAGCGGGCAGAGTTATCGTTTCAATCGCGCGACGGCTTCTTGGCAACAGGCGTAAAAATTTTTCACAAGCAAATTTAAAGCGGCTCCGAAGTTAATCGGAACCGCTGATTTTTTTGCTCTTGTAAAGTCTTCGGCACGTTATCAGTGCACCTTGATGAGGTCGGCTTGGAACCACTGTTCGGAAATTCGCTTGGCGGTGCCGTCGGCAACCATTTCGTCGAAGGCGAGCTGAACGCGATCGCGCAAGGCGGTATCCTCTTTGCGGAAGCCGATACCCATTTCGGTGACGTAGCCCGTCTTCACGTCGATTATTTGAAATTGGTCGGGGTGCAGATTCATTTCGTAGCGGGCAACGAGTTCGTCGCAAAGGAACACGTCAATCGTTCCGTTGCCCAGCGCGTCCAGGGCGTCTTGAAATTTGCCGTAAGTCTTGTACTCTTTGAACGTGATTTTGAGGTCTGCGTTGTTGTCGAGGTAATTTTCGGCAATGGAGCCTGCCTGCACGCCGACGCGTTTGTTTTCGAGGTCGCCTTCGGCGTGAATGTTCTGGTCGTTGTCCTTTTTGACCAAAAGAATCTGACGGTCGTCCATGTAGGGCTTGGTGAAAATCATGTACTCTTTGCGCTCGTCGGTTATGTCCAGTCCGTTCCAAATCATGTCGACGTTGCCGGAAGTGATTGCCTCGCGTTTTTTGTCCCAGTCGATTGGCTTGAATTCAACGTCGACGTCCATGCGCTTGGCGACTTCGCGGGCAAGGTCGATGTCAAAGCCGATAAGCGCGCCTTGCTCGTTGCGAAAACCCATTGGCGCAAATTCGTCGTCGAGTCCGATAATGATTTTGTCAAAAGTTTTCGCGTCGTCGGTTGAGTTATTGCTGTGTTCTCCGCCGCAGCCCGCCACAAGCAGAGCCGCGCAGATTATCAAAAAAAGTTTCTTCATATCGTCCCTTGTCCCTTGTCCCTAATTACCTGCGTGCTTTGATAAGGTCGGCTTGAAACCAATGCTCGGAAATTTTTCGCGCCGTACCGTCGGCTACCATGCTGTCAAAAACTTTTTGAACTTTGTCGCGCAATTCAACATCTTCTTTGCGGAAGCCGATACCGATTTCCGTTACGGGACCTACAGTTACTTCAATCGGGTCGAATTTGCTCGGCACCTTGCTCATTTCGTAGCGTCCCGCCAGTTCGTCGACAATCAGCACGTCAACTGCGCCGCTTTCCAATTCGTTGAACGCGTCGCGGAAGTTGCGATAGGTTTTGAATTCGGCAAAGCTGTCGCGCAAGTCTTCGTTTTGGTGAATGTACGTTTCGGAATTGGATCCGGCTTGCGTGCCGACGATTTTGCCCGCAAGGTCTGTTTCTGAGCGTATGCCTTGATGATTGTCCTTTTTAACCAAAAGAATTTGCCGATTGTCCATATAAGGTTTGCTGTAAAGGATTCGTTCCTTGCGTTCGGGTGTGATGTCCAGTCCGTTCCAAATGATGTCAATACGTCCGCTTTCGAGTTCGTTCTCTTTGTTGTTCCAGTCGATAGGCAAAAGTTCCAAGGTGACGCCCATGCGCTTTGCCGCCTCTTTCGCAAGGTCTATATCGAAGCCGATAAGCTCACCGTTCTTGTCGCGGAAACCCATCGGCGCATATTCGTCGTCGAGCCCGACTACGATTGTGTTGCCTGATTTGGTATCGCCGCCGCTGTTCGTCCCTTGTCCGCCGCCGCAACCCGTTATAAGTTGTAAGATTATAAGTTGTAAGATTATAAGTAGCAGAAATTTTTTCACAATGCAACGCTCCTTTGCCTCGGAATATTTTACGGCATTTTATATTGCCGCCGCGTGCTTGTCAAAAAATTTTGTCGACGCGTAAAGGTTTTTCGATTATAATCACATTGAAGGGAGGCGCGTATTCCGTGAAGAAATTTTTCAACCGCCTGACGGAGACCGAACGCATGTTTTTATGCTTTATCCCGTTCGGCGCGATATGTTTTTATCTTAACGGTTGGGTCGGCTTGCTCGGCGCGATAATCGGCTGGTGGCTGGGCAGCGTCATTTATCATTGGCAAGACAGCAAACGGAAGATAAAAAAATTTTTCAGCACGTACACCGAACTGAAAGTCAAAGCGATAATCGTCGTGCCCGTCGCGGCGGCGTGCACCTGGCACAGCGGCTGGAGCGGTTTTTTCGCGTCGCTTGCCGGCATTGCCGTCGGCGAATTCATCTGCAGACGATACCTTTTCAAGAAACAATAATTCGGCTTTTACCTTAGCAACGTTGCGTTACTTTTTTTTGTTGCGTTGCGGTTGACCGAATCACGTTTGTGCTATACAATCTTACATAAAAATTTCAGGAGAGATTCAACGAAGCAGGTGAGCACTATGGAGAAAACTACTGTCGTTGTAATCGGCGGGGGAGCAACGGGGCTGGGTATTCTGCGCGATTTGTCTATGCGCGGCGTCAAAGCTCTGCTCGTCGAGAAAAACGATTTGGTCAACGGCGCAAGCTCGCGCTATCACGGACTGCTCCACAGCGGCGGTCGCTATGCCGTCAAAGACCAAGAGGCGGCTCGCGAATGCATTATCGAAAATCAAATCATGCGCAAAATCGGTAAGTCGTGCGTGGAACCGTGCGGCGGCATGTTCACGCGCCTGGACATCGACGACCCCGCTTACGAGGAGCTTTGGGTTAAAGGTTGCGCCGACAGCGGCATTGAGGCGACGCCGATAACTTTGGACGAGGCTTTTCGTTTGGAACCGCGACTTTCGCGCAAGCACGTCAAAAGCGCGTACCTTGTCCCCGACGCGGCTGTCGATGGCTTTCGCATGTCGTGGCAACTGATTGATTCGGCGAAACGCCACGGCGGCGACTTCAAAACCTACACCGAAGTCACGGGCTTCGACACCGTGAACGGCGAACTGCGCGGCGTCAAAGTCCGCAACCAGTTCACGGGCGAAGAATACGAAATCGGTTGCGACATTGCCGTCAACGCGGCGGGCGGCTGGGCAGGTTTCGTCGGCAAGCTCGCGGGCGTCGAAATCGGCGTTCAACCCGATAAGGGAACTTTAATCGCGTTCAATCAGCGCATAGTCAATCACGTCGTCAATCGCTTGCACAAATCAAGTGACGGCGATATTTTTGTTCCGCACGGCTCGATAACAATCCTCGGCACGTCGTCAATGAGCGTCCCCGACCCCGAAGACACGTCGACAAGCCGCGAAGAAGTTGAAAGCCTTATGAAAATCGGCGAACAGACTTTTGAAGACCTGCGCGACTTCCGAATCCTGCGGGCGTTCGCGGGCTCCAGACCGCTTTACATTCCGCCGGGCGGAGCTGTCGGGCGCAGTGCATCACGCGGCTTCGCAATCGTTGACCACGAACGCGACGGCTTGAAGGGTTTCTTCACAATCGTTGGCGGCAAGTTCACGACGTATCGGCTTATGGCGGAAAAGATTTGCAATCAGATTTGCGCCAAGCTCGGCAATAACGAACCCTGCCGCACAGCCGATAAACCGCTTGTTGAGGAAGTCCCGCAAGCCGACAAAGACCGCGCAAAAAAATTTTTCCCGTCATACGGCACGAATCTCGCCGCGACGCGTTTGGGCGTTGAGCGTTTTCATAAAGTCGTTGAGCGTTTGGAACTTGACCCCGAAAGCCGCGAATTGGTTTGCGAATGCGAAAACGTCACTCGCGCCGAAGTCGAAGAGATTTGCACATCCGACACCAGCTTTATCGTCAACGACGTGCGGCGCAGGACGCGTATAGGCATGGGCACTTGCCAAGGAAATTTCTGCGCGTTGCGTGCGGCAGCCGTCTTCGCGAAGATGAGCATTGAACCCATGGCGAAGAATTCGCTTGAACGCATGAGTGAATTCCTGCAGGGGCGTTGGAAAGGGATTCGTCCCGTGCTGTTCGGCAGGACGATTCGCGAAACGGAAATGACGCGCGCAATCTACGAACTGTCCATGAACGTGACGGGAGGTGAACCGCGTTGAAAACTGCTGACTTGATTGTAATCGGCGGCGGGCTTGCAGGACTTATGGCGGCGTCCGTCGCGGCAAGTCACGGGCAAAAAGTTACCGTGCTGACTTATGGCTCCGGCTCGTTGCCCCTGGCAAGCGGCGCGATTGATTTTCTGGACGCCTTGGCTCCCGACGCCTCGATTAAACGACTGCCCGACAATCACCCGTATTCCAAAATCGGTTTGAACAATATCGACGCGGCGGCGAAATTTCTCGTCGACATCGCCGCGCAGGCGAACTTGCCCTACGTCGGCAGACTGTCCGCGCAGACGCCCGTCGTCACGGCTGTCGGCACGCTGAAATTTTCCGCGCTCGTTCCCGAATCTATGAACGCCACGCGCCTTGCCGATAAGAAAAAAATCTTCGTCGTCGGTTTCAAAGGGCTCAAGGATTTTTACGCGCAAATGATTACAAGCAACCTCAGCCGCTACTTCCCCGACAAGGAATTTGAATTCACTAAGCGCGACTTGAAATTTCTCGGCGGGCGCGACATCACTTGCATGGACGCCGCGCAACTCGTCACCGACAACGAACAGGCTCTTGCCAACGAATTAAAACAACTGCACGCCACCGAAGACGACGCGATTGTCCTGCCGCCGATTTTCGGTATCATGGGGAATTTCTCGCGCTCCGCCGTTCAAACGCAACTGCGCGCCGACATCATCGAAACGACGTGCCTGCCGCCTTCGCCGCCCGGAATGAGACTTCAACGCGCGTTCATGAAACATTTGCAAGCTTCGGGCGTTAGATTTTTTGAAAACTCCAAAGTCGTGCGCGGCGTCACGCAAGGGCGTAAAGTCACGGGCGTCGTCGTTGAAAGTGCCGTCCGCGAAAAAATTTTTCCCGCAAAAAAATTTATCCTGGCGACGGGCGGCTTTTACAGCGGCGGTTTGACTATGCGCGAATTCGACAACCCGCGCGAACCGATTTTCGACTTGCCCGTTTACTTCCCCGAAGGCGCGGATAATTGGAGCAACAAGGAGCTTTTCAGCGGCGAACCCCAAGGCTTTGCGACGACGGGCATTATCACCAACGACAAGCTTAATCCCGTCGACGCGGCGGGCAACGTAATCTTCGACAACCTGCACGTCGTCGGCGCGAATCTCGGCGGTTGCGATAAAATTTTTGAACGGTCTGCGGGCGGCATCGCCATTGCGTCGGCTTACGCGGCGGCCGTGGAAAGTTAGGAGTTAGGAGTTAGGAGTTAAAATCTCGTACCCAACTCCTAACTCCTACATCCTAACTCCTAACTAAAAATCGACCGAAGGGAGATTTTTCTATGAGCGACACCACTAAAGCGATTTTCACGGGCGACCGTTGCCTTTCGTGCACGTCCTGCATGGCGAATTGTCCCGTTATGGCGGCGGTCAAGGAATACAGAGGTCCAAAACTCGTCGGTCCCGCGCACGGACGTATGCACTTTTCGCAAGAGGACGTTGAAGAAAGTTTGAACTACTGCTCGAACTGCAAGAGCTGCGACCGCGCCTGTCCGTCGGGCGTTGCCGTCTCGACGCTCAACATGTTGCAACGCGCCGAATACTACAAAAAGCATGAACACCTGCGCCACGAAGACATGTTGGCTCACGGCGAACGCATGGCGAAGTTGATTCGTAAAATTCCCTTCGGCGCGACGTTCTCGAACATCGGCATGGGGCTCGGCAAGGCGTTGGGCGTGTTCAGCGCGTTGGGCATTGCCGGCGAACGCAACATGCCCGCCTACGCCGCCACGTCCTTCAAAGACCGTTTCGGCAGTATCAAGCAGAAGTCGACGGGCAAAAAAATCGTCATGTTCACGGGTTGCTACATCAACGACAACGAACCGCAAGTAGGCGACGCCTTTATAAAAGTCATGAACGCGAACGGTTACGAGGTTTTGATTGACACTGGCTTTAATTGTTGCGGATCGCCGCTTGTCGTCACGGGTTTCCTCGACGAGGCGCACGAACACGCCGAAAACAACGTTACCCGAATTCTGAACTGGAAACGGCAAGGCATACCCGTCGTCACGCCCTGCACCAGCTGTTCGCTCATGCTCAAGGAAGAGTATCACGAACTTTTCGGCGAAGACCAAATGCACGAGGCTGCCGAAAATGTTTACGACGCGTTTGAATTCCTGGAGCTGTTGCAGGAGCGCGGCGAATTCAACGACAACTTAAAGCCGCTCAATCAAAAGCTGTTGTATCACGTGCCTTGCCATTTGAAGTCGCAAGCAATCGGTTTGCCCGCGCAGGACATCTTGGAGGAAGTCGGCGGCGTCAAAGTCATGCTTGCGGACGCGGGCTGTTGCGGCATTTCCGGCAATTACGGCTTCCGAAAAGACAAATACGAAATTTCCATGAAGATTGGCGCGAAACTTTTTGAACGCGTCAAGCAGGGCGGCTTCGACAAAGTTATCAGCGACTGCGGGACGTGTCGTATGCAAATTCATCACGGCACCGACGTCAAGCCCGTCCACCCGATTGAAGTTCTTGCTAAGGCTTACGCTTAAATCGGGGTGGTTGTCTTGAAAATTTTTTTCGCGACAATTTTGGCGGCTGTGTTGCTTATGACGAATTTCGCGTCCGCCGAAGTCGAAGTCAACCGCGCAGAATTGATTCAACGTGCGCTTGACGTTCAAAAAAATTCCTACGCGCCCTACTCAAATTTCAACGTGGCGGCGGCGGTGCTGTGCAGTTCGGGCAAAATCTACACGGGCGTCAACGTCGAAGACGCTTCCTATCGCGCAGGCATTTGCGCCGAACGAAACGCGATTTTTCACGCGGCAGCCGAGGGCGAACGTCATATCCTTGCGATAGCGATCGTCGGCGGAGCGAACGGCGTCGTAACCGATTATTGCCCGCCGTGCGGCGTATGTCGGCAGGGTATGCGCGAATTCGCCAATCCCAAAGAGCTTTTGATTATCATGGCAAAATCTCCGACCGATTATGTTGAAAAGACGCTCGAAGAACTTTTGCCAATGAGTTTCGGTCCCGAAAATCTTAAGTGAGGTGATGTCTCGGAAAAATTTTTCGCGGTAATTTGTTTCAAAAATTTTTGGAGGGATTTTTGAATGGCAAAGAATTACGTAATGGCACTCGACGCGGGCACCACCAGCAACCGCGCCATCATCTTCGACAGGAACTCGAAAATCGTCGGCGTGGCGCAACGCGAATTCACGCAACATTTCCCGAAACCCGGCTGGGTTGAACACGACGCGGACGAAATTTACAGCACGATGGTCGCCGTCATGAAAGAGGCTCTCGAACAGTCCGAACTTATCGCAAGCGACATTGCCGCTATCGGCATCACCAATCAGCGCGAAACGACGGTCATCTGGGATAAGAAAACCGGTCGCCCGATTTACAACGCAATCGTTTGGCAGTCGCGTCAGACCGCGCCCATTGCCGAAGCTCTCAAAGCTCAACACGCCGAAGAATTCAAAGACAAGACCGGGCTCGAAATAGACGCGTACTTTTCCGGCACGAAGATTAAATGGCTCCTCGACAACGTCGACGGCGCACGCGCTCGCGCAGAGGCAGGCGAATTGCTTTTCGGCACAATCGACACGTGGCTGATTTGGAAGCTCACGGGCGGCAAAGTTCACGTCACCGATTATTCCAACGCCTCGCGCACGCTGA
>CAMZAX010000041.1 GCA_947304355.1 uncultured Selenomonadales bacterium
CTCTGGTGAAGTGGTTAACACGTCGGATTGTGGCTCCGATATGCGTGGGTTCGATCCCCACGAGTCGCCCCAACAGGGGTATAGCTCAATTTGGTAGAGCGTCGGTCTCCAAAACCGCAGGCTGAGGGTTCAAGTCCTTCTGCCCCTGCCACAAGAAAATTCAGAGCCGTAGTCTTTTCGACGCGGCTCTTTAGCTTTTTGGAGGTGCTTATCATGGGTCTCTTAATGCGTTGGGGAATTCGTGCGATAATCGCGGCGGCGGCGGCTCATTTGGTCTTCGTGTTGTTCATGTTCGTCAAGGTGTTGACTGCCTGACCGCTTCGGACAAAATAATCGCGGCTGATGTCGCAACGTTCAAGCTCTCGGCGTGCCCGTGCATCGGTATGAAAATCTTGCGGGTTGCGTCGAGTATTTCTTTTGACACGCCCGCCGCTTCCGAACCGAAAACTATCGCGACGGGCGAGCGCGTGAAGTTGTGACAGTGATAAATTTCCGCTGACGCGTCGACTGCCGCCGCCACAATCTCCACGCCGTTCAATCGCAAAAAATCTGCACGGCTCGTCACGGCTATCGGCAAATAAAAAATCGCGCCCATAGACGAACGCACGACCTTCGGGTTGAACACGTCCGCCGAGCCTTCCAAAAGTATCGCGCCGCAATCGAATGCCGCCGCCGTCCGCAAAATCGTCCCGACGTTGCCGGGGTCTTGCACGCCGTCCAATACGGCAATTATTTTTTTCGCGACGACTTCAGCCAACGTCGACAGCCGCTGTCGCACGACAAGCAATATCCCTTGCGGCGTCTGCGTGTCGGAAATTTTTTCAAGCGTCGACGGCGAAATTTCCTCAAGCGGCGCGAACTTACTCAACCGCTCGACCAACGCCGCCGACCGCCCGTCCGATAAAAATTCCTGCGTGTAAAACCCGAACGCAATCTGCGCGGGCGGCACCTCCTCACATAAGCGCAAACCTTCCGCGACGAACAATTTCAGCTCGTTGCGGTATTTTTTTTGCGCCAGCTTGCGAATCAACTTTATTTGCGCGTTTGACATTCAAATTCCCCCGTGCCTATAATTGATAAAAATTATTAGGAGCTGATTGACTTGAAAAAGACTTACAAAATCGACGTGGACTGTGCCAACTGCGCCAACTTGATGGAGACCGAGACCAAGAAGACTGCCGGCGTTAAAGATGCCGTCGTCAACTTCATGACGCTCAAAATGAAAGTCGAATTCGAGGACGGCGTCGACGCCAAGGAAGTCATGACGCGCGTCCGCGATAACTGTAAGCGCGTCGAAAAGGATTGTGAGATTTTCTTGTGAACGCCAAGCAACGTCGGAACTTAATCCGAATCCTAATCGCGGCGAGCTTGCTTATCGCGCTGAATTTCGTCGACGTAAGCGGCGGCGCAAGGTTCGTGCTGTATCTCGTGCCTTATGTCGTCGTCGGTTATGACATCGTGCTTAAAGCCGCCTACGGGCTCAAGAATCGCCGCCCGCTCGACGAAAGCCTTTTGATGACGATCGCCACGTTGGGAGCCTTTGCCCTTGCTATTTACGAGGACGGAGACTACACCGAGGCTATCGCCGTCATGCTATTCTACCAAATCGGCGAGTGGTTTCAAAGCTACGCCGTCGGGCGCAGTCGAAAGAATATTTCCGAGCTCATGGACATCCGCCCCGATTACGCCAATGTCGAAACGGACGACGGGCTTGAACAGGTTGACCCGGACGAAGTGGAAGTCGGCACCGTGATTGTCGTTCAGCCCGGCGAAAAAATTCCGATTGACGGCGTTATCGTCGAAGGCAACTCAACGCTGAACACCGTCGCGCTGACGGGCGAAAGCTTGCCGCGTGAAGTGTCGGCGGGCGCGGAAGTCATAAGCGGTTGCATTAACTTGAACGGCGTCTTGAAAATCCGCACGACCAAAGAATTCGGCGACTCAACCGCGTCGAAAATTCTTGAACTCGTCGAAGACGCAAGCTCCCGCAAATCCAAATCCGAAGACTTTATCGCGAAATTCGCTCGCGTCTACACGCCCGTCGTCGTCGCCTGCGCGGTCGCCCTTGCCGTTATTCCGCCGCTAATTTCGGGCGATTGGAGTACGTGGCTTTATCGCGCGCTGATTTTCCTGGTGATAAGCTGTCCGTGCGCGTTGGTTATCAGCATACCGTTGAGTTTCTTCGCGGGCATCGGCGGCGCAAGTCGCGAAGGCATTCTTATCAAGGGCTCCAACTTCCTTGAGACGCTCGCCAACGTCAAGACCGTCGTCATGGACAAGACCGGCACGCTGACGCAAGGAAGCTTTGATGTCGACGCCGTGCACAGCAAAAATCTGAACTTCGACGCCGAAAAACTTTTGCACCTTGCAGCGCACGTCGAACGCTACTCAACGCACCCGATTGCCAATTCCTTGCGCAAGGCTTATCCCGACGAACGCGACGATTGCACGGTCGAGGCTGTCGAGGAAATTGCGGGACGCGGCATTCGCGCGAAAGTCAACGGGCAAATCGTCTGCGTCGGCAACGAAAAATTCATGGCGGACGTCGGCGCAAAATCCGTGCACTGTCACAAGGTCGGCACCGTGATTCACATTGCCGTTGACGGACAATACGCGGGTCACGTCGTCATTTCGGACGCCGTCAAGCCGCACGCCCGCCAAGCCGTTGACGACATGAAAAGCGCGGGCGTCGAAAGCGTCTTCATTCTGACGGGCGACAGTGAAAAAATCGCGTCGAAGGTCGCGGACGAACTCGGCATAAAAAATTATCGCAGTGAGCTTTTGCCCGCCGATAAGGTCGCCGAATTTGAAAAGATTTTGTCCGCGCAGACGGGCGGCAAGGTTGCGTTCGTCGGCGACGGCATTAACGACGCGCCTGTCCTCGGTCGCGCAGACGTCGGCATTGCAATGGGCGCACTCGGTTCGGACGCGGCGATTGAGGCGGCTGACGTTGTGCTTATGGACGACGACCCGTTGAAAATTTCGCGGGCGATTAAAATTTCACGCAAGTGTCTCGGCATTGTCAAGCAGAACATTTGCTTTGCCGTCGGCGTCAAGGTGTTATGCTTAATCCTCGGCGCGGCGGGTCTTGCCAATATGTGGGCGGCAATCTTCGCGGACGTCGGCGTCATGATTCTCGCCGTGCTTAACGCCATGCGAACGCTTATCGCCCCAAAGTGATTGTTGTTTAGTTTGAACGCGGCGATAACGTTTGAATCAGTCATGATTAGTGGCGCGACAGCAGGATGCAACGTCACGTTGCCGCCATGCGAACGTTGATAGCCCCGAAATAAATTGGAGGTATTTTGTATGAAAATCGCAGTAGTAGCAGCAGCAGGCAAAGCCGGCAGGAAAATCGTCGCGGAGGCGGCAAGTCGCGGCTTCGAGGTCACGGCGTTCGTTCGTCGGCAGGTTGAAATCGACGGCGCAACCAAAATCGTCGTGAAAGACATTCTCGCGCTCACGGCGGACGACTTGAAAGATTTCGACGCGGTGGTTGACGCGTTCGGCGCGTGGACTCCCGAAACGTTGCCCTTGCACACCACGACCAGTCAGCACCTTTGCGACGCGTTGAGCGGCACGAACGTTCGCCTGCTGATTGTCGGCGGAGCGGGCAGTCTTTACACGGATGAAACTCATACCACGCAGATTTCGGAAAAGGCAAATTTGCCTGCCGAGTGGAAACCGATAATTGATGCGGCGGCTGATGCTTTAAATGAACTCCGCAAAAGAAATGACGTTAAATGGACTTACGTCAGCCCTGCCTTAGATTTTCAAGCGGACGGCGCGCGCACGGGCAAATACATTCTTGCCGGCGAAGAATTCACGTTGAACGCGGCGGGCGAAAGCGTTATAAGCTACGCGGACTTCGCGCTTGCCATGGTCGACGAAATTGCGAACGGCAACCACATTCAACAGCGTATCAGCGTCGTCAGGGCGTGAAAAATTTTTAGCGATTGTCAAGAAAAATTTTCTGTGCTATAATCTGCCGCAAGCGTATACATTAAATTTTTGGAGGTTTTAATTATGGCTAAGTATGTTTGTAACGTTTGCGGCTACGTCTACGAAGGCGACGAGCCCCCGGTTGAGTGCCCGGTTTGCAAAGCCCCCGCCGAGAAATTCACCAAACAGGACGGCGAATTGACTTGGGCAGCTGAACACGTCGTCGGCGTCGCGAAGGGCGCACCCGAAGACATCATCAAAGACCTGCGCGCCAACTTCACGGGCGAATGCACCGAAGTCGGCATGTATCTGGCTATGGCACGCGTCGCCTATCGCGAAGGCTATCCCGAAATCGGCGAATACTGGCGTCGCGCCGCGTTGGAGGAGGCTGAACACGCCGCCAAATTCGCGGAACTGTTGGGCGAAGTCCTCACCGACAGCACCGAAAAGAATCTGAAGATGCGCGTGGAGGCCGAGAACGGCGCAACCGCCGGCAAGACGGATTTGGCGAAACGCGCCAAGGCTCTCAATCTCGACGCGATTCACGACACCGTGCACGAGATGGCACGCGACGAAGCCCGTCACGGCAAAGCTTTCGCGGGCTTGCTCAAGCGTTACTTCGGCAAATAATCCTTGACAGATTTTTTCACGCGTGATAGTATTGCACCCGTTGCGGAGGAGTGTCCGAGCGGTTGAAGGTGCTTGACTCGAAATCAAGTGTGGTCAAAAGCCACCGTGGGTTCGAATCCCACCCCCTCCGCCATAAGCGACAACAATAAGACCGCGTTCCCCAATCGGAGCGCGGTCTTTTCGTGTGACGATTCATATGATTTTCTCAAGCAAAGCCTCGCAAGCAATCAGCACGTCTTGATAAGTCGTCGCGTAGTCGTCGGTGTACCACGGGTCGGCAACGTCGCGCCGTTCGCCCGCAAAGGACATCATCAAAAAAATTTTGCCGTCGGGGTCGCCGTCGCATATGTCTCGCATGTCCGCGACGTTGGAACGATCCATGCCGATAAGGTAGTCGAAACGCTTGTAATCGCTCTCAAGCAAAAGTTTCGACGTGCGCCGCGTAAACGGGACGTTGTTTTTGCGAAGTTCGCGGGCAGTCCCTTCCGACAGCGGCGTACCGATTGACGGGTGACAGCCTGCCGATTCAATCAGAAAATCTTTTTCGCGGCCTGCGCGGGCGACCAAGTGTTTCATGACGAATTCCGCCATAGGCGAGCGACAGATATTCCCGAAACAAACAAAAACGATTTTTGTCATAATATCACCTTCACGCCAATTATAACCGAACGGCGGGATTTTTTTTACGCAACCGACGCTTTTTTTATGGCTAATTAAATAGTTAAAGTTTCAAGTCTTCGCGGCGCATGAGCAGGAAGCAGTAATCCGACAGGCGGTTGAGGAAAATTTTGTCGACGTCGTGAACGGGCTCTGACTTCGACAGCTCGCAAGCCAAACGTTCTGCGCGGCGGGTTATCGTCCTCGCCAAATCAAGACACGCTCCGCCCCGCGACGCGCCGGGGATAAGGAATTCACACAGCGGCGGCAACGAACTTTCCAACGCGTCCATTGCCGATTCAAGCGCGGCAACGTCGTCGGCTGTTATCGTCGGCGGGCGATTCAGGCTCGCGAAGTCCGCCATAAGACGCGGCAAGATTTTCTGCACGGCGAAGATTTTATCGCGCACGTCGTCGGTCGTGACGAACGCCCGCGCCATGCCCAATGCCGAATCAGCCTCGTCGATTGCGCCGTAGACTTGCACGCGCAGAGAATTTTTTTCGACGCGCTCGCCGGTGTAGAGGCTCGTCGTGCCCGTGTCGCCCGTCTTGGTGTAAATTTTCATCCGATAAGCACCTGCCCGAAGTAAACGACCGCGCTCATGAATATCACGAACGGAATGTAAATCTTGACGGCGAACGCCAACAGCTGTGAATCCGCGCCCTTGACGCCGATGGCCGCCGAACCGATTGCAATCGACAGCGGCGAAATCATCTTGCCCGCACAAGCCCCCGTTGCATTGGCGGCAGCAACCCACGCTTGAACGGTCTCGTTCGCACCAATCGCTTGACTTGCGATAACTTGCAACTTTCCGAACAAAACGCAGCTTGAAGTAGCCGAGCCCGTGATATACGTGCCAACCGAGCCGAGGAACGCCGCAATCAACGGATAAGCCGTGCCCGTCGCCGCGACAGCCGTATCAGCGATTTGACCCGTCATGCCGCTGTAGCCCATGACTTTCGCCGTGGCAATGACCGCGATAATCGTAACCATCGTGAACTTGAGCCCGTTGACTGTCTTTTTCAGCACGCCGAACATCTCTCCGAAACTCGCCCCCTGCTTCGCGCCCGCAATGAACGACGCCAACATTATCAGCACGCCCGGCGTATTAATCCAGACGAACGTATAAGGCGCACCGCCTTCACCGTTGTAAATCGGGACTGCCGACTTGAACTGCATGAGGAACGAGTTAATCGGCGGGACAAGTTTGCTCGTGAACAGCAGGAAGATAAAAATCAGTATGAACGGCAGGCAAGCGTTGATGCCCTGCGCGGTCGTAATCTTCGCGTGGTGATGGTCGCTCATTGCGAATTCGGGGTCGTCAATCGGGAATTTCTTCGCAATGAAGACAATCGTGCCCATTGTGCAAATCGCGCCCGCCACAACCGCCAGCTCCGGACCGACGAACATCGACAGCGCAAGTTCGGGAATAAAGAACGCAAGCCCCGCACCCAAACAATACATCGTCATGCCGCGCAGACCCTTCATGCCGCCGCCGGTGACGATAACCATAAGCCACGGACACAGCAACGTTAGAACGCCCAACTGCAGTGAAGTGAACGTCGCAAGCTGAATCGGGTCGAAGCCCGTGACACTTGCCAGCGTGACAAGCGGAATGCCGATTGAGCCGTAAGCCGTCGGCACAGAGTTCGCGATAAGACAGACCGAGACAGATAAAATCGGATTAATGCCAATGCCCGCCAGCATACCCGCAGGAACGGCGATTGCGGTGCCGAAGCCCGCCATGCCTTCCAGGAAGCCGCCGAAGCCCCAACCAATCAGCAGAATCAGGACGCGCTTATCGTGACTGACGCTCGTGAGCATGTCTTTAATCGTGTCCATTGCTTTGGTGTGCAACGTCAAGTTGTAAGTGAAAATTGCCGCGACGATAACCAGCAAGATTGGCCAACACGCCAGCGCGACGCCTTCAAGCACGGATTCAATCGCCCGAACGCTTTCCATGTTCCAGACGCCCATGCCCGCCGCCAACGCGATTATCAGCGCGATTAAGCACGCCTTCCACGCCGGCATTTTGATTACGCTGAGCGCAAGCACCAACCATAAAATCGGCGACAGTGCAAGTAGAAACATCAATTCCCCCGACCTCCTCATGTTAATTAGGAGTTAGGAATTAGGAATTAGGAGTTGGAAACCCCCTTGTCCCTTGTCCCTTCTCCTTTGTCCCTAAAAAATAATTTCGCGCAACGTTTTTCTATGACGGGAGAAAAAAATCCTGTTTACTGAAAAAATTTTCTGTCAATGAATATCGTCGCGCGAACATTCAACAAAGGACGCGTTCAATCAATGACGTCCTGCGTGTAGACATTTGCGGCGAATTGGTTTAAACTGCGGGCAAGCGATTTTATTTTAGGAGGGAAATTTCATGGCTGCTCACGTAATCAACGAGGCGCGTCGCTGTTTGCAATGCAAGAAGCCGCTTTGTCGGCTCAAAGGCTGCCCGATTCAAACCGACATCCCCGAAATGATTCGCCTGTTCCTCGACGGTCAAACCGTGGAGGCGGGGCGTATGCTCTTTGAGAACAACCCGCTCAGCGTCGTTTGCTCGCTTGTCTGCGATCACGAAAACCAATGCGAAGGCAACTGCATTCAGGGCAAGCGCAAGGAAGGTGCGGCGGTTCAAATCCCCAACATCGAAAATTACATCTCCGATTTTTACTTCGACAAGATAAGTCTCGAACGCCTGCCCGACAACGGTCAGCGCGTCGCGATAATCGGTTCCGGGCCGGCGGGCATAACCATTGCGATAAAGCTTTCCGCGCTCGGCTATCGAATCACAATCTTTGAGCGCATGGACAAAGTCGGCGGCATGATGCGTTACGGCATTCCCGCCTTCCGCCTGCCCAGAAAAATCATTGACCGCTATCAGACGAAGTTGCGGCAAATGGGCATTCACTTCCGCCCGAACACGGCGATAGGCGGCGCGTTGCACCTCGACGACCTGTTCAACGACGGCTACGACGCGATTTTTATCGGGACGGGCGTTTGGCGTCCGCGCAGGCCGCACGTCAAGGGCGAATCACTCGGCAACGTCCACTACGCCATTGATTACCTGCAAAACCCCGACGCTTACGATTTGGGCGACACCGTTGCGATAATCGGCGCGGGCAACAGCGCAATCGACGTGGCGCGTACCGTCATTCGTCAAGGCAGCAGTCACGTCACGCTTTACGCTCGCCGCCAGAGGATTGCCGCAAGTCAGCGCGAACTCGATTACGCGGCAGTCGACGGCATTGAACTGCAACAGGGCATGGCGATTACCGAGTTCACCGAGGAAGGCCCCATATTCACGCCGCGCATTTACGACGAACAGGGCAACTTGATTCGCGAAGAAGAACCCGTCCTTTGCCCCGCCGACAGCACGATTATCGCGATAAGCCAAGGTCCCAAGGATAAAATCGTCAACACGACGCACGATTTGACTGTCGACAAGAACGGCTTGATTGTCGTCGACGACATGGGGCGCACCACCCGCGAAGGCGTTTTTGCCAGCGGCGACGTGGTTGCCGGTGCCAAGAACGTCGTGCTTGCCGTGAAATACTCCAAGAGCGTCGCCAAGGCAATGGACGAATACTTAACGGCTAAACGCAACGCCCAATAAATTTTCTTCGACGCAAACAAAAAAGCGGTTCGCTCCGATTTGGAACGAGCCGCTGATTTTTTTGCTTACGCGTTCGCGGCGTCATATTATCTTCGACGAACGCAACTCACCGCCCGCGATTCTTCCCACGCCCAAAAACTTTCCGCCCGCGCAGATTCGCAAAGCAGTCGCGTCAGTCGCGTGCACCGTCGTGGGCAAGCCGTTCATGAAGGCGCGCACCCTGTGTTCGGGCAAGTCGAACTCCGGCAAATGTTTCAAGCAAGCGTCAATCGGCAGGAGACAACCCGCGCCGAAATTTTTCACGTCGTCGAAAGTCAGCGCGTCGTTCAAGTCAAAGTCGCCAACTTTCAGCCGCACGAGACTGTTCAGCGTCGCGGGCAAGTTCAAGCGTTCGCCCAAGTCGACAGCCAAGCTTCGGATGTACGTGCCCTTGCCGCATTCAATTTCAAGCGTCGCGGTATCTTCGCCGAGCGCAACGACTTCAAGCGCGTGAATCTTAACCAACCTGCGCGGCATGTCAAAATCAACGTCCCGGCGTGCCAAATCGTAAGCCTTGCGCCCGTTGATTTTAATCGCGGAGAATTTCGGCGGCGTCTGTTCAATTTCCCCGACAAAAGTTTTCAACGCGGCGTCGAGGGTGTCACGCGTCGGCATGGCGAAATTTTTTGCGCGGGTAATGATTGAGCCGTCGAGGTCGCCGCTGTCCGTCGCAAGCCCGAATAAAATTTCGGCGCGATAAGATTTGTCGCGGTCGGCAAGGTATTCAATGAACTTCGTCGCCCGCCCGACAGCAACGGGCAACACGCCGCAAGCCGCCGGGTCGAGCGTGCCCGCATGCCCGACTTTGCGCACAGAAAAAATCCTCCGCACATGATTAACCGCGTCGTGGCTTGTCATGCCCGAAGGTTTGTTCAAGTTTATGAATCCGTCGCTCATAATGCTTCGCCGATTGCCGCAACCAAAATTTTTTCGGCTTCGGAAAGTGTCGTCTTGAGCGTGCAACCCGCCGCCCGCAGGTGTCCGCCGCCGCCGAGCCGAGCCGCAACCTTCGACACGTCCACGCCCTTTGAACGCATACTCACGCGACAAAAATTCGGTGCTTTCTCCGTGATAAGAAACGCAACGTCAACCGTGTCAATCACGCGGATTTCGTCAATAAAGCCTTCGGTCGAGTCGAATTTTTTTGCGGTTGCGTGGTCGAGCGTCATACCCGCAACCTTGTCGCCGTAAAACATTTTCAGCGAATTCAACGCGTCGCGCAGTCCGTGCACTTCGGCGAGCGTTTTGCTTTCGAGCTGTTCGGAAATGAAATTCGGGCTTACGCCGCAATTAATCAGTTCCGAGGCAATGGCAAGCGTCTCCGCGCCCGTGTTCGAGAATTGGAAAAAGCCGGTGTCGGTCGCAAGCCCCGTGTAAAGGCAGGTCGCCACGTCGGGCGTTATCGGCGCGCCGAGTTCGCGGGCAAGCTTGTAGACGATTTGGCAAGTGGCGGCGGCTGTCGTTTCGACGTAAAGTTCGCCGTCGTCGCCCTTGTTCGTGACGTGATGATCGACGTTCAAAATCGGCGCGTCGGTCAGCTTGCGCACGTTGCCGATTCGGTCTGTCGAAGTGTCGAGCACAAGCATCAAGTCGGCGTCGAAGCGTTCACCGTCTTTTGGGCGGCGTATCTCGTCGAAGTGCGGCAGGGCTTGCAAATTGCGGCGGGCGGTGTCGTCAATGTAAACCTGCGCGGCTTTTCCGATTGAGCGCAAGATTTGCATGGCGGCGAGCGTCGAGCCGATTGCGTCGCCGTCGGGCTGCACGTGCGCCGTCACCAAAATTTTATTCGCGGCTTGAATCTTCGCCACGGCTTGCTTGAACGTTATCAGCATGGTTATTGCGGTCTCCTTCCACTTGCAACAAAAGCTTTTGAATGTGGTCGCCGTAGTCAAGCGACGTATCGAGCGCGAAGGAAATTTCGGGCGTGAATCTTAACCGAACGCGTTGCCCGATTTCGCGGCGTATGAATCTGAGCGCGCTTTGAAGTCCTTCGAGCGAACTTTTGACTTGTTCCGCGCCGCCCATGACGCTGACGTAAATTTTCGCCTCACGCAGGTCGCCCGTCATCTCCACGTCGGTCACCGTCACGAAACCTATTCGCGGGTCTTTCAAGTCCGTCAAAAGCATTTTGCTCATTTCCTGCTTGATTAGCTCCTGAAGTTTTTCTATGCGCAGTTGCTTTGCCATGATTAAGCCCTCCAAAAGTTTAGCGTCGCACTTGGTAAAATTTCAACAGGGCGCGAACATTTTCTTACGCGGCGGCAATATCGTCGTCGTCAAGGGCAAGAAATTTTTCACGCCACCGAGCCGCAAGGTTGTCTTCGTAGCGCGCCCGATAAATTATAAAAGTTTCGGGCGTGTAAAGCAATTCCCGAAACTCCGAAAGATTTTTGCCGAAAGCCTTTTCAAAAAGCTTGAATCGCCCGAATGAATTTCCGATTCCAATGCCGCCCGATGTAGTCGCGGTTGCCGAAATATTTCGGGTCGTCAATCGGGCAATACTTCATTGGGAACGAGTAAATCGAAACTTCGAGCTCTTCGCACAGGTCGATATTTATTTTCACGCCGCGAATAAAAATCGCCCGCCGCATTTTCGGGCAAGCGTCGTTCCAAATCGTCATACAGCCGAATCATTTTGCGCAAGTTGGCGCGAGTATTGAAGCCGCCGCGCAGATTTTTCAGCGTCACGTCGTATTGGTCGGGCGGCAGGGTGTCGATAATCGTGTCGTCGTCCTATCGAAAAAGAACGTGAACAGCGAGTTGACGCAGATTATGTCGAACGCGGGCTCATGATTTGCCCTCTGCCAGTTCGACGGCAAGTTTCGCGTTCAGGCGTGCAAGGTCGCCGAGTTCCTTCAAAAGCGCAGTGTCGCAAGAATTTTTCGGCGCGGAGAGTTTCGCAAGCGTCGCGTCGAAGATTTTATCTGCCGTCACGTCGCGCAGACTGCCCAACGGTTTTTCGCCGATTGAATCCAGGAAACGCTCAATCTTCGGGTCGTAGGAAATGCCCGCCATCGGCACGTTCATGACGCCCGCGAAAATCAGCGCGTGCAGGCGGACGCCGATTAAAACGTCCATGCACCCGACGAGGCTCAAAATTTCCCGCGTCGAAAATTCTTCGTCGAGGACAACGCAAGCCCTCTGCATGAGCGCGGCAGTCTCCTTGGCGGCGCGAATGTCTTCCGGAAATTTCATCGGGATAAACACAATCTGCGCGGCTGTCGCGTCGGCAAGGCGGTCTAGTGCGGCGGCGAGTTCGCGGCTGAAATTTTCCCAATCGAGCCAATGACGAATCGCCACGCCTATGAATTTGCCCGCGCAGTCCGTTGCGTGTCGCGCCAAAATTTTTTTGCCCGAATCGAGCGGCACAGGCTTAATCGCCAAAACGGGGTCGGCAGTGCAAATGATTTTCGGGCGGGTTATCTGCAAGCGCGTCAATTCTTCCAACGAGCCGTAGTCGCGCACGGTTATCAAGTCGACGCGATTGATTATTAAGTTCATGAGCTTGTGCGCCACAGCCCCGCGAATGGGACCTATGCCCTGCGCGTAAAGCATGACTTTGCGCCCGAAGACCAACGCCAGAAAAATTATCGTCAGGTAATAGTAAAGACTGCGGCCGCTCGTCACGTTTTGCAAAAGAGAGCCGCCGCCCGAAATCAGCAAGTCCGCCGCCCGTATTCGTTTTATTATCGTCGAAATATCCGACCTGGGCACCGCGTCGACGTTGTGGCGTCGTTTCGTGTATTCGGGATTGAGCGAAATTACCGTTGCGTTCAAGTCCGAAACTTCTTCGCGCAAGACTTGGAGCATGGACGCGAGCATAGCTTCGTCGCCGCCGTTCTTCGAGCCGTAATAGCCGGAGACTACGATTTTCATACACACCTCGGAAACAGTTAGGAGTTAGGAGTTAGGAGTTAGGAATTAAAAACTTGTCCCTTGTCCCTTATCCCTTGTCCCTTATTCTGCCCGCCGCGCAATTCCCCTGCTTGCGTGAGCCCTAAGCCAATGCTACAATGCCGCCAAAGGAGTTGACGACATTGTGACCAAAATTTTAAACAGCGTGAAGGTCTCGGATGAAGACTTGGAGATTTTTGAACTTGATGACGCCGTTGCTCAGGGTGAGCCCGATAAAAAATTCGCCGCACAGTTAAAAGAATTCCTTTTGACGGGCGACCACGACCGCGCAGGGCTCGACCCTTACGACGAAAATATTTTATTCGACCCGAATCGCGGACATTGGGACTTGTGGGACTTCGACAAAGACGGCGACAAGGAAATTTACCTGGGCGAAAATTTCGTAGCGCGCGACCCCGCCTCCGACGTGTCGACCGGTATTGTCGCAATCGACTTCGGCACCAGCCGCACCGTCGTAGTCTACGAAAACGAACATTCGCAAATTATCCCGTTGCAAGTGGGCAACGGCTCCTATCGCAACGGTATCAATCTTGCCGCCAACTACGAAAACCCGACCGTCATTCAATTCATCGACATCGAAAGTTTTTTGACTGCTTACTATTGGCGCGAAGGACGACCGCCGACGAATTGGAGCGACGTGAAAGTTTCGCATGAGGCTTTGGAAAATTTAATGACGGGCGGTTCCGAAAAGTTTTACTCCTTCCTTACCGACTTGAAATATTGGTGCGGCTCAAAGACGCAATTCATGTTGCGCGACGAAAAAAATTTCATAACGCAACTTGCGCCGTTCGCCGACCTTGCCGACGACGAAATTAACCCGCTGGAAATTTATGCGTATTACTTGGGGCTGTTCATCAACAACATGCAACAGGAGCGGCATATCTTTTTGCAATATATTCTGTCGTTCCCCGTGACCTATGAACGCGCAATTCGCGAGAAAATGCGGCTGTGCTTTGAACGCGGGCTGAAAAAATCTTTGCCGACCGCTCTGCTTGCCAACGCCGCCTTAATGAAAAAATTTTCCGTGCGCGAGGGCACCAGCGAGGCTGCTGCTTACGCGATAACCGCCCTGCTCGAATACGGCTTCGACCCGGCAGGCGAGGAGGAAATTTATTACGCCGTGTTCGACTTCGGCGGCGGCACCACCGATTTCGATTTCGGATTCCTGCGCGAATCTTCAAGCGACCGTTACGACTATCTGCTTGTCCACTTCGGCGAGAACGGCGACCGCACGCTTGGCGGCGAAAATCTGTTAAAGCTCCTTGCGTTCGAGGTCTTCAAGGCGAATCATGACCGCTTGCTTAACATTGACGGCGGCAAGATTCCTTTCACGTGGGCGGCGGAAAAACGCAGTTTCGCGGGCTCCGAGGCGTTGATTAAAGATTCGCAGGAGGCGCACGCCAACATGAACGCGCTGGTTGAAAAGCTCCGCTGTGTATGGGAAATGCCCGACGGTGCCGCCGCTAAAAAAATACTCTCCGACAAAGCCGTAGAAGTCAATCTCTTTCGCGACGACGCCCAAATCGTCAAGAACTTCAAGCTTGACTTAAACCTTGACTTGCAGGCTGTCTTGCGCGAACGAATTCGAGCGGGCATTAAAAATTTCTTCGTCTCCATGAAAGAGGCTTTCGACAAATCCGGCAAGAATTCTCTGCTAAAAATCAAGCCGCTGAGCTCCCTGGACGAGGTGTCGATTTTCCTTGCGGGCAATTCGTCAAAGTCGCCGCTGGTAAACGAACTCTTTAACGAATTTCTGTCGCCCGTCGAAGACACGCGCCTTGCCGACGGCGAAAATCCCTTCGTCAACGGACGGCTCAAGGGCGGCTACGAACTCAAGGACGATTTCTTCATGCAGGGCGGCAGTATCTATCGCCGCGACGACAAGGGCTTGGAAGTTTGGCTCGGCGACATCGACAACTCCAACGACCAGATTGTATTAACCGAGACCGTAAAGAAAGTTCCCTTAAGCCGCGAAGACGAAAAGTCGCCCGCCGATATGCTGTTCGGTTTCAATCGCTACAACGCCCCCAAGTTCAAGATTTATCCTGCGCTCGGCTCCGACGAAGCTCACAACATTCAGCGCGAACGCGGTATCGACATCCAAAACGACCCGGCTGCTCCCACGGGCAAGACCGGCGTGGCTTTCGGCCTTTTGCTTAGTCGCGCGGGCGGCAACATTCAAACCAAACACATCACCCCCGACCCCGCAAAGACGCCCTTCAGTTGCTACGTCGGCAGGAATAAAAAGCGCAAGTTCAAAACCGTACTCGACCGCAACACCAAATTCAACGTGTGGGTGCCCTTCATCGACGCGGGCGATTCCTTCGATATTTTCTACACCAACCTGCCCGAAGCCGTTTCCAATCAAATGAACATCCAAAAAGCCAAACGCATTTCTGTCGCTCTCAACGCCCCCGACCAAGACGCTACCGTTTTCATTCGCGCCGTCAAGTCCAACGTCATTGAGTACCGCATTGCCAAAAGCACCGAAGAACTCTCCGACGAAGAAAATCCCGCCGCCCGGATTGAACTGGCGTGAACCAATAAAAAAAATCCCCGACGCCCGTTTAGACGTTGGGGATAATTTTTTTGCCGCGCTGATTTTATTTCACGTGCGCCGCGCCGCTGATAACGTAAGCATCGCCGTTGATGTTGAAAGTTCCCGACGCCGTGACATTTTGCAAGGTAAGCGCACTTGCCGTTGTGCCCACTTGAAAGGTAATTGCGTTCGTCGACGCGCTGTAGGTCGCCGTCCAATTGCCCGTGATTTGCAACAAGTCATCGTCGCTGAAATCGGTTACAACGTCGTTGCCCGCACTGTAGATGAAGGTGTCCGCGCCGGTGCCGCCCATTAGCGTGTCGTTGCCTGTGCCGCCCCAAAGCGTGTCGTCGCCGTTGTAGCCGCTTAGCAGGTCGTCACCCGCGCCGCCGTACAGATAGTCGTTGCCGTTTTGACCCAAGAGCCTGTCGTTGTCGTTGCCGCCGTTGATGCTGTCGTTGCCTGCGCCGCCGTAAACCGTATCGTCGCCGTTGCCCACGCTTATCGTGTCGGAACCGGAGCCGCCCAAGATTGAGTTGTCCATTTTGTTCGCGACTATCTTTATGGCGGTCGTTCTGCTTGACGCGTCGACGTTGGCGATACCCGAAGGTACAGTAACCGCTGCGGCGGAGCTGTTGTAGTAAGTGACGCCGTTGTTGCTTACAACCGTCGTTGATTCGTTGCCGCTTGCGTCAATCAGCGTGAGTTCGTTGGCGTTCTTTACGGTGAGCGTGTAATTGCCGACAGTCAAGACCGCGTCCGAGCCGTTGAGGCTTGTGCTTGTCAGAGCCGCGCCGAGTGAAATTTTGTCGCCCGTCGCGTAGTCTGTGATAACGTCGTTGCCCGCGCTGTAGACGAACAGATCATTGCCTGTGCCGCCCGTAAAGGTATCGTTGCCCGTACCGCCAAGCAGAGTGTCGTCGCCCGTGTAACCGCTTAACAAATCGTCACCGGCACCGCCTTCCAGATAATCGTTGCCCGTTTGACCCAAGAGCCTGTCGTTGTCGTTGCCGCCGTTGATGCTGTCGTTGCCCGC
>CAMZAX010000042.1 GCA_947304355.1 uncultured Selenomonadales bacterium
CGTCACGTTGCCACGCGCTTCGACAAATTGGCTCTTTGCTTTGAGAATTTCGTTTTACTTGCTGCTTGTGTTATTCACTTTTAATTTACCAACAACCCCTAGTTCCTCAATCAAATTTGCCTGACGCAAGCAGAAGAATCTTAACCTTGTCGACAAGCCAATCGTCGATTGAAAAGCCGAATAAAATTTCCGCCTTGGGTGCGCGACGCTTGAACAGGCGCGAAAGTTTCTCGGCCTCCTCCAGCGACAAGTTGCCCTTGGCGGCAGTGACGTTGACAAGAATTTTTTCGGCGGTCTTGAAGT
Source organism: uncultured Selenomonadales bacterium (assembly GCA_947304355.1). Classification (GTDB taxonomy): domain Bacteria; phylum Bacillota; class Negativicutes; order Selenomonadales; family Selenomonadaceae; genus Quinella. The sequence continues at coordinate 304 of CAMZAX010000042.1, forward strand.
TTTCGTCGGAGCCCTCGGCGTGTTCAAGGGCGGCTTTGGCGGCTTTGACGACGGCATTTTTCCCGTCGCGTTCGCCGTAGCTCAAAATCGCGGCAGAGTGTTTGACGACCTCGGCGATGTCTTTCACGTCGATTTTCGGCTGACCGGGCAACGTCATTGTCTCGACGAAATTTTTGACGACTTTACAAGCGTCCGCGCCGAAATTTTTACCGGGCAACTTAATCAGCGCGTCAAAGATGATTTCGTCCTCGACGTCCTCGAAATTGCCGCCGGCGATAAAAATGACGGGCGCGCCTATTTTTTTTGCGCAATGTGCGGCGAGCGCGACGGCTTTGATGTTTTCCCAAACCTCGTCGGCGACAACGAACAGCAAATCCGCGCCCTGCAGTTTGTCCGTCAAAAATTTTTCGTCGTCGCCGGTAAGCAGGCGGAGCTTTTGGGCGGCGTTGCACCCGTCAAGATTGGCGGCGTCGTGCCTGTCGACAGCCAAGCAATTCACGCCGGGCAAGTTCTGTTCCAGCATAAAATTAAGGGCGGTGAGCCCGCCCGATAAATTTTCGTTGCCGCCGGTATTGACGCCGACGACTTTGATTTTTACGAATTTGTTATCAAAATTGTTCTCGAACAAGGTTCAACCCTCCGTAAATCAGCGTCTGTTGCGGCGATTGCTCATGAAGTCCGGGATAATCTGCGCGAAAGGATTTGTAGACTTGGGCGGTTCGGGCTGTTGCGGTTGCGCAGTTCTGTTGTAAGGCGGCGGCTCTTGATTCGACGGCTGTTGCGGCTGTTGCTGACGTTGCTGCTGATTTTGATTCGACGGCGGGGGATAAAATTTAGTCGGAGGGATTTCTTTTTCGACGGGCGCGGCTTCTTCTTCGCCGAAACGCGTGGCGATAATTGTGACGACGATCGTATCGCCAAGCGAATCGTCGACGCTGACGCCCCAAATGATTTCGGCGTCGGGGTGAGCGGCTTCCTGCACGGTCGTCGACGCCTCGTTGACTTGCATCATCGACAAGGAATCTTGCGCGCCCATGAAGTTTAGCAAAATGCCGCGTGCGCTGTCGACGCTGGTTTCAAGCAACGGGGAGGCAATGGCTTTCTTGACGGCTTCGACGGCAGCGTTTTCGCCTGAAGCCTCGCCGACGCCCATAAGCGCGGAGCCGGCATTGTTCATAATCGACTGCACGTCCGCGAAGTCCAGATTAATGACGCCGGGCACGGCGATTAAGTCCGAAATGCCCTTGACGCCCTGACGCAAAATATCATCGGCAATGACGAACGCTTTTGTCATCGGGGTTTTCTTGTCGACGACTTGCAACAATCTGTCGTTGGGGATTGTGATAATCGCGTCGACGTTGCGCTTTAGTTTTTCAATGCCCATGTCGGCATTTTTTTTGCGCTTGGGGCCTTCAAAGGCAAAGGGGCGCGTGACGACTGCGACGGTCAGAGCGTTGACTTCGCGGGCACATTCCGCCACGACGGGAGCCGCGCCCGTGCCGGTGCCGCCGCCCATGCCCGCCGTTATGAAGACCATATCGGAGCCGCGCAGAGCTTCCAGGATGTCGTTGCGACTTTCCTGCGCCGCGCGTTCGCCGATTTCGGGACGAGCACCGCAACCTAATCCGCGAGTAAGCTTTTCGCCGATTTGCATTCTTTTGGGCGACTTGCTCATCAGCAAAGCTTGCGCATCGGTGTTGACGGCAATGAACTCCACGCCCTCCAAGCCCGATTCGATCATTCGGTTCACGGCATTCGAGCCGCCGCCGCCTATGCCGATTACTTTTATCTTCGCGAATTGGTCTAACGTGTTTTCGTCGAATTCAAACATATGCTTTCCCCCCGTGAAAAAAATTTCTACGTAAGTTTTGCAAGTTTAGCATACCTTAATGAAAAAAATTTGTAACGGCAATTACTTTTTGTCGGGCGTCAAGAGCAAGCGTTTTGCGTTGTCGCCGAGGATTTTATTTTTGTCGGCGTCGGCGAGCGGCAAGGCGCGTATGAATTCCAGCGAATCACGTTGCGACGACCACGGGCTGTCCGTGCCGAAAAGAATTCTGTCCGCGCCGAAGACTTTGACGAACGTCATGAACTGCGCGGCGTCCAAAAGTTTCAAGTCGGCGGGCTCCCAACGGCAATCGTTGCGCGGGACAATCGTGCCCGTGGAAAACGCGGTGTCGATAAAAACTTTCGTGTCGCCCAAAAGTTTAAGCACGTCGTCCCAATTTTTCCAGCCGCCCATGTGAGCAAGCACGAACTTGAAATCGCCAACGGTGTCAACGACATGACGTGCCATTTGCGGCGAACAATTCACGACGCCCGGAAAGCCGATGTCAAGCCCGGCGTGCGCCACGACGATTAAATCCAATTCGGCGGCGCGGTCGAGGATTCGCAGAAACTTCAAGTCGTCAAGGTTCGTATCTTGATAAACGGGATGAATTTTGATACCCTTTAGCCCGCGATTTTTCACGCGGTCAAGTTCTTCGCGATAATTGGTATAATCGGGGTGAATGCATCCGAGTGAGAAAATCCCCGCGTCCGCGAACTTTTCATTGAGCGCGGCGGCGGACGAATTTATTTTTTCGACTTGGCTCGTGTTCGTCGCGACGGGCAGGACAATCGACAAATCAATCTGCGCGGCGTCCATTGACTTTAGCAAATCGTCAAGCGTGCCGTCGGTGAAGGCGGGCGTGCGGCTGACGCGGCTTAGTTTGTCAATGACGGCGGCGGCGATTTTGTCGGGGAAAATGTGCGTGTGAACGTCGATAATCATGAGCGGTCAACTCCTTTGAAACTTTTGGGAGGTCTTTTGATGAAGGTTGCTTTACTCGTATTGTATTTCGCCGTGCTGATAGGCATAGGGCTTTACTGCCGCAAGCACGCCACTGACGTTGACGGCTTCGTATTGGGCGGGCGCAATGTCGGCGCGTGGCTGACGGCTTTTGCTTACGGCACGAGTTATTTCTCGGCGGTCGTGTTCGTCGGCTACGCCGGGCAATTCGGTTGGAAGTACGGAATCGCGGCGACGTGGGCAGGTATCGGCAACGCGCTTATCGGCTCGCTGATGGCGTGGTTTATCCTCGGCAGGCGCACGCGTGTCATGACGCGCCACCTCGACACCGCGACCATGCCGCAGTTCTTTGAAAAGCGTTTCGGCTCGCCGTCACTGAAAATCGGTGCGGCAATCATAATTTTCATCTTCATGATACCCTACACCGCGTCGCTTTACAACGGTCTGTCGCGGCTGTTCGGCATGGCGTTCAGCATTGACTATTCTGTTTGCATTTTGCTTATGGCGGTGCTGACGGCGGTCTACGTCATTGCGGGCGGCTACATGGCGACGGCGATTAACGATTTCATTCAGGGCGTCGTGATGTTGGCGGGCATATCGGCTGTCATTTACGCGGTGCTTGAGTCGAAGGGCGGCTTCATTGCTGCGCTCGACGGTTTGGCGCGCGTCACGGACGATAAAGTTTCGTCGACGCCGGGGATATTCGCGTCATTCTTCGGCACCGACCCGCTGAATCTGTTGTTCGTCGTGATTTTGACTTCGCTGGGCACGTGGGGCTTGCCGCAGATGGTTCAGAAGTTCTACGCGATAAAAAACGAACAGGCGATTCAAAAGGGCACGGTCATTTCGACGTTGTTCGCGTTCGTGGTGGCGGGCGGCTGTTACTTCCTGGGCGGCTTCGGGCGGCTGTTCTCCGACCAAATCGACATTGCGGCGAACGGCTACGATTCTGTCGTCCCGACGATGTTGAGCGGCTTATCGGAAGGCATGATTGCGCTCGTCGTGATTTTGGTCTTATCGGCGTCGATGTCAACGCTGTCGTCGCTGGTTATCGTTTCGGCGTCGACTTTGACGCTCGACTTGATAAAAGACAACTTCGTTAAGGACATGACGGAGCCTCGGCAAGTTTTGATGATACGCGGCTTAATCGTCGTGTTTATCGCGATTTCGGCGGTGCTCGCGCTGGTGCAGTACAAAAGCTCGGTGAACTTTATCGCGCAGTTAATGGGCGTGTCTTGGGGCGCAATGGCGGGCGCGTTCCTTGCGCCGTTCATGTATTCGCTTTACTCCAAACGCGTCACGACGGCGGCTTGTTGGGCGTGCTTTATTTTCGGCAGCGTGCTAATGACGGCGAACATGCTGATTCGTCCCGCTTTCCCCGCGATAATGCAGTCGCCGATAAATTCCGGCGCGATTGCGATGTTGGCGGGCTTGCTTATCGTCCCGATTGTCAGCGCGATAACTTCAAAGCCCGACGAAAAATTGGTTGACCACGCGTTCAAGTGCTACGAAGAAAAAATTCTCGTCCCGCTCAGCACGTCACTCAACAGCGAAAAATAATTTACGTGCGCAACAAAAAAGCGGCGGACTCTTGTGAGTTCGTCGCTTTTAATTTACTTGAAACTGATGCCCGCCGCCTCCGCGAGACGCTTGAGACGATAGACGGGCAAGCCGACGACGTTTGACCAGTCGCCGTTGATTTTTTCGATGAACTTTGTCGCGCCGCCTTGCAGTGCATACGAGCCGGATTTGTCGAGCGGTTCGCCCGTCGCCGCGTAGTCGCGAATCTCCGCCGCCGTCATTTCGCCGAAGTAAACTTCCGTGACTTCAGCCGCCGTGTAGACTTCGCCGCCCGCGCAGATTGCCAAGCCCGTGATGACTTCATGGCGTCTGCCGGAAAGGCGGGCAAGCATTTGTTCCGCGCCGCGCACGCCGTCGGGTTTGCCGAAGATTTCGCCGTCAAGCACGACGATTGTATCCGCGCCGATAACAGTTGCGTCGGGGTGCCGAGCCGCGACGGAGCCGGCTTTGAGTTTTGCGTTTTCCACTGCCAAAATTTTCGGGTCGGCGGCAGATTGAACTTCCGTTGCGTCGCTGACTTCGACAATAAAATCGGTGCACAGCTTGCGCAAGAGTTCATGCCTGCGCGGCGAGCCCGAAGCCAAAATAATCATTGAGTTGCCTCCAAAAAAATTATTATTTACTAAGCGCGGCACTTTTTAGTTTGTTGTAAATTTCCCGCTGCGTTTTGCCCCAAGTTTTGTAGTTTCCCAGCAATTGTCCATCCGTATAAATCTTTCCTGTGTTGTAGTCTTCGCGAATGTTGCTCGTTCGTCTTAATAAGACGGTTTCGTCTCCCAATCGAATTGATAAATCTATTACGTTGAATTCAAAGCGTTGATTATTGTCGGCTAAAATGTGAATCGAACTGATGTCGTAAGCACTGCAAATTTTATTGCCCGCTGTGAAGATAAGATAATTGTAGTTGATTATGTAGGAAAAGCCTTCGGCGTCTTTCAAAATGGCAGCGTTCGCAGAAGTCGCCATAATCGTCAAGCACGCGAACACGGTTAAGAAAAATTTTTTCATGGATCACCCCTCCGCTTTGAAGTTATACACAGGCTTCATGACTTCAACGATGTCAACGGTGTCGCCGATAACGTCAATGATGTCGTCGAGCGATTTGTAAGCTTGCGGCGATTCGTCGAGCGTGCCTTCGCTGACGGAGGTGGTGTAGACGCCCGCCATTGACGCCGCGTAGTCGTCCATGCTGAGCTGAACTTTCGCTTCGGAACGCGACATGATACGCCCGGCACCGTGCGGCGCGCTGAAGTTCCAATCGGCGTTGCCCTTGCCAACGGCCAAAACCGAGCCGTCGCGCATGTTAAGCGGGATCAAAACGCGTTCACCTTTGTGAGCGGCAATCGCGCCCTTGCGGATAATCATTTCGCCGACGTCAATGTAGTTGTGAATCGTGTGGAAGGTGTCGTCGCCCGTCAAGCCCGCTTTGCCGAGCAGAATTTTCGCGATAAGTTCACGGTTGCGGCGCGCGAACGTCTGACAAAGCTCCATGTCGTGCAAGTACTGATGAAAATATTTTCCGTAGACGTAGCACAAATCTTCGGGCATTGACGCCTTGCGCCCGCGATATTCTCGTTCGAGCTCCTTGAGTTTCGATTGAATTTCCTTCTTGCGACCGAGCGACTTGTATACGGCGATGATGTTTTCCTTTTCCCGGAAGAATTTGTCCTTGCCGATAGCCAAGTCGATTGCGAGCCGCTGATAAATTTCGGCGACCTGCTTGCCCAAATTCCTTGAGCCCGTGTGAATCACCAGATAAAACGTGCCGTCGGACGAGCGATCGATTTCAATGAAGTGGTTGCCGCCGCCGAGCGTGCCGATGCTCCGTTCAATCCAACGCGTTTCTTTCAGCGAGCGATAGCAATGCAGCTCCGTCAAGTCGAAGTGTTCCTGTCGAAAGTCCCAGACGTTCCTGCGCGACGGGATGTAGTGAGCCGCTTCGTCGACGCGCGCGAAGTCAATTTCCGTGTCCGCAAGCTTGACGGTGTACATGCCGCAACCGATGTCGACGCCGACGATGTTGGGGACAGCCTTATCGGTGACGGTCATTGTCGTGCCGATTGTGCAACCTTTGCCCGCGTGCACGTCCGGCATGATTCGGATTTTGCTGTCGCGAGTGAATTCGTAATTGCACATGCGCCGAATTTGTTCGCGAGCGGTCGGCTCAATTTCTTTGGCGTAGGAAATCGCCGTGTTGTACTTGCCGATAATCTCTTCCATGCTGATTCTCCTTTCGAGTGTCGTGCAGCCGCGTTGTCGAAAATATAAAGGAGCCTGCCGCTTTTGGCAAGCCCCGGAAGTGCAATTAGCAATTAATACCAGCCTGTTTCGTCAACAAAACTTCCTATAGAGTTGAATATTGTCTTCTTGTAGAGATTTTCTTTGCCAGGCTCAACGAAATAACTTATGCAATACAATCTATGGTGCTTGATAAATTGAAAGCTGTAACCTGTCAAGAAAAAAGTCATTTGCGGATAATCATATCTTGTAACGTAGCATTCGTATAAGACTCTGATATTGGGAATATTTATTATGTCGGCTTCCAGTATTTGCGTATTGCGTTCACTACTACTTCTGATGTCTGCAGCATGAATTTCTGCTAAAATGCCGTCGTTGGAACTTTCTATTTCAGGTACAGGTCTGATTACTATGTTCATGCTAAATTCTTTGATGCCAGCGAGCATTTTTACGTTCGGACCTCTTGGCGGTTGGTATGTAAGGTAATCGGGAACCTCAATGCTGAACTGATATTCTTTGTTTCGATACAATTTCATACCAGCGAGGGCAGACGCATGGCAAGCGAGAAAATTCATCAAGATTATATTCAGAGCAAATGCCAGAATAAATAGTTTTTTCATAGGCGGTCGCTTCCTTTCGACTGAGTAACTTTTTTTATAATAAAGAACTAACCTGAAGTTGGCAAGCCCCGAACCTGTTTTAAAAGCGGGCGTCTAAAAATTTTGCCAGCCGCCCGTTGCGCCGTTGTAGCGATATTGCGAGCCGTCGGCAAGTTTAATCAGCGGGCTTAAGGTTTCGTTGAATTGAATCGTAACGGAGTTGTCGGCGTCCTGCGCCACGACGATCGTCCCGGCTTCGGCGTACACCGCCCCGATATTGCGCAAGCCCATGTTGTAAAGCGTCACGGTGTCGAGCCAATCGGCATTGGTTATGAAGTCGTTGCCTTCGCCCGCGCCGTACCAAAAATTGTCCGCGCCCAAGCCGCCGATTAAAACGTCGTTGTTCGCCGCGCCCCACAACGAGTCGCCTCCGTTGCCTGCGCAGATGTAATTCGCTTGAGCATTGCCGCCCAAAAATCTTGCCGCCGTGCTTTGCGTGTTGTCGATGATTACAACGCCGTCGAGCCCGTAAACGCCGTTGGTCGCGACGTTGCCGCCGTGATAGTCGTTAATCGTCAGCGCGTTGCCGTTTAGGTTGAGCCCCGAAATGTAGCCGCCGTATTTAACCGCGTCGCCGAATCGTTTCCACTCGCCGTTATACCAAACGGTCGACGCGACGTTGACCAAGCTGTTTGTGCGCACGCCGTGAGGATAAACCCAAACCACGCCGTAGTTGAGGACGTAATTGACATCGTAGACGCCGCGCAACATGACGTTCAATCTGCCGGCGTCGTCGCTGATAACAAGCCCGTTGTCGGACAAGTAGCAAGTAAACTTCCCGTCGTCATAGCCTTCGTAGAAAATGCCGACGGGCTCCGTGCGAATGTTTATGTCGCCGATAACCGCGTTGACGGTCGAATCGCCGTTGCACCCGACGCCGAAAGTGTCCGTGCCCGTGCCGCCGACAAGCATTGCGTATTGCTTGCCCTGAATCGCGCCCGCTATCAAAATGTCGTTGCCGCCGTTGCCGTCGAGGTAATCGTAAGTGCCGTACATGCCCTGCGCGGGGTACATCATTGCGCCGATAGAATCGGAACCGCCGCCGCCGAGTACCGTATCGCTCACGCCGTACACTTCAAGATAATCGTTCGACAAATCGCCTCCGACAATCAGCGCGCCGTTGCTTGTCGTGCTCGTGACGCCGTTGATGCCGACGCCGACGACACCCGTTGAACTTGTCCACGCCATAAAAATTCCCCCTTTGAGTCGTGCAAAATTTTTTTATCATACAATAGCACAACGCGCGGGGGAATTGGTCACTTTGAAAGGGACATTTCAGCTTATCGGTTTGAACCCGTAATGATCGAGAGCCTCGTTGACGGTGAACAGGTCGTAGATTTTATTGTCGAAGCAAAAAGCGATTATGACGTCCTCCTTGCTGTATTCCGACAGCGAATAGCCGCCGCGTTTCAACAAATCTTGCGTCTCGTCGAGTGTCAGCTCCATGGCGAAGGCAATCGCCAAAATCGTCCGCTTGCGAGGCATGTAACCTTTTTGCTTGCGCAACTTGGAGAAAATCCGTCGGTCAAGATTCGCGCGCTTGTAAACGTCGACTTCGTTGAGCCCGCGCTCCGCGATGAAGTTCAGCAGATATTTCGGAAACGTCTCCTTGAGTCGCTTAAGGCGTTCGGCAAGCTTGGCTTTCGGGAAAAAGTCTTTTGACGCCCGACGTTCAACCGACAACTTCTTAATGCAGGCTTTAATTTCGACAGCAAACCATTCAGTGGCTTTCGGACGTTTTGGACGTTTGGGCGCGGTTTCAATGAAATTTGTTGCGATGTACGATTTGAGTTGGTCAAGCATTTCGTCAGTCAGCAAAGTTGTCGCCTCCCGTGAAGTTGTCGAGTGCCGTCGTGATGATGTCGCTGTCGAAGCCGCGAGCCGCCAGGAATTGCCATGCCTTAGCGCGTTCGACTTTGCCGCGAGTAAATTTCTTTTCGAGCAAGTGTGCGGCAACGTTCAAGTCGTGAGCGTTGGCGTCGTCGGGAATCAGCCCGTCGATAAAATCTTTGTCGAAGCCGCGTCGAATCAACTTCGCCGCAATCTGTCGCACGCCGAGTTTACCCTCCGCGTAAAAAATTTCAAACTGTCGTCGACAAGCCTCCGCGTCGTCAAGGTAATTGTACTGCTGTAACTTTGCAAGGGCGTCGTCGACTTCGGCGGCGTCATACTTTCGGGCGAGCAACTTCCGCCGCAAAACGTTCGAGCTTTGCTCTTGACGCGCCAACAAGTCCGTCGCCTTAGCCAGCGCAGATTTTTTTAACTTGGTCAATCGCGTCACCTCCCGTGCGGCAGTTTAACAAAATTTTTCCGCAATGAATACCGGTGTCGCTAAAATTTTTTGCGGCGGCAGGAATTTTTTTTTCGGCATTGAAAGTGATTTTAACGATTCGGCACGACCGAAAACTTTTTGGTGTTCGCAGGACTTCAAAAGACAGGAGGAGGCTTCCGGTTTTGGAAAAATCTACGGTAATTGGGCTGATAGGCGGGATAATCTCCGTCTTCGTCGGCATGATTCTCAAGGGCGCGCCGCTTACAGCACTAAATAACCCCGCCGCGTTCCTTATCATAATCGGCGGGACAATCGCTTGCATATTCAACGCCTTCACAATGGAACAAATCTCGAAGGTGCCGACTCTCTTCAAGCTCTTGATTCAAGGCAGCGCGGAGCAGAGTAAAGGCGAACTGGTTAAAACTTTCGTCGAACTGTCGCAGTTGGCGCGCCGCGAAGGTATCCTTGCCTTGGAAAGTCGCGTCGAAGACATTCAAGACCCGTTCTTCCGCAACGGCTTGAGCATGGTTATCGACGGCATGGATCCTGAATTCGTCGGCGACGTTCTCGATGCGGAGTTGACGATTATGGAACAGCGTCATGCCGAAATGCGCTCAATCTTTTCGCAGGCAGGCACATACGCACCAACGCTGGGCGTGTTGGGCGCGGTCGTCGGGCTTATCGCGGCACTGGGCAACCTCAACGACATTGACAAGCTCGGTCACTCAATCGCGGCGGCGTTCGTCGCGACGATCCTCGGTATCTTCACCGGCTACGTCCTCTGGCTCCCCTTTGCCAACAAGCTCAAAATCAAATCCGAAAACGAAGTCAGCCACAAGCGCATGATTATGGAAGGCATCCTCTCGTTGCAGGCGGGCGACTCCCCGACGCAAATCGAATCGAAACTTATGATTTACATTCCGCAGGGCGAACGCGAAAGCGCGAAAGCCGCGTGATTAGGAACAAGGAACAAGGGACAAGGAGATGATTTGAATTGGCGCGCAAGAAACACGCGAAGAAACACGAAGAAGAAGCCAGCGAAGCTTGGTTGCTCCCCTATTCCGACTTGATGACGCTTTTATTGGCGTTGTTTATCTGCCTGTTCGCGATTTCGCAGACCGACCAGACAAAACTCGTGCAAATGGCGCAGGCGTTCACGGCGGCGTTCAACATGGGCGGCCCGTCGTTCTTCGACAAGGCCGGTCCTTCCAACTCCATGCAACGCGAAATCATAACGTCCGAAGACCAAGGCAACGCGGCTTATCTGCAGGAAAATCAACAGCTCCAAGACTTGCAGGCGCAACTTGAACAGTACATTCAGGAAAATAACTTGCAGGACGAATTGTCGACTGAACTGCAGGAAGAAGGCTTGATGATTCGCATTAAGGAAAAAGCTTTGTTCCCGTCGGGCTCGGCTGACCTCGTCCCCGAATCGCAACGTATCGGACCGCTCGTCGCGGGCTTGTTGGCTGAAGTGCCCGAACGCGTCTTAATCAGCGGACACACCGACACCGACCCGATTGCCACTGCGCAATTCCCGTCGAATTGGGAGTTGAGCTCGGTGCGCGCAATGACGTTCATGAAATATCTGCTGTCGATTAACGACAAGCTCAACCCCGCAAGATTTTCGGCAATTGGTTACGGCGAGTACCGCCCGATTGCCATGAACGACACGCCCGACAACAAGCAGAAGAATCGCCGCGTCGAGATACTCATTGCGCGGACGCTCCGTTTCAACCCGAACGAAGGTTTTCATGCACAAACGGACGCCGATCTTGTTGCAAAGTGATTATCGGGCTCGGCACCGACATCGTCGAAGTTGAACGCGTGCGACGCGCTGTCGGCAAAAATCATTTCAGAAACAATGTCTACACAGAACTTGAACAAGCTTATTGCGAAAGTCGCGGAAAAAATTCCGCCGCCTCCTATGCCGCAAGATTTGCAGCCAAGGAGGCTTTTTTCAAGGCGTTGGGCACCGGAATCGTCACGCGACTCACGGACGTGGAAATCGTCAACGACACGCGCGGTGCTCCGTCAATAAATCTGCGCGGCAAAGCCTTGACGTTGGCTCAAGCTGCGGGCGTCGAAAAAATTTCCGTCAGCTTAAGTCATTCGCGCGACTTCGCAACGGCAACTTGCATCATCGAATAGTTTTGGAGGAAAGCTTATGAAAGTGGCACTTGCCAAACAAATGCACGAGATAGACAAGAGCGCAATCGAAGAATACGGCTTGCCCGAATTGTCGCTCATGGAAAGCGCGGGTCATCGCGTCTTCGAGGCTGTCAGAAATCTTTTGAACGGCGTCGGCAAAAAAAGCGTCTGCATATTGGCGGGCAGCGGCAACAACGGCGGCGACGCGTTGACGGCGGCACGATATCTTGCAAATTCCGGCGCGCGCGTCAAAATTTTCCTGCTCGGCAACAAAGACCACCGCACGGCGTCGCTTAACGTGCAAATGCGAATCCTGCGCGGCATGGGCGTCGAACTTCAACAGCTTGACAGCGACAGAGCTTGGGAACGCTTGCAAGTCACGTTGCGCTTTTGCGACGCGGTAATCGACGGGATTTTGGGCACGGGTTTCAGCGGACAACTGCGCCCCGGTGCACTTCGCCTGATTCGGCTGGTCAATGCCGCAAAAAAAGCCGTCGTGGCAATCGACATACCGTCGGGCGTCGACGCCGATACGGGCGCGGTCGGCGAAGCGGCAATGAACGCCGTTTGCACCGTCGGACTCGGTCTGCCCAAAGTCGGTCACTTCATTTGTCCCGGCGCGTCTTACGTCGGCAAGCTTTACGTCGACAGCATAGGACTGCCCGCCGATTTGCTCAACGAAGAAATTCACCAAACGCTCGTCGACAACGAATTGGCGCAAACGTTCCTGCCCGCCCGCCCGAAGGACGCGCACAAAGGCACTTGCGGCAAAATTTTAATCGTCGCGGGTTCACGCGGCATGACGGGCGCGGCTTCTCTCGCGGCAATGAGCGCAATGAAAGTCGGCGCGGGTCTCGTGACGTTGGCGACGCCCGAAAGCCTTAACCCGATTTACGAAATGAAACTTACCGAAGTCATGACGGCTCCGCTCGACGAAGTTAAACAGGGCATAATCGGCGGCGACAAGGCGGCTGAAAAAATCTTGGACTTGGCGGACAAAGTCGACGCGATTCTTATCGGCTGCGGGCTCGGTCGCGAACGCGAAACTCAAGCACTTGTCAAGAAAATTGTCGCGGAAGTCGACAAGCCGCTGATTCTCGACGCCGACGCGATTTATCCTTTCAACGGGCACGCCGACGAACTCAAGGCTTGCAAGCAAATTCCGATTCTCACGCCGCACCTGGGCGAATTGTCCGCGCTGTTGGATATTCCCGTCGACAAGTTGCGTCCCGCGCTCGTCCCCGAAGTTCGACGCGCCGCGCAGGCTTATCGGGCAATTATCGTGGCGAAATGCGAAACGACGATTATCGGTTACCCGAACGGTGAAATTTTCATCTCGCCGCTCGGAAACAGCTCAATGGCGACAGGCGGCAGCGGCGACGTGTTGGCGGGCGCGATTGCCGGGCTCATGAAGCAAACGCCCTTCGCGCCGCTGACGGGCGTTTGGCTCCACGGCACCGCCGGCAACTTGTCCGCGCAAGAAAAAGCCGAAGGTCTCGTCGCCTCCGACATAATGAACCGCTTGCCCGACGCCGTTAAAAAACTCCGCGCCATCGGCTACCAAAATTCCTGACAATCGAACGCCTTCCGCCTCGGAGGGCTTTTTTTTATGAATCGGAACAACTTCGCGCGAAACACGACTGATTTTTACATGAAACGCGAATGAATGCCCGTTGCCCGAATTCAAATCGGGTGTTACAATACAATCACCGCAAGGAAGCGGGGTATCCCAAACGGAAGGGAGTTGTTCAGAATGAAACGTGCTTACAAAGTTACAAATCATAAAGTCGCCGCGCAGGTTGCAACACCCGCCCAAACGGCACACGCAGAAGTTTCATTCATCATGGTTGCCAAAGGCGTTATCGGTTTCCGCGAAAGTGCGCACATCGTCAAGGTCGCCGAAGACACGGACACCTCAATAAGCATCGCGTCCGGCAAAAAATTCGGCACGAGCAAAAGTATCCTGTCGCTGGTTAATCTCGGACTCATGGCGGGCAAAAGCTTGGTGCTCAACATCAAGGGCGAACGCAACGAAGAAGCCTTCCGCGAAGTCTCCAAAATCATCGCGGGCGAAACCGACGGCAACAGCTGATTAATTCGCAATCATCTTAACCCACCCACTCATAAATACCCACTTAAAAAGTCTCCGACTTCACACGAAGCCGAAGACTTCTTTTTTTGCGGCGAGTTATTTAATCGCGGGCTTGTCTGTCTCGGCAATGTATTTGCGCGCCGCAGCCACGACGGATTTTTTCAGCTCCATAATCGGGACGTTTCTGACTTGCGTACCCGCAACGTTTTGGTGCCCGCCGCCGCCGAATTGTTCCATTATGACTTGCACGTTCAAATCTCCCGTCGAACGCGCGCTTATCCCGACCATGTCGTTGCGCATTTGGAACAGGATAATCGTCATGCGCACGCCCTCGACCGTCAACAGCGAATCCGCCGCTTGACCCGCTATCGCCTGCACGTTCGGGATAACGTTGTCGATATACGACACGACCAGCCCGCCTTCGTAATACTCCGATTGCGCTTTGGTCTTGGCAAGCGAAACCGTCGTCTCGTAGTCCGATTTGAAAAGGTAGTTCACCGCGACGGGATCTGCTCCGCTGCGCCGCAGGTAAGCCGCCGCCTCGAACGTCCGCGCGCCCGTCTGCACTGCAAAATTTTTCGTGTCGACGACGATGCCGGAATAAATCGCCGTCGCCGCAACTTTACCGATTCGTATATTTTCGTCGAAGTACATCAAAAGTTCCGTCACCATTTCGCACGTCGAACTTGAGCCGGCTTCCAGATAACCTATCGCGGGATTTTTAATCGTGTTCTCGCTGCGGCGGTGGTGGTCAATGACGATGACTTTTTTTATGCGTTCAAGCAAGACGGGCGCGGCAACCAGTTTTGGAATAAAGGTATCGACGACGACAACCAGCGGCTCCAACGCGGTTGAGATTGAAACGTCGCTCTCGCTGATAAACAGGTCGCGGTAGTCTTCGTGCTTTTCAAGCAGGTCAATCATTTTCTCGACGCTGTCAAGCCAACCGCTCAGGACGATGTGAACGGGTTTGTTCAAGCTGCGTGCCATAAGCGCGACGCCGACCGCCGCCCCCAACGCGTCGTAATCCTCGCGGGTGTGCCCCATTATAAAAATTTCGTCCGCCGCCGCCATTGTGTCGCGAATCGATTTGCTCATGACGCGGGCGCGGACGCGGGTGTTGCGCTCGACAGCCTTTGCGCGTCCGCCGAAGAATTGCATTTTGTCGCCGATGTTGACTGCTGCCTGATCTCCGCCGCGTGCCAATGCCAAGTTCAGACCCGCCACGGCCTTCGTGCCGAGTTCGCCTATCGATTGTTCGTCGGAGGGTTTTTCGGCGACCGCCGCGCCCATCGACAGCGTGACTTGCATTTGATGTTTGTTGACGAGTTGGCGCACCTTGTCCAGCACGACAAATTTTTTTTCAATAGCCTCGTCCAAAGCCCGCCGCTCCAGCACGACCAAAAACAAATCGCTCGACACGCGCCGCATGAAGCCTTTGAGCGACGCGACCCACTCGTCAAGGATTTCGCTGACCGACAACAGCAACGAAGTTTTTTCAGCCTCGTTGAGCCCTTGAACGACTTCGTCGTAGTTGTCGACCTGCACGTAAATCAACGCCGTGCGACTGTTCGCGTATTCGACCTTCAAATCTTCGTAAAGCGTGATTTCGCGGGCGAACAGCACAATCATGCGCGAATAGTCTTCGTTGGCCTGCAAGTGGCGATACTTAACCAGGAAGTGCCGATAAAATTCTTCGGTTGCGCCGTCCGCCGTCGTCCTGTGCCGCAACGACTTAACAGCGTATTCGCCTTCCGTCGACGCGGGCTCGTCGCCTTCGGGCTTGGGCGACAAAACGTCTTCCGGAATCAAGCCGTCCCAAAACTCGGAAACGTCCATGCCCTGTTGCGGAATAACCTCGGCAAATTCCTGCATGACGGAGTTGCACCATTGGAGCCGTCCGCTGTCGTCGACGACGATTATGCCTTCGGGCAACTTCGTCATTGCGTAATACATCATGTCATTGAAGTTGCCGATGACATTTTCGCTGTATTCCTTGAATTTTTTTTCGCGGTCTTTGCGTCGCACATGCGCGAACCAAATCAGCAACGCCCAAGCCAGAAACGCCAGTGCTGCCAAGATTTTGTTGTACTGCGATATTATCACGACCATGACCAGCATGACCGCCAAGTTGATGAGCGCGTCCGGCCACGCCGATAAATTTCTCGGCACTTAATCGCCTCCTTAAAAGGAACTAGGGGTTGTTGGTAAACTCAAGTAAAAGAAAAACATAAGCAGTTCTCT
>CAMZAX010000043.1 GCA_947304355.1 uncultured Selenomonadales bacterium
GAATCGCCGCAACCCGTTGAAGAAACTCCGCCTGTCGAAGAATCGCCGCAACCCGCGCAGGAACCGGCTCAACAGTCCGCGCCCGTCTTCACGCAAGAGCAAATGGCGCAGACTCAAGCAATGTTGATGGAGCAGTTCAATCAAATGCAGATGATTCAACAGGCGGCAATCGCTCAAGCTCAAGCGCAGGCACAGGCTCAAGCTGCCGAACAAATTCGCTTGCAACAAGAACAGGCGGCCGAACAACTCCGCTTGCAACAGGAACAGGCTCAAGCCCAACAAGCGGCTATCGCGCAACAGGCAGCCGAACAGCTCCGCTTGCAACAGGAACAAGCTCAACAGGCGGCATTGGCTCAACAGGCGGCAATCGCGCAACCCGTTGCCAATTCGCAGAACGAAGAGAAACTCCGCCACCTTGAAGAGGAAATCGCGCAGATGAAGGCATTGCTCGCCGAAATTTTGGGTCGCGACGCAAAAAAGGGTGTTCTTTCCTTGCACGAGGCTTTGAAGCGTCAAGAGGTCGATGAAGAAATTTTGACGGAAATGGCGGCGCAATCCACTGCCGGCGAAACGCTTGTCGACATTCACACGCCCGCCGCCAAAACCACGCTGACCAATTACCTTAACGAACACATAAAATTTTCGGACGGCATTAAGCTCAATCGTCACGGCGTAAGAATCGTCGCATTGCTCGGCACCACGGGCGTCGGCAAAACCACAACGCTCGCCAAAATCGCCGCGAAGTTCGTCCTTGAACAGCGCACAAACGTCGCACTCATAACCGCCGACACGTACCGCATTTCCGCCGTCGAACAGCTCAAGACTTATTCCGATATACTCGAACTGCCGCTTGAAATCGTTTACAATCCCGCCGAACTCGCCGCCGCAATCGAACGCCACCGCGACAAGGAATTGATTCTTATCGACACGGCGGGGCGCAGTCAGCACAATGAATATCAACTGCGCGAACTTGAAGAATTTTTGCGAATCAATCCGCGAATCGAAAAGCATTTGGTTATCAGCTCAACAACGAAATTCACCGACGCCAAGCACATCATACAAAAGTTTTCGCAAGTCGAACCCGACAGAATAATTTTCACAAAGACCGACGAAACCGGCAGCCTCGGCATGATTATCAACCTGTTGCGCGACAACCCCGCTTCGCTGTCGTACGTCACCACGGGGCAGAGCGTCCCCGACGACATCGAGCGGGCAAGTGCCGACGTTATCGCCAATCTGCTGTTCAAAAAGGTCGAAGACAGGGACTAGGAACTAGGAACTAGGGACTAGTCTCTAATCCCTACTAGTTCCTAGTTCCTGATTCCTAGTTCCTAATTATGAGGTATCAATTATGTCTGACCAAGCATCACGGCTTAGGAATATGGTCGAGGAACGCGCCGAAGAGGAGGCGCAGGCGCGGGAAATCGGCGAATTGCATTTCGGCATGGCGGAAGACACGCGGGTTATCGCAATCACGTCCGGCAAGGGCGGCGTCGGCAAAACAAATCTCGCCGTCAATCTTGCCGTCGGTCTGCAGTTGGCGGGTCAACGCGTCATGCTTATCGACGCGGATATCGGTATGGCAAACGTCAATCTTTTGATGGGCTCCGTCACGAATCGCAGCTTGATTGAACTTTTGAACGACGACGTTGAGCTTGAAGACGTTATCGAGGACGGTGCGGCAGGCGTCAAATATATTTCGGGCGTGGCGGGCGTCGAGGCGGCTTTGAATTTGAATCGCAACGAACAGCGCAAGCTCCACAAGAAACTCGGTCGCTGTTCCGATATGGCTGACATCATCATAATCGACACGGGCGCGGGCTTGAATCGCAACGTCATTGAATTCATTTTGGCGGCGGAAGAAGTCTTGCTTATCACGACGCCCGAACCGACTTCGCTTGCGGACGCTTACGCCGTTGTCAAGGCGTATTCGACTTACACCGACCGCCGCAACATCAAGCTTGTCGTCAATCGCATTCGCGAGGAAGAGGAATTCGACGACGTTGCCGACAAACTCAACCAGACGACGAAAAAATTTTTGGGCTTGTCAATCGACACGCTCGGTTACATTTACGAAGACAAAGCCGTCCGCGAGGCGGTGCAACGTCAAGAGCCTTTCGTTGTCGCTTACAAAAATTCGCCGGCGTCGCGCTGTATCACGGAGCTTGTCAACGGTCTCCTGCGCGGCGAACACATGAACGCGGTGTCACGCGGTTGGCGCGGCTTCCTTGACAGATTGTTCGGTTATTAAGATTGAATTTGGGCAACAAAAAACCCCGTCGATTGTCGGCGGGATTTTTTTTATCAGCGGTTGCGTGAGCTGTTGATTTCGTCGTACATTGAATCGGAAAACGTCTTGCCCGAAGATTGCGTTTTCTTTTCGGCGGCGCGTTTTCTCTTCGATGTCATTGCTGCGGCGAATTTCTGAGCGTTCTCTTTGAGCTTGCTGGCGCATTCGCTGCAGTACACGTCCTTGGAAATAAGCTTGCCGCAGTTGCCGCAGGGATATTGGGCGTCGAGCAAGCCGGAGTTTTCAAACAGCCCCTGCTGAATCATGCGCCAAATAATCTTGGCGGGAACGCCCGTGCCTTCGATGAGCTGATTGACGGTAATGCCGCGATGATCGCGAACGTAAGCTTTGACACGCTCTTCGATTTCAATGTCCTTGGCGCGACATTCGGGGCAGATTTTTTCTTTGCCGACGGGCGCGAAAATTTTTTTGCAACGAACGCAATTACGTATGTTAAGACCTTCCATGCAAAACACCTCCGCGAATTCACGAGAATTTATTTAAACTTTCTACAAGCGCGGCGAATTTTCCTGCATTGTCAAGACTCGAACAAGTCAACTTTCTTTTGCGCGGCGCGGGTTATGTCGAACATCTTGACAAGCTCGGCAACCGCCTGCGTCGGGGAGATGACGCCGTTCAAGACAGCTTCGCGGATTTCGGGCATACGTCCCGTTATCACCGTGTCGCCGAAGAACAGGTTGTGTAAGTGTTCGTCAATCATTGCGTGCATCCAGTCAAGCAGTTGCGAATCGCGCCGCCGCTTGAAGACGCCGCTCGCCTCGGTCGTCTGCTTGAACAACTGAATCACCTGCCACAATTCGGGCAAGCCCATTTTCGTGACGGCACTGGCAAGATAGGCGTGAGTCGGCCAACCGTCCGTCGCGGGGCGTATGAATTCCGTCATGCGTTCGTATTCGCCGCGCGTGACCTTCGCACGAACGAGATTATCGCCGTCCGCCTTGTTGACAACGATAGCGTCCGCAAGTTCCATGATGCCTTTCTTGATGCCTTGCAAGTCGTCGCCCGCGCCCGTCAAGACGACAAGCATGAAAAAATCAACCATTGAGCGCACCGTAGTTTCCGATTGCCCGACGCCGACGGTTTCAATCAAAATCACGTCGTAACCTGCCGCCTCGCACATGAGCATAGTCTCACGGCTTTTGCGCGCCACGCCGCCCAACGTGCCGCCTGCGGGGCTTGGTCTGATAAAAGCTTCGTCGCGACGGCTCAACGTGCCCATGCGTGTCTTGTCGCCCAGGATTGAGCCTTTGGTAATGGAGCTGGTCGGGTCGATTGACAGCACCGCGACTTTATGTCCGTCGTCGCAAAGCATGTTGCCGAATGCTTCAATGATTGTCGATTTGCCCGCGCCGGGGACGCCCGTTATCCCGATTCGCAATGCGTTGCCCGTGCGCGGCAGGAGCCGTTGCAGAACTCGTTGCGCCTTCGCGAAGTGCTTGGGGCTGTTGCTTTCAATCAGCGTTATCGCCCGCGAAAGAATCATCCTGTCGCCGTTAATCACGCCGTCAACCAATTCGTCTTCAGTCAGCGTCATGCGGCGTTTCGGCTTGAACGCGCCCGATTTGAACGCGGGATTGATATTGCCGACCGTCGTGTCCTTTATGCCTTCGATGCCGCTCATCACCGCCGATTGATTCGACACAGCCCAATCGGGCGTCGTCGTTGTGTAATCCGCCATGCTATCAACTCCGTTGCCTGTTTTGGATAAATTATAAATGACGAGCAAACGAAAAGCAATGCGATTAAATATGTAACAAATATGGAAAAAAATTTCCTTGAAAAAATTTTTTGGTTGTGCTATATTCTGCGCGGCTTAAGATAACGGCAACGGAGCCGGACAGCTTGAGGAAACACGGCCACTCAAATTTGAAAGCCTCCCAAGCCGAAGTCGACAGCCGCACAGGTTTCATTTTCAGCTAAGTTATTGGAGGTTTTCATCATGAAAAAGACAATAGCAGCAGCAGTGGCGGCGGCAGTAGTCGTCGGCGCAAGCGCAACCACGTTCGCGGCGGCAAATCCGTTCAGCGATGTCCCCTCGACGCATTGGGCTTATCAGTCCGTTGCGAAGCTCGCGGCGGCGGGCGTTATCGAAGGTTACGGCGACGGCACCTATCGCGGCGACCGTCAAATCACCCGTTACGAAATGGCGCAGATGGTTGCCAAGGCTATGGCGAAAAACCCCACCGGCGCAAGCAAAGCCGAACTCGACCGCCTCGCTGCCGAATTCCGTGACGAACTCGACGCCCTCGGCGTTCGCGTTGCCGAACTCGAAAAGTACGCCGACAAAGTCGTCTGGAACGGCGAATTGCGTTATCGCTATCGCAATACAAGAATCAAAAGCGACCTTGGCAAGATTAAGACCACCAGAAACTGGGTTATGTTGCGTCTTGAACCTACGGCTGAAGTCAACGATCATTGGAGGGTTAAAGCTCGCCTCGATGCAACCTCTGACATGAAAGACGACACGAGCACCAATTTCAAACTTAAACAAGCTTATGCGCAAGGCAACTACGGCAAGTTCCAGTTCAATGTAGGTAAACTGCCCTTCTACACCAACGTTGATGACGGTATGTTGATAGATGACGAGTTCAGCGGCGCGCAAATCATTTACGGCGACCAATTCAAAGTCGCGTTGATGGCAGGTCGTTGGAGCGGCACCAATGAAATCGATCCTTCCAACTATGGCGGCGGCGAAATTTCTTACGACAACGATAAACTTTACATCGGCGCAGGCTTCCATCACTTCCGCAGCGATTACTTCAAAACTTTGCATGATGCATTTGGCAACCGCTACAACAAGAACACCGGCAACGCTGCCGTTTGGACTGTCGGCGCACATTACAACTTCGGTGACTTGCAAATTCGCGGCGCATACGCGCAGAACACCAAAGCCAAAGACTGGAAGAAATCCTGGACTGCCGGTCTTGCCTACGGCGACGCAAACAAAAAGAAACCCGGCTCTTGGGATATCAGCGCGGATTATCGTTACATCTCCCCGCTCGTCAGCTTGGCTCCGACTTATGACGCTGCTTACGCGGGCTCAAAAGGTGTCGAGTTCTCCATAAGGTACGTTCCTCTGTACAACACGAGAATTGATCTGAAATATTTCCACGGCAAAGACTTCATTACCGACAAGACCGCTAAAGTTTTCTTCAGCCGCGTGAGCTGGTTCTTCTAAGAAAAACTTCGTCGAACAATCGGCGTAACAAAAAAGCTCCTCTGCAAGTTGCAGGGGGGCTTTTGATTTGCAAACGTTTTATCAGTAAAGCTTGTGCGGGTCGGTCTCGGTCAGTTGGCGGTAAATGTAATCGGCAAGCCCGATGCCACCCGCCTCCGCGATTTTTTTAGTTATCTCGTCGTTATACATGTCGCGATAAATTTCCATTGCGTTGTCGTCACCGAAAAGCGTGTTCTTCGGGACGGTCTTCCACATCTCGGTATACATCATCTTCAACAGCAACGCTTCAAGCTGAACGCTCGCTTCCTTAATATCTGCGTTACGCTTAGCAATGTCCTCGTCGGTCATGATTTTGGGTTGCCGTGACGCGGACGATTGTTCAAGTCTTTTGGTCGCCGCCTTGAGCTGATTTTGAAAGCCGGCCTCTTCGTTGAGGACAGCCGCACCTTCAGCCGCGCTGTTCGTCGAACTCATTCGCGGCATCAAATAAACGCCGTCAATCTGCATGTCGTTGCCCCCTTAGACAATTTCCAACACCGCGTGAATCGCGCCCGCAGCCTTCATTGCCTGCAAAATCGAAATACAATCGCGCGGCGACGCACCGACGGCATTGAGCGCGCCGATAACGTCACTGACGCTTGTGGTGGCGGGCAGGACGACCGAACTGGAGCGTTCCTCGCGGGCGTTTATGTCGGTGTTCTTGATAACCATCGACGTGCCGTAGGAATACGGAGCAGGTTGCTCACCGCTTTCCGTGCGGTTAATGCGAATCGACAAGCCGCCCTGCGTTATCGCGCACTCGTCGACGTGAACATTGCCGCCCATGACGATTGTGCCCGTGCGCTCGTTGACGACGACCTTTGCGATATTGTCGGGAACAACGGGCAAATCTTCAATCGACGCGACGAATTGCACGACGTTGGCGCGATAGTAGCTGGGAATCGCAATATCGACGCGACCGGGATTGGCGGCGTGCGCGACGTTGCCGTAAGCCGCGTTAATGGCGTTGGTGATTCTTGCCGCCGTCGTGAAGTCGGAACTTGCCAAGCTCAAAGAAATTTGCCCGTTGCGTCCCAAGTCGTCTTCAAGCGTGCGCTCAACAATCGCGCCGTTGGGAATGGAGCCCGCCGTCGGGAAGTTGCGTTGCGCGCGGTTGTTGCCTCTGCCCGCCACGAAACCGCCCGTCGATACCGAGCCTTGCGCCACAGCATAAACGTCGCCATTGGCAGCGCGCAGGGGTGTTTGAAGCAGTACACCGCCTTGAATGCTGTCCGCGTCGCCCATTGAGCTTACAACAACGTCAATCGTATCGCCCTCGCGCACGAACGGCGGGAGCGTCGCCGTAACCATGACGGCGGCAACGTTGTCGGAATCCAAATCGGCGGCGTTGACCGTTATCCCGAAGTTGCGCAGGAGTGACACCGTCGATTGAATCATCTGCCACGTGTCGTCGGAATCGCCTGTGCCCGGCAAGCCCACGACCAAGCCGTAACCCATCAGTTGGTTGCTGCGCACGCCCTGCACTTTGGCAATGTCTTTGATTCGCGTGACGGACGATTCAGCCCAAGCCGTCGTCGTCAGCGCAAGGCACAACATCAGCGTCGCAAGTGTAAAAATTTTTTTCATGGCTTCACCTCGTCAATCAAACTGCGCGGCGAACGTCCTGCGCGTCCTCGGCGACGACTTCAACGAATTTTTCAGGCGGATAAAGATAATCTTCACCCGATTCGTCAATCAGTCGATACCAACCGTCCTCGATTGAAAGCACGTCGTAAACTTTGCCGGGCAACACGTCCATGAAAATTTTGTAGGAATTCGGAACGTCTTTTTCGCGCTTGCCAATATACTTAACTTTCAACTTTATCACCCCAAACTTTGACCTTAAACTCAATCTTGCCGACGTTCGCGCATTGATACCAATGAATTTCGCAGTTGACAAAAGTTGTCGTGCCGTCGGTTACAATCGCCGTGCCGCGACATTTGTACCAGTCTTGAGCTTCGGTTTTCGCGCCGTTGGAAAGCGGGTACGTTTCGATAAGCCGCTGAACATCACGGATTTTTTCTCCCGCCGCAATGACTTTAACGCCCGTGACTTTCGAGCCCTTCTTTATAAAGAACTCGCCGTCGCACAACGGCTTTTCTGTCTGCACGAAGAAAGTTTTTGCCATCGCGCTCAAGTCACGCGGCAAAACAAAATCTTCGCTGATTTTAATCGTATCGTCCATAGTCGTCGTCCGTCAGAACAGGAAGTTGAACAACTGCGTCAATATGCCCTGGCGTTGTTTTGCGTTGAGCGGACCTTTGCCGTCGAAACGAATGGAGGCGTCGGCGACTTTGCTTGAAGGCACGGTGTTGTTAATCGTCACGTCGTCGCGGCGAATCGTCCCGCGCAGAGTGATTTTGTGTTCGTCGCGGTTTTGCCAAATGGACTGCGTTCCCTCGACGATCATGTTGTCGTTGGGCAGGACTTCAATGACGGTAACAGTAATCTGCCCGCTGTAGCGGCTGGTGTCGGTTGCTTCGCCGTCGGCTTGAAAGGAGTCGGAGCCGCTTGCCGAAAATGCCTTGATAAAATCGAAAATACCTGTGCCCGCGCCCACGTTCAGCGAGCCGGATTTTGAATTGGAGCGGGATTTGCTGGCGGTCTGCGTCGTCGATTCGTTGATGACAATCGTGAGGATGTCGCCTACGTTGCGCGCCTTCTTGTCGGAGTAAAGGCTGGTGTAGCCGTTGTCGACCCAAAGGGACTTCGCCTCGACCGCGCCGCCCGCAAATACGAAAGCCGCAATCAAAATCGCCGTCAAAAAATTTTTCATGAGTTCACCTCCCGTCGCGAAAGTTTAAAAGGTTACCTCAACCGTCTGCGAATCGACAACGCGCGCCGTCAAAATTTTTTCCGAAGTCTCGTTCTTGACTTTGACCAACGCGCCGATTCGTCCGCGCGTCATGACGATACCCCGCGCCGTCGCCTGAATGCCGTTATAGTTGATGATGATGTTGACGCGCTGACCGGAATTGACGGCTATCGGCTGTTGGAAGTAGCCGCGCGTGACGGGCGAGCCGCCGCGAATGAATCTGTGCGGGACGAGCCCGACGACTTCCGAAACGTCCTTGACGTATTCGTTGCGGCCGTCAATCGGGACTTCGGACAGGCGAAAATCCTGCGCCGTCACGGGCACTTCGATTCGCAAGTCGTGATTGGCGACGATAACCGCGTCGTAAACCTTGACGCTTGCCGTGAAGCTGACCGTCCGTTGGAGCCGCCCGCCGACGAAAATCGACACGCGCACGGGCGTCAAGCTGATGTAACTAATCTGCGCGGGCAGGTGCGGTTTCAAGTCGATGACGCCTTCGGGCAAGCGGAAATCGGGCGTGCTCTGCGTGAAGAAAATTTCGTGCCGCCGGGTTTCGCCGCGTTCGGCAAGAGCGTTTTCAATGGCGTCATAAGCGACCGCCTGCAACTCCGCGCCGCTTATCGTGTAAGCAAAAGTTCG
This sequence comes from uncultured Selenomonadales bacterium, assembly GCA_947304355.1. GTDB lineage: Bacteria > Bacillota > Negativicutes > Selenomonadales > Selenomonadaceae > Quinella. The sequence continues at coordinate 8,984 of CAMZAX010000043.1, forward strand.
CGGTGTCAAACTCATAATCAAGATTAACACCGCGACAAAAATTTTCATTACGCATTGCGCATTACGCATTACGCATTACCTTTTCAACTGGTTGGCGATCTCAAGCATGGAGTCGGAAGTCGTGACCGCCTTTGAATTCGATTCGTAAGCGCGCTGGGCAGTTATCATGTTGACCATTTCCTCGACGATTTGAACGCTCGACATTTCAAGCGTCCCTTGCGCCAACACGCCCGCGCCGTCGGCACCGGGTTCGCTTTCAATGGGCGCGCCGCTTGCCTCTGTCTCAAGGAACAGATTCTTGCCGTAAGCGTAAAGCCCTTCGGGGTTGACGAAGCGCACAAGATTTATCTGCCCGATTTCGGTCTGCGTGCCGCCGGTGGGCGTGTCGGAAACGCGACCGTCGGAGCTGATAACCACGCTGTCAATCGTGGCGTTTTCGTCGAGCGTGATGTTCGGTATGAGCAGAAAGCCTTCGCTTGTGACGAGGCGGCGATTTGAATCGAGCTTGAATGAGCCGTCGCGCGTGTAAGCCGTGGTGCCGTCGGGCATTTGGATTTGGAAGAAACCTTCGCCCTGAATGCCGATATCGGTGGGGCGTTCAGTCGTCTGCAGAGGGCCTTGCGTGAAAATCCTGTTGGTTGCCGCGACGCGCACGCCCAAGCCGACTTGCAAGCCCTGCGGGTATTGCGTACCGTTGCCGGACGTGCCGCCCGCGTCGCGCAACGTTTGATACAGCAAATCTTGAAACTCGGCGCGAACTTTTTTGTTGCCGTAGGTGTTGACGTTGGCAATGTTGTGCGCGACTACGTCCATGTTGGTCTGTTGAGCCTTCATGCCGGACGCCGCCGCCCATAACGCTCTCATCATAACGGATACATCTCCTTGATCGTGGTGTCGTCTTCCAAAATTTATATCGGCAAGATTTTATGACGCGTTAAAAATTTTTGCAAGGGCGGATAAAAAAATTTCGTTTTGCCACAAGATTTTCAGGCACGGCTGATATAATCGCCCAAAATTAAAAATTGATTAGATGAGGTGGAGGAAATGAAGTTGAGGCGGATAATTTGGGCACTATTTTTAATTTCCGCCGTAAGTCTTTCAAGTCTTTGCTCGGCAGCGGCGTTGAAGTACGGCGACAGAGGCGACGGGGTCAAAGAAATCCAAACGTATCTTATCGCGCAGAATCTCTTGCACGCAGAGGCGGACGGCGTTTACGGCTCGTCGACCGTCGACGCGATTAAAGATTTTCAAAGTGCGCTCGGTCTTGAAGTTGACGGCGTTTGCGGCGCGTTGACTTACAAAATTTTGCGGGCGGCCGCCTACGACGAAATCGACATAAACACTTTCCAAGTCGGCGATTACGTCCCCGATTACAAATTGCCTGCCGCGTCAAGCTCGGCGACTTCCGTTTTGAGCGCGGTCAATACAGTTGCACAGGTTGCACAATATGCGGGCGTTGGCGACGTTATCAAGCTCGGCATGGAAGGCGACGGCGTCACGCATCTCCAAAACAAATTGATTGAGCTCGGCTACTACACCGGCGAGGCTCACGGCGTGTGCGACGCTTCGACTGTCAAGGCACTGAAAAATTTCCAACGCAGTTCGGGCATCACGGCGGACGGCGTTTGCGGGCACAGGACTTATTCCGCGCTTGACGGCAACTTGGAAGACGAAAACGAATTCGGGCTTCCCAACTACAGCCGTACCGTCTACGTCGAGGCGACTGCTTACTCCAGCGCGGAGCCGGGTCTGAGTGCTTACACCGCCACGGGCGAACTTTGCCAACGCGGTGTTATCGCGGTGGATCCCAACTTCATTCCGCTCGGCACCAAAGTTTATATCCCCGGCTACGGCTACGCGGTTGCGGCTGACGTCGGCGGCGCGATTGTCGGCAACGTAATCGACGTGGCGTTCGACAGTCTCGCGGAGTGCTACGAATTCGGCAGAAAGTTCATGGAGATTTACATTATCGAATAACGGTTGGTGATGACTAATTGAACAGAAAAATTTCGGCGCGTTGACGCCGATTTTATTTTGCGCGAAGGAGGAAATTTTTTTGTTTGAGATTGAAGTGAGCGCGGCGTTTGAGGCTGCGCATTTTATTGAGGGCTACGCCGGCAAGTGTTCGCGACTGCACGGGCACAACTGGCAAGTGACGGCACTTGTTCGCGGCGAAGAGCTTGACGCGTTGGGTATGCTCGTCGATTTTAAGGTCGTCAAGGCGGAGCTGAACAAAATCCTTGACGAATTCGACCACCGCTTTTTGAATGAGCTTGACGCCTTCGCGACGGACAATCCCACGGCGGAGAATCTTGCGCGGAAAATTTTTCAACGGCTTGCGGCTTCGGAGATTTTTGGCGGCTCGGCAAAGTTGTATGCCGTCAAAGTGCACGAGTCGCCCAATTCCTGCGTGACGTACCGTGAGTAGCGCGAACGTCATTGAAATTTTCTCGTCGGTGCAGGGCGAAGGCAAATACCTCGGCTGTCGACAAATTTTCGTGCGCCTTGCCGATTGCAACTTGAACTGCGCCTATTGCGATACCGATTTCCGCCGCGCAGATTTTTGCCGAATCGAAACGGCGGCGGGCTCAATGAATTTCCGCGACGAAAAAAATCCGCTCGACGCCGCGCGCGTTGCAGACGTGATAAAAAATTTCTGCGACGACGTTCCTACGCAAGCCGTGAGCTTCACGGGCGGCGAACCGCTTTTGCATTGGCAATTCGTTCGCGACGCGGCGGCGGCTGTCAACGGTGGCGTGAAAATTTTTTTGGAGACGAACGGCACGCTTTACCGCGAGTTTGAAAAAATTTCGGACGTCGTCGACATCGTGAGCGCGGATATTAAATTGCCGCACGTCGTCGGACGGAATCTGCGCGGGCAGCACGAAAAATTTCTGCGGGCGGCGCACGGCAAGGACTTGTACGTTAAAATCGTGGTGACGGACAAAACGACGCGAGAAGAATTTTTGTCGGCAGTCGAATTGATTGCGAACGTCGATGCGGAAACTTTGCTGATAATCCAACCCGTGACGCCCGTCGCAGGAGTCGGCGCGGCTTCGGCTGAAAAAATTTTGTCGTGCCAAGCCGCCGCCCTTCGCCTGCTGAAAAACGTCCGCGTCATTCCGCAGACGCATAAATTTATCGGCGCGCTTTGACAGGAGGTGTCCTTGTGAAAAAATTTTTCTTCTGCGCCAAAAACCGGGAAGATTACAGGCAACGTTGCAACAAAGAGATACGCGACAAAAAAGTTTTCGTAACTGAAAAAGACGGCAAGCCAATGAAAAAATTCTCTGACGGTATAGGCGACGACCCGCAGAGCGAATTGGTTGAGCAGGATATTTTCCTTAACCACCTGAAAAAATTATTCAAGCTGTCAGATAAAGTTTTCGAGTACAAACTTTCTTGCGAGACGGGCATTGAGGGTTTGCGTTTCGATTTCAATTTCGGCTTGCAAATCGAAGTGCCCGAAGGCAATTACCGCGTGCGAATCGGCGACGCCGATACCGGAGAAATTTTCTTCGATAATCCCGTCCTAATCGGTGCAAGGCTGATTTCGCTTGAGCAATACTTCATTCGCTGGCACTTTGAAATTTTTCGCGACGATGAGAAAATTTTTGAACACACGCTGAACTTGAACGGGCAAAAGGTTAATCTGGTGATAAACGGCGGCTTGGGCGACATGCTCTCGAAGTTGCAGTTCGCCCGCGAATTCAAACGGCGGCATAATTGCAAGTTGACTGTCGTCGTGCCGAAATATATGCGCGAATTGACGTTGAATCTTTATCCCGAACTGCCGCAAGCCAAGAAAGCTTATTTCAACGCTTACGCGTCCTATCACCCGGCGGGTACAATCAGTTGGCTGGGGCTCGGTGCTTGCGATACTCGCAACACGCCGCTTGAGAGAATCGGCGGCGCGAATTTGGGATTAAACATCCTGCCGCCGAAACCGACCTTCAAGCCGACTGCACCGCCCGTCACGAGTGCCCCTTACGTTTGCATTGCCGTGCAATCTTCCGGCACCGCGAAAGGCTGGTTTTACCCCGGCGGCTGGGATATTGTCATCGATTACCTCAAAAGCCTCGGTTATCGCGTCTTTTGCATTGACAAGAACGCGGAGGAAACGAATATGGGTCTGACGGTAAAGAGACCCGAAGGCGCGGAAGATTTCACGGGCGACCTGCCGCTTTTGGAGCGGGCGAACATGCTTCATCACGCGGAATTTTTTATCGGCTTGAACAGCGGGCTGGCGTGGCTCGCCGAAACCGTCAATTGTCCCGTCGTGATGATTTGCGGCTTTTCGCAGGATTGGGCGGAATTTTACACGCCGTATCGCGTCGCCAATCGCCTGGTCTGCAACGGGTGCCTTAACGACCTGCGCGTCAATTTCCTCAGCACGGAAAAATTTTGCCCGTACCACAGAGGTACGGAGCGCGAATTGGAGTGTCAGAAAAAAATTCATCCGCGCCAAGTCATTAACGCGATCAATCGGCTGATTGCCGACAAACACTTGACGCCGCCGCTCGGAGGGATTTGACATGCGAACGCTTTTTTTCTGTGCAAGGAATTTCAAAGACTACCTTAAAGCTGACGACGCGGAGGAGCGCAAAAAACTTCAAGCCGTCGAAATATCTGCGCGGGACATGCTTGAAAGCCCCGACTCGCAGGAAATTTTGTACGCGCACATGAAGGTTTACGACGACCGCGAACTTGGTTGCACCGCGTCGATTTTCGGGCGGACGGGCATTGCGGGCTTGCGTCTGGATTTTAATTTCGGCTTGCGGCTTGAAGTGCCCGAAGGAAATTTTCACGTGACGATTGGCGACTTCGACACCGCGCAGATTTTTCTGGACGAAGACTTATCGGACGTGCGCTTGATTTCCGTCGAGAAATATTTTATCCGTTGGCAAGTGGAAATTTTTTACGACGGCTTGAAAATTTTTTCGCACGTGCTTGACCTTGACGGACAACCTGTGACGATAGCGTTGCGGGTGAGCGGCTTCGGCGACGCGTTGGCGATTTTGCCGTTTGCCCGCGAATTCAAGCGTCAACACAACTGCGCGGTGTCCGTCCTCCTGCCGAAGTATTTGCGCGAAGTTGCGGCGCATCTTTACCCCGACATACCGCAGACGGACGCGCTGAGCTTCGAGAATTACGCGAACTACTTCCCGATAATGTGCATGAGCGACTTTCCGAAAACACCCGCCGACGTGCGCAACTTCCCGATGTGGCGAATCGGCGGCGCGATTTTGGGCTTGGAGACTTTGCCGCCGAAACCGACCTTCAAGCCGACTGCGCCGCCCGTCACAAGCGACCCCTACGTTTGCATTGCCGTGCAGGCGTCGTCGAATCGCAAAGGCTGGCTCTACCCCGGCGGCTGGGAAATCGTCGTCGATTATCTGAAAAACCTCGGCTGGCGCGTCTTTTGCATTGACAAGAACGCGGAGGAAACGAATATGGGTCTGACGGTAAAGAGACCCGAAGGCGCGGAAGATTTCACGGGCGACCGTCCGCTTTTGGAACGGGCGAACATGCTTTATCACGCGGAATTTTTTATCGGCTTGGGCAGCGGGCTGGCGTGGCTCGCCGAAACCGTCAATTGTCCCGTCGTGATGATTGCCGGCTTTTCGCAAGATTGGGCGGAATTTTACACACCGTATCGCGTCGCCAACCGCTTGGTCTGCAACGGCTGTTTCAACGACATTCGCGTCAAATTCGGCAAGGAAATTTGTCCGCGTCACTTCGGCACGCCCCGCGAATTGGAATGTCAGCGGCGCATTTATCCGCAACATGTTATCGACGCGATTGACCGCTTGATTCTCGAACGCGGCTTGATTCCGCCCGTCGCCAACGCTTAAAATTTTGTCGCGCGCTTGGAGATAACTGCAGGCAGGAAAAATTTTTTTGCCGTCAAAATTTTTCTGCGTGTATTTCAAAGGAGAGTGAGTGGCATGATTTATCGCGATTTGGGCAACACGGGCTTGAAAGTCAGCGAAATCGGCATGGGTTGCGAAGGTTTCGCCGAAGACAACTGCGCCATGACGAAAAAAATTTTCGACGCGGCGGAGGCTGCGGGCGTGAACTATTTCGACTTGTACACGTCAAACCCCGCCGTCAGGACGGCGGTCGGCGAGGCTCTGCGCGGGCGGCGTGAAAAATTTATCGCGCAGTCGCATATCTGTTCCGTGTGGCAGAACGGGCAGTACAAGCGCACGCGCAAGCTTAAGGAAGTCGTTGCCGGCTTCGAGGAGTCACTTGAACAGTTGCAGACCAATTATATCGACGTGGGCACGATTCACTACTGCGACGCGCTTGACGATTGGCAACGAATTGTCACGGGCGGCATTCTTGACTACGCGCGTGAACTCAAGGCGGCGGGCAAGATTCGGCATATCGGCTTGAGCAGTCACAATCCGCAAGTGGCGTTGGCGGCTGTCGAGAGCGGCGCGATTGAAGTGCTTATGTTCAGCGTCAATCCCTGCTACGATTTGCTGCCCGCGTCCGAAGATGTCGAACAGCTTTGGGCACCCGAAAATTACGAGGCGCATTTGACGAACATGGATCCCGATCGTCAGCGGCTTTACGAGACCTGTCAACGGTGCGGCGTAGGCATCACGGTCATGAAGTGTTTCGGCGGCGGCGATTTGCTTAACGCGGAACTTTCGCCGGCGGGCGTCGCGTTGACGGCGCACCAATGCATTCACTACGCGTTGAGCCGTCCGGGCGTGGCGTGCGTGTTGGCGGGCGCGCATTCCGTCGAACAATTCAAGCAAAGCGTTGCCTACGAGACCGCCACAGACGCCGAAAAGGATTACGCCGCGACGTTCGCGACCTTCCCGAAAATTTCTTGGCAAGGGCATTGCGTTTACTGCAGTCACTGCGCGCCGTGCGTCAAGCAAATCGACATTGCGTCCGTCACGAAATTTTTGCACTTGGCGGAGGCTCAAGGCGGCGTGCCCGAAACCGTTCGCGAACATTACGCGGCTTTGAAACATCACGCGGGCGAGTGCATTCAGTGCGGCGCGTGCGAAACTCGTTGCCCGTTCGGCGTCGCCATTCGCGACAACATGCGCAAGGCGGCTGAAGTCTTCGGCTACTAAAAAAACTAGTTCCTAGTTCCTAGGGGCTGTTGGTAAATTAAAAGTGAATAACAGAAGCAGCGAGTAAAA
>CAMZAX010000044.1 GCA_947304355.1 uncultured Selenomonadales bacterium
TCAATCAATCGCAAGCACCGCAGGGACAGCCGACGACGTTCAATCAATCGCAAGCACCGCAGGGACAGCCGACGCCGTTTAATCAATCGAACGCACCGCAGGGACAACCCGCGCCATTTAATCAATCGAACGCTCCTCAAGGGCAAGCGACGCAGTTCAATCAATCGAACGCGCCGCAAGCTCAGCCAACAACGACGGATCCATTCAGTCAGCTGTTGAACGAAGCCGAGCAAGAGCCTCTTGATAAAGATTTCGTCACGCGCCAAAAGGAAATGCGTCACGAAATGAAACTCGCCAAAGCCGTGATGATTAAACAAAACATACTCAACACGCCGGAAACGACCGACACAATGAAAAATCTCGCGCAGTTCCTCTTGCGCAATCAACAGATGACGCCGCGCGACGCCGCCTTGCTCCAAAATTTCGTGAACAACTCGCAATCGACAATGTCCGAACTCGAAGCGCGTCACTTGCAAAATCTCTTGCGCCTCTGTCAGCAAAACGTGCCGCTCACCGTTCAGCAGGCAGCCGTTCAACAAAAACTGCCCGACCTGCCGCGCCTGTGGGCTTTTATGCAAATGTGCGACTTGGCAAGAATCGCGTCGAATGTTAATCCGAAATCATACAAGCGCATAGGCAAGGACATCGCCGAATTCGCAAACTCAATGCGCCGCGCAATGACCGCCGAAAATTCAATCGTGCAAAATCAACGCTCCTTCCAAATGATGATGCCGCTTTACATGGGCGACGACAAAACAACCTACCCGACGTACCTGAGCATATACGACGAGAACTCCCGCGACGAAGACACTGGCGAAGATAAAAAGGAAACGTGGCTCCGCATTTGCGTGCTGACAGATTATATCGGCGCGGCGGAATTGGTTTTCAGAATCTACGACGAGACCAAGCTTGACATGCGCTTTTACTTTTCGCGGCAGGACGTGGCGGAAGAGTTCCGCACAATTTATCTTGACGACTTGCGCGATTCAATCAACAAGACGCCGCTCAATGTCGGTGAAGTGCGCGTAGGCGGCGGCTTCGAAAGAATGTTCAGCTTCTGATTCGACGTTGCCCCTGCGCGGGGCTTTTATTTTGCGTCGAAGAATTTTTTGTGATACACTTGCCGCGAAACGGAGGTAAACACTTTGGACGATAAAAAAATTCACACGGACGATTTCGGCGACGAGCCCGAAGACGAACAGCACGAAAGCGAAATTCCGCACGTGATTCCGTCCGACGACGAGGACGACGACGAGGAAATAGAAGTTCACTTCGACGAGGCCGCCGCGCAGGTCGAGGCGGTCGAGGGCGATTACAGCGCGGATCAAATTCAAATCCTTGAAGGTTTGGAGGCAGTCAGACTTCGCCCCGGCATGTACATCGGCTCAACGAGCGAACGCGGTCTTCACCACCTTGTTTACGAGGTCGTCGACAATTCGATTGACGAGGCACTCGCTGGCTTTTGCACCGACATCGGCGTAACAATCGAGGCGGACAATTCAATCACGGTCAGCGACAACGGACGCGGCATACCCGTCGACATGCACGAGAGCGGCAAACCTGCAGTCGAGGTCGTGTTGACTGTCTTGCACGCGGGCGGCAAATTCGGCGACGGCGGCTACAAAGTCAGCGGCGGACTGCACGGCGTCGGCGTCAGCGTCGTCAACGCGCTCAGCAAGTCAATGGAAGTCGAAGTTCGTCGCGACGGGAAAATTTATCGCATAACTTTTTCACGCGGCGAGACCGTCACTCCGCTTGAAGTTATCGGCTTCGCGCAGGACACCGGCACCAAAGTCCACTTCCTGCCCGACGACGAAATTTTCACCGTCACCGAATTCAACTTCGACACGCTCAAGCACCGCCTGCGCGAATTGGCGTTTCTCAACAGCGGCATAACGATCACGCTGTCCGACAAGCGCGCGGGCGGCGAAGAACGCACTTTCCACTTCGACGGCGGGATTAAGTCTTTCGTCGAACATCTCAATCGCAAAAAAGAAAAGCTCAACCCGCAACCGATTTACTTCAACGGGCGGCGCGACGATGCCGTTGTCGAAGTCGCCATGCAGTACACCGACAGCTATCAGGAAAATATTTTCAGCTACGTCAACAACATCAACACCGAGGAAGGCGGTATGCACCTAATCGGCTTCCGCACCGCGCTTACCAAGGTCGCCAACGAATTCGCCAAGCGTCACAACCTGTTGAAGAACAGCGACAGCACGCTCAGCGGCGAAGACGTTCGCGAAGGTTTGACGGCGGTCATCAGCGTCAAGCTCCACAACCCGCAATTCGAGGGGCAGACCAAAACCAAGCTCGGCAACGTCGAAATTCGTTCGCTGGTCAGCGCGGTCGTCAACGAAAGCTTAAGCGAATTCTTTGAAGAAAATCCCGCCGTCACGAAACAAATCCTTGAAAAGGCTGTCATGGCGTCGCGGGCACGTGAAGCGGCGCGCAAAGCTCGCGAACTCACCCGACGCAAGAACGCGCTTGAAATTTCGTCACTGCCCGGCAAGCTCGCCGATTGCTCCGTCAAAGACCCCGACAAAGCCGAAATTTATATCGTCGAGGGCGACAGCGCGGGCGGCTCGGCAAAACAGGGACGCGACAGACGTTTTCAAGCCATCCTGCCCCTGCGCGGCAAAATCCTCAACGTCGAAAAGGCGCACCTTGATAAAATCTTCGCCAACGCCGAAATCCGCACGATGATAACCGCGTTCGGCACGGGCATAAGCGACGACTTCGACTTGAGCAAACGACGCTACGGCAAGATAATCATCATGACGGACGCGGACGTTGACGGCGCGCACATTCGCACGCTCCTGCTGACATTCTTCTATCGCTACATGAAACCGCTCGTCGAACACGGGCACGTTTTCATTGCACAGCCGCCGCTTTACCAGATACGCAAGGGCAAAAATCACTGGTACACCTACAGCGACGACGAACTTGCCAAAAAACTCGACGAGGTCGGACGCGACGGCGCGGTCGTTCAACGCTACAAGGGTTTGGGCGAAATGAATCCCGAACAGCTTTGGGAAACGACGATGGATCCCATGAAACGCACGATGCTCCGCGTGGAAGTCAACGACGCCGTGGAGGCCGACGAACTCTTTACGATTCTTATGGGCGACCAGGTTGCGCCGCGCAGACAGTTCATTGAAGAAAACGCTTTGCTCGTCAAGAACCTGGACATCTGAACGAAACCTTTCCTCTGCGAAGACTGCAGGGGATTTTTTTTGCGCGTCGAAAATTTAAGCCGTATCAAATTCAAAGGAGATGGTTCAATGTCAACATCTGTCGAAACCATGAAAAATTTCTTCAATGTGCTCAAGCTCTATGCCAACGACACGACAACCGACGGCGTTGCGATTCTCGACCACGCGATAAGGACGACGACGCGTTTCGCGGGCTTGCAAGACGCCGTTAATCATTTTGTCAGCGATATGGCTTACGTCACGGCAACGCAGGGATCGGCTCAAAGCTTGTTGCAAAATTGCGGCATCGTCCTCGGCGCGGATCACGACTTCACCGTCGACACGGGCGCAGTCAGCGGCTACAACGCGGGCATGGGCACAATCAAGAACGCTCAAACAATCGTGCCCGAAGACGACATCTTCCTTTCGCTGACGGAACTGCCCGCCGCCGGCTCGCGCAACGTTCACAGCTACACGGGCGCGGACGGGCAAACCTTTTATTTCACGACGACCTACCCCGAAACTTACACGATGGTTGTCGACAACGCGACCTCGCCGCTCGACGCAAACGGTCAGCCCGATTCCACTTTTGCGGCGTCAACTTACCTTTTGCCGGGCGAAATTTACTACACCGAACCCGCCAAAGACGGCAGCTATACTTACGCTTCGGGCGAACAGGTTGCCGCCGGGATTCAAACCATGATGCGCGGCATGGAAAATTATTGGGTTGAACAAGGGCTTAAGCTCGCTTACGATTCGTTCGGGCTTGACTTCAACAACAAAAACATCAGCGTTCTTTTCGGCATCAATCAAGGCTCGCAGGCGGAGACAGGCCCCGTCGCGTCCGACCCGAATCGTGAAAACGGTTTGCCCGCAAGCAATATCGGAGTAGAAATAAATTCCGTCCTGTACGCGACGATTGACCCCAACAACGTGAACGGCAACACGCGCTTCGAAGGCGGCGCAGGCGAAAATTATCTTGACCGCACAATCGCCCACGAACTGATTCATGCCGTCATGCAGGGCAGCGGCACGCTCAAGGAAAGTATGCCCGAATTCTTCACCGAAGGCGTCGCGGAACTCGTTCACGGTCTTGACGACTTCGACAGCAACGATACGGAGGCCGTTGCCGCACTCGCGCAAGACAGCGCACGCTTGACGCAGGCATTGGCTTTCCAATCGGGCACGGGCACGAAAGACGCTTACCCCGGCGGTTACATGTTCCTGCGCTACCTTTGCCATCAGTCGTTGCCCACGCAGGTTGATTACGGCACGACGGGCGCGCCCGAACAGTTCTACTACATTGGCGGCGAAGAAGTCCTCAGCGGCGTGGCTTCAGGCAGTCAAGTCAATGCGGCGAACGGCGTTCAACTCACGAACGCGAATATGGCGGGCGACGATTTGTTTGTCACGTCGAACGCGGGCACGCTGATTATTCGCGACGCGGGCGGCAAGCTGATTAACTTCGCGGGCGAAGACGGCAACGTTGCGGCTCGATTCTTCGCGGCGACTGAAGAGGGCACGATTGACGGACGCATATTGAACGGCTACCAAATCATTCAAGGCGCGAATTTCTTAAGCAATGAAATTTACGCGGGCTCCGGCGGCTCTCGGCTGTGGGGCGGCTCCTACGGCTCGGATTATTTGCACGGCGGCGCGGGCGTTGACGAATTCATTGCGGGCGTCGGTTGCGGGCACGACAACATTTTCGGCGCGTTCACGGAGGACAGAATCAACCTCGCGGCGACGACGCTCAGTCAAATCGCAAGTGTGAATGTTATCGGCAGCGTCAGCGGCGAATGCGATATATTCATGAACTTCACGGACGGCAGCTCGACGACGGTTTGGAGTGCCGCCGACGAAATAGTCAACTTCAGGCTTGCGGACGGCTCGGAGTATTCTCACATCAACGCGACCGACACTTGGATACAAACCAAATAAATCTGCGCGGCTCGCAAAAATTTTTCCCGTCGAACACTCGGCGGGATTTTTTGCGCAACCAGCAATGCGCAGCGTTACGTATGGACTAGTTCCTAGTTCCTAAATGCAACGTCACGTTGCCGGCGGGATTTTTTTTGTCCGCGTCGAAATTTTACGTCGAATTTTCAAACCGTATCAACTTCAAAGGAGATGATTTAATGTCAACCTCTGTCGACACCATGAAAAATTTCTTCAACGTACTCAAACTTTACGCTTACGACACGACGACAAGCGGCGTCGCGATTCTCGACCACGCGATAAGGACGACAACGCGCTTCGCCGGCTTGCAAGACGCAATTAATCACTTTGTCAGCGACATGGCGAACGTCACGACGACGCAGGGCGCGGCTCAAAGCCTGTTGCAAAACTGCGGCATTGTCCTCGGCGCGGATTACGACTTCACTGCCGACACGGGCGCAGTCAGCGGTTACAACGCGGGCATGGGCGTCGTCAAAAACGCTCAAACAATCGTCCCCGAACCCGCCGTGCTCCTTTCGCAAATGCCGTTGCCCGCCGCCGGCTCGCGCAACGTCCACAGCTACACGGGCGCGGACGGAAATACTTTTTACTTCACGACAAGCTACCCCGAAACTTATTTGACTGTTCTCGACAATGCGAACGCGCCGCTCGACGAAAACGGCTATCCCGACAGCACCTACGCTCAACCGATGACGTTGCAAGCGGGACAGATTTATCAGACTGCCAACGGCTCCTCTACTGCCACGGCTGAACAAATCGCCTCGGCTATTCAAACGATTATGCGCGGCGTGGAAAACTTCTGGGCGTCAGAAAGTTTAAAGCTTGCTTACGATTCGTTCGGGCTGGAATTCAACAATAAAAATCTTAATCTCACCTTCGGAATCAATCAAAGTTCACAAGCGGAAACAGGTCCCGTCGCAAGCGATACCGCTGGTCTTGCAAATTTGCCCGCTTCAAATATCGAAATGGAAGTCAACGCCGTCGTGTTAGCGGGAATTGACCCCAACGACCCTAACGGCAATTCTCGCGTTGCGGGCGGCGCAGAAAAAACTTATCTCGACCGCACAATCGCGCACGAACTGATTCATGCCGTCATGCAGGCAAGCGGTACTCTTAAAAAAGATACGCCCGAATTTTTCAGGGAAGGCGTCGCTGAACTCGTTCACGGTCTTGACGACTTCGACGGCAAAAATACTCAAGACATTGCCGAACTCGCACAAGACAGCGCACGCTTGACGCAGGCATTGGCTTTCAAGGCGGGAGTTATGACGCTTGACGCTTACCCCGGCGGTTACATGTTCCTGCGCTATATTTGCCAACAATCGTTGCCCACGGAAATTACTGTCGGCGATGAAAATATTCCTGGGCAGTTCGACTACGACGGCGGCGAAGAAATTTTCAGCGGCGTGGCTTCGGGCAGTCAAATCAATGTGGCAAGCTGCGTTGAACTTACCGGCGCGAATATTGCGGGCGACGATTTGTTTGTCACGTCGAATTTAGGGACGTTGGTTATACGCGACGCCCGCGCTAAGCTGATTAACTTCGCAGACGCGGACGGCGACGTTGCGACACGATTCTGCGCGGCGAATGCGGCGGGTACTCTCGACGGGCGCGAATTGGACGGCTACGAAATTATATACGGCGCGGACTTTGCCAACAACGACATTTACGCAGGCGAAGACGGCTCTAGGCTTTGGGGCGGCTCCTACGGCAGTGACAATTTGATTGGCGGCGAAGGCGTCGACGAATTTATTGCGGGCGTCGGTTGCGGCGCGGATACCATTTTCAACGCGGGCATGGCGGATACAATCAATCTCGCGGCGACGACGCTCAATCAAATCAGCAATATTTATGTTGCCAACAACGGCGTCGAATCCAATTTAACCATGAATTTCACCGACGGTAGCTCGTTGACCGTGCGGAGCGTTCCTACTGAAATTTTGAACTTCAAGCTGATGGACGGCTCGGAGTATTCCCACATCAACGCGACCGATACTTGGATTAATACGAATTGATAACGGCAAACGAAACTTTTTTCCCCTTGCAAACGCAGGGGATTTTTTTGTCCGCGTCGAATTATTCTGTCAATCAAAATCAAAGGGAGATGATTTAATGTCAACCTCAGTCGATACCATGAAAAATTTCTTCAACGTCCTCAAACTTTACTCCTACGATAATACAACCGACGGCATCGCTATCCTAGACCACGCAATAAGGACGACGACGCGCTTCGCCGGACTCCAAGACGCGATTAATCACTTCGTCAGCGACATGGCTTACGTCACGACGACGCAAGGCGCGGCTCAAAGCCTGTTGCAAAACTGCGGCATTGTCCTCGGCGCGGATTACGACTTCACCGCCGACACCGGCGCGGTTAGCGGCTACAACGCGGGCATGGGTACAATCAAAAACGCGCAGACAATCGTCCCTGAAGATGACGTACTCCTCTCGCAACTGCCGCTACCCGCCGCCGGCTCGCGCAACGTTCACAGCTACACCGGCGCAGACGGGCAAACGTTTTACTTCACGACAAGTTACCCCGAAACTTATTTGACTGTTCGCGACAATTCGACTTCCGTTATCGGCAAATACGGCTACTCCGATTCCACATTTGCGCAATCGACGACGTTGCAGGCGGGACAAATTTATCAAGACAGTTACAGTCATTATGCGACAGGCGAACAGGTTGCCGCCGGAATTCAAAATTTAATGCGCGGCATGGAAAATTATTGGGTGGAGCAAGGGCTTAAGCTCGCTTACGATTCATTCGGTATTGACTTCAGCAACAGAAATATCAGCGTTGTTTTCGGCATTAATCAAGAGTCGCAAGCAGAAACCGAACCCGCCGCCTCCGACCCCGCAAAGGAAACCGAATTGCCCACGAGCAATATCGAAGTGGAAATCAACGCCGTCATGTTTTCGACGATTGACCCCAACGACCCCAACGGCAATTCTCGCGTCGAAGGCGGCGCAGGACAAAGTTACCTCGACCGCACAATCGCGCACGAGCTGATTCATGCCGTCATGCAGGGCAGCGGTATGATTAAGCAAAACATGCCCGAATTTTTTGTCGAGGGCGTCGCGGAACTTGTTTCCGGTCTTGACGACTTCGACGGTGCCTCCACGCAACGCATTACCGGACTCGCACAAGACAGCGCACGCTTGACGAAAGCTTTGACGCTTGAGCAGGGCACGGGCACCGCCGACGCTTATCCTGCGGGGCATATGTTCCTGCGCTACCTTTGTCATCAATCGTTGCCCACGGAAGTTGATTACGGCACGACGGGCACGCCCGAACTGTTCGAATACGACGGCGGCGAAGAAATCCTAAGCGGCGTGGCTTCGGGCAGTCAAATCAATGTGGCGAACGGTATTCAACTCACGAACGCGAACATGGCGGGCGACGATTTGTTTGTCGCGTCGAATTTGGGCACGCTGATTATTCGCGACGCGGGCGGCAAGCTGATTAACTTCGCGGACTCGGAAGGCGACGTTGCGGCTCGTTTCTATTCGGCGGACGCGACGGGCGTGATTGACGGGCGCAGCTTGGACGGCTACGAAATCATTAACGGCGCGTCATTCTTAAACAACGACATTTACGCGGGCGAAGACGGCTCTAGGCTTTGGGGCGGCTCCTACGGCAGTGACAATTTGATTGGCGGCGAAGGCGTCGACGAATTCATTGCGGGTGTCGGTTGCGGCAACGATAACATTTTCGCGGCAGGCACTTACGACACAATCAATCTCGCGGCGACGACGCTCGACCAAATCAGCGGCATGTCCGGCAATGCAAACGGCGTCGCGCTCACTTTCACGGACGGCAGCTCGCTTACGGTTTGGAGTTCCGACGATCAAATATTGAACTTTAAGCTGGCGAACGGCTTGCAATATTCTCACGTCAACGCGACCGACACTTGGATACAAACCAAATAAACCTGCGCGGCGTTGCGCAAAAAAAATTATCCCGCAAGGATTTTCCCTGCGGGATTTTGATTGTCGCGATTGAAGTTCAATCTTCGTCCAAAGACGCGTGAGCTTTGCGCTGATATTTCGTGTGATAATGGACGACGTAAACGCCCTTGCCCGTGATGTGGCGGATGTCGTCAAGGTAGCAGAATTGGCGGGTCTTCGGGTAGACGAGGATGTCGCCTTCCAAGATGTCTTGATAATCGGGCAGGATAAGCGTCGACGGTTCGGTTTCGCTTAAGAAACCGTCGATAAGCGGCTCGATAACGCGATTGTCGCGCACAGGCACGAAGACGTTGGGCTTAAGCTTCGACGCGCCCTCGAAGTACTGATCCAAGACGATTTTCAAATTGGCGTCCATAATTTCAACTCCTAACTCCTAACTCCTCACTCCTAACTGAATTTCAGCGGCGGAGCTTTTGAACTTCCTCCATGAGATATTCGTTTTTGATTTTGATGTAGGTGCCCTTCATGCCGAGGGATTTGGATTCGATGACGCCTGCCGATTCAAATTTGCGCAGGGCGTTGACGATGACGGAACGGGTGATGCCCACGCGGTCGGCGATTTTCGACGCAACGAGGAGCCCTTCGTCGCCGTCCAGTTCGCCGAGGATGTTTATCGCCGCCTCCGCTTCCGAATAACTCAACGTAGCCAACGCGATTTGCACGGTGGCTTTCTTGCGCGCCTCGACTTCGGCTTTTTCGGTGCGTTCGCGCAAAATCTCCATGCCCGTGACGGTCGCGCCGTATTCCGCCAAAAGCAAGTCGTCGTCGGAAAAGCTTTCGTCGTTGCGGGCGATAATCAGCGTGCCGATTCTGTGCCCTACGCCGTAAATGGGAACGACGGTGAAAATACCGCCGCGCACGGGCGAATCTTCAGGCTGACCTTCGGGGTTTGTCTGCGTTTCGTCGAAGTGATTGAGCCACTTGACGTAAGGCGCAGAGAATTTGCCTTTGCGAATGACGGCGTCGTCAACAGGCTCGCTTGCCTCGTCGGTGAGCGCGTAGCCGTAAAGAGCACCTTTTTTGTTGACGATATAGATGTCGGCGTTGAGGACGTTGCTCAAGACTTTCGATATTCCGTCGTACTCCACATTTTCGGAACGCTGGAGCAGCTTGTTGATCTTGCGAGTTTTCTCCAAAAGCGTCGTCATATCATAACTCTCCTTTTTAAGGGACAAGGGTTAAGGGACAAGGGACAAGTTCAAAAACTCTTGTCCCTTTTCCCTTGTCCCTTCTCCCTGAATTTGCTTAATATTCTACGTTTATACTAGCACGTTTTCAGATAATGTCAATTTAGTTTTCAGAATTTTTATTCGGGCGGCTTGACGGCGGGCGGCAAAAGTTGTAAACTTTTTCGACAAAGGGAGTGTCATGCTCCACGAAGATGTTTTCGTTTATCAAAGGGAGGAATGCTTCATGGGCAACCGCAGGAAAATTGTTGTCGTCGGAACTTCTAACGTCGGCTCGGCAGTAGTAAACAAGCTCGCCGACTTCCAACTTGCTTCGGAAATTTGTTTGATTGACTTGAATCAGGACAAGGCTTGGGGCGAGGCAACCGATTCCAGCCACGCCACCGCTTGCGTCTACAGCACCAACATTAAATTCCGCGCCACCAGTGACTACAGCGTTTGCAAAGGCGCAAACATCGTCATCATCTGCGCGGGTCCGTCGATTCGCCCGGGCGAAACTCCCGACCGCCTCAAACTGGCCGGCACCAACGCGAAGATCATGAATTCGGTCTTCCGCAACATCGCCGAACACACCAAAGAGGCTGTCATCATCCTCATCACCAACCCGCTCGATGTTGCGACCTACGTTGTAACCAAAATCGCTGAAGAAGTCGGCTACCCGACAAACCTCATCATGGGCACCGGCACCATGCTTGAAACTTACCGCTTCCGCCGCATCCTCGCCAACAAATACGAAGTCGACCCGAAGAACATCAACGGCTACGTCCTGGGCGAACACGGCAACGCGGCATTCGTCGCTTGGTCAACTACCGGTTGCGCGGGCTTCCCGCTTGAAAAACTCGACGAGTACTTCCGTCACACCGAACCGCTCGACAAGAAAGCCGTTGAGCAAGAGCTTATCCAGGTTGCTTACGACGTTATCAACCGCAAGGGCTACACCAACACGGGCGTCGCTATGGCGGCTGTTCGTTTCGTCAAGTCCGTCCTTTACGACGAACACACGATTCTGCCCTGCTCGGCACTCATGAACGGCGAATACGGCATTAAAGACGTTGCGCTTTCGATGCCCCGCATGGTTTGCGCCGACGGTCTCATGCGCGTCTTTGAAATCGCTCTCACCGACGAAGAACTCGAAAAGATGTACGCGGCTGCCAAATCCGTCCGCAGTGCGCTCGACGGTGCAGGTATCAAATAATTTCTGACGACAAAATTTTTCTTGCATAAAAAGCCCTTCCGCGTTCGGAGGGGCTTTTTGGTGTCGACAGGGCTTTGTCATTTCGATTCGCGTATGTTATAATCGGCAAAATTATTTTTGGAGGGCGATAAGTATGAAGTGGGTTTGCAATGTTTGCGGCTACGAATACGACGAAGAGCAGGGCGACCCCGGTAATGACATTGAGCCGGGCACGAAGTTTGAAGATTTGCCGGACGATTTCGAATGCCCGCTGTGCGGCGTCGGCAAGGACGATTTCTCTCCCGTCGAATAAAAATTTCGGTCAGCGTCTTTATCCCGTCAACGCGGCGGGATTTTTTTTTGCAAAAGTCTTGACAAAGCGGCATGGGGGGGTAATAGGCGGGTAAATCTTGCCCGAAGGGGAGACAGATGGAAAAATATTATCCGTATCCGTGCGAACGTTGCGGAGCATGTTGCAAGCACGTCGACTTGATTGACGAAATGAAAAGCTTCGATCGAGGCGACGGCGTTTGCAAACATTTGACGGCGAACAATCTCTGCGAAATTTATTCCGAACGCCCGCCGCTGTGTAACGGCGAATACGTTTACAAAAAATTTTATTCGGGCACAACGGTCGAAGAATTTCATTTGGCAACACGAGAACTTTGCAAGAAACTTAGGAGGCGGGAGCTTGAAGGATTTTATAAAAAAATATCAGACGCTGGACGAACGGAATTTGCAATTAACAAAACAAAATCTGCTTGCGTTGCAAGAGGCGGGAGCTTACCCGAAAAAATTTGACTACCCGATAACGTTGCAGTTCGAGCTTACCGGGCAATGCAACTTGAAATGCAAACACTGTTACAATCGTTCGGGCGACGCCGACCGCGAAACGCTCATGACGCCCGAAAAATGGTGCGAGCTGTCGCGGCAAATCGTTGCCGACGGCGGCATTTTCCAATGCATAATTTCCGGCGGCGAGCCGTTGCTTTTGGGCGACAAACTTTTCGACATAATGGACATCCTCCACGACGACGGCACGAGCTTCGTTGTCATCACCAACGCGCTTTTGCTCACGAAAAAATTTGTCCGCCGCTTCGCGAAATATCGCTACTTCTGGTTCCAGATTTCGATTGACGGATCGACTGCCGATTTGCACGACGAATTTCGCGGCGTCGAAGGCAGTTTCGCCCGCGCAGTCAACGGTGCGCTTGAAATCAGCGACGCGGGCATTCCGCTTGTTATTGCGCACACCGTCACGCCGAAAAATCTGGAGCTCGTCGAAGAAATGATTCAGTTGTCCTACGACTTGGGCGCGAATTCGATTATCTTGGGTGACGTAATGCCCAGCGGCCGCGCTTACGAACACGCCGAAATTATTTTGAGCGACGAGCAGAAAAATTTTCTCTACGGGCAGATTGAAAAGCTTGGTCAAAAATATCGCGGCAAGATTACGGTTCAGCGTTCGGCGGAATTCAAAATTCAAATGGAACGCTATATGACCGAAGTCAACGCCGGCGGTATCATCCGTCCCAACGGCGACTTCCGCCTTGATTGCATGGCTCCTTTCACAATCGGCAATGTGCTTGAACAATCCGTCAAGGACATTTGGCTTGCGAAGGGCGCGACCGCTTGGCAGTCCGACGCCGTGAAAAATTTTATCGCCTCAATCGACGAGGACAAGCAAACCGCCGCAATCATGAATCACGTCGACACTGACGTTGCACTTTAAGGAGGATTTATCATGAAGGAAACTTATTCGCGCCCGACCGTAACGAACGCGGACATCGAAGGCAATATCAGCGATGTTCTTCCGATTGTCGGAATGGCGGCGGGTTATGTTGCAGGGCGCGCGATAACCAAATCGGTCAAAGCCAGCCCTTCGGTTCAACTGCCTGCTTTGACGCCGGCAAGGAGAATCGACAATGATATTTGATTGGCTTGACGGCAAAGTTCCGCAAATCTCGTTCGTGAAAAAACGTTTGAATGGCGACGTTTTGATAATCTGCACGGACAACTTGTCGATTTACTACTTGAATTCGACGGCGGCGTTTTTTATCGAGTTGGCGGACGGCAAAGCAACTGTCGGCGACATCAAAAGTAAATTCCTCGCCCGCTACGCCGTGGACGAACGCGAACTGGAAAAAGATTTCGTCGAGATGATCCGCGACCTGCAGTGGAAAAAAATTTTAACATTGGAGTGATTCTTATGGAGACGTACAAAAAACCCCTAATTGTCAGCGACAGCGAATCTGCACAGGGAATTCTCCCCGCAGTGGTTGCCGGCTTCGGTCTCGCTTTGGCAAGAGGCAAAACCGAAATTGATTCGGCGCACACTCAGGCATTGACGCCACGCAAAGACTGCAAATAATTCGGCGAGGTGACGAACATGGAAACTTACAAAAAGCCCGTGGTCGCAAGCAAAAACGAGCCGTCAAGTTATTCGATTATGCCGATTATGGCGGCACCCGTTATAGTAAAAAAACTTCTCGGCGACGACGACTTTCACGTCGAAAAGGCTCTGACATCGCGCAAAGACTTCAGCGAATAGAAACTTTAATCGAATAAAAATTTTCCCGTCAACACGGCGGGATTTTTTTATGCTAAAAAAATTTTCCGCGCCTGTAGCAAATTATGATTCGTTATGTTACAATAAGCGCAACCAATTTTGAGGAGGCAATTTTAAATGAAAGTAACTGTAGTTGGTTCCGGCAATGTCGGCGCGACCGTGGCGAACGTCCTGGCGACGAAAGGCTTTGCAAGCGAAGTCGTCCTTATCGACATCAAGGAAGGTCTTTCCGAAGGCAAAGCGATGGACATCATGCAGACTTCGCACATGCTCAATTTCGACACGACGGTTGTCGGCGTGACCAATGACTATGCGGCGACGGCAGGCTCGCAAGTCGTTGTTGTCACCAGCGGCATTCCGCGCAAGCCCGGCATGACGCGCGAACAACTTATCGGCACCAACGCCAAAATCGTCAAGAGCGTCGTCGACCAAATCTTGGCGCATTCGCCCGAAGCTATCCTGATTATCGTTTCCAACCCGATGGACGCCATGACTTACTTGACGCTCAAAGATACGAAGCTCCCGCGCAACCGCATTATCGGACAGGGCGGCATGTTGGACAGCTCCCGTTTCCGTTACTACCTCGCCGAAGCACTCAAGGAAGCCGGCTATCCCGCGACGCCTACTGATATTGACGGCATGGTTGTCGGCGGTCATGCCGATAAGACGATGGTTCCGCTCGTCAGCCTGGCGACCTATCGCGGCATCCCCGTCACGCAGTTCCTCAGTGAAGAGGCGATTCAAAAAGCCGTCGAAGCGACCAAAGTCGGCGGCGCAACTTGCACGAAACTTTTGGGCACGTCCGCTTGGTATGCGCCCGGCGCGGCGGCTGCGGCTCTCGTCGAAGCGATTGCACTTGACGCAAAGAAACTCATTCCTTGCTGCGTCTACCTTGACGGCGAATACGGCGAAAAAGATTTGTGCATTGGCGTCCCCGTCATCCTCGGCAAGAACGGCGTCGAAAAGATTGTCGAAGTCGAATTCTCCGCCGCCGAGAAAGCCAAGTTCGCCGAAAGCGTTGCGGCTGCTCGCGACGTAAACAGCAAACTCGGCGAAGCACTCGCCTAAAAGCTAAAAGCTAAAAGCTAAACAAGGAACTCTGCCGTAAGCGGCGGGGTTCCTTTTGATTTAAGGGGGTGGTACATTTTGACGATACTGCTTTTGAAGGATACAACAGGCTTTTTTCCAAGGAGGAGATTACAATGTTGGACAGAGTCGAACGCGTTGAACGGGTTGCCCGCGTCAAAGGTATTGCTCAAGATAATCGTCACCGCTTTAACAGCGGACGCAATCGGCGCGACGAGACAAACAGTTTCGCCGAAGAGTTACGGCGCGTCATGAATAAAAAAGCCGCACCCGTCAAAAAAACCGAAGTCCCCGAAGCTTACGATTTGGAGCTTACAAGTTGCGGGACGCATTCGCTGTTCTATGCCAGAGGGTTAAGTTTGGATATGTTGCTTAATTAAGGAACTAGGAACTAGGAACTAGGGGTTGTTGGTAAACTCAAGTAAAAGAAAAACATAAGCAGTTCTC
>CAMZAX010000045.1 GCA_947304355.1 uncultured Selenomonadales bacterium
CACGTTGACGGGCGGCGTAGCAAACGACACGCTCAAAGGCAACGCGGGCAGCGACATCTTCGTGCAGAGCGGCGGCAAAGACACAATCACCAACTACACCGGCGGCGAAGATAAGATCTCACTCAGCAGCGCGTTGACTGCCACGACAAGCGACGCCAACAACGTCTCGCTCACCACTGCGGCAGGCACGATTATCGTCCGCAACGGCGTTGACCAGTCGATAACGACCGTCTTTAACAACACCGAATCGACGTTGCTGTTCCTCAGCTCGGCTCCGACCAATGCTTTCCTCGACGGCACCAAGCTGGTTGTCACAACGTCGAAGGGCGACTTCACCGTCGGCGGCGCGTCCGATACCGTCACGCTGTATTCGGGCGGCAAGACTTACACGGCGGCGGCAGACCGTATCACCGACATGACCAACGCGAACGCCAAGGCTGTTACGCTTACTACAGACTTCACGGGCGGCTACTACGGCTTGCATCAGAGCTACGGCAAGGGCGTGACGACTCTCGACGCTTCCAACGCCAACACCACCAGCCTCAATCTCACGGGCTACAAGTCGACGAACCCGCTCAATCTTATCGGCGCGAACAAAGCTGACAACTCGGTTATCGGCGGCAAGGGTAACGACACGCTAATCGGCGGCACCGGCAACAATACCCTCAAGGGCAACGCCGGCGCAGACTTGTTCATCCAGAACAGTGCCGTCGATGTCATCCTTGACTACACGGAAGAAGACACCATTCAGCTGGCAAGCGCAGTGGATCCCGTCACCTCCGGCAACGATGTCACCTTCACCAACAGCAAGGGTACACTCACCGTCCTAAACGGCAGCACGCTTAATATCAACACGGTTGCCGGCGGCAACGCGAACTTCGCCACAAACAACGACGAGCTGTGGGGCGTCAACGGCGTCAAGGATACGTTCCTCTTCGACGGCGGCAACGACACCATTCACAACTACGAAGAACAAGACAGCATCAACCTCGGCAGATTCGCGCTCAGTGACTTGGTCAGCGGCGCACCCTCCGTCAAGGACAACAGCTTGGTCTTCGCCTTCGACAGACAAAATTCGTTCACTGTCGTCGACGCGCTTGACAAAACAATTTCCTTCACCGACGGCTCCTCTTACAGCAACAAACGGAAATAAAATCACTGCGCGGGTAATCTGCGCGGCTTGAACGCTTAAACTTTTCGGGCAGTCTCGATTTTCGGGACTGCCTTTTTTTGCGCGCGACAACGCCTTTTATAATCAAATACATTCGTCGAAAAACATTTGACATATCACTTGACAATCTATAAAATACTTTGGTATTCAGGAAAAAATTTTAGGGGGTGAGTGTTATCGCTATTACAATCGCAGCAGTCATCATCGCAATAATTCTCGGTGCCCTCGGCGGCTACACCGCACGCAAACGAACTGCCGAAGCGCAAATCGGCTCGGCGGAAGAAGAAGCGCGGCGAATCGTCGACGAAGCACGCGAGAAAAGCAACGCAGAAAAGAAAGAAGCCATTCTGGAGGCTAAGGAAGAAATTCATAGAATGCGGCAGGATCTCGACCGCGACACCAAAGAGCGGCGCAACGAACTCACCAGGCAGGAACGGCGCGTCGTGCAAAAGGAAGAGAACCTGGACAAAAAATTGGATTCTCTGGAAAAAAAGGAAGTTCTTCTGACCAAAAAAGAGGCGCGGCTCAACGAATCTCAATCACAACTGGACGCAATGCAGGAAAAAGAAGACGCCGAATTGGAACGCATTGCCGCACTCAGCAAAGAAGAAGCACGCGAAATTCTCATGAACGAAGTCGAGGAGGGACTCAAGCACGACAAGGCTCTTAAAATCAAAGAGTACGAAACGCAAATCAAGGACGAAGCCGACAAAAAAGCTCGCGACATCCTAAGCACGGCTATTCAACGTTGCGCGGCAGATCACGTCACCGAAACAACCGTATCGGTCGTGGCACTGCCCAGCGACGACATGAAAGGCAGAATCATCGGGCGCGAAGGCAGAAATATCCGCACGCTTGAAACGCTAACGGGCATTGACCTGATTATCGACGACACGCCCGAAGCTGTCATCCTGTCCGGCTTTGACCCCGTCAAGCGCGAAATCGCCCGCGTCGCTCTGGAAAAACTTATCGCCGACGGCAGAATTCATCCCGCGCGAATCGAAGAGATGGTCGACAAAGCTACCCGCGAAGTCGATAACCGCATGAAGGAAGCCGGCGAACAAGCGACGTTCAAAGTTGGCGTCCACGGGATTCACCCCGAACTTATCAAGCTCCTCGGACGGCTCAAGTATCGCACGAGCTACGGGCAAAACGTCTTGGAACACTCAATCGAAGTGGCGACGTTGGCGGGCATCATGGCAAGCGAACTCGGCGTCGACGTGAACCTTGCAAAGCGCGCCGGACTCCTGCACGACATCGGCAAGGCGGTTGACCACGAAGTTGAAGGACCCCACGTCACCATTGGCGCGGACTTGGCGAAACGTTATCGCGAAAATAAATTCGTCATTAACGCAATCGCCTCGCACCACGGCGACATTGAAGCGACTTCGGTTGAAGCGGTATTGGTTGCGGCTGCCGACGCTGTTTCGGCGGCAAGACCCGGCGCACGTCGCGAAAGTCTTGAAATGTACCTTAAACGGCTCAAAATGCTTGAAGAAATCGCCGAGTCGTTTGAAGGCGTCGAACGTTGCTTTGCTATTCAAGCCGGTCGTGAAATTCGCGTCATGGTTAAGCCCGACAAAGTCGACGACGCCGCTGCCATTACCCTTGCTCACGACATCGTCAAGAAAATCGAAAAGGATTTGGATTACCCCGGACAGATTCGGGCTACGATTATTCGCGAAGTCAGAGTCGTTGATTACGCGAAGTAATAATAAGGGACAAGAGAGAAGGGACAAGGGACAAGTTTTTTTCTTATCCCTTGTCCCTTGTCCCTTTTCCCTTACAAAGGAGGTTAGAGCGGTGTTTGAATTTCTGAAGAAGTCTAAGAAACCCGACCCCGACGCAGGGCGGTTGCTGGCGTCGATTCTCGTGGTGTTTCCTGCAGTTCAATCGGTAACTTACGATTCAAAAGACGAGACGCTTGAATTCTCCTTTGCCTTGAACGGGAAATTTTCGCAGAACGACTTTGAAGACTTCCTAAGCTACGTCGCGGAGTCGGTTGAAACTTTCCATCATTTGGAGGGACTCGGCGGCGCGAAGATTGAACTTAACGTCGAGGGCGTCTACGGCACTTGTTTTTTGAATGTGCGGCGGGACGTTGCAACGCTGACTTGTCGCGAACTGTCCCTTTTGACGGAGCTGGCGTGGAATTATTTCGGCGACAAGCTAATTGAAGAATACGACGACAACGTTCCCGACGAAGAGTATCTGATTGCGCAAGAAGATTATTTGGAGCAGTGTTTGAACAACATGCGGCAGTTGCGCGTTGAAGGGCGGCTGGTCGGCGTGCGCGAGCGTGAACGCGTCGTGGTTTATTCGCGCTGAAAGGAAAGTGACCGTTTTGCGGATTTTAATGGTTGGTGATGTTGTCGGGCGACCCGGCAGATATTTTTTTATGGAGCAAACGCCCGAACTCAAGCAGGCGCGACAAATCGACATGGTAGTAGTCAACGGCGAGAACGCGGCTCACGGCAAAGGCTTGACGCCGCTTATATTCGACGAGCTGATTAAAGGCGGCGCGGACGTCGTGACAAGCGGCAATCACATTTGGGACAATTCAAACGTCTTGAAGATAATCGACACGGAGCCTTTCCTGTTGCGCCCCGCCAACTACCCCGAAGACACGCCCGGCAAGGGCTTTTGTATTTTCCCCGTCGGCAGGAAAAAAGTCGGCGTCGTCAATCTTTCGGGCAGGACGTTCATGCCGCCCGTCGATTGTCCGTTTCGGCTCGGCGAAAAAATTTTCAGCTTCCTGGAAAAACAATGCGACGTGATTCTGGTTGACTTCCACGCGGAGGCAACGAGCGAAAAGCTTGCCTTCGCCAACTGCTTCGACGGACGCTTGACGGCGGTTGTCGGCACGCACACGCACGTTCAGACGGCGGACGAAAAAATTTTGCCGAAGGGTACGGCATATATCACTGACCTTGGCATGGTCGGCGCGGAGAATTCGATTTTGGGAATGG
Source organism: uncultured Selenomonadales bacterium (assembly GCA_947304355.1). Lineage (GTDB taxonomy): Bacteria > Bacillota > Negativicutes > Selenomonadales > Selenomonadaceae > Quinella. The sequence continues at coordinate 4,141 of CAMZAX010000045.1, forward strand.
CGGTCGAGCCCGTGATTCAAAGATTCATAACCGGGCGTCCGAGCAAATTTGAAGTCGCCGAAGGTGCCGCAACTTACTGCGCGGTGCTGATTGACATCGACGACAAAACGAACAAGCCCGTCAAAATCGAACGCCTGCAACTGTCGGGAACACGGAACTAGTCCCCGGTTCCCCGGTCCCTAACTAAAATATATGCCAAAATCGGCGGGACAAGTGAAGGATTTAATTTAAGCATGAAGAATTAACACAGAAGACAACTTAGACGCAGAAGGAGCCGCAGCAAGTAGGAAACCACTACAACACCAAAATGCAACAAGGGAGGAGGATCAGTTATGGAAATTCTAAAGGTATCAGCCAAATCTAACCCCAATTCCGTCGCCGGCGCACTCGCGGGCGTTATCCGCGAAACCGGAAGTGCCGAGATGCAGGCGATAGGTGCCGGAGCGCTGAACCAAGCGGTTAAAGCGGTTGCCATTGCACGCGGCTTCGTGGCACCGCACGGCGTAGACCTCATCTGCATTCCTGCTTTTACGGACATTGAAATTGACGGGAGCGAAAGAACTGCCATCAAGCTCATAGTCGAACCGCGTTAATTCCTTGACAATTCATCCCGTCTCGAACGTTATATCAAAAATTTTCCCGAAGCCGCATCTGTCACGGAGGTAAATTAAATGGCCGGCGATTTGCACACTCACACGAATTATTCGGACGGATCCTATTCGCCCGAAGAACTTGTGGCGGCGGCGAAGAAAATCGGTCTGCACTACTTGGGCATAACCGACCACGACACGCTTGACGGCATTCGCCACCTTTACGAAAACGGGCTCTACCCCGGCAGAGGCGTCAACATAATCCCCGGCGTCGAGCTCAGCGCAAATCATCCCGAAAAGGACATCCACATTGTCGGCTATAACATCGATATTTACAACGAAGCTCTTTTGGAAATGATTGACAAAATTATCGAGGCGCGCTGGGAAAGATTCAGCGAAATCATCAGGATTCTTCAAACAAAGAAGTACAATATTCGCGAAGCGGACGTTTTGAAAACCGCAGGGACAAGCCGCTCAATCGGGCGGTCACACATCGCACGAACGCTGGTAAGGTTGGGTGCGTTCAAATCTGTTCGCGAGGCTTTCGAGAAAATGCTCGGCAAAGGCAGCCCCGCTTACGTGCCGCGCTACCTGCCCGAAGTCGACGAAATCATCGACGTGATTCACCAATCGGGCGGCGTGGCGGTGTTGGCGCACCCCAAACTTGTCGGCGACGACGCGCTTGTCGAACAACTCTGTACCAAAGTGGACGGTCTGGAAGTCTATTACCCCTTTCACAAGCCCGACGAAGTTCAGCATTATTTTCTGCTGGCGCAGAAATACAACCTGCTGATAACCGGCGGCAGCGACTTCCACGGCGCGGCGTCACGATTCGTCAACGAACTCGGCGAATTTACAATCAGCGACACGCTTGCAGAAAAACTCTTCGTCGAGCCGCAAAGTTAAATCGGACAAACAAAATAACCCGTCTCAATCGAGGCGGGTCTTTTTGTTATGGATTAAATGTCAGCGATAGCAACCGTAGCCGCCGTGGCCGTGACCGCGACCATGACCGTAGCCGTCGCCGCAACCGTAGCGTCCGCAGTAATCGCCGTCATAGTTTTCGTTCTGCGTGTAGCAGTAATTGCCTCTGCAACAGGTGTTGTCGTAGTCAACCTGCGCGGCCTCCGTGAATACGCCGAAGCTCATAACCATGACCGCCGTCAGTGCGCCGATTAAAAACTTTTTCATGCTTATCAACCTCCTAAGCGCAATCATTATACCGCAAAGCCCGAATTATGTCAAATCTTATGAAACGTCGTCGAGTCCGACAAACGCGGCGATGGCAAGTCCTGCAACAGCACCGCCCGCCAGAGACTTTTTGTTTTTGTCCAGGGCGTCGGCAACTTTGTACACCGCGTAAGGAATGGCAAGACCCGTGGCGTGAAGGAAAAGCCACTTCGCGCCCGCGAAAAATAATTTCTCATCGGTATTGTCATGCCTTACGGGTTCGAGTTGCTGATTGTTGCGTTGATCCGCCAAAGCTTTAATCTCCGACTTGCTGAGGAAGTACGGTGCTTGACCGCGAATCACTTTCTGCGCGGCGTTAATCATTTCTTCGCTGTAGGTGTCCTCGTCGCCCTTCAAGGCGGCAATGCAAGCCGCGTGAGTGATTTTGCCGTCGTTTTCGAGTTTCTGAGCGACACTGACAACTATATCGCTTGCCGTGTGCTTAATTGCCATTTTGTTTCCCTCCTTTGAATCTAACCCAAAATATCGCCGATAACATCGATTATGACTTCGCCAACCACATCACTGCTCGCGTCATCTATCGTGTCGCTGAGTGCTTCACTAATCGCAACGCCTGCGAGTGTCGTAACGCCAATCGCCGCGAGCGCGGCAGGTAATTTTCCTTGGCGGGCGGCTTTGAATGCGTTTTTGGCAAGTTCCTTGGCGAGTGCCGAATTTTCCACGAGTTAAAACTCCTTTCCTAAAATTTTCAACGATAGCCGGCGGCGATAACAGCCAAAAGAATTATGACACCGACAACTATCAAACAACCGCAACCGGCGACCTCTCCGCCGGCTTGAGCGGCTTCCTTTTTCGTCTTGTCGTCGCCGAACAAAAGACATATGACCACCAAGACTACAAAGGCGATAATGCCGCCGTGAACGAGCATGGCAACGAACACGGGTGCAACAACTCCTTTCCGCCGACCTCATAAAGTGTAAGTTAATGCTTACGATATTATGATAGTTGTTTTTTTTTTTTGTCAATTCTTCACCGCGAAATTTTAACAAACTTTAATAAAAAAATCCCTCGTGCAGAACACGGGAGATTAACGTTGGTACGCCTCAATGGTTGTGTTTCTTTTGATAATGCCACGCCCACGCAATTAACACGACGGCGAATATGACGACGACGATTATTCGCGTGAAGCCCTCCTCGTGCAAAATCGCGTCGTGACCGATTATCGCCTCAATGCCCGTCGAAGGGAACTTGCCGACAAGCGACGCAAGAAAATAATCGCGCAGGCTCATTGAACTCAACGCGCCCGCCGCGTTCAAAATGCCGCTCGGCACGTAGGGCACCATGCGCGCTATCAGCATGACCGTAAAGCCGTTTTTGGAGCTGTACTTGTCGACGGAACGCAACCGCTTGCTTTTGGCGATAATCTTGCGTGCGCTGTCGCGGAAAAAAAATCTCAGCAGTTGAAAGCTTATCGTCACGCCGACGGTCTCCGCCACGACCGACAAGACGATTCCCGGCACGATGCCGAAAATCAGCGTATTCGCCGTCGAAAAGATTATCGCGGGCGGGAAGCCCAGCGCGTTGACGAAAAGCGTCAGCAGGAACGCGAACACGACCGCCAGCGACCCGTAGCCGTTGATATAATTCGCCGTCTCCACGATGTCGCCGCGTGACAGCAAGTGGAAGACTTCGGGCAAGAATTCCGGCGCGGCAAGGTGTATAGACCCGAACAGCGCGACTATCATAAGCGCGGCGGCGATTTTGACTGTTCTCATGCAAAATTCCTCTCAAGCAAAAATTTTCAAGCGTCGTCATTATAACACGTCCGACGAAAATTTTTACAGCGCGGAAAATTTTTGTTATCATGATAAAAACTTTCGGAGGCGATGTGATGAACTGTGGCTTGATAATCCCGACACTCAATGCGGGCGCGCAATTTCGGACGTTGCTTGAACAACTCGCCGCGCAGACTTTGCCGACACGCAACTTAATCGTCGACTCGGAATCGGCGGACGGCACGGCGGCATTGGCAACGTCATTCGGCGTCGAAGTCTTAACAATCCCGCGCAGGACGTTCAATCACGGGGCAACGCGTCAGCTCGCGCTCGAACACCTGCTGAAGTCCGCGCGGCTCGACGTGATAATCTTCCTGACGCAGGACGTGTTGCTTACGGACGACGACTCGCTTGCGCGGCTGGTGAAAATTTTCGACGCGGATGAATCGGTCGGCTTGTCATACGGGCGACAGCTCCCGCACGCCGACGCAACCAACGAAGCGAAATTTTTGCGTGCCTTCAACTATCCGCCCGAAAGTCAGTTGCGCTCGTTCGACGACAGAAAAATTTTCGGGATAAAGACACCGTTCGCGTCGAATTCGTTTGCGGCGTATCGCGTCGACGCCCTGCAAAGTGTCGGAGGCTTTCCGTCGCACGTGCCGCTTTCCGAAGACATGTACGTCGCGGCGAAGATGTTACTGCGCGGGCTGAAAATTTACTACGCGGCGGAGGCGCAGGTTTATCACTCGCACAACTACACGGCGGCGCAGGAATTTCGTCGCTACGTGCAAATCGGCAAATTTCACGCGCAGGAGCCGTGGATTCGCGAAACGTTCGGTTCGGCGGAAGGCGCGGGCAAAAAATTCGTCGCCATGAAACTCGCCGCGCTTGCAAAAAAAAATCCCCTCGACTGCATTGGCGCAATCTTCAGGGACGCTGCAAAATTTTTTGGCTATCGTATCGGTCGGCTCGGTTAAGCGTCACTTCTTCTGCCAGCCGAATTCTTCAAAGCTCTGTCGCCACGCAATGCGCTCGTAAAAATCTTTCATAGTCTTTTGCGCGGTGTTGAAAATCGGGACGCGCTCCAACGCGAAAAAATTACTGCCGCGGTCGACGACGCCGTATTTAATCGTAAACGCGCCCTTGTAGCCCACGTCCTGCGCGATGCCCGCGATGTGCAGGTTGTACGTGCCCGTCGGGTAGGCGAGGAACTCTACGGGGTGACCGAGGTTTTCTTCAAGCATGTTCTTGGAATTTATCAGTTCGTTGCGAATTTCGTCGTCGGGCAACTCCTCAAGCTTGGGGTGCGTCAGCGTGTGCGATTCAATCGTTATGCCGCCCGCTTCCATTTCCTTGAGCTGCTCCCACGTCATGTAACCGGGGTAAACGCCGGTGAACGCCGGGATAATGAAAATTGTCGCCCGCAAGCCGTATTTCTTGAGAATCGGAAACGCGTTGGTGTAGTTGTCAATGTAGCCGTCGTCGAATGTTATCAGCACGGGCTTGGGCGGCAAATCCAGTTCGCCGTTGAGCCCCGCGTAAAGTTCGTCGGGCGTTATCGTGATACAGCCGCTGTCGGCAAGGAATTTCATTTGCGCATCGAAGTCGCTTATCGTGACGGACAGCGGATTATTTTTGTTGTCGATTTGATGATAATTCAGCACCAAAATTTTCGGTCCGTCGGCGATTGCGATTATCTCGTCGACGTTCTGCGCCTGCGAACGGTAAAAGCCCAACGCAACGATTATCAGCGCAACGAGAAAAAATTTTTTAATCACGGTAAATTGTTCTGAAGGTAGTCGTAAACTTTAGGCCAAATGATTCCGTCGGTGCCGTCCGCCGCCGATATTTCCGGCTTGAACGAAGCGTCTTGCACGACGTTGCCGTTGTCGTCGATTTGAGCGATATAGCATTTTTTCTTTGCGCCGTTGTCCGTGAAGAAACCCATCGTGTTAATCATTGCGAACGTCTTGTTATCGGGACCAACGAATTGCAACTTGATGTTCGCGGTGAAGCCGTCAGATCTGTTGACGTTCAACGCCGCACATTGCACGCCGCGCTTGATTGAACTTTTGTCGACGAAAACGGTGGCGTCGTCCGCGCCAAGGTCGCCCACGTCAATCGGCGTCCATGTTGCCGCAAAAGCCGTCGAAGAAATCATCACGGCGAAGACGAACGCCGCGAGTATCGAAAAAATTTTCATGCCAATTACCTCCTTTTGGCGCGATTATATTTTATCAAACGCGATATTGCAAGTTAAGTTTCCCTAAGTTGCGCGGCGAGTTCGGGCGGAATGACTTCGGCGTAATTTTCGGCAAGCCAAGCGACGATTCGATTCCAATAACGCTTTGCCTTCCACGCCGCCGCGAATTCAAACCAATAAACCAGCGGGATTAAAACGGGCGTGCCGATGTTGTCGACGATTCGCACGCGGAACGAGCCGGGCGCGGTCTCCTGCACCATGAAATTTTCTATGTCCGTGTCGACGATTGCAATGTTTTCGCGCAGGAAGTCCGATTTGAAATTCAAAAGCACCGTCCAGATTCGTTGCAACGTCGCGGCGTCGGGGCGCGTCTTCGGCAGGAAAGCCTTCATGTCGCGGCTGGTCTTGCCGTCGTAGTCAATGACGCGTTCAAAGACGTAGCCGAGTCCCAAATTCGTTTCGACCGTCCCGAAAAATTCCGTCACGAGCCGCGATTGCTCCAACTTAGCCGCGCAGATTCGACGATAGCGCATTTCCTTGCGAACGTCGCCGTCGTCCTTCATGTGCGGAATTTTTATGCACTTGCGCGGGTCAAGCGGGTGAATGTACGTCGCCTGGTGCCCGCCCGAACCGATAAACAGTTCCTCGTTGATTGTCAAAGGCTTGCTCATCTGTCGACCTTCCGTATCTTGTGCACGCGTAACTTATCAAGCCACTGCCAAACCTTCAGCTGGATTTGCGCCAAATCGCCGACGCGACGAATAATCACGCGGTCATAAACGTCGCCGACTTCAGCCGTCACGACGATTTCAGTCGCCCTGCCGAAGTTCAGAATCAATTCGCCGTCCGTGACGACCTCCGACAAAATATTTTCGTCGCCCGCCGCCGCCGTGATTCTTACGGGTGCGTCGACGTGAAAGCGGTACAGCCCCAGCGAAATTTTTTCGACTTCGGACGGCACGGCGTAGCGGTAAGCAAAGTTGTCGTCGACGGTCAGCTTGACGAACGGCGGGATTTTGTGCAGGGGCTCGGCGTTGGCGAAGAATTCAACCTCGGCAAGCCCGAAGTCCCTGCCCGCGTCGACGGCGGCAATTTCGGCTCGCGTCACGAAAAATTTTTCCGTGTCGATAACCAACGGACGCCCTCGGCTCGGCAACTCCGCGCTGAAAGTCTTCACGTTGTCCAAGTAAAGCCGCGTCTTGTCGATGACGGCTTGCGGCTCGGCAAGTTCAAAGCGCAGTGAAATTTTGGCGGGCGCGTCGTCCAACGGGTTGCCGTAAATCACGACGCGTTGAATCTGCGCAGGCTCGTCCCATGCGAAAAAAATTTTGCGTTGCGCGTCGGTCGGTTGCCAAAGGTTGTTCGCAATCTGCGCGGGCGTGATGTCAACGTCGGCGGTGTCAATCAGCTTGAAGTTGCGAACTTTTGACGCGTCGCCGGAAGTCGCCGAAACCTGCGCGGCGAACGTCAGACTGTCGGTACGCCGCTCGAAAAAAATTTCGTCGCTGTTGATAATGCGTAAGGCGTTCCACTCGTTGCGCTGTGACTTGTGAGCAAAAATCGCGTCGGCAAGCGGGTTGTCCTTGAGCAACGTTTGACTGTTCATGACGGGGAAACGCACGCGATTTGCCCAGACGTAACCGGCGCGGTCAATCAAATCGAAGTCGTAAGTATCGGTCGCGCCGACTTTGGGCTTTTGCGTGGCGCACAGGTTGACGGCGTAAAAATCGGGCGCGGCGGTGAATGCGGTCGCGTAAGCAAATTTCTTGTAGACTTCGGGGCGGTAGTCGCTGCGCTCGGAAAGAATCTCGCCCATGACTTCCTCGAACGCAATCGACAACGTGCGATGATCGGCGTGACTGTCGAAGTCGACGCAGAAAATTATATTCGCCCGCAACTCAAGGAGCAGGCTCTTCAAGTCGCGCTTGAAATTTTGGCGGGTGTAAGCGGCGTGTCGCCCGAAAGTTTTTTTCGCGTAGTCGACGAAATCTTTTGCCGCGTAAGTCTCGCTGTAGCCGGCGGGCGAAGGCGTCGGCTTGTCGGAAAGTTTGTGCCCGTCGCCGTAGCCCATGAAGATAATCCGTTCGCGGGGCACGCCCAAGATTTTCAGCGCGTCGACCGCCTCTTGAGCGCGAACCTCCGCCGCAACGTCGAAGTCGCCGTTCGTGGAGTACGCAACGAAAATTTCAGCCTTCGCCGCCGCCAACGTCAGAATCATGTTGCCCGCGACGTTAATTTCGTCGTCGGGGTGCGGCGCAAGTATCAAGACACGCGTCCCGAAATAACTTTTGTCGAAGAACGAATTGCCTGCCGCAGGAATTTCTTTGGCGTCAGCGTCCTCGCCGACAAGTTCAAGCAGTCCGCAAGCCTCAGCCATCTCGAAAATCTTCGTGACGTTGCGTTGGATTTGCAGTGCAAGTTCGTAATCATTACGCATTGCGCATTTCGCATTACGCATTGCTTTTCTCACCTCACGGCGAAAAATTTACGCGATAGAAAAAAAAAAGTCAACGCCCAAAAATTTTTTGACGCCGACGAATTTTTAACTATAATCAAGCTTGGAAGGTGAGACGCATGAAAAAATTTTTAATCGCCGCGATTATCATCCTTACGACGATTTTCGCCGGTTGCAAGCAGCAAGAGCCCGAATTGAACTTTCAAGCCCTGGAAGCGAAATACAACGCGCAAATCGGCGTTTATGTTTTGGATACCAACAACGGGCGCGAAATCGCCTACAAAGCCGACGACCGCTTTGCTTACTGCTCGACGCACACAATTTTCAGCGTGGGCGCACTCCTGCAACGCAAAAACTTTGACGAACTCAATGAACTCAGAATTTATTCGGCGGAAGAAATTTTGCCCTACTCCGCGATAACGAAAGCGCACGTCGACGAAGGCTTGACCGTTGCCGAAATTTGCGAAGCGGCGTTGAGAGTCAGCGACAAGACCGCCGCCAATCTCGTGCTTGATGAATTGGGCGGCATTGACGCGTTCCGCGACAGCTTGCGTGCAATCGGCGACGACGTGACCGAACCCGCGCGGCTTGAACTCGATATGAACATTTTCAATCCCGACAGCCTCGACGACACGTCCACGCCGCGACAACTCGCCAAGGATGTGCAACTTTATCTTTTGGGCGACGTGCTCCGCGAAGACAAAAAAATTTTGCTGACAGAGTGGTTGAGCGACAACGCCATAAACGACGAACTGATTGAGGCGGGCGTCCCGAAGGATTGGAAAGTCGTCGACAAGAACGGCACCGGCATTAACTACGGCACGTGCAACGACATCGGCATCGCTTGCCCGCCGAACAGAAAGCCGATCGTCATTGCGATTATGACGCGTCGCAACGAAGAGAACGCACGCTTTGACGATACAATTGTCGCCGAAGTCTCCAAGATGATTTTCAACGCGTTAAAATGATTTCGGCAAGCTTTGGGATTACGGTCGCGAAGTCGCAGGTTTGTCGAATCAACGCAGCCGCCCGCTCGCCGAAAAGTTTCCTGCGCGCGTCGTCGTCGAACAGCAAAGAAATTTTTTCCGCGAAGGCGTTGGCGTCCTCCGAATAAACGCGGTAACCGTTCACGTCGTTTTGAATTACGTCTTCACAACCGCCGATGTCGCTCGTCACCGCAGGCAAGCCGCTCGCCATTGCCTCAAGCAGGGAAGTCGGCAAGCCTTCATGCCGCGACGGAAAGATATAAACGTCCGCCATTTGATAGAATTCCTGCGGCGCGTCGACTTCGCCGATTACCCGTATCGAATCGTCCAGCACTGCGGAGAGCGTCCGCAGTTCGTCAAGCAAATGATTCAACCCGCCGCCCACGACGAACAGTACCGCGTCGGGATATTTCGCGTGCAAAAGCCGCCACACGTCCTGCAACGTGTCGACGCCTTTATCGGGGACGATTCGCGCGCAGAACAGCAACACCCGCCGCGCAGGTTCGACGCCGTGAGAAATTTTCAGCTCGCGCCGCCGCGCCTCGTTCGACTGCGGATATTTGGCGGTGTCAATTCCGTGCGGCAGGATTGAAATTTTTTCGGGCGAAATGCCTCCGCGTTCAATGAAACCGTCGCGAATCTCGCGGGTCGTCGCAACGTAATGTGTGCACGTCGCCAAGATTTTGTTGCGCCAAGAGTCCGCGCCGAAAATTTCAGCCTTGCCGGTCAGAGCCAACGTCACGGGCTTTTTGAAGAGTCGCGCGAAGAGAATCGCCCAGACGGAAAATTTCGGCGTTCCGATGATGTAAAACGCGTCGATGTCGCGGTGCGTCGTGAGCAGGCGCAAAAAAATTTCCAGCCAACGAAACGGCGGGTGCAGTCTTACCAAGTCGATGCCGTTGAAATTTTCGCGCGCCGCCGTGTGGAAGAATCTTTTCTTCGTCATGAGCGTGACGCGGTGTCCGAGCTTTATCAGTTGCAGCGCGTGATTTTCGCCGTGAATTTCCGCGCCGCTTTTGGTCGGGCGTCCGTCCGCAAGAAATTTCTTCCCGACGGCAAAATCTTTAATCAGCAGACAAATATTCATGACCGCTCCTTTCGCCGCCAATTCTAACAAAAAAAATCGCGCCGTCAAACGAAAAAGCCCCGCCGATTTGTGCAGGGCTTTTTTTATTTTGAGGGTGCGATTATATTTTTTGTACGATTAAGTCCCAAACTTTCGCGTGAGTCATGGATTTGCCGTTCCGCGTGTAAGTATTCTTCGAGCCGTCGCTGAAACATAGGAACCCGTTGCTGATGTCCGCTTTGATTCCGTAATGTTTTTTCAAATAATCTGCGACTTCGCCGCGTTTAAGTTGCCTGTGCTCCGTGCTGTAAGTTGTTTGGTAGTGCGTGTGACCTTGCTTTACACGCACGTCAACCGGCCCGATTACTCTGATAAGTTCGTCGGTTTCTTGGCAAGTGCTGCCCGCGACGCTTTCGAGTTGCTCATCGCTGAGTTTTTCGAGTTCCGCGTTGATTTTTTGGAGGTTTTCTTCACGCGTTGCCATATGTTATTTCTCCTTCGGGTTGAAATTTATCTTCTGTCCATTATACGTCGAGCGGGCGATTTTGTTACACGTCCGAAAAAAAAAAGTCCCGACGTGTTGCCGAAGGGCTTTTACCGTTATTTGTTCAGCTGAAGTGTTTCTTAATTTGCTTGATAACTTCTTGATGAGAAATGTATTCTATCATTGGCTTTGTATCGGGATATTGCGACGGGATTATCGTTTTGTAGGTATTCGTTTTGCCCGCGTCGTCGCTGAAGTTCAGGAAAAATCCGGTGCTGATTTTCGCTTCGATGTCAAACGTGTCTTTCAACCATTTTTCAACGCCTCTCGCGTTCAATTCTTTGCCGGTGTTTCTCTTTATAAGAATTAGTGTTCATAAACGATTAAGCAAAGTGTGAATATGAGAAATCTTAATCA
>CAMZAX010000046.1 GCA_947304355.1 uncultured Selenomonadales bacterium
CTCACGGGCGGCAAAGTTCACGTCACCGATTATTCCAACGCCTCGCGCACGCTGATTTACAACATCAACACTCTCGAATGGGACGACCAACTTTTGAAGTATCTCGACATCCCGAAGGCGATTCTGCCCGAAGTCAAGCCGTCGTCGTTTGTTTACGGCGAAGCGAATCCGCTCGTCTTGGGTGCGCCTATTCCCGTTGCGGGCGCGGCGGGCGACCAACAGTCGGCTCTGTTCGGACAAAACTGCTTTGAACCCGGCACCGCGAAGAACACTTACGGCACGGGCTGTTTCATGCTCATGAACACGGGCACGGAAATTCACAAGTCGAAAAACGGGCTCGTCACGACAATCGCTTGGGGGCTCGACGGCAAAGTCGAATACGCGTTGGAAGGCTCAATCTTCGTCGCGGGCTCGGCTATCCAGTGGTTGCGCGACGGCGTTCGCATGGTCGACAGTGCGCCCGATTCCGAATGGGTTGCCAAAAAAGTCAAGGACACGGGCGGCGTTTACTTCGTCCCCGCGTTCGTCGGACTCGGCGCACCGTATTGGGACATGAACGCTCGCGGCATGATGATCGGCTTAACGCGCGGCACCACAAAGGCTCACATTGTCCGCGCGACGCTCGATTCGCTTGCCTATCAGACGCGCGACGTGTTGGAGGCAATGGAGGCTGACAGCGGCGACAAACTTTCCGCGCTGAAAGTTGACGGCGGCGCGTCCGCGAACAACTTGCTTATGCAATTCCAGGCTGACTTGCTCGGCGTGCCCGTTGACCGTCCGCAAATCGTCGAAACCACGGCTCTCGGTGCGGCTTACCTTGCGGGCTTGGCTGTCGGCGTCTGGAAGAGCAAAGACGAACTCAAATCTGCTTGGCAACTCGAAACGCGCTTTGAACCCGAAATGAAACGCTACGAGGCTGACGCGCTTTACAAGGGCTGGCGCAAAGCCGTCAAGCACGCCATGAACTGGCTCAACGACGACTGAAAAACAGTTAGGAGTTAGGATGTAGGAGTTAGGAGTTGGTGACGCGTTTTTAACTCCTAACTCCTAACTCCTACCTCCTAACTAACAAAGGAGGACTTATCATGGATAATTTGTTCGGCGAATTTATGGGCACGATGGTGCTTATCGTTTTCGGCGCGGGCGTCTGCGCGAACATGACGCTGACCAAATCGAAAGGACAAGGCGGCGGCTGGGTTTGCATAGCACTGGGCTGGGGCTTTGCAGTCACGCTCGGCGTCTTCACCGCCACGACACTCGGTGCACCGCAGGGCGATTTGAATCCCGCCGTCACGCTCGCAAAAACCATGGTCGGCATTTACACGCCCGCGCAGTTCTTGGCGACTTCGGCGGCACAACTCGTCGGCGCGATTGTCGGCGCAGCTATCGTTTGGCTTGCTTACCTGCCGCACTGGGAAAAGACTGAAGACCCCGCCGCGAAACTCGGCGTCTTTGCAACCGCTCCGGCTATACGCAGTCCGTTTGCAAATTTCCTGTGCGAAATGATTGCGACGTTCTTCCTGATGTTCGTTATCTGGATGATTTTCGGCGAACCGGTCGGTCAGCTCGTCCCCGGCTACGGTCCGTATATGGTCGGCATTTTGATTGTAGCGTTGGGCTTGTCTCTGGGCGGTCCCACGGGCTATGCGATGAATCCTGCCCGTGACTTGGGTCCGCGCATTGCTCATGCCATTTTGCCGATTGCGGGCAAGGGCGATTCCGATTGGGGCTACGCTTGGGTTCCGATTGCCGGACCTCTTTGCGGCGGCGCGTTGGCTTACATTGTCGCATCGGCTTGCGGTTACTTCTGAAAATAATTTTTCTGCAAAACAAAAATCCTCCGATTCAACGCGTCGGAGGGTTTTTCTATTCCCTAATTCCTAGTTCCTAGTTCCTAATCTGGTGCGATTGGCGCGATTCGAACGCGCGACCTGCTGCTTAGGAGGCAGCTGCTCTATCCTGCTGAGCTACAACCGCACGGGCGCAGTTTAGCACGACGCCTGCGGAAAGTCAATGCAAACGCCGCTTGACAATGAAATTATTTGACGATAGAATTCAATGCTACTGATTGACAATAACATGGAGAAAGTATACGCGGACGGCGATGCGAAATGCGTAATGCGTAATAGGAAGTCACGTAATTTGCGCATTGCGCATTTCTCATTCCCAAATGCTTTTAGAAGGAGTGACGGTTTATGCTTACCCCTGTCAAGGTTGGCAAACGAACACGCTACAGCTACGCGCGGATTAAAGAAATCATGGAGATGCCGCACCTGCTCGACCTCCAACGCAATTCCTACGAGTGGTTCAAGCGGGAAGGCTTGCAGGAGATTTTCAAAGATATTTCGCCAATCGCCGACTTTTCGGGCAACCTGGAATTGTTCTTTGAGAATTTCACGTTCGGGGTTAGCAAATACACCCTCGAAGAATGCAAGAAACGCGACGGCACCTACGCCGCGCCTGTCCGTGTCAAAGTCAAACTCCTCAACAAAACCAAAGGCGAAGTCCGCGAACAAGAAGTTTTTATGGGCGACTTCCCGATAATGACGGAAAACGGCACGTTCATTATCAACGGCGCGGAACGCGTCATAGTCTCGCAACTCGTGCGCTCGCCCGGTGCTTACTACGAAAAAAATATCGACCAAAACGGCAAAAACATTTACACCGCGCAGGTCATACCCAATCGCGGCGCGTGGATTGAACTCGAAACCGATTCGACCTCTGCCATTTCCGTTCGTATCGACCGCACTCGCAAAATGCCGTTGTCCTACTTTCTGCGCGCGCTCGACTTTCAGACCAACGATCAAATCCTCGACCTTTTCGACGTGGAATATTTTGTTCAGGCAAAGATTCATGAAGCGGCTACTTCGACAAAGCTTGTTCAGTTCCTGCAATCCGATTCCGCAGCCGACCCGCGTAACACGCTTACCATAGGCTATCTGCAACGCACCGGTCGTCACGACGAAGAAACTTTCCGCGCCTTGCTCGACGCCTATACGCAAATCGACGCAAAAAATGATCAGCTCTCCAACTTCAAATATCTGCTCGATAATCTTGCTTTGCTCGACGAAAAGAATACTTTGACGGCAGGTTTTAAAGCTCTCGTCGACATGCTCGACACCGATAAACACAACGGCGAAGACAACAAAGAAAAAGCCTTGCTCGGACTTTACAACAGATTGCGCCCCGGCGAACCTCCGTCGGCGGAAAACGCCGCGTCGTTGCTGAATTCGCAATTCTTTGACCAACGTCGATATGATCTTGCCGGCGTGGGAAGGTATAAGATTACGAAGAAGCTTGGGTGGAAAAAACGCGTCCTCGGTCTGAAACTTGCGGAACCGCTTATCAATCCCGAAACCGGCGAAATTATCATTCCCGCCGATACTGTCGTCACGCAGGAATTACTTGATAATGTTAATCTGCCTGATTTGGAGCAACAACTTTTCGGGCTCAAACCCGATAAACAGCGCGGCGGTTTCCTTAACCCCATAAAACTCAGAATTATAACCTCTCATGGCAATATGTCGATACTTTGCTCGCCGACGCTGGATATTCACGATAACCGAATGCTGTGCATTGCCGATATTGTTTCCGCCATTCAATACATCTTCAATCTGATGAGTGATACAGGCGTCAAAGACGATATAGACCACCTGGGCAACAGGCGCGTCCGCTCGGTCGGCGAATTACTTCAAAATCAATTTCGCATCGGCATGAGTCGTATGGAAAGGGTTGTCCGTGAACGCATGACCACTCAAGACCCCGAAATCGTCACGCCGCAGAATCTTATCAACATTCGTCCGGTCGTCGCCGCCATCAAAGAATTTTTTGGCAGCTCGCAACTTTCACAGTTCATGGATCAGCATAACCCGCTTAGCGAATTGACGCATAAACGTCGTCTGTCCGCGTTGGGCCCCGGCGGTCTCTCGCGCGAACGCGCCGGCTTTGAAGTCCGCGACGTTCATATCAGCCACTACGGTCGCATGTGTCCGATAGAAACGCCTGAAGGTCCGAATATCGGCTTAATCGGCAGCTTGTCCAACTATGCACGCGTGAATCAGTTCGGCTTTATGGAGACGCCTTATCGGAGGGTAATAGGTAATAAGGTCAGTCGCGAAGTCGTTTATTTGACTGCCGACGACGAAGAATCCTTGATTATCGCGCAGGCCAATGAGCCCCTCGACGAAAACGATTGGTTTGTCAACGAACGCGTCACGGCTCGTTTCAATGAGCAAACCTTGAAAGTTGACCGCAACCGCGTCGATTTAATGGACGTAAGCCCCAAGCAGGTCGTCAGTATCGCCACCGCGCTGATTCCGTTCCTCGAACACGATGATGCCAATAGAGCATTGATGGGCTCCAACATGCAGAGACAAGCCGTGCCGTTGTTGAAGACGCAAGCACCGTTTGTGGGGACGGGCATGGAGGGTAAAGCTGCTTCCGACAGCGGAGTTATGATCCTCGCTCGGCATGAAGGCACCGTTACTTACGTCGACGCCGCAAAAATCGTCATTCAGCCCGACGATCAATCCTTGCCGCCCGACATTTACACCGTTCAAAAATTCATTCGCTCCAACCAGGGGACGTGCATAAATCAAATGCCGATCGTTTTTGAGGGGGAACACGTCGATTTTCGGCAACCGATAGCGGACGGGCCGGCAACCGACATGGGCGAATTGGCTCTGGGGTATAATATTATCGTTGCTTATATGCCTTGGGAGGGATATAACTACGAGGACGCGATTTTACTTTCCGAATCGTTGTTGCGACGCGACATTTTTACTTCCATCCACATCGAAGAATTCCAATGCGACGCACGCGACACTAAACTTGGTCCCGAAGAAATAACCCGCGACATTCCCAACATCTCCGACGACGCCTTGGCACTGCTCGACTCCGACGGCATCATCGCCATCGGCGCGGACGTGCGCACCGCCGATATTCTCGTAGGCAAAGTCACTCCGAAGGGCGAAACCGAATTGACCGCCGAAGAACGACTGTTGCGCGCGATTTTCGGTGAAAAGGCTCGCGAAGTCCGTGATTCCAGCTTGCGCGTACCTCACGGCGAAGCCGGAAAGGTCGTTGCCGTCAACATTTTCACCCGCGAACAAAATGACGACATGCCGCCGGGCGTCAATCGGCAGGTTCGCGTTTACATTGCTCAAAAGCGCAAAATCTCCGTCGGCGACAAGATGTCGGGGCGTCACGGCAACAAAGGCGTCGTTTCCGATATTCGCCGGCAAGAGGACATGCCTTTTCTGGCGGACGGCACGCCCGTTGACATTGTTCTTAATCCCCTCGGCGTACCTTCTCGCATGAACATCGGGCAGATTTTGGAGGCGCATTTGGGTTGGGCTGTAAGCCATTCCGATCACAATTTCGTTGCCACTCCGGTTTTCGACGGTGCCTCCGAAGACGATTTGATTGCCGAATTTCAAGCTCATAACCTTGCGCTCGACGGCAAGAGTTTGCTTTTCGACGGCCGCGACGGCTTGCCTTTCGTGCAGCGCGTCACTGTCGGCTTTGTCTACATGCTTAAGCTGCACCACCTTGTTGACGACAAGATTCACGCTCGCAGCACCGGTCCTTACAGTCTCGTCACTCAGCAACCGCTCGGCGGCAAGGCTCAATTTGGCGGTCAACGTTTTGGCGAAATGGAAGTTTGGGCTCTGGAAGCTTACGGCTCCGCTTTCAGCTTGCAAGAAATTCTTACCGTCAAAAGCGACGACGTTCAAGGCCGCGTCAAGGCTTACGAGGCCATTGTTAAGGGGCAAAACATTCCTCAGCCGGGCGTCCCCGAATCCTTCAAGGTTCTCATCAAGGAATTGCAATCCATTGGGCTCGATATTCGCGTTCTCGATCGCGACTCACGAGAAATTTTTATCCGCGACGACGACGACGACGAGGTCAAGCCTGCCGTTGCTCACGACGTTTTTTAATCGGAGGTTCATGCCATGCTCGACGTCAATATTTTCGATTCCATGCGCATTTCTCTTGCCTCGCCCGAGACCATTCGCGCTTGGTCTCACGGCGAAGTTAAAAAGCCCGAAACCATCAATTACCGCACTCTCAAACCCGAACGCGACGGCTTGTTCTGCGAACGCATTTTCGGGCCCATTCGCGATTGGGAATGTCACTGCGGCAAATACAAGCGCGTCCGATACAAAGGCACCGTTTGCGATCGTTGCGGCGTCGAAGTCACTCGCGCCAAGGTTCGCCGCGAACGCATGGGGCATATCGAACTTGCCGCTCCCGTCAGCCACATCTGGTATTTCAAGGGCATTCCCAGCCGCATGGGGCTCTTGCTCGATATGTCTCCTCGGGCTCTCGAACGCGTTCTTTATTTCGCCGCTTATATTGTTCTCGACCCCGGCAGCACCGACTTAAAAAAGAAAGACATACTCACCGAAGGTCAATTCCGCGCCTATCGCGATTCTTTCGGGCTCGACTCTTTCAAGGTTGGTATCGGTGCCGAGGCCATTGCTGTTTTGCTTGCCGAACTTGACATCGACGCGCTTGCCTCTGACCTTCGCAAGGACGTGCTTTCTTCCAACGGTCAAAAGCGTTTGCGCTCCATTCGTCGCTTGGAAGTCGTCGAGGCTTTTCGCAAATCCGGCAATAAGCCCGAATGGATGATCTTGTCGGTCATTCCTGTCATTCCTCCCGAATTGCGGCCCATGGTTCAGCTTGACGGCGGCAGATTCGCCACCAGCGATCTTAACGACCTCTATCGCCGCGTCATCAATCGCAACAACAGGCTTTTCCGCCTCCTCAAGCTCAAGGCTCCCGACATCATTGTCCGAAACGAAAAGCGCATGTTGCAAGAGGCTGTCGACGCTCTTATCGACAACGGCCGCCGCGGCAGACCCGTCACCGGGCCCGGCAATCGTCCTCTTAAAAGCCTTTCCGACATGCTTAAAGGCAAGCAGGGCAGGTTCAGACAAAATCTTTTGGGCAAGCGCGTTGACTATTCCGGCAGATCCGTCATCGTCGTCGGACCCGAATTGAAATTGCACCAATGCGGCTTACCCAAAGAAATGGCTCTGGAGTTGTTCAAGCCCTTTGTCATGAAAAAATTGGCTTCCGATTTGGGCTTGACCATTAAGGCTGCCAAAAAGAAAGTTGACCGCGCCACGCCCGAAGTTTGGGGCGTCTTGGAAGAAGTCATCAAGGAACACCCCGTCTTGTTGAATCGCGCGCCTACATTGCACCGTTTGGGCATTCAAGCTTTCGAGCCGGTGTTGACTGAAGGTCGTGCCTTGAAGTTGCACCCGTTGGCTTGCACTGCTTACAATGCCGACTTCGACGGCGACCAGATGGCTATTCACTTGCCGCTCAGTGCCGAAGCTCAAGCCGAAGCGCGCGTGTTAATGTTGGCTGCCAATCACATTTTGGCTCCCAAAGACGGCAAGCCTATTATTGTGCCGACACAAGACATGGTTTTGGGCACATACTACCTCACTAAAATACGCCCCGACGGCAAAGGCGCGGGTCAATACTATATCGGCTTGGAAGAAGCACTCTTGGCTTACTACAGCAAGGCTGTCGACTTGCAGGCTCCCATAAACGTGCGCATAAGCCGCAATCGCTTGCCCTCCCACGTTGCCCAAAAACTTGCCGCCGGCGAAGATGCAATAATGGTCAAAACGACTGTCGGCAGTTTGATTTTTAATGAAAAGTTGCCTCAAGAATTGCGCTCCTATCATCAAGACCCCGACGGTCAATGGCATCTTGGCTCGGTCATGAACAAAAAAGCTTTGGGCAAATTGGTAGCGCAATGCTATAATACTTTTGGCGCGACGCAGACTGCCGAAGTAATCGACTCGGTTAAACGCCTGGGATATCATTTCGCATGTTTGGCAGGCATCACAGTCTCTGTCACAGATTGTGTTGTGCCTCCTGCCAAAAAGGAAATCCTTGGCAAAACAGCGGAAAAAGTTAAGCGCGTGGAACAATATTACAGACGCGGCATCTTGACCGAAAAGGAACGTTACGACAAAGTAGTAAGCCTGTGGAAAGAAGCGACTGACCTTGTTGCAGACGCGATGATGGCAAATATGGATGACTTCAATCCCATTTATATGATGTCTGACTCCGGGGCGCGCGGCAATAAACAACAAATGCGCCAACTTGCGGGCATGCGTGGGTTAATGGCAGATCCCTCAGGCAAGATAATCGACTTGCCGATAACGGCGAATTTCCGGGAAGGCTTAAGCGTGTCGGATTATTTTATAAGTTCGCACGGGGCTCGCAAGGGCTTGGCAGATACTGCGCTTAGAACCGCCGACAGCGGCTATTTGACACGTCGCCTGGTCGACGTAGCGCAGGACGTAATCGTTCGCACCGGCGATTGCGACGTAAGCAAAATAAATTTGACTCTCGTTCGGGCGCAGTTGGCCGAAGATACGGGCGACGCGGTTGCTCTCTTAAGCGACAGCTTATTGGGGCGTTCTTTGGCGGTCGACGTCTTTGATTCTCAAGGGGCTGTTGCCGTAGCCAAAGACAAAGCCTTAACCGATTCCGACTTGGAAAAATTTATTGAGCTTGAAACCTCGGTTATAACCTTACGCGGCTCTGCGCTTACCTCCTCTCACTCGCTTACCGAAACCGTTTTTCTGGGCAATAATAATCGCGCCTTACGGCAAAAAATCCAAGACGATTTCTTTCAAGCTCATTCGGGGCGGACTTTAGCCAAACCTGCTGCAGGGTATTCCTCCGGCACACGCCTGAATTCTGACATTCTTGCCGAGTTTTTGGCCTCTGACGACCTTAATGAAATATTTATCCGCTGTCGCGGCGTTCGCGGCATTCAAGTTGAAGCCATTCGCGAAGAAACTCGTTCCTCTGATCAATCGCGCGGCATCATCGAGCCTTTGAAAGACCGCATTTTGGGCAGAGTTTTGGCTGAGGATATTTTTGATACTGACGGTTCTTTAATCGCCTCTCTTAACGATACTGTCGACTCTTCTTTGGCTGATAAAATCTGTGCCGTTCGTGATAAGGTTTTAATCCGCTCCGTTTTGACTTGCCGCGCTCCTCGCGGGGTTTGCCAAAAATGCTACGGTTCCGATTTGGCAAATTCTTCCCAAGTTGAAGTTGGCGAGGCTGTCGGAATAATCGCAGCGCAGAGTATCGGCGAACCGGGCACCCAGCTTACTATGCGCACTTTCCATACGGGCGGGGTCGCCGGCGGCGACATAACTCAAGGTTTGCCCCGCGTCGAGGAATTATTTGAAGCGCGCAAACCCAAAAATAACGCGCTCATCGCCGAAATCAGCGGCCTTGTCGTTGAGGGGTCTCCCGACAAAAACGGGCTTAGGACGTTAATAATCGAGCCTTTCGACAAAGAAAACCTCCAGCCGCGGGAATATACCATTCCGTTCGGGGTCACGCCGCGAGTAAAGCCCGGCGACCCGATAAAGGCCGGCGACAACATAACCGACGGCCCCAAAAACCCCCACGATATATTAAGAATCTGCGGCATCCGCGAAACCCAACGTTACCTCGTAAAAGAAGTCCAAAAAGTCTACAAATCCCAAGGCGTCGAAATAAACGACAAACATATCGAAGTTATGGTGCGCCAGATGCTCCACAAGGTGAAGATCGAAGACAGCGGCTCCACGGAATTTTTGCCGGGCGAACTCGTCGACATCAACGTTTTCGAGTCTGTCAACACCAAGGCTATCGAAGAGGACAAGGCACCCGCCGTCGCCAAGCCGATTCTTTTGGGCATAACCAAGGCGTCGTTGGCAACCGATTCCTTCCTCAGCGCGGCGAGCTTCCAAGAGACGACACGCGTTTTGACCGACGCGGCGATTAAAGGCAAGATTGACCCGCTTATCGGCTTGAAAGAGAACGTCATTATCGGCAAGTTGATTCCCGCCGGCACGGGCATGGCGCGCTATCGCGAACTGACCGTCGTCGACAAAGAGGCAGCCGCCGAAACCGAAGAATAATCCGCAACAAAAATTTTAACCCCCGCTCGCATTTGAGCAGGGGTTTTTCTTTGTCAGCGTATGAATTGTTCGATTGCCTTGTTCAGGCGTTCAATCTCGGCGGTGTCGCCCGTCTTCACCGCGTCAACGATGCAGTGTTCGATGTGGTCTTTCAAGATGATTCGCCCGACGGCTTTAATCGCGGCGTCGACTGCCGACAGCTGAATCAAAACTTCACTGCAGTCGCGCCCGTCCTCAATCATTTTTTTCGTCGACTCAAGGTGTCCGATTAGCCGTGCCATGCGATTCAATACCGCCTTTGTCTGCGTGTGCGTGTGGCTGTGACGTATTACCGTGCCGTCTTCAAGCGTGTGTTCGTGTTCGTGCATATCGTCCCTCCTCGGCGAAAGTTTAGTTTATGGCGGCGGCTCCGTCAAGCTTGACGGCGTGTTGAAAATTTGCTACATTTTTCGCGAGGTGAACAGTATGGCTAAGTTAAGCGCAGGTATGGCGGGCAAGTTGAAGAATCTTGCACGCGGTCTCAAAGAAGACGACGGCTCCGTTAAAAAGAGCGGCGGCGACGGCAAACAGTCCGAAGTTCACAAGAAACAACCGCTCGGCACCGCAAAGGCTTCGGGACGCAAAGAGTGAAAGGGACAAGGGATAAGGGAAAAGGGACAAGTTGAAAATGCTTGTCCCTTTTACTTTGACGACGGACAAACCTTCGACAGCGGACAAACATCGCATTTCGGGTTGCGCGCCTTGCAGACTTCGCGCCCGTGCCAAATCAGCCAATGATGTGCGTCGCTCCATTTTTCGCGCGGAATAATTTTCTGCAAGCCGTGTTCGACTTCCAAAGGCGTCTTGCCCTCGGCGAGCTTCGTGCGATTTGCAACGCGGAAAACGTGCGTGTCGACGGCAATGGCGGGCGTCTTGAACGCGACACTTGTCACGACGTTGGCAGTCTTGCGCCCCACGCCCGGCAACTTAATCAGCGCGTCGAAATCGGACGGAACTTCGCCGCCGTAATCGTCAAGCAAAATCTGCGCGGACGCCGTGATGTGTTTCGCCTTCGAGTGCGACAAACCGCACGGACGAATAATTTCTTCGAGCCGCGCCGTGCCGAGTTGCAAAATTTTTTCGGGCGTATTCGCCAACGGAAACAGCTCCGCCGTCACGAGGTTGATGCGCTTATCCGTGCACTGCGCCGACAAAATCACCGCGACCAAAAGTTCAAACGGCGAGCCGAATTTCAGTTGCGGCACCGCCCCGCGATACGTTTCCTCCAACAGCCGAAGTTCTTCGCGCAAAATTTTTTCGTCCGTGTCAATCACCGCCGTTAATCAATTCAAGATAGGGCAACGCTTTGAAGCCGAGCCGCTTGTAAAAATCCAACGCCTTGTCGTTGTCCGCCTCCGCCTCAAGTCGCAAAAGTTTATCGGGATAAAGTTCCTTGACGTAGCGAATAAATTTCGAGCCGACGCCGCGCCCGCGATATTCCGCCGCAACATAAACGTCTTCAATCCAAATGCACTCAACGCCGAATTCAGTCGAGTAGCTCCGCGCCGTTATGCCGTAGCCGATAATTTTATCGCCGTCGACGAAAACGTAACCCGCCGCGCAGGTTTTGCCGCTCAAGCAGTTGTCGACGTTCGCCGCGAAAATTTTTTCCGAGCCGTCCGTTATGACTGCGGGCGACGTGTAAAATGCGCGCATCATGTCGACGACGGTCGCGCTGTCTTCGCGCCGCATTTCTCTTATCGTGATGTTCATGTCAATTCGTCAAGCTGCGGACGGGCGCGGGAATTCTGCCGCCGCGAGCAATGAACGCCTCCGAACTCCAACGATTGACGGGCACGATCGGGCAGTAGCCCAGCAAGCCGCCGTATTCGACAACGTCGCCGACCTGCG
This sequence comes from uncultured Selenomonadales bacterium, assembly GCA_947304355.1. Classification (GTDB taxonomy): domain Bacteria; phylum Bacillota; class Negativicutes; order Selenomonadales; family Selenomonadaceae; genus Quinella. The sequence goes on from CAMZAX010000046.1 coordinate 11,847, forward strand.
CACCGGGCACGGGGATAAGTCGCACGGCGGTTGTTTTGTTGTTGACGACGCCGATAGCCGCCTCGTCCGCGATAATGCCGCTCAACGTCGCCGCGCTCACGTCGCCCGCAACCGCAATCATATCGAGCCCGACACTGCAAACGCACGTCATTGCCTCCAGCTTTTCAATCGACAACGAGCCGCGCTTGACGGCAGCAATCATGCCTTCGTCTTCGCTGACGGGAATGAACGCGCCGCTCAAGCCGCCGACATGTGAACTTGCCATGAGTCCGCCTTTTTTCACGGCGTCGTTAAGCAGGGCAAGCGCGGCGGTCGTGCCGGGTGCTCCGCAAGCTTCAAGCCCCATTTCCTCAAGGATACGCGCAACCGAATCGCCGACGGCGGGCGTTGGCGCAAGCGACAAATCAATTATCCCGAACGGAACGCCCAATCGACGCGACGCCTCCTGTGCGACGAGCTGACCGACGCGGGTTATCTTGAACGCGGTCTTTTTAATCGCCTCGGCAATCTCGGTGAAGTTCGCGCCCTTTAAATCTTCCAACGCGTGCTTGACGACGCCGGGGCCGCTGACGCCGACGTTGATGACTTTATCGGGTTCGCTGACGCCGTGGAATGCGCCCGCCATAAACGGATTGTCTTGCGGCGCGTTGGCGAAGATGACCAGCTTTGCGCAACCGACAGCCTGCCTGTCGCGTGTGAGTTCAGCCGTCCGTTTGATGACTTCGCCGCACTCGCGGACGCAATCCATGTTGATGCCCGCCTTCGTCGACGCAAGGTTAATTGAACTGCAAACCAAATCTGTCGACGCCAACGCTTGCGGAATCGATTCAATCAAAATCCTGTCGCCGGGCGTGTAACCCTTTTCGACGAGCGCGCTGAAGCCGCCGATAAAATTAACGCCGACTTCCTTTGCGGCGCGGTCTAACGTTTCGGCGACGGGCACGTAACTTTCAGCCTTGCAAGCCTCGGCGGCGATTGCAATCGGCGTGACGGAAATGCGTTTGTTGATAATCGGCACGCCGTATTCAGCCTCAATGTCTTCGCCCGTCTTGACGAGAAATTCGGCGGACTTGGTTATCTTGTCGTAGACGTTGCGGCAGAAGTCGCGCAGATTGGGATGAGCGCAGTCGCGCAGGGAAATGCCCATCGTTATCGTCCGCACGTCGAGCTTGTGGACGGTTATCATGCGATTTGTTTCGAGAATGTCTTCAATCGTTATCAAGTTGTCTCCTCCAAAATTTTAAGGGCACGCCGATATTTTTCGACGCGCTCCAAATCTTTGCGTTGCGGGTGTTGCAGGCGCGACAAGTCGGCGTTGTGTTTAAGGTCGGCTGCTTTGACTTTCGCGGCAAGTTTGTTCGCCTTGATTCGCGCGACGTATTCAAGGTAAGGCGTGTCGTCGTCGTGCGTCAAAAGTTTCAAGGCGTCGAGTTCGTCCTCCGTCAACGGAATTTCTGCGCGGAGTTCGTCGAGAGTTTTGGCGGTGTCTTCTGCCACGTCGTGGAGCAGAGCGACGATAATCGCGGAAACGTCATTGCCAACGGAATGCGCGACGGTCAGCGGGTGATTGATGTAATCGACGCCGCCCTTGTCGAGTTGCCCCGCGTGAGCCGCCCGCGCCTTTTCAAACGCCCTGCGAACCCGTGCGTCGTTGTGAGTGGCGAAGTCGTTCATATCTTGTGCATGGCGTCGAAGATGTCTTGGTGTTGCGTTTTTATTTCGACGCCGATAGCCTCGCCTTGGTCGCGCAACTTTTGTTGCAGGTCGACGAGTTGAATTTTGCTTTCGGACGCCTCGGCGAACAGAATCATGTTGAAGAATCCGTTCAAGATGTTTTGATTGATACTCAAGATGTTGACGTTGTTGTCAGCCAAAATTTTTGTGACGGCGGCGATAATGCCCACGCGGTCTTTGCCGACGACTGTCACGATTAATTTCAAGGTGATCATCCTTCCAAAAAATTTTTTTGACGCGCAGATTATAGCAGAAAAATTTTCGTCGACAAATTATTTTTTCCCTGCAAGCCGATAACTTTGCTCAAGCCGCGTAGATATTTCGGCGTCCGTCAAAGTGTTATCAAGGCGCAATGTCAGCCACGTCCGCTTATTCATGTGCCACCCGCGAAAATATTTCTCTCCGTCGACAAGCCGATCCAATTCGTCGGGCTCAATGCGCAAGTTCAAAATATCAAGCTCCGCGTCGCCGTCAAGCTCCAACTTGCTACGCGGGACGCACATAATCGCGGCGTACCATTTGCGATTGTCCTTGCGGCGAAAGACAGCGTAATTAGGGGTTGTTGGTAAACTCAAGTAAAAGAAAAACATAAGCAGTTCTCTGAT
>CAMZAX010000047.1 GCA_947304355.1 uncultured Selenomonadales bacterium
ATTGCTCGTCATGATAATAACGGTGTTCTTGAAGTTGACGACGCGCCCTTTGCCGTCCGTCAAGCGTCCGTCGTCGAGAATCTGCAACAGCACGTTGAAAATATCGCGGTGAGCTTTTTCGATTTCGTCAAGCAGAATGACGCTGTAGGGACGCCGCCTGACCGCTTCGGTGAGCTGACCGCCTTCGTCATAGCCGACGTAGCCGGGAGGCGCGCCGATTAATCTGGCGACCGTGTGCTTTTCCATGTACTCGGACATATCGACGCGAATGATACTGCGTTCGTCGTCGAAGAGAGCTTCCGCCAACGCCTTAGCCAATTCGGTCTTGCCGACGCCCGTGGGACCGAGGAAGATGAACGAGCCGATTGGACGATTGGGGTCTTTGATACCTGCGCGGGCGCGAAGGATCGCTTCGCTGACGACCTTAACGGCTTCGTCCTGACCGACAACGCGTTCGTGCAAAGTGTCTTCCAGGTGCAAAAGTTTTTCGCGTTCGCCCATGAGCATTTTGGTGAGCGGAATGCCCGTCCAGCGGCTGACGACTTTGGCGATGTCTTCTTCGCCGACTTCCTCTTTGAGCAGACGCGAATCGGACTGCGCGGCGATTTCGTCTTCGACTTTCTTGAGCGTGTTCTGCAGTTGCGGCAACTTGCCGTATTTGAGTTCGGACGCCTTCTGCAGGTTGTAAGCGCGTTGAGCCTCTTCGATTTCGTTGTTCACGGCGTCGATTTCCTTTTTGATGGCGCGCACGCGCAGGATTGATTGCTTTTCGGCCTCCCACTTGTCGCGCAGGACTTTTTCGCGTGACTTGAGCGTTTCGATTTCGTCGACGATTGATTGAAGTTTTTCCTTCGACGCGGCGTCGGTTTCTTTTTTGAGTGCCTGCTCTTCGATTTCAAGCTGCATGATCTTGCGGCGAATCTCGTCAATGGGTGCGGGCAACGATTCGATTTCGGTGCGCAACTTCGCCGCCGCCTCGTCGACCAAATCAATCGCCTTGTCGGGCAAAAATCTGTCGGAGATGTATCGGTCTGAAAGTGTCGCCGCGCTGACCAATGCCGCGTCGCGAATCCTGACGCCGTGATGAACTTCGTAGCGTTCCTTAATGCCGCGCAGGATTGTAATGGTGTCTTCGACGCTCGGTTCGCCGACCATGACGGGTTGGAAACGGCGTTCAAGGGCGGTGTCCTTTTCAATGTATTTACGATACTCGTTAAGCGTCGTCGCGCCGATGCAACGGAGTTCGCCGCGTGCCAACATGGGCTTGAGGATGTTGCCGGCGTCCATTGCGCCTTCAGCCTTGCCCGCGCCCACGACCGTGTGAACTTCGTCGATAAACAACAGGATTTGTCCGTCGCTTTTGGTTATCTCGTTGAGCACTGCTTTAAGACGCTCCTCGAATTCGCCGCGGAATTTCGCGCCGGCAATGAGCGAGCCCATATCCAGTGCGTAAAGAGTTTTGTTTTTGAGCGATTCGGGCACGTCGCCGGCCACGATACGTCGCGCAAGACCTTCGACGATAGCGGTTTTGCCGACGCCGGGTTCGCCGATAAGCACGGGATTATTTTTCGTGCGTCGCGATAAAATTTCAATCGTGCGGCGGATTTCTTCGTCGCGCCCGATAACGGGGTCGAGTTTGCTTGCGCGAGCGGCGGCAGTCAAGTCGCGCCCGAATTTCGCAAGGCTCTGGTAAGTTTCTTCGGGGTTGTCGCTTGTGACGTTCTGCTTGCGGTTGGTTTTAATCGCGCTGTCGATTTTGTCTTTGGTGAGCAAAAACTTTTTGGCGATGTCTTGAACTTCCTTTTTGCCGTCGGTGACGAGCGCAAGCAACAGGTGTTCGGTGCTGATGTATTCGTCCTTCATGGAGGCGGCGTATTCGCGAGCCTTGCCGATGACGCGCGCCAAGTCGACGCCCATGCTGAGCCGCTCCTGACCTTGAACTTTCGGGATTTTGTTCAGTTCGGCTTCGAGGCTGACTTTGAACATTGGCAAATCGGTTTGACATTCCTGGAAGATGGTCGCGAGCAAACCTTCGGGCTCCTTCGCCAACGCCAACATCAAATGCAACGAATTGAATTCTTGATTGTAACGCATTGCCGCGAGCTGTTGCGCCGCCTGCATTGCCTGTTGAGCTTTCGCCGTGTATTTTTCTCCTGCCATAATCTATCACGCTCCTAAGTGAGTTGATTTCTCTTTGACGGGGCAAATGATAACCGCAAATAATCAAAAAGTCAATACGTCAAAGCAAAAATTTTTTCAAAGGATTTGCGGCGGTGGTGTCGAAGAATTTGCGCGGGAGGGAAAATTTTATGTACAAACACGAATTGCTGCGGTTGCTTGACGACGACGACGTTCAGCGAAAAATTTTTAGTATCGTCAACGCGCCGAACACCGCGCCCGAAGAAATTCCCGTCGAGCCGTCGACTGTCGAAGCCGATAATCAAATTCCCGACGAGCCGCCGATTGACAGCGACGAAAAAAATTCTGCCGAACGTCAGCTTGAAAACCTGCGCGGGCAGCTTGACGATCTGCGCGCAGAAAATTTCCGACTCAGGAGTTCCTTGGCGCAAACTCAACAGCAGGTCAAAAAAGCTCAAGAGGATGCCGCCGCTTGGCAAGACGCCTGCGAAGACGCCCGCCGCCGCGCACAAGCTTTGCAACGCGACCTTGACAACACGCAGGGTAAAAATTCGCGCTTGGAAAATTCTCTGTCGCAATCGGAGCAGACGGCGCGCGCCCTTCAAGACAAGCTGAACGAGTGGCAACGGACTTTTAATCGCGAACACCAACGCGCACAATCTTTGCAAAGCGACCTTGACGCCGCGCAGGACAGAATCTCGCGTCTGCAAGGTGTCGTTGACAGGCAGGAGGCTGAACTTCAAACGCGCTTCGCTCGCGGCTGGGAACTGTTCCAAAATTATCGGCGTGTCGGCTCTCATGCGCGGCAACTGTTGCGGGGCGTCTTTCCGCGTGACGATTTCACGTCGTTCATTTGCGGCGGCGCGCAGACCAATTCCCTTGAGACGCTCTGGGACGTTTTGCGCGAATGCATTATGAATGGGCGGCAAGAGGACGCCGAAATTCTCTGGGAAGTCTTCGAGTATTGCATTGAGCTTGTCAACGCGTCGAAGGCGCAAGCGGGCTATTCCGTCCTGCCCGTCAATGTCGGCGATCGTTTCGATTCGGACGTTCACAGCGAAGGTCCCGGCAGTCGCGCTCAAGGTAAAATTTCCAACGTCTGCCTGCCCGGCTACCAAAACGACTACAACGGGCGCATTATCAGAAAATCTGTCGTTCAAGTCAGTTAATCAAAGGAGTTGAGTTTTATGACAAACGCTTTGCCGACCAATCGTCCCACGCGTTGTGATTCGGTTGCCGTCAGCCGCTCGCAATTCGACCACATCTTCACCGACGCCGCCGCGAAAAAGGGCGACGAAATTGCAAAAATCCTTTCCACGCTCAAAGACGACATCGCGCCCGCCTGCGATAAGACTTTCGTCATGATGAAGAACAAGCAAGTCTGGTTCGACAGAAACAACGCCGCGCTCTTTCCGAAGTTTGAAGCGGGCGTGTTGCGCGCTTATGCAACCAATACCGACCCGACGCGAAATTATTCGCTTGACTTCGAGGGTTTTCGTTTCGTGCCCATGACTGTAAAAGAATTTGATAAAAGTTTTCGTACAGATAGAGGCAATCCGTATTTGAAATCGGACGGAACGTTTAAACATTTTCCAAGTTCATATAATGGTTCATATATCTTAACGGATGAAATAAACAGTTCAAGTCAATGTCATGCACGTAGTTCCGGCGGTGGCGACATTTGGTGGCGTGACGGCGACAGATTTGTAATTGTGCCCATTCACAGGTTGCGCGGCAAGAACGCCAAAGCAATGACTTACGTTGAATCGTTGTTCGCGTGGATAGCCAACGGTCTCATTCCCGAAGGTCTCAAGCCCGCGCAGGAAAAGCTTTACCAAAATTTCATGGAAGCTTATCCGCTGATTTCGGAGTACATCAAATTCACCGACGTAAACATAATTTTCGACGGCGAACGCTTTAAGCGCGACGTGCTCGACGGCAAGTTCAAGGCAAAGGTTTTCGATTACGACTTCGACATACGCGGGACGCTCGACGGTGTGATGAGCGGCAAACGCAGCGTGACAATCAGCGTTGACGCGCTCAAAGACGAACTGCTTAATTGCGACCACACGCGCGCCGACATTCAAGCCTACGACGAACGCCAGCTGACCGACGTGAACAAGGGGCATTGGGAACTTTTTGAAGACGCCGCGCCTGGCTCCGTCAAAGTTCAGTTGCCCAAAGACGAAATGCTTGTCGCCCGCCCGCCGCAAATGGACGTTCGGCTTAACGGCATTTGTTCAATCGACTTCGGCACCAAAAGCACAATCGTCGTCTGCCGCGACGGCGAAGCGCGCATGTTGCGAATCGGGCAGGGCGACTACACCAAAGTGCCGACAATGAAAGACTTCGAGAACCCGACGGTAATTCATTTGCACGACCTGCAAGCGTTTCTTGCGGCGTATCGTGCACGCGGCGGACGACCCTTCACCGAGTGGAATCAAGTCACGGTGTCGCACCAGGCGGCGAACGCGCTCTTTGAACAAAACGTTGCGTCGTCCGTGTACAATTCCGTTTTCAGCGAGCTCAAGCAGTGGGCGAAGGACGAACACAGCTACCCCGTGCTGAAAGATTTGACGGGCACGATTCAAGAAATCAAACCCTACCTTGAAACGAAGGAAATTGACGCGGGCGACTTCGACCCGATTGAGCTTTACGCTTACTACCTGGGACTTTACATCAACAACATGCACCGACAGATTTATCTGGATTACATTTTGTCGTTCCCCGTCAACTACAAAAAGGACACCCGCGAACGCATCCGCAAGAGTTTCGAGAGTGGCATTAGAAAATCGTTGCCGCCCGCGATTTTGCGCGACAAGGACTGCATGGAACGTTTCCGCGTGTATTTGGGCGCGAGCGAGCCCGCCGCTTATGCCATCAGCGCGTTGGAGGGCTACGGGCTTGAACCTAAGGAAGTCGGCGAAAAAGTTGCTTACGGCGTCTTCGACTTCGGCGGCGGCACAACAGATTTCGACTTCGGCATTGAGACCGTCCCCGAAAATCGCCGCAAGTGCAATTTCGTTATCGAGCAATTCGGCTATAACGGCGACGTGCTTTTGGGCGGCGAAAACATCTTGGAGCTGCTTGCCTACGAAGTCTACAAGGACAACTTGGAAATCATGCGCCGCGAAAAAATTCCGTTCGCATTGCCGGCGGGCTGTGAGACTTTCGCGGGCGCGGAGACCTTGGTCAGTCAAACGCGTGACGCTTCGTCGCACATGAACAACCGTATCCTTGCCGAGAAACTCCGTCCGATTTGGGAGAACACCGACGAGAAAAAATCTTTGACGGACTCATCATTGAACGTGATTTTATTTTCCAACGAGCCAAAGCAGGGCGGTGCCTTCACGGTCAGCGTCCAGTTGCACATTGACGACAAAAAGTTGGACGCCATTATCGAGGCGCGAATCCGCGAAGGCGTCGTGAACTTTTTCCAATCGCTTTACAGCGCGTTCAGAGGGCGCGAAGTTTATCCGTTGCACATTTTCCTTGCCGGCAATTCGTGCCGTTCGCCGATTGTCAAAAAACTTTTCGACGAGTTCATCAAGCAGGAACAGGACAAACTTGCCAAAAGCGTGAAGTTGGCGACGGGACGCGACAAAGACGCGAGCGATGCTTTCAAGTTGTACATGCCGCTTGGCTTTAAATCGAATGACAAGCCCGAAGCTCCTTTCAAGGTCGAAGACGGCAAGGCAAAGCCCAACGACAAAAAAGCCGTCAACATCATGAAACTGGACAGACAGCGTACGGGCAAGACCGGCGTTGCTTTCGGGTTGTTGCGGTGCAGACGCGGCGGCAAGGACGTTAAAATCGTCAATCGCAACGTCGACGAGAGCGGCGAAGTGAATTTCCAATACTTCCTTGGCGACGCGGGCAACGACGGCAATACGTTCACGGTGCGAATCGGGCGCGACATCGGCTACGGCGAATGGGTTTATTTCACGGTTGCCGACGAGCCCGAATTCGAGCTTTACTACACGGCGGCTCCGCGCTCCCTGCAAGGCAAAATGACGACCGCCGAAGTCTCAATGGTGCACTGCCTGATTGACGAGAGCGATACGAGCGACGACGACGACGTTGGCATTTACGTTCGCAAGGTTGCGCCGAACGAGATTGAATACGCTGTCGGGCGCGGCGCGGATTTCGAAGGCGACTTCCACGGCAAAACTTATCGGCAAACGTTGTGAGGAATCATCATGGACGACAAGGCGTTTGAACAAAAACTGCAGCGCGGACGCGAAGTCTTGCGCTATTTAAATGCACGGTCGAATCGCCGCTTGATTGACAAGGGCAACGAGTGGGTCGGAAAAAATCTTTCGCTTGCGCTGAACGAAGTTTACCTTTTCCAAATCGAAGAAGTCACCTTCGAGGAAAAGGCTCCGCGCAAAGAGGCGATTGAAAACATCCTCGGCACCCTGCGCGGCATGGAAGGCGTCAGTTTCATTTATTTGATATTGGGCGACGCGTCGGGCGTCAAATTTTATTTCGGGGCGGCACGCGACAAATCTTACCCGAATCACAAAATGCCGTTCAGCGTTCACGACTTGGAACAGGATATTTTAATGCCGAGCATGATCGGGAATTTTCGCGGCTCCAAAGTTTCCGAAGTCAAGCTGAACGATAAGCGCGCCATCCTTGACAAAATCCGAAACGCGGCTAGCTTCGGCATGATGGAGGGCGTTCCGAGCGTCGACGAGAAAAACGAAACCTTTCAAGGCACCGACCGCTTGATTGACGTAATGCAGGGCGACGAATTCGGGCTTGCGGTTATCGCCACGCCCTACACCGACGCCGAGACCGACGAGCTTGAACGCAACCTTTTCGAGCTGAGCGACGCGCTTATGCCCGTTGCCCGTCATACCATTCAACGTTCGACGGGCAGCGGCAAAAATCGCAACGAGGGCAGAAATTTTTCCTACGCCAAGCAAACCGGTGACTCCGCGCAACACAGCGACTCCGAAAGCTATTCCGAGAACGACACCACCAATAACGACGAACGCCGCGACGAATCGAATCAAGTGCAAGCCTCCGAAAACAATTCGACCAACGAACAACACTCCGACGGCTCAAGCTACAGCAAGCGCGAGGGCGACAGGGACTCAACGACCGCCGACAACAGCAAAAGCGGCGGGACTTCCTTCCAACACCAAACCGGCACATCAACGTCCGTGAGCGCGTCGACGAGCAAGACCACTTCAAATTCTTTCAACAAAAGCAAAACCTTCCGCAACGACACGAGCACCGCCCGTTCAAAAAATATTTCCGCGAACTTGACGCGAGCGCGAACCGACGTAACGAGCGAAAATTTTTCCCTGAGCGAACAGATTGAGAGCGAATCAAAATCCGCCGTCGATTGGCTGAATTATATCGACAAGGTTTTGATGCCGAGACTTGATCACGGACGCGGCAAGGGAATTTTTTTATGCTGTTCGTATCTCTTCGCGAGTAAGCGCACGACGCTTTATCGGCTTGCGAATATGGCGATTTCACTTTACAGCGGCGCGGCGGGCAACAAATCGGCTTTGACGTTTCACGACTTGACTGACAACCAAAGCGACGGCGATTGCGTTCACGCGCTGAAGAATTTGCAAATCCCCGTTGCCCTGCGCGGCGACACGGCGACGTTTCCTGCGGCGGGCTTGTCGCGTCACGAGCGGAAAAATCTTTCATACTGCGGCAGTTGGCTTTCGGCGAAGGAGCTTGGACTTTTGGCGGGTCTTCCGCAGAAAGAAGTTATCGGCTTGCGACTGCGCGAGGAAGTTGAATTCGGCTTGAACGTCGAGCCCGTCCCCGCCGAACACGCGCTTGAACTTGGTCACTTGGTTCAGAGCGGCGAAGTCAAAGAAAATATTCCCGTCTGCCTTGACAAGCGCGACTTCGATAAGCACGCGTTCATTTCGGGCGTCACGGGCAGCGGCAAAACGACGACCTGCCAAAACATTTTGACGGGCTGGGGCGGCGCGTTCCTGGTTATCGAGCCGGCGAAGACCGAATACCGTTCGCTGAAAGAGGCGTGTCCCGATTTGCTGTTCTTCACGCCGGGCTTGCCCGATGCCGCGCCGTTTTTCCTCAATCCGTTTGAACTTTTCCCCGGCGAAAAAATTTCAGCCCGCGCAGATATGCTCAAGGCGACGTTCGAGGCTTCGTTCGCAATGGAAGCGGCGATTCCGCAAATTTTGGAGGCGGCGATTTACCGCGCCTACGAAGACAAGGGCTGGCATATCGGCACGAACACTTGGCGGGGCGGCGACCCGTTTGCCGACGGCGTTTACGCCTTCCCTACGCTGTCCGATTTCGTCAAGGCGACGCGGGAAATCACGCAGGCGCAGGGCTTCGACGAACGCTTGAAGAACGATTATCTCGGTTCGATTAATGCGCGGCTTGAAGGCTTACTCGTGGGCGCGAAAGGGCAAATGTTCAACACGGCGCGTTCGATAAATTTCCTGTCGTTGGTCAAGCGGCGCGTCGTCATTGAACTGGAAGAAATTCGTTCGAGTTCGGAAAAGTCGTTGCTCATGGGCTTTATCCTCACCAACCTTTTGCAGGCGGTCAAGCATTGTCACGCGGTCAACAAAAACTTTCGACATATCACGCTTGTCGAGGAGGCGCACAGACTTTTGAGCCGTTACGTGCCCGGCGACAACCTTAACAAGAAACAGGGCGTCGAGGTCTTCACGGACATGCTTGCCGAGGTGCGCAAATACGGCGAGTGCTTGATTATCGTCGACCAAATCCCCGACAAGATGACGCCCGAAGTTTTGAAGAATACCAACACGAAAATTATTCACAAGCTGTTCGCGCAGGACGACAAGGACGCCGTCGGCAACACGATGGCTTTGAGCGACGAGCAAAAGTCTTTCCTGTCGAATTTGCCGCCCGGACGCTCCGTCATGTTTTCGCAGGGTTGGACAAAGGCGATTCAGTTGCAGGTTGAAGAAAAAGTTTCTTCGGAGCGCGCGGAAGTCGACGTTTCGGAAATCCGACAAGCGGCGTTGCGTTATTACCTTGAGCCCGAAAATTTGCGGCGCGGGATTCTGCGCGGCGTCGAGCGTTTGAACGACGTTGACGAAGAAATTTTGACGCGCTACCTTGAACTCATGCTAAGCGGCGACAAATTCCTTAAGCCTTATCTTGAATACTTGAATCGCGGTTCGGCGGGCGAGCGTTCCAAACCCGAAGACGTGAAAAAATTTGCCGACTTCACGGTGGCGATTCGCGACGCGGCAAAAGCTTTCGGCGGGGAAATGATTGCGGCTTACCTTTGCGCCAACGCCTATTCGGACACAAACGAAGCCCGCGAAAATTTTTTGCGCGACGTGTTGGACAAAATCATCGGCGACGACGGCGTAAGCATGAGCGTCATTAACAACAACATCACGCGTCTTTCGTAAGGAGGCAACATTATGGGCTGGGGTATTTTGGGCAGCATAGGCAGCGCGATAAGTTCGTGCGTCAAAGGTGCGTGCAGTTTGGCGAGCCGTGTAGTCAGCAGCGTGGGCAGTGCGCTTTCGTCCTTCGCGAGCAAAGCCGTCGGTTTGGTTGCGGGCATCGCGTCGAAGGCGGCGTCATTTGTCGGCTTGCTTGCGACTTTGCCGCTTGGGCCTCTCGGTCCGATTGTCGGCGCGCTTGTTCAGCAACTGGTCATTCATTTCGTGACGAAGGCAATTGAATATCTTGCCAAAAAGCTTGGACTTATCGAGGAGCGCGAAAAGGTTGAGGAGGTCGGCTATCGCGTCGAGGAGGCGCAGGAACACGACGACTGGAAGCGGCAAGAGGACTTCAAGACTTTTGAAGAGTATTACGCCTACTTGAAAGAGCAAATCCCCGACGACAAAATCGATCGCCGCAAGCTTGAAGAAAATCGCGAACGTTACATGATTCTCGGCGCAATGGAATTGACCAACGGGCTTGAAGGGCGCATGGGTATCAAAATGCCCGAAGACTTCCTTTTTGAAATCGGACGCAGCCGCATGGAGACCAACGAAATTTTGGCGATTGTCGACGCGTTCAAGGAGCTCGGCAGCGACACCGTTTACGTCAGCGATTATTTTAAAGGCAAGCTCAGCCGCGACGAGAACATCAAAATCGAAGACGCCCTGCTTGCCTCGTTGCGCAAGTACTACCCCGAAAAGGACGACGACGCGCTTTACGAACGGCTTGGCGTCATGCGTATGGCGAGTCGCGACGACACGGCATTGGCGGAAGTGCACGGCGTGACCAAACAGACCGTCACGGGCATTGAAGAAACTTACGGGCGCGAATTGACGGAGGACGTTTCAAAGCAAATCGAGCGCGACGCCAACGCCGGCAGATTCCTTGCGGACAAGTGAGCGGGTGACGTCATGGAAAAAGTTACAAACACGAAAGACGTTTTGGATTCGATACGGGCGGGCAAACAAATGCTTGACATCAAGATTGCCGACGTGAAAATCGAGGCGGAACGAATTCGACACGGCGTGACTGTCCGCGAGGTTAAACGGTCGTTGCCTTTGCCGACGGAGACGGATTTCATGCGCGACATCACGTTGAAGCAAGCGGAACGGAAAAATTTTTTGTCGTCGAAGCGAGCCGAAACGGAGCGGCTGTGTCAAGATGTCAAGCGGCAAAAATCTTCGACGGAGCGCGATATTGAACGGCTTGGCAACGACTTAAGGAGGGCACGAATTTGAGCAGATACATAATCGAGATTGACGCGGGCAAAATTTTTTCTTACGAGGTGACGGGCGTCGGCGAGCAAATCCGCTGTCGACTGCTCAAGCCTCACGGTGACAAATTTCATTCGGCGGAGAATCATTGGGCGTATTGGGATTGGTTCGAGGCGGAGACGGCAGTTGATGAGCTTGACGCGTGCTTTATCTGCCCCGAAGACGAGCGGCAAATTTTGGAGCGGTTGCGCAATGCCGCGCAGATTTTCAAGCACGCGGAGCATTCGACTTGGCGGCGTTCGGAGCTGAAAAAATTTTTCGCTGCTTATCGCGACGAGCCGACGACGGAAAATTTCACGTTGGAAGCCGAGGCTTGCCGCTTGACCTTCGCCGGCGGGAAAATTTTTTTGTTGGCGGGTTTGTCGACGTTCGCGCTGACAGACGACGCGCCACCCGCCGAAAAAACTTCAACGCCGCCGAAGACTAAATTCAAAGTCAAAGTCTATCAACCGCCCGCGCAGTCGCCGCCGAATGTCGTCGCGCCGCCCGAAAAAATTTCCGTGCCCGAAAAAAATATTCCGCAGGCAGGCGCGGAGCCCGTCGAATCGCAAGAAAAAATTTCGGCGGAAGATTTGCGAAGTTACATTGACAAGCAAACGGACGAGCAATGCGCCGGCGTATCGTTTAAATCCTGAACGCGGAGCACGGGCTAAACGCCCCGTGCTTTTTTGTTGCTCTTAACGTCCTTTGCTAAAATTCGGCAGGAAAATTGCGGCGTTGGCAGAATAAAATTTCAATCAATATCAAAAGCAATTCGCGAGGAGATTTTTATGGATTCAATATTGGGTAAAATTTTTCTAGTTTTTAAGCGATATTCCCGATTGGCGTCGTGCCGCGAAATAAAGCCAACTTTTGTCTATTCGTGCTGAACGATTCTAATCGGTTCTCCGCCGCCGTGCAGACAACGTGCAGACAAAAAAAGCCCCCTCCGCGCCTTGGAAGGGGTAAATTTTTATTCCCACCACGTGACGTGACTGCCTTTGCCGCCGTCTCTGGTGTCGACATGTATGAACCACGAGCCGCCTTCAGTGAGTGGTGGATAAAAGCCCGTGCCGTCGAAGTCAATGCTTGCAACGAGTTTGTGTGCCGTGGCGAAATCGATTTTCGGGATAGTGATGTCCGCCGCCTTGCCGAGGACGTGCTGAGAATTTTCTACGCCGCCGACTTCATCGTTGTGCTTCGGGCAACGGTAGCCGCAGTTCACGTGAATCGGAGCACCAGCATTGGCGCGAAGTTCCTCAAGCAGTTCAATCAGTCGCATGTCAATTTTATCTGCGCCGCGTCCGCAACAATGACAGACGAATTCGCTTACGACAAAGTGTTCGCTGTAACGGTCGGGCGTCGGATAATGGGGCGCGTCAATCACATCGGGTAACGGCTTATCCACCGCGAAATAGTCGCTGATACCGCGAGCGATGGCGCGTGCAAAATCGTCCTCGTGTTCAACGAGTAAAGCGGCGTCCTGAGGGTTGTCGATAAAGGCAGTTTCGACCAACACGGCGGGCATGTTCGTCCCGCTCAATACGTAAAAGCCCGCTTCCTTAATGCCTCTGTCCACGGGGTCAATGTATTGGTCAAGAAAAATTGTAACAAGAAAGGCTATAACGAACGTTTCTGAA
>CAMZAX010000048.1 GCA_947304355.1 uncultured Selenomonadales bacterium
AAGCTCATGATTCGCGACGGCGACTTGATGAAATGCATTGACGGCGCACCCGTCGACAGCATAAAAAAATTCATGGCGCGATACACGCCCGCCAATCTCGATAAGAATTTGCCGCTCGCCAACGGCGGTTTAATCGGCGCGTTTAACTTTGAGGTTGCCGCGACGTTCGACAGGATTCGCGGGCTCGACATCGGCGACGAAGAACTTTTGGGGCAGTTCATGATTTGCCGCGTGCTTATCGTCCTCGACGCCCTGAAAAATTCTGCGCGGCTGATTTACTTCGCCGACGTGTCCGCCCGTGACGACTTGCCCGAACTTTACGCCGAGATAACCGCGCAGCTGAAAGAAATTTCTGCCAAGCTTGCCGCGCCGCTCAATCTGCCTAAGCCCTTGTCCCTTGTCCCTAATCCCTTGTCCCTTAACTTCATGAAACGCTACGGCGAAGCACCGCCCGCAGTCCTCAACGCAATCGAACGCGCCAAGGAATACATCTTCGCGGGCGACATCTTCCAGGTCGTGCCGTCAATGCAATTCCGCGCGAAAATCACCAAGCCCGCGTTCCTGTTCTATCGCAAGCTCCGTCAAGTCAATCCGTCGCCGTACATGTTTTATCTTAACTTCGGCAGCGTGAAGTTGGTCGGCGCGTCGCCCGAAATGCTCGTCAAGGTCGCGGGCAAAAAAGTTTTCACCTACCCGATAGCCGGCACCCGTCGACGCGGCAACACGCCCGACGAAGATTTGACGCTCGCCGCCGATTTGAAATCCGACATCAAGGAAAACGCCGAACACTCAATGCTTGTCGATTTGGCGCGCAACGATTTGGGCAGAATCTGCGCGGCAGGCACCGTCAAGGTCGAAAAGCTACGCGAAGTCGAATACTTCAGCCACGTCATGCACATGGTCTCAAGTGTCACGGGCACGCTCAAGGACGGTTACACGCCGATTGACGTTTTGAAGGCGACGTTCCCCGCCGGCACGGTCAGCGGCGCGCCGAAGCTCCGCGCAATGGAAATCATTCACGAGCTGGAACCCGTCCGCCGAAAATCTTACGCGGGCACCGTCGGATACATGGATTTTTGCGGCAACATGGACATGTGCATTACGTTGCGCACGATGCGGATTGAAAACGACACGGACGCCGTGATTCAAACGGGCGCAGGCATTGTCGCCGATTCCGTGCCGCTCAACGAATATCGCGAATTCCTGCAGAAAGCCAAGGCTCTGTTCGAGGTCGTCGAGGAGGTCGAGAACAATGATTCTCCTGCTTGATAATTACGATTCGTTCACGTACAACGTCTATCAACTGCTGTCGGAGCTGGGCGCGACGGTCGAAGTCGCACGCAACGACAAAATCACCGTCGACGCGGCAAAAAATTTCGACGCCGTGATAATTTCACCCGGTCCCGGCGTTCCGCGCGACGCGGGCATTTCCGAACAGCTTATCGACGAACTCAAGGGCACGTTGCCGATTCTGGGCATTTGTCTCGGACATCAGGCGATCGGCGAAGTCTTCGGCGGCAAGGTCGTTCGCGCGCGCGAAGTCGTTCACGGAAAAACGTCACGTCTCAAACACAACGGCAAAGGACTTTACGACGGGCTGGCGCAGGGCGTCGAAGTCGGGCGGTATCATTCGCTGATTATCGAACGCGACAGCCTGCCCGCTTGCCTTGAAGTCACAAGCGAACTTGACGACGGCACGATTATGGGCGTCCGCCACAAAGTCTTCGACGTGGAGGGCATTCAGTTCCACCCCGAATCAATCTTGACGCCCGAAGGTCGCCGCATGATGAAAAATTTCTTGCGAACGATTAACGCGCAGTGATAAAAAATTTTCCCGTCGAACGTCGGCGGGATTTTTTTTGTACGAAAACCTTCAAAGTTTAAATGCGCGAACTCGCCGAAAAAACCGGCGTCTCGCGGCGCAGCGTCTACTACGACGTTTGCAACATCAACGATTGGCTTGATTCGCACAACTTGCCGCCGTTGAAGATCCGGCGCGGCAAAGGGATTTTCATTCCGCCCGCCGAACGAATTGCAATCGACGCCCTCGCCGACAAAAAGGACGATCGCAACGAATACATTTTCTCGCCCGGTGAACGCGCCAAAATTATCGCGTGCTACATCATTCAGAGCAAAACGCCCGTCTACGTCGAACAGCTCATGGAGGCTTGCATTGTCAGCCGCAATACGATTTTCAGCGACATTCAGATTTTGATTCGCCAACTGCACGAATACAACGCCAAACTGTCCTACGCGCCCAAAACCGGCTACAAAATCACGGGCGATGTCATTCACGTGCGCGCGCTGTATTTTCTGTTCTTCGACGCGCTGAGGGTCTTGCTTGAGAACGGGCAGCTGTCGTTCTTCAATCGCGACGAGATTAACGCTTACTTCCAACGCTTGTCCGAAGTCAAAGCCGAACTCAAAGTTGATTACGTCGAGGGAAATTTGTACAGCTTGGCGGCGTTGTTGCCGATTATGAAGGATTCGACGGACGGATAGAAAAACTTTTGCCCGAAGCGAAAATCGCCCGCCTTAAGTCTTACCGCTCTCACGACTGAAGGCAAAAAATTAACGGCTCGCGCCGTAAAAATCCCTTCAAAAGGGAAGACAATTACCACGAATATTTTACCACGGGCGCGGGCTGAACGCAAGGAGAGGCTGAAAAATGTTGAAACCCAACACGCCGACGAAAAAGATTTTTTGGATTTGTTGACGGTGGAAAAGATTTTCGTGACCGATGAACAAATGACGTGGCCGGACGCGATTTACTTTGCGGGCGAGCCGCTGATTCACGACGGCAGCATCGTCGAAAAATATTTGGACGCGATAATTTCGCAGACAATGTATTACGGAACGTACATGTTCATAAACTCCGACGTGATGTTGGCGCACGCCAAGCCTCAAGACGGCGTCAATCGGCTGAACATGTCGCTGACGATCTTCAAAAAAACCTTCGTCTTCAACGAAAACAAGGCGGCGAAAATAATCTTCATGCTGTGCGCCGAAGACAACGAACGGCACCTGAAAATCATGAACGACCTGCTGAAATTGGCGGCGGCGAATGCGGACAGCCATTTGGCAATGCTGATGAAAATTTCCGAACTGCTTCAAGACGGAGACAAAGCCGAAAAAATTTTCGCGGCTCAGACGGTTAAAGAACTCTACGGCTACTTTGAAGACTGATTGAAGGGAGGATTCGTGATGGAAGTCATTTTGCGATATCTGCAACAAATTCTTTCGACGCCGGCAATTTTCGTCGGACTTATCGCAATGCTCGGCTTGATTCTCAAAAAAGCCGACAGCCAATCAATAATCAAAGGCACAATCAAAACAATTCTCGGCTTTATCGTCTTGGGCGCAGGCGCGGGCGTCGTTCAGCAGTCAATCGTTCCGTTCGGCGACCTGTTTCAAATGGCGTTCAACATGCACGGCGTCGTTCCGAACAACGAGGCAATTGACAGAAAAAGCTCTGCGGTGCTAAGATTGCGTTGTCAAACATCAACTTAGCATGACGTAGAGCTCTTCTCGTTTCAAATTCTACAACGCTCGCGCCGTGCTGTCAAACGAAAGGCGGAATGATATTATGGAAGAGCCCGGAGTAATTTACTTCATCTGGAACATGATGATAAAGGCTGACTTGACGATCTTGAAACAGCGGCTGATTAATCGCAAGGTGCAGGGCGGCTTGTCCTTGGAGGCGGCAACGGCTTTCGTCGAGCAGAGCGACAGTTACAACGTCGAACGCACGCTGAACGATTCCGCTGACGCCGACGAAGTTTGGCAAATGCTTGACGACAACGATTACGTCATTTTGCACGAAGGAGGAAATTTTTAAATGAACGCTGACGAGAAAAAAGATCTGGCATTGTTCGCCGTCAAAATTCGCGAAGGCATTCTGATAAGCACGCACGCCGCCAAAAGCGGTCACCCCGGCGGCGGTCTGTCGGCAACCGAATATTTCGCTTATCTCTACGGCAAAGAAATGCACATCTACCCGAAAAATCCCCGGCAGGAAGATCGCGACCGCTTCGTCCTGTCGAAAGGTCATTGCGCGCCCGGTCTCTACGCCGCGCTGCCAACAAAGGCTTTTTCCCCGTCGAAGACTTGAAGACGCTCCGCAAAATCGGCTCGTATCTGCAAGGGCACCCGAACATGAACTTGACGCCCGGCGTCGAAATGTCGACGGGCTCGCTCGGTCAAGGCATCTCCACGGCTTGCGGCATGGCGAAAGGCGCGAAGTTCCTCGGCAAAAATTTCAACGTCTACACATTGCTCGGCGACGGCGAAGTCGAAGAGGGTCAAGTTTGGGAAGCGGTCATGTTCGCCGCCCATTACAAGCTTGACAACCTGTGCATTGCCGTTGACGTAAACGGCTTGCAGATTGACGGCGCGACTGCGGACGTTATGAACTCCGCGCCGCTCGACAAAAAATTTACGGCCTTCGGTTGCGAAGTCGTCAAGATTGACGGTCACGACTTCAACGCGCTCGAAAAGGCTTTCGACACCTTCCACAAAACGCAGAGCAAGCCGACCGTGATTTTGTTGCGCACCGTCAAGGGCAAAGGCGTTTCGTTCATGGAAAATCAAGCGGGCCGGCACGGCAAGGCTCCCAACGACGACGAACTTAAAATTGCGCTCGCCGAAATCGAATCTGCGCGGGCGAAGATTGAGGAGGCGGCTTAAATGGCGGACGTTAAAAAAATAGCGACGTGCGACAGCTACGGCAACGCGTTGGTCGAACTCGGCAAGGTTGCCGATAACGTCGTTGTTCTTGACGCGGATTTGGCGGCGGCGACGAAAACGGGCGTCTTTTTAAGTTTGAAATCGGCAAGGGCAAACTCCTGCGCGACGGCAAGGACGTTGCAATAATCGCGACGGGCATTTTGGTATCGGAGGCGGTCAAGACGGCGGAACTTTTGGCGACCGAAAACATTTCCGCCCGCGTCATAAACATTGCGACGATTAAGCCGCTCGACGAAGAAATAATTTTGAGCGCGGCGCGCGATTGCAAGCGAATCGTCACGGTTGAGGAGCACAGCATTATCGGCGGCGGATTTGTTAAAGCAATTCGGACTTTGCGCAGAAAATATCGTAACGCAGGCGAAGTTCTGACATAAAAATTTTTTCCTCCGCACGAACGCGGGGGATTTTTTGTTCGCGCTGTGATATAATTCACCGCAACAAAATTCTTTCGGCGAAAGGAACGATGGAATTATGCTGACTGAAGAATATTTGCTGAAACTGCAGAACGGCAGCGACGTGCGCGGCGTGGCTGTCGAAGGCGTCGCGGGCGAAGCGGTCAACCTCACGCCCGAAGCTGTCAATCTTATCACGAGCAGCTTTGTAAAATTTTTGTCCGAAAAATGCGGCAAGCCCGTCACGGCTCTGAAAATCTCCGTCGGGCACGATTCGCGAATCTCCGCGCCCGCGCTCCGGCAAGCCGTTTGCGAATCGCTTACGTGGCACGGCGTCGAAGTGTTGAATTGCGGTCTTGCGTCAACGCCCGCGATGTTCATGTCGACGATTTACCCCGAAACCGAAACCGACGGCGCAATCATGCTCACGGCAAGTCATCTGCCCTTCAATCGCAACGGCATGAAGTTTTTCACTTCGGACGGCGGGCTTGAGAAGAGCGAAATAACCGAACTGCTTAAAAACGCCGCGACCTTCGACGAAAAGCACGGCGACGCGTCACGCGCAAAAAAATTCGATTTAATCAGCCTGTACGCCGAAAATCTGCGCGAACAAATCAGCACCGCCTTGGACAACGAAAAACCGCTGACGGGCATGAAAATCATCGTGGACGCGGGCAACGGCGGCGGCGGGTTCTTCGCCGAAAAAATCCTTGCGCCGCTCGGAGCCGACACGACCGGCAGTCAATTCCTCGAACCCGACGGCACATTTCCGAATCACATTCCCAACCCCGAAGACGAAACCGCAATGGCGTCGATTAAACGGGCAGTGCTTGACAATCGCGCAGACCTCGGTTTGATTTTCGATACCGACGTCGACCGCGCAGGCGCAGTTTTGAGCGACGGCAGGGAAATAAGCCGCAACGCTTTGATTGCAATGATTTCGGCGATTCTCGCGCCCGATTATCCCGGCTGCACGATTATCACCGACTCAATCACGTCCGACGAGCTGACGGCTTTCCTTGAAGGCAAACTCGGCTTGAAGCACCACCGATTCAAACGCGGCTACAAGAACGTCATCAACGAGTGCATTCGCCTGAACAAAAGCGGCGTCATCAGTCCGTTGGCGATAGAGACTTCGGGGCACGGCGCGTTGAGCGAAAATTATTTTCTCGACGACGGGGCTTATCTTGCCGTGAAAATGTTAATCGCCGCCGGCGAACTCCACGCGCGGGGCAAAAAGCTCGCCGACCTTATCGCCGACTTGAAATCTCCTGCCGAACGCGCGGAGTATCGCTTGAAGATTTCGGACGCGGACTTCAAGGCTTACGGTCAAAAAGTTCTCGACGACTTCAAGGCGCGGGCCGGTGCCGAAAAGTTGTCGCTTGCCGAACCGAATTACGAAGGCGTCAGAATTAATTTCGACGACGGCTGGGCTCTGTTGCGCATGTCCCTGCACGACCCGAACATGCCGTTGAATATCGAAAGCAGTCACGTCGGCGGGTGCAAAAAAATTCTCGCGGCGGTCAAGAACTTGCTCGGCGGTTTCGACCGCTTGGACGTGTCCGCGCTTGCTTAAACGAAAAAATTTTTCCCTCCGTGAACAGCGGGGGTTTTTTGTTGACAGCTGTGATATAATGCGCGGCGAAAAAACTTTTGGAGGTTTTAACATGAAAATTATATTTGTATGCAGCGGAAACACGGGACGTTCGCCGATGGCGCAATTCGTCATGAAAAAGCTGGTCAACGACGCGGGCTTGAGCGATAAAATTTCCGTCAGCAGCGCGGCAAGCAAACCTGCCAACGGCGAAATACTTCACCAGGGCATCGCGACGAAATTACGCATGGAAGAAATCCCGTTTGACGGTCACATTTCGCGAACCTTCACGCCCGAAGACTACGCCGCCAACGATTTAATCGTCTGCATGGACGCCGGCAACGTCGAACAGGTCAAGGCGATTGTCGGCGGCGACCCCGAAGGCAAAATTCAAATGCTCCTCGACAAGGACATCCCGTGGGACAAAGCCGGCTTCAACACGACTTTCAACGACATAATGCGCGGGTGCACGGCTTTGCTTGCAAAAATCGCACGCTGATTGTAAAATTTCGGTGGAGGTGACGATATGAAAGAACGCGTTCACAAAGACGTTGTGATTATCGGCGCGGGCATGGCGGGTTTGACGGCGGCTCTTTACTGCGGGCGCATGAATCTTGACACGCTCGTTTTGGAAAACGGACTTATCGGCGGACAAATAGCAAACGCCGTCGCCATTGAAAATTATCCCGGCTTCGTCAGCGTCAACGGCGGCGATTTGATTGCGACCGTTCAGCAACAGGCGGAGAACTTCGGCGCGGTTATCGACGAATTTGACGAGATTGAACACGTCATGCTCAAGACGACGCCCAAGATTGTCGAGACGCAGGAAAAAATTTACGAGGCGGACGCCGTGATTATCGCGTCGGGCATGAATCGCCGCAAGCTGCCTTTGCCCGAAGAAAAAAAATTCGCAGGGCGCGGAGTGCATTACTGCGAACTGTGCGACGGTCACGCTTACGACGGCAAGATCATCGCGGTGGCGGGCGGCGGCAATGCGGCTGTCGACGCGGCTTACTTCCTAACCAAGTACGCCAAGAAACTCTATCTGATTCACCGTTCGGAGCTTCGAGCGGACGACTTTTCGCAACGACGCCTGCGCGGCAACGACAAAGTTACAATCCTTTTGCAGACAGACATCAAGGCTCTGCACGGCGACAAAAAGCTTGAGACGGTCGACATCTTCGACAAGACGACGGGCGAGACCAAGACGCTTGCGATTGACGGGATTTTTGTAAACATCGGCGTCGAGCCCAATACCGCGCTGTTCAAAGACGAATTGCACTTGACGGACAGCGGGCGTATTCCTGCCGGCGAAGATTGCCGCACGGAAATTGACGGCGTGTTTGCGGCGGGCGACGTTCGCGAAAAACAAATCCGTCAGCTCACCACTGCCGCCGCCGACGGCACCACTGCCGCTTTGCTTGCAGAAAAATATCTTGCCAAGCTCAAGGAGGCGAATTAAATTGGTCAAAATTTATACGGTGAACAGCTGTCCGTACTGTCTTAAAACGAAGAAATTTCTTGCCTCTAAAGGCGTTGAATTTGAGGAACTCGACATCGAAAAAGACCCCGCCGCCCGCGAGGCTTGCAAGAAGCTCACTGGCATGGATTGGGCGGTGCCCGTCACGACCATTGACAACGAGCATTACGTTATCGATTACGACAAAGAGGCTCTGGAAAAATTGCTTTGCCTGTGACGAGGTATCTGCATGATTTACGGCGTGATCTATCTCTTGCTCAATACGATTACCGGCAAAATGTACGTCGGGCAAACGACAAATCTCAAGAAAAGAATCGCCGAGCATAAACGCGGCGACCAGTACGTCGACAGGGCTATTCGCAAGTACGGCTGGAAGAATTTTCGTTGCTTCGTTATCAAAAACTGCGCGTCGAAAGCCGAAATGGACACGTGGGAAAAATTTTTCATCATCCTGCTTAATACCAAAAGCCCGAACGGCTACAATTTGACGGACGGCGGCGAAGGGATTGTCGGCTTAAAACGTACACCCGAACAGATCGCGAAAATCGCGGCGGCGAATACGGGCAAAAGACATTCGCTTACATCTCGCGCGATAATGTCGAAGGCTCATACGGGCAAAACGCTTTCGCCTGAACATTGCGCAAAGATTGGAGAAACTCTGCGCGGCGTTCCAAAAACTCTCGAACATTGCGCGCATATTTCTGCGGGGCGACGCTACGAAAGTCCGTATAAAAATTTAATAGCCGAAATGGACAAACGGCACCTCACATACGCCGCGCTTGCAATACTTCTGGGATTACCTCAACAAACTGTTTCCGAAAAGATGCGCGGAAATCAAAATTTCACAATGCGCCAAGTCGACAAACTCGTAGAATTTTTCGGGCTCCCCGCAGGGTATTTGCTGGCGCGCGACGACGGACTGCCGACAACAATATCGAAGCTCCGTAAGACGCCCTACAAAAACTTGCTGATTGAAATGGAAAAACACAACCTCAATTACAAAGAACTCGCTAAGATATTGGGGTTCTCTCATCAAACGTTTTCCAATAAAATGTGCGGTAAGCTGAATTTCACGGCGAAAGACAAAGCCAAGCTCGTTGAGATTTTCAATAAACCGATAGAATATCTGCTGTTTAAGGAGGAATTTTAATGGCTGTTAAGGTATTTTCTTTTCAATCGTGCCCGTTTTGCGAAAAATTGAAGCGTTATCTCGATGCACGCGGCGTGGAATACGAAGTGCGCGACATCGAATTGGACGAGACGGCGCGCGAAGAGTGCGAAAAAATTTCGGGCGACTTGGCTGTCCCCGTCACGACCATTGACGGCAAAAACTACGTCGTTGGCTTCGACAAGAAGAAAATCGACGAATTGCTTGCGTCGGCTTAAGGAGGCAATTTCATGAGTATTTACGACTTCACGGTCAAGACCAATCGCGGCGTCGAAAAATCGCTGGCGGACTACAAAGGCAAGGTTCTGTTAATCGTAAACACGGCGAGCAAATGTGGCTTCACGAGCCAATTCGGGGAGTTGCAGGCTCTCTACAAGACCTACAAAGATCGCGGCTTGGAAATTCTCGGCTTCCCCTGCAACCAGTTCGCGGCGCAAGACCCCGGCAGCAACGACGAGATTCAGCAGTTCTGCAAGTTCAATTACGGCGTCACGTTCCAAATCTTCGAGAAGGGCGACGTGCGCGGCGAAACCGCTCAGCCGCTGTTCAAGTACCTCACCGCGCAGAAAAAGTTCGAGGGCTTCGACATGCATCATCCCATCGGACAGAAACTGCTTGAGGCGTTGCAAACGAACTTCCCCGAATATCTGGAAGGCGACGGCATCAAGTGGAACTTCACGAAATTTTTGATTGACCGCGAAGGCAACGTCGTTGCGCGCTTCGAGCCGACGACGACTCCCGCGTCAATCGCTCAAGACATCGAAAAGCTTTTGTAAAATTAATCGGCGACTCTTTCCCCAAAAGTGGGGAATTTTTTTTGCGTTTGACATTGCCGCAAACTTCCTATATATTTTCAGAAAAACATTCGGGGATTGGAGACGATTGCAATTAATACGGACGAACTCGCGAAAAATATTTTGAACACGGTCGGCGGGACGGGCAACGTCCTTTACTCCAATGTGATTCAGGCGACGAATTGCATGACGCGCTTGCGACTGCGGCTCATTGAAAAAAACGACTACATGATTGCCGCGCTGAAAAAAATCGACGGCGTGTTGGGCGTCAATGAAGACGGCGACGAAGTGCAAGTTATCCTTGGCGCGGGCAGAGCGACGACCGTCACCAATGCCGTCAACAAGATTTTGGAGGCGACAAACACCGTCAAAGTCGGCGAAGTCAAAATCGGCGACGCGAAGGCTCTGCACGACAAAATCCGCGCCAAAAACGCCACGCCCGTCAAATTGTTCTTCAAGAAAATTTCAAGCATCTTCACGCCGCTGATACCGGGTTTTATCGCGTGCGGCTTGATAACGGGCATAATCGGTCTTGCCGTGAAAATATCGCCCGCGCTCGCCGATGAAAAGGAAATTCAACTCGCAATGATTGCCGGCAACGCGGTCTTTTGGGGCATGAACTTGTTCGTCGGAATCAACGCGTCGAAAATCTTCGGCGGGACACCGATACTCGGCGGCGTGCTTGCGGCGTTAATGACGCATCCGGGTCTTGCCGACATAAATATTTTCGGCTTGGCATTCGTGCCCGGGCGCGGCGGCGTCATCTCGGTTATCATCGTGGCGGCGTTCGCGGCGTGGCTCGAAGAAAAATTGCACAAGATAATCCCCGAAATGTTCGACCTGTTCTTGACGCCGCTTGTGACGGTTTTAATCGCGGGCGCGGCGGCGATTTTCCTGTTGCAACCGCTCGGCGGCGCAGTGTCTGACGCAATCGGCTCGGCGGCGACGACGGCAATTCAATCGGGCGGCGCGGCAGTCGGTTTCGTGTTGGCGGGCGTATGGTTGCCGCTCGTCATGTTGGGCATTCATCAAGCAATGACGCCCATTCACGTCGACTTAATCGCGCAGTTCGGCGTAACGATTTTGTTGCCGATTTTGGCAATGGCGGGCGGCGGACAAGTCGGCGCGTCAATCGCGGTCTACTTCAAGACGAAAAACAAATTCCTAAAGAAAACAATCGCGTCGGCATTGCCCGTGGGCATGATGGGCGTCGGCGAGCCTTTGATTTACGGCGTGACGTTTCCGCTGTTCAAGCCGTTTATCTGCGCGTGCATAGGCGGAGCAGTCGGCGGCGCGGTTGTGGCGTCGTTCACCGTCGGCGCGGCGACTTTGGGCATTTCGGGCTTGCCGCTTGCCGCCACGACCAATAACATTCCCGTCTACCTGGGCGGGCTGTTCACGGCTTACGTCGTCGGCTTTATCGCGACGTGGTTTGTCGGCTTCGACGACCCCGCTGAACTGTAAGCAACAAAAAAACTCCGGCTCGACACGCGGTCAAGTCGGAGTCAATTTTTGTTCAGTCCATGAATTTTTTGGCGGAATGAGCACTTTCGACGCGCATAACAATTTGATTCAAGTCACGTCCCGCCACAGAATCAATCGCCGCGAGGATGGCACCTTCAACCAACGGGCAGTCAACTATAACGATATTATCCTTTTCCATTTCCTCCAGCACGATTTCGGCGGTCATGACGGCGGAGCCCATGTCGGCAAGGATTATAACGCCGTCGTCGGAATAAACCGAGTCGATTGCCCGTTGAATCACGTCGTAACTTGTGCCGAGTTCGCCGTCTTCCATGCCGCCGGCGGCAGCCAGGGGCGCGTCTTCCGCCATCATCGCGGCGACTTCGACAACGCCTTCCGAGAGTTTTCGGCTGTGCGAAACGATAACTATCCCAACCATACCTTAATTCCCCCTTAGGAGTCATATTGACAACGCTTTTATAACACAGACAGCGGGTTTTAGCAATAATCTGTGGGCTGTTGGTAAAGACTGACAGTGACGGCTCTAGGGGTTGTTGGTAAACTCAAGTAAAAGAAAAACATAAGCAGTTCTCTGATA
>CAMZAX010000049.1 GCA_947304355.1 uncultured Selenomonadales bacterium
TCAGAGAACTGCTTATGTTTTTCTTTTACTTGAGTTTACCAACAACCCCTAGCAAATTACGCGGGCAGCCGCTTGACATAGATAAATCGCCTTCGGGCGGTTTTTGCTTTTGGAGGAACTATGACGACGGAAAAACTTGAATTAATTGAAACGACGCGGCTAATCCCGTACGTGAACAACGCGCGTACGCACAACGCGGAGCAAATCAATCAGTTGCGGGCGTCTCTGCGGGAATTCGGATTCGTCAATCCGATATTGGTTGACCGCGATTTGAACGTCCTCGCGGGACACGGGCGGCTTGCGGCGGCGAAGGCTGAAGGTTACGAAAAAATTCCTTGCGTCTTTGTCGAACATTTGACGCCCGCGCAGAAACGCGCCTACATCCTCGCCGACAATCGTCTTGCTGAAATGGCAGGTTGGGACGAAGAAATTTTACGCGCCGAATTGGATGCGCTTGCCGAATTGGACTTCGATATTTCGCTGACGGGCTTTGAAGATTTTGAATTCAAGGACGCTGAAGTCACGGAAGAGCACTTCGACACAACGGCGGAGCTCGATAAGCCGGCTGTGGCAAAACTCGGCGACGTATGGACGCTCGGCAAGCACAAAATCATCTGCGGTGACGCGACAAAACCCGAAACTTACAAGCAACTGCTCGGTGCCCTGAAGGTTGACTGTGTGTTGACCGACCCGCCTTATTTTGTTGGCGAAGAAAACACTTCCGGCACGATTTTGAACGACGATTTGAACGACGTCGACGGGCGTAATTTCCTCGTGGCGACGTTTGAAAATTTTTCGCGGGCAATGGCGTCCGACGCAAGCATTTACGTTTTTTACGCCACTGCAAAGACGCGCATTTTTTTCGACGCGTTTGAGGATTCGGGATTCCACGTGCTTGCAGGGCTGGTATGGAAGAAAGATTCGCTTGTCCTGAGCCGCTCCGATTACAAGTTCAACCACGAGCCGATAATTTTCGGGAAAAGCAAACGCGGCACGCACAAATTTTACGGCGACGCCGCGCAGACGACGGTTTTTGAATTCCCGCGCATAAAGGATTCGACGACTGAAGGCTTCGGGCACCCGTCAAGCAAGCCCGTTGCGCTGATTGCTCACCTTATGAAAAACTCAAGCAAACGCGGCGACAAAATTCTTGACGGATTCTTGGGCAGCGGCTCGACGCTGATGGCGGCTGAACAACTCGGCAGAATTTGCTACGGCATTGAGCTTTTGCCGAAGTTCGTCGACGTGGCAGTTGAGCGATTCAAAGCGTCGCACGGCGGCAAAATTACAGTCGAACGCGACGGGGAAACTTTCAGCTACGAGGATTTGAAAAATGGGGCGCAAGCTTAAATCCACGGGCAAGGCGGTCATTTACACGAAAGACGGCGTGAAAATTGCCGACGCCCGCGAAGTCGCCGGAACTGACAACTATATTAAGCTCGGCTACGTCAACGAAATGACATCCGCAAAAATCGACGGGCTAAAAAAATTTACGCAGTCAAAAATCTTTCGTTTGTGGCTTGACCTTTAGCGGTTGGCGCAATTCGAGCCAATCCACAACGCGAACGGGCTTTTCTTCGACGATGTTGACTTAACCCTTGACGCGCCCGAAATCGACGCACAAATTTATCGGAAGTATGACTTCACGCCGGCAATGATTAAATTCGTGGAGGAGCGATACAGCTATGACGATGCCTTACACAACGAGCAAGACTGACGCCTATCACAAGCACGCCGAAGTTTTCACGCCGCCGGGGATTGTGTTTTTCATGGTGTTGCAAGGCGGCATTCGCGAAATCGTCAAGGATGTCGATAAAACAATGTTCGACCCAGCAGTCGGACACGGGCAATTCCCCTGTGCCGAGTTGGTCTGCAAAATGTTTTACAACGTCGACACTCTCGACGAGGGAACAGCGGTGCGGGCGTTGGCGAGTTTGTACGGGATTGACATTCAAGCGGCGTCCGTTGACAAGACGCGCGAACACTTGAAGGCGACAATCGCTGACGCTTACGAGTTTTTCACGGGCAAGAAATTTTCGGTGCCCGCCGAAGTGCTTGACGAAATTCTCGAAGAAAATTTTATCGTCGAGGACAGCGTGGCACTCTTTAAGGAAATGGCTAAGAAAGTGACGACTCCGCAACAATCACTTTTCTGAAATCGCTGAGTATACAACACCGATTCGTTGACTTTCGCGCCACGGAGAGTGATAGATACAATCGCCGAAAGGCAAAACGAAAGGAGACGATTGACGATGACGACGACGGAAAGAAAGGCACGGATTGCGGAACTGAAGCGCGAAATCAAACGCGTGCGCAAGGAATTCACCGAAGCCCTGCACGACTTGGACGAGCAACTCGACGCCTTTGAAGCGGGGCTGGTCACGGAATGCGAAGTCGATTTTTACGGCGAATGCGCCGGCGAATTGGAAGACGAACTTGAAGAACTTAAGACCGAACTGAAAAGTTTGACGACTGCCGCCTGAAAAATTTTTAGTCGACATCCTCCCGCCGAAAGGCGGTTTTTCTTTTACCGGCACCAGTGTTGTATACAAAAATAATCTGCCTTTAGGACTTGCTATTTCCTTTTGGTTATGGCTATATACAGCTACCGAAAGGGAAAAACCAAAAGGAGACGATAAGAACGACAAAGGAACAAATCAAAGCGGCGATTGAAAGCGTAAAGGCGGAACTCGACGAAATTCGCGACGCGCTGATTGAAATCGAAGACGAAGACGGCGGCGAAGACGAGCTCACACCGCAAAGCCACATCGACTACCTCAAGGAACAGGAAGCCAACCTCGTGAAAGAGTACTACGAACTTTGGGGCAAACTGGACGCCTTGAAGACCGCCTAAGCAACACCACGAAGCACCGAAGCACCACCCGCCGGAAGGCGGGTTTTTCTCTCTTGCCAAGCTGTGAAGTATACAAAAAGTTTTTAAGAAAAGACTTGCTATAACCAAAAAGGTATGGCAATATGCGCACACCGAAAGGAAAACACAGCAAGACCGAAGGGAGAAAAAGAAAATGAGAGAGATAACAAAAGGGAGCCTGATGGTGACGATTGAAACCCTCGAAACGATTCGCGAAGAAGTTTTGGCGGATTACGACTGCCTCGACGACGCCCTGCCCGACGATGAACCCGACAAAGCCCGCGCCCTCCGCAAGATGAGCCACAAAGCCAGCGAACTTTACAAGCTGATTTACGAACTGAACAAGAGGCTCAACGACTAAGCACCAACGCGAAGCACCAAAGCACCGCCCGCCGAAAGGCGGGTTTTCTCGTCACCAAAACCGCAAAGTATACACGGTTGTTCTGTCTTTAGGGCTTGCTATATTCTTCGTTTAGAGTGATTAATACGCTAACAAAAAACGAAGGGAGCAGGTAAAAATGAAGGAACAAACAATCGGGGCGGAGCTTGAATTCACCGGAATTACGCGGGCAGCGGCGGCGAAGACGGTCGCGGCGCACTTCGGGACGACGGCAACCTGCACCGGCAACAGCTACGACGCTTGGGCGGTCAACGACAACGCGGGGCGCACTTGGCAGGTAATGAGCGACGGCAGCCTTTTGGCGCAACGCAAGGTCGACGGGCAAACCACAAGCGCGAGCTCGGCTTACCGTTGCGAATTGGTCACGCCGATTCTCCGCTGGGACGACATCGAAACCTTGCAAGAAATTGTTCGCAAGCTTCGCAAGGCGGGCGCGTTCGTCAACAAAACCTGCGGCTTGCACGTCCACATCGGCGCGGCGGGCTTGACGGCACAGGCGGTCAGGAACTTGGTCAACAACGTCGCGAGCCACGAAAACCTTTTGTACAAAGCCTTGACCGTTCACGACAACCGCAAACGTTACTGCGCACCGACTGCCGAAAGGTTTTTGCGGGAACTCAACGAAAAGAAACCAAAAACCCTTGCCGAGCTCAAGCCGATTTGGTACGGCGACAGCGGCAACCACAATTTCCATTACGATTCGAGCCGATACCACGCGCTTAACCTGCACGCACTCTTCACGAAAGGCACGGTCGAGTTCAGGATTTTCAACGGCACCATGCACGCAGGTGAAGTCAAGACGGCGATTCAACTGTCATGCGCCTTGGTCGCCAACGCGAAAGCAATGAAGCGGACGATTTACAAGCCGGCACAGACCGAGAACGAAAGATTCGCAATGCGGACTTGGTTGACGCGCCCGACGGGCTTGAACTTGAACGGCGACGAATTTTCGACGCTCAGGCACCACTTGACGAAACACCTTGAAGGCAACACGGCTTGGCGGCACGCGGTGTAAGGAACGGGACGGGGCGGGGCAACCCGCCCTTGGCTGACGGAGGTAACGACGATGTTGTCTTGGGCAGAAGTTTTCGCAATACGCGACAAGATTGCGGATTTGGCTGACTTGGCGGAATTGATTGTGCGGCAAGAAAAACGCGATTACCGATTGCTTGAAGCAACGAAAGATTACGTGCCGAATGGCAAAGAACGTTGCAACGCAATGGCGCGAGTGGAACGTTGGAACGCAGTGCAAGCCCGTTTGTTGACAGCGGTTCAGTATTTAAACAGCATGGAAGAGGACGGTTTGTACGATGTCGATAGCGGAAATGAAAACTCAAATTGGCATGTTGCGTCAAGAAGTGGTGATTAAATTGTTCAGAATTCGTCGGCTGGCTCGAAAAGAACAAGTACTCCGCGACGAGCAAAAATGGTGTGAAGCAATGAACGCGATTGAAAAACTTCGACAAGCGGCACAAGGTTTAAATCGGGTTATGGTTGCTTTGACTGATTTGGAAGGCGGCGATTGAAATTGACTTCGGCAGAAATTTCGGCGTTGCGCGAACAGACGACCGAGATGTACAAAAAAGTTTGGAGCGAATGGTTTCAAGCAAGTCACGACGAGCACGAAATAAGACGAATGTCAGATGACGACGTTTGCGATTGCGACGAATACGACCGCGCAGGTTACGTAAGGAAGACGTGGAACGACGTTTTGTTAGGGCTTGACGAAGTCAGTACCAACTTGCTTAGGATGCAGTGCTACGCGGCGGCACGGGAACAGGAGGGCTTGCAATGAAATACTTGGCATATGGCGCGAACATGGACGTCGATGTGATGAAACAGCGTTGCCCCGACGCAAAACTTTTGGGCACGGGGACTTTGGACGGTTGGCGGCTGATGTTCAAAGGCGAGCCGCCGTTCAGCTACGGTACGATTGAACAATGGGACGGCTTTTCTGTGCCCTATGTGCTTTGGGAAATTTCGGCGGCTGACGAACGCAAGCTTGACCGCTACGAAGGCTTTCCGCAGCATTACCAAAAAAGCGCAGTCGCGATTGACTTTCTCGGCGGCAAAGTCATGGTAATGTTTTATCACAAACCCGAAAAACAAGCCGTCGGCGCGCCCAACGACCATTACGTTGCGGCTTTGTGGAAGTCTTACGAGGCGTTCGGCTTCGATTTGGCGATTCTGAAACGGGCGCGAGATTTCAGTTGCGGCGACAGTCTCTAAAAATTTTTTCGGCTCCTTCGGGGGCTTTTTTGTTGGGGGAAACATGATAGTATTTCGGAAGGCGCGAAGTTCTCGGCAGACGCTCAACGACTTGGACGCTTACCTTAGGCAGGTCGGCAACGAGCCTGCGGAGTGGTTGGCACGCGAAGTTCAAAAATGGGGCGAATTCAGCTACAGTGACATTGAAGCGGCGATTTTGGACGGTCATTTGAACGACTTGATTGACTGGCAAGCGCGCTACGCCGAAGTCGTGAACGGCACATTGGCTCCGATGTGGGCGACGGCTATGGCGGCGGCGGCGAAGAAGGCGACCAAAGGTAAAATCATACTCGACGATTCGGATGTCTTCGTCAAAGCGTGGATACAAACGCACGGTGGCGAATTGATAACACGGCTCTCCGAAGAAAGTCGGCGGGCAGTGGCGGCGATAATCCTGCGCGGGCAAGCCGAACGAATTCTGCCCCGTGACATGGCAAAGCAAATCCGCCCGCTGATTGGTTTGACTGAAATGCAGGCTCAAGCCAACGCCAACTATCGCGAAAAAATTTATCGGTCGTATTTGGAAGGCGGAGCGTCGTCAACCGTTGCGGCGGCTCGTGCCGATAAAGCGGCTGTGAAGTACGCAAGTCAACAACACCGATTCCGCGCCGAAACTATCGTTCACACCGAACTTGCCTTTGCCTACAATCGCGGTGCGCACATGGGCGTTTCTCAAGCCGTTTCCGACAGATTAATGGGGCGTTGTGAAATGGTTTGGTCGACAGCCGGCACAAATCGCGTCTGCGGGCGGTGTCTCGCGCTGAAAGATACCGTCGTCGGGCACACGGACGAGAGCGGAGTAACGTTGCCGCCATTGCACCCGCGTTGTCGCTGTGCGATAATGTATCGGGAAATCGAAGCACCGAAGCCGCAGAGAGTTCTCCGACAGTTCAAAGACGCAACTGAAGCAAATGATTATTTCGGCAACGATAAAACAGATACGAGCAAACCTTTCGGCGCGTGGGTAAGCTCAATCCCTGACAGCTGGGCGAAGGCAATCAAAACATATACCAGTTACTTTTATGAGGAAATGAACGATTGGTTACGCGGACTGAAAGCGGATTCCGAATTTACATCCAGTGAAATCAAAATTCTTAAGCAGACGATTCTTGACTGTGAACTTGCATTGCAACTGGGCAATTTACCCAACGATATTCTTGTCCATAGGGAAGTAGGTAGAAACATGCTTGACTTGTACAAAAATGCTCCGAACAGAATTTTTCACGACGAAGGTTTTACAAGCACGTCGCCCGTTAAAGGCACCCACTTCGGCAGTGTTGATGTTGAAATAGTTGTTCCTGCGGGTAAGGGTGCAGGCATGTGGATTGCCCCGATTTCTCGCTACAAAAGCGAGAACGAATTTCTGTTGAATCGCGGCACGAAGTTCAAAGTGCTGTCTATAGACGAGAGCAGCTCACGCCCGTTGGTCAAGCTTGAAGTTATCGGCAGAGACCCGAAAGAGGTAATTAAAATGCTGACGAAACATACCGACGAAGAGAATCGCGTCGAGAAAACCGACGACAAACGTCGCGCCAAAAAATTCACGTGGGAACCCGCCGATGTCAAAGTGCAAGACGAAAACGGCAACTGGATTCGCGGCGACGAATTCCTTAGACGGTTGAAGCAAACGACGCCTGAAAAAATGGAGTGAGCAAAATGGCAACAACACGACAGATAAAATTTCGCGGGCGCGACCTTAAAACGGGCGAATATCGTTACGGGCTTTACTTCGAGGACGAAGACGGCGCGGCTATTCAAGACGGAAACCGCGTTTATCTCGTCGACCGTGACAGTATCGTTCAGTTTGTTGGCTATGACGCCGACGGCAAGGCAGTCTACGAAGGAGATGTGCTGTTTGACGAAACGTATTTCTCAGAGGAGTGCACGGCTCGCTTGACCGGCGAAGTTAAATATTTTTACGGCGACAGCAATTACTTAGATGACGAAAGGCACACTTTTGTTTTGAAAAAATAATTTGACGCCTGCGGGCGTTTTTTGGTGAGAACATGAAGATTTGGGAGCGGCTTGCAGATGAAAGTTATCCCGCGTTTGAGGCGTTCAAAATTTATCTGACAATGAGCGAGCGCACTTATCCGAAAGTGGCCGTCGAGCTGTCGAAAAGCTTAACGCTGATAAAACGCTGGGCGAAGCGGTATCGTTGGCGCGAACGTGCAGACGCGTGGGATTCCGAAGTCAGTCGGCAGGCTATGAAAAAAGCGGCGGACGACTTTGCCAAAATGATTGAACGGCAGATAAATATCGGGCGCATGTTCCAAAGTCGCGGCGCGAACGCGATTCAGCAAATGGACTTGACGACACTGCCGCCGAAATTTTTGCCCGCGCTCGTCGAAATGACTAAGGTCGGCGTCAACATGGAACGATCTGCGCGGGAACTCAACAGGGCGGAGCCGCAAAAAGATTTGTTCGTCACGACGCTAACCAAAATCTGGGAAAGGGGGCAAGCCAATGAATGAACGCCAACAACGATTCGTCGACTTTTACATACAGACGGGCAATGCCTCCGAAGCCGCTCGTTTATCCGGCTACTCAAAACGCATTGCCAATCGAATCGGTACTGAAAACCTGTCAAAACCTGTCATAAAAAAAGCAATCGAAGCACGCTTGAAGGAATTCGAAAGCCAACGCGTTGCCGACGCGCAGGAAGTTCTCGAACACTTAACGGCGGTTGTACGCGGCGAAATGACCGAGGAAGTTGTCACTCAAAGCGGCAAAAAATTCGTCGTCACCGTAAGCGAAAAAGACAAGCTCAAAGCGGCGGACATGCTTTTGAAAGTTGCCGGCGTGTATCGTGACAAGCTTGACGTGAAAGTTGATTCGTCGACACTGTTCGTTGAAACACTCGAAAAAATCTGGGCGAAGGAAAATGTTGGAGCAAGTCCTTGAGAAATTTCGCGATGAGCCCGTAACGTTCGTGAAAGAAATTTTGGGCGCAACGCCCGACACTTGGCAAGCCGAGGCATTGAACGCGCTGGCGGGAAATCCGCGTGTGGCAATTCGTTCGGGGCACGGTGTCGGTAAGACCGCCCTTGAATCGTGGAGCATACTTTGGTTTTTGTTTACGCGGCCGTTTTGCAAAATCCCTTGCACCGCGCCGACGCAACAGCAGATTTACAAAATCCTATGGTCGGAAATTTCAAAGTGGCTGAAACGTTCGCCGCTGCTCAATGAGCTGTTCGAGTGGAAGAAAACCGAAGTGCGATTTCGCGGCGCACCCGAACGGTGGTTGGCGATAGCGAAGACAGCGGCTCGTCCCGAAAACATGGCGGGCTTTCATGAAGAACATTTGCTTTTTGTGCTCGACGAGGCAAGCGGCATTGACGACGGAATTTTTGAGGCGATTGAAGGCGCATTGACAACGCCGGACGCAAAGCTTTTAATCTGTGGCAACCCGACGCGCAACAGCGGCTTTTTCAAGCGGGCGTTCTTCGAGGACAGGGAACTTTATCACACACAGAAAATTTCTTCGGCGGACAGCGGGCGCGTCTCCAATGAATATTGCCGACGGCTTATCAAGCAATACGGCAACGATTCGGACGTTGTGCGCGTGCGCGTCTATGGCGAATTTCCGAAGACGGAGGCGGACGGGCTTATCGCGCTTGAACTTGTCGAAGCGGCTATGTCCCGTGAGCCCGTGTACTTAGGCGAATTGGTTATCGGCGTCGACGTTGCCAGATTCGGTAATGACGAAACCGTTAT
Organism: uncultured Selenomonadales bacterium; assembly: GCA_947304355.1. Taxonomy (GTDB): domain Bacteria; phylum Bacillota; class Negativicutes; order Selenomonadales; family Selenomonadaceae; genus Quinella. The sequence goes on from CAMZAX010000049.1 coordinate 9,258, forward strand.
TCAGCCGAGGATTGGCAATACCGCGTTGCTGCTTGAAAACTACAGAAAGGCGGATACCATGACGACGGTCGGACGAATCGTGCACAAGGTAAGCGAACTGATGAAAAAATTTTCGCTGAATCGGGCGCGAATTAATGTTGACGATGACGGTGTCGGCGGCGGCGTGACTGACCGCTTGCGTGAAGTTTTACACGAGAAAAATTTATCGGTCGAAGTACACGGCTGTCACAACGGCGGCAAGGCTCGCGATTCACATTACGCGAATTGGGCGACCGAAAGTTGGTTTGCTCTGCGCGACCGCTTTGTTTCGGGCGAAATAATTTTGCCGCGCGACGACGAATTGACTGCGCAACTTTCAACGCGAAAATATTTGCTCACGTCGAGTGACAAGCTGATTCTTGAAGACAAAAAGACTTACAAGAAACGTTGCGGACGTTCGCCGGACAGAGCTGACGCATTGGTACTGGCGTTCGCACCGACGGCGATAATGACTGCTCCGCCGAAATTTACGCTCGTTCAAAGCTATTGGAGGTAAGCCGTGAGCTACGAAATATTTAACGAGAACTGCTTGGAAGGCATGAAAGGATTAGCGGACGATTTGGTTGATTTGACGGTAACTTCGCCGCCTTACGATAACCTTCGCACATACAACGGGCACGTGAAAGATTTTCGGTTCGAGCCATTGGCACAAGAATTGTGGCGCGTGACGAAACGTGGCGGTATCGTGGTGTGGATAGTCAATGACGCGACGATTAACGGTTCGGAGACGGGCACCAGCTTTCGGCAGGCGTTGTACTTCAAGGATTTGGGCTTTAATCTCCATGACACTATGATTTGGCAACGGGCAGGGTGCACTGCACCCGAAAGCAATCGTTACTATCCAAATTTCGAGTACATGTTTGTTCTGAGTAAAGGAGCACCCAAAACGGTACATTTATTGAAAGACAGAAAAAATCTTTCGGCAGGTTCAAAGAAAAGCGAGCACGCTACTTTAAGACTTGCTGACGGGACTTTTAGAAAACCGTCAAAGAATTGGATTGGCGTCGAGACATCAGAATATGGCGTTCGATTTAATATTTGGCGGCAACCTCAATACACGGCACGTGGCAAAGTACATCCCGCGACGTTCCCGTTAAAACTGGTCGAAGACCACATCAAAAGCTGGAGCAACGCGGGCGATACGATACTTGACCCGTTGGCAGGCAGCGGCACGACGGCGGTCGCGTGCGTGAATCTTGCCCGAAACTTTATCGGCTTTGAAATAAGCGCGGAATATTACGACATAGCGCGAGAACGAATAGACAAGGCGATTGCACTTAAGGAGCAGTCGCTTTTTTGATTGGAGGATGAGGCGAAAGTATGATTCCGATAAAATTTCGCGGGCGCGCAATCGAAACAAAAGAATTGATTCACGGGCACGTAGTCGAGACGGGCGAATTGGTTACTGTTGTGATAAAGTAAAGTTGTAACGGAAGTGGCTAAATAGGAGGAGAGAAAAA
>CAMZAX010000050.1 GCA_947304355.1 uncultured Selenomonadales bacterium
ATTAAGATTTCTCATATTCACACTTTGCTTAATCGTTTATGAACACTAATTCTAAAATCTACGCCGACTTTTTGGCGTCTTACGGCACAAATTATGAGCAAGTCCTCGTTTGCGACACCCGCGACGTTATTTGTCAAGACGATGTGTTTGAACAGTTCAACGGTTATTCAAATTATCTCGGCTACACGACGGAAAGACAATTAATCGGTGAAGACAGAGCCTATAATTATCCTTGGATTGAAAAGCGATTCGGGAAGGCGGAAGCGGATAAACTCGCCGACAAAGAAGTAATTTGTGCCGGTACGGTTATCGGTACCGTCAACGAAATGAAAATTTTTTGTCACGAAATTTGGGAATTTATAAAGCATGCCTTGACGAATAAATAATTTTGACCAAGGAACGATGAATTATCTGGTTCACAATAACCTCTTGCCGATTGAAAATCTGATTAAGCTCGACACGTACAGCGGCGAAATTTTTACGAACGGTATCATTAAGGATAACAAAACTCGCGGCGATAAAATTTTGCGCCGCGACGTCGACGTTCCGGCTTTGGTTCATCAATGGCCTGTATTCAATCACATGATTGAACTCGTCGATAACGTTTATCGCGACAGAAATTTTAAGGCAGACGAACGCTTCACCGACCCGCGCAGCATTCTTGAGCAAGTCAAGCAACTTTTGTACCTCGACAAGCCCGACGAGGCGGCGCGATTTTTCATGAACGTCAAAGGCGCAAACTTCGGCGGACATATAAACATATTGCTGAAAATTTGAGAACTGCTCTTGAATCATTCGTTGGTGCCGGTCGTCGGCTATCTTGAACTGTCGGTGCAGAGTGCTTTAGCAGTCAGCTCGAATATTCAAATCCAACATTTGAACGCGATTTGCTCGCTGTTGATTTACGCGATTAAAAATCGTCGCGCCGTCGACCCGAAACTTGTGCAATTTATCGCGGGCGGGCTCATGAATATCGCCGAACAAACATTGAACGAACAAAGCACCGACTTTTGCTTTTACTGCATTGACGTGATTAAAGCTCTCGACCTGCCGCCTGACAAAGATTTTTATCTCTTGCAAGCGCGGGCGAACAGAACTTTCGGCAGGAAGGAAGCGGCTCTCGCGGCTTATCAGAAGGCTCTGGACTTGAGCTGATTTAACGGGGGAATTTATTTGAGCAAAACAAAAAAGACCAACGCCGCCCGAATCCTTGACGGGCTCGGCATTGCTTACGACATTAAAACTTACGACGTTGACGAAAGCGATTTGTCGGCGGTGCACGTCGCGCAGGTGTCGGGGCTCGCAATCGAAACGATTTTCAAGACGCTGGTTGCTCGCGGCGACAAGACGGGCATAATCATGGCGGTTATCGGCGGCGGCGACGAACTCAACTTGAAGGCGTTGGCGAAGGCAAGCGGCAACAAGTCCGTCGAAATGATCGCGCTTAAAGAACTTTTGCCGTTGACGGGCTACGTGCGCGGAGGTTGTTCGCCGCTCGGCGCGAAAAAAAATTATCCCGTGTACCTTGACAGCCGCGCCTTGACGCAGGAAAAAATTTCAATCAGCGCGGGCTTGCGCGGTATGCAACTCGTCCTTAAGCCGCAAGACTTGGTACGGGCTGTGAACGCGACGGTTTGCGCCATTGCCGAATCTGGAGCGACCCAATGACAATCGCCGAAGTTTGCGTGAACGTCACGACGAACAGCATTCGGCAAAATTTTACTTACCGCGTACCCGACTGCTTGAAATTCTTGACGGCGGGTTGGCGCGTGCTGATTCCGTTCGGCAGGCAAAAAATCGACGGCTTCGTAATGGGCGTACACGACGTTGACGACGCGACAAAGTTTGATTTCGCGCTTAAGGACATATCGGACGTTGTCGACGACGAGCCTTGGTTTACGCCCGCAATGCTGAGTGCGGCGCGTTGGCTGGCGGAATTTTATCTTTGCCCGCTTTCGCAGACCATGCGCCTGTTCATGCCGGGGCAACGCGTAAAAAAAATATCGTCACGCTTCGAGCGCGTCTTGACGCTTGCCGCCGACTTCGACGCCGAAAACTTCAAAGCCCGCCCCGCGCAGTTGAAACTTTTGCGCCTTATTACGGAACGCGGCGAATTGCCGGCGACGGAACTCCGCGCGCACAGAATTTTATCGGTGACGGCAAAGAAATTAATCGACGCGGGCATCGTCAAGGCTGAACAACGGCGCGTCCTGCGCGACAGCTACTCGCAAGTAGAATCGGTGCCGCGCAGTTTCGATCTGACGGACGAGCAACGTGCGGCGATTGCGGCTGTCGAAAAATCTTTGACGGCGCGACGATTCCGAGGCTTCCTGTTGCACGGCGTGACGGGTTCGGGCAAGACGCAAGTCTATATCGAGCTGGCGAAGACAACACGACAACTTGGTCGTTGCGTGATAGTCCTTGTGCCGGAAATTGCGTTGACAAGTCAAGCGGTCATCAACTTCAAGGCGCATTTCGCGGACGTGGCGGTTATCCACAGCCGATTGAGTGTCGAGGAGCGCAGTGACGCCTTTTATCGGATACGCAACGGCGAGGTTGGCATTGTAATCGGCGCGCGGTCGGCACTGTTCACGCCCGTCGACAATATCGGCTTGATAATCGTCGACGAGGAGCAGGACGCGTCCTACAAGCAGGACAACACGCCGCGCTATCACGCCCGCACAGTCGCCGAGGAGTTCGCCAAATTCCACGAGGCAACAATAATCTTCGGGTCGGCGACGCCGAGCCTTGAAAATTTTTATCGCGCCAAGCAGGGTGAATTGACTTTGCTGAAAATGCCGCGCCGCGTGCTGAACAATCCTTTGCCTGAAGTCGAATGCGTCGACATGCGCGCCGAGCTGAAGGCGGGCAACAAGACGGTCTTAAGCCGCGCGTTGGTCGAGTTGTTGCGCGAAACGTTGGCGGCGAATCAACAGGCGATCTTGCTTTTGAATCGGCGGGGCTGGTCGACGGTCGTGATGTGCAGGAATTGCGGCGAGGTCGCCAAATGCCCCGATTGCGGTTTGCCTATGACGTATCACGCGGACGGGAAATTGCTTTGTCACCGTTGTGAGGTCGAGGCTGAACCGCCGAAGGTCTGTCCGAGTTGCGGCAGTCGTCACATAAAATTTTTGGGCACGGGTACCGAAAAGTTGGAACGCGCCTTGAAAACCGCATTGCCCGCCGCGAAGATCATACGCATGGACAGAGATTCGACGGGCGGCAAATTCGGGCACAAAAAAATTTTGGACGCGTTCGCGGCGCACGAGTACGATATTTTGTTCGGGACGCAGATGGTCGCCAAAGGTCACGACATAAGCGGCGTGACGGCGGTCGGCGTGTTGAGTGCTGACGCGGCTTTGAGTTTCGCGAACTTTCGGGCGGCGGAGATGTGCTTCGAACTGATAACGCAGGCGGCGGGGCGCGCCGGTCGTGCCGATTTGCCGGGCAAAGTCATCGTGCAGGCTTACAACGTCGACGCGGCGGCGATTCGTTACGGTTGCGCGCAAGACTACGAAAAATTTTACGCGAGCGAATTGCCGTTGCGCGAGGCAGTTTTTTTCCCGCCGTTCTGTCGTCTTGTCAAGCTTATCGTCACGAACACCGACGCGGCTGAGGCAAAGGCTTCGGCGAAAAAAATCCGCAACGACTTCCGCGCCGAGGTCGTAAAAAAATCGATATCCCGACAAGAAATTTTCGGGCCGATAGCCGCCGCCATTGCCAATCTGCGCGGCGTGTATCGATTCGTGCTGTTGATAAAGTCTGCCGATTTGTCTGACGTGCGGAAATTTTTGCGGGCACACGACTTGCACAAGCGCGACGATATTTGGATTGACATAGACCCGACGACGACGGATTGAACGCGCAACGAACTTTGAGGCGCGCATGGACGCGCGCCCTCCGCCGCGTTTGAAACAGGATGTTTCAAGCGGCGGCCAATCGGCTGACTTAAGTGCGGACATTACGGCTACTATAACGTAACGCCCCTGCGAGGTGCCCTTTCTTTTGCAACTTTTCTTTGGGCAAGCAAAGAAAAGTTGATCCTAAAAATAAAAATTATTTAAACGTTGAATCAGCGAGACGCGCCGCCGCCGTAACGACAAGCTGTCTTTGCGCCCTTTTGCTTAGCAAACGAAAGGGCACCCGCAAACGAAAAGCCCCCGCCGCATTTGACGGGAGCTTTTTTTTTTTTGCGAAACGTTACGATATGGAAATTACGCGAGAGTTGCGAGGTAATCGCGAATCTTGTCGCCGTCTTCCATTTCCATGACGTTGTCGAGGATTTCTTTCGCCTTGGTGAAGGTGATGTTGCGAATGCGCTCTTTGACTTTCGGGATTGAAGGCGCGCTCATGGAGAGTTCCTTAATGCCCATAGCCATCAAGATAATCGCAGCGTTGGGGTCGGACGCCATTTCGCCGCACATGCCTGCCCATTTGCCTTCCTTGTTCGCCGATTCAATCGTGCGTTTGATGAGACGCAGGACAGCCGGGTTGAAGTGGTTATAGAGGTAGGAAATTTGCGCGTTGCCGCGGTCGACGGCCAGCGTGTACTGAACGAGGTCGTTTGTGCCGATTGAGAAGAAGTCGACGTATTTGGCGAGCACGGGCGTCATAACAGCCGCAGCCGGGGTTTCAACCATGATGCCGACTTGAACACTGTCGGAATATTTTTCGCCCGCAGCGGCGAGTTCTCTCTTGGCCTCTTCGACGAACTGTTTGGCAGCGAGGAATTCGTCAACGTTGATAACCATCGGGAACATGATGGCCGCTTTGCCGTAGACGCCGGCGCGCAGAATCGCACGGAGCTGAGGCATGAACAAATCTTTGCGGCGGAGGCTGATACGAATTGCGCGATAGCCGAGGAACGGGTTGTCTTCGTGACCGACCTGGATATAAGGCAGGGGTTTGTCGCCGCCGATGTCCATTGTGCGGATAACGCAGAGACCTTCGCCGTGCGTGACGGAGGCGCAGTGTTCGACAGCCGCTTTGTATTCTTTGAACTGGTCTTCTTCCTTGGGAACGTCGGTTTTGCCCATGAAGACGAATTCGGAGCGGAAGAGACCGACGCCCGTTGCGCCGTATTTCTTGACAGCAGCGTCAGCGTCAGCCGGCGAGCCGATATTGGCGACGAGTTCGACTTCTTTGCCGTCGAGCGTGATTGCGGGTTTGTCTTTGAGTTCGGCGTAGTGAGCTTTGAGTTCTTCCTGCTTCTTGATTTTCTCGTCGTAAGCGGCGCGTTCTTCTTCGGAAGGACGAATCAAAATTTCGCCGGTTTCGCCGTCGAGGATAACGGGGTCGCCGTCCGCGATATGCTGAATGCCGTCGCCCACGCCGACAACGGTCGGAATGGCGCGCGTCTTTGCAATGATAACGGCATGAGCGGTGGTGGAGCCGACGCCGAGGATAACGCCCGCGATTTTGTCTGTGGGCAAGCCCGCGATAACGGAAGGCTCAATGTCCTTGCCCGCGACGATAACTTTGCCCGCGATTTCGGGTTCTTTGATGCCGAGGAGGTACTTGGCAATGCGTTTGCCGACGTCGCGCATGTCGACTGCACGGCCGCGGAAGTATTCGTCTTCCATTGCTTCGAAGATTTGCGCTTGGGATTCGTAAGCGTCGAGGACGGCTTTGGGCGCCGAGCCGCTCACGTCGATTTGTTCGTCAATCGCGCCGCTCATTGCGGGGTCTTCGACCATCATGCGGTGCGCTTCGAGGATGCCGGCTTGTTCGTTGAGTTCCTGCGCCTTGAAGTCGTCGATACTCTTTTTGAGGTTTTCGGCGACGGCGACGAGTGCGTCAGCGGCTTTTTTCTTTTCGGTCTTCTTGGAGCGCGGCTTGTATGCCACGAGGAAGCTGTCGAGGTTTTGACCGGCGAGCAGGATGTTGCCGACCGCGATACCGGCGATTACGCCTTTGCCCTTAATTTTCTCTGCCATAGATTTTTACCTCCGAAGGTTACACAAAAAGGGAGGCGGAAAAAATTTTAACCATCCTCCCTGAGATTGCAATAACGTGCACGAATTAATCTTCGCCGAATTTCGCGTCAACGAGAGCCTTCAAAGCGGCGACCGCGTCCTTTTCGTCCGGACCGTCAGCAACAATCGTGATCTCGGTGCCTTTGACCAAGCCCATGCTCATGATCATGAGGATGCTCTTCGCGTCGACGGTCTTGCCCTTCGCCTTGAGCTGAACTTTGGACTTGAACGAGGATGCCTTCTGCACGAACACCGATGCGGGGCGCGCGTGAATACCGGTTTTGTTTTCAATCGTGGTGGTTGCTTCTGTCATTAGTGACCCTCTCCTATCTTTGTACGAATATTACTAACGGCCGTCACCCTTGCGGGCAACTTTTAAAATCTGCTATTCGCCGCCTGTTTTTATGTTCCTGCTTGCCGCGAAAAAATTTTCAAAAAATTTTTAGTGCCGCCGCCGTGTTCAAGAATCGCCGCGCGTCATGAGAGCTATCAGCGAATTGACTATGCCGAAGACCGCGTAGGTTGCGAAAATCGCCGTAAGCACGCCTTGGACGATTGCCGCCTGCGAAATGTAGATTATGCCCGCGAACATCGCCAGCGCGAAGATTTTTGCGACGAGGAAAAGTTTTTCGCCGCCGCCCTTGAAGTCGGGGTAGTGCACGTGACTTACCATCAGATACGCGACGATTATCATTGTTATCGGGTAGACGAGCCCGAAGTCTCTCGGATGGATGCCAATCGCCAAAAACAGCAACGTCGTCGTCGCGACAATGCAACCGCCCGCCGGAATCGCAAGCCCCATGAAAAAGCCGTGCACCACGCCCGTATTGACGTTGAAACGCGCGAGCCGCCACATGCCGCACAGCGCGAAGATTATCGCCGCCGCCTTGCCGAGCAGACCGAAATTGTGCAAGCAAAACGCGTAGGCGAGGAATGCGGGCGCGACGCCGAACGAGCCGAGGTCGCACAACGAATCCATTTCCTTGCCGAGTTCGGAGGCGGCGTTGAGGGCGCGCGCAACTCTGCCGTCCATGCCGTCCGCTATCAACGCCAGCAAGATGAACACCGACGCGTAAAAAAAATCGCCTTCGTAAGTCGCGAGTATCGAACACATGCCGAAGAACAAATTCGCCGCCGTGCACATGTTGGGAAGCAACCACTTCATTTACGCCACCTCACTTTATCCGCCCGATAATCGATTCGCCGCCGCGAACTTTGTCGCCCTTTTTGACGAGGACATCGACGTTTTCGGGCATGACCAGTTCCGTGCACGAGCCGAAACGAATCAAGCCGTAAAGTTCGCCCTTTTCAAGCCTGTCGTCGAGCGTGACCCAGCTGACGATACGCCGCGCCAAAATCCCGGCAACTTGCGTGACCGTCACGCGGAGCCGGTCGTTTTCAATGCCGATTAAGTGTCGTTCGTTTTCAAAGCCGACCGAGTCTTTGTAAGCGGGGCGGAAACGTCCGCAAATGTATTTTTGGATTTTGATTTCGCCGGCGATGGGACTGCGGTTTACGTGCACGTCGAAGACCGACAAGAAGATTATGACCTTGCGGCACGCGCCCTTGACAAAGTCGTCGTTGTCTACGTCTACAACATCTTGAACGGTGCCGTCGGCGGGCGACACGATTAAATTTTCGTCGGCGGGTATCGTGCGATTCGGATTGCGGAAAAAGTAAATGCAGTAGCAGGCGAGGACGACGGGCAGAATCGCAGCGTACGGGTGAATCAGTACGCCGACAAACAGCGCGATAAGGAGCGCGACGCCCGCGAAATAGTATCCCTCACGAATGATGCTCAAAGTTATCACGCTCCAAAAATTTTAACTGTTGACTTTCTGCTTGTGGACTTTCAAGACGAATTTCGGCAGGGCAAGCAATCTTCCTGCGCGTGAAGGTTGCAACATCGCACGGAACAGCCATTCGAGTCTTGCGCGTTGCATCCACAACGGAGCACGCTTGACGACACCCGCCATCACGTCGAAGGTGCCGCCCACGCCGATTGACACGGGGACGTTTAAATCGTTCATGTGCGCGGCAAGCCACTTTTCTTGCTTCGGCACGCCCAACGCCGCAAGCAAAACGTCCGGGCGGGCGGCTTTAATCTGCGCGACGATTTCGGGCTCATCGGCGGGCTTGAAGTAGCCGTTGCGCGTCCCGACGATTTGTATGCCGGGGTAAAGCGTTTCGGCTTTTGCTTTTGCTTTTTCGGCAATGCCGGGCGACGAACCGAACAGATAAAATTTCCACGCCCGCGCAGGCGCAAGTTTCATGAGTTCCTGCACCAAGTCAAAGCCGGCGACGCGTTCGGGCATGTGACATCCCAAGTGTCGCGCCGCCCAGACAGTCCCCGCGCCGTCGGGCACGACCAAGTTTGCCGCGTTCAGAATTGACTTAAGTTCATCGTCGTGCGTCGCCCGAAGGAGCATTTCGGCGTTGGCAGTCGCCACCATTGACGGCTTGCCCGCCGCGATTAAATCTGCCACGCGTTCGACGGCTTGAGCCATCGTCACCGCGTCGACGTGCACTCCAAGAATTTCTACACGTTCAGTCATTACTCGACCGTCACCGACTTTGCGAGGTTGCGGGGCTTGTCCACATCGCAGCCGCGCGTTATCGCCGCATAGTAAGCAAGCAACTGCAACGGCACGACCGTCAACAGCGGTATCAACAATTCGTCGGTCTCCGGCACGAAGATAACATGGTCAAGATATTTTTCAAGCTCTGTGTCGCCCGCCGCCGCTATGCCGATAACAATCGCGTCGCGCGCCTTGACTTCCTTGATGTTCGACAAAGTTTTTTCGTAGACGCTCTTTTGAGTGGCAAGCGCGATAACTGGCACGCCCTCGACGATTAATGCAAGAGTCCCGTGTTTGAGTTCGCCCGAAGCGTAAGCTTCCGCGTGAATGTAGGAAATTTCTTTGAGCTTGAGCGCGCCTTCCAACGCAACGTCGTAGTCAAGCGACCGCCCGATATAAAACACGTCCTCATTGAAACCGTATTGCCGCGCGAAAGTTTTAATCGGCTCCACGTCCGAAAGCGTCTCCGAAATCTGTGCGGGGATTTTTTTCAGCAAGGCAATCAGCTCGCGGATTTTTTCGGGCGACTGCGTGCCGAGAATCTGCGCCATGTACAAAGACAGCATGAACATAACAATCAGCTGCGTGGTGTAAGCCTTCGTCGACGCGACCGCAATTTCAGGACCCGCCCACGTGTGAATGACTTGATGCGCTTCGCGGGCTATCGACGAGCCGACGACGTTTGTTATCGCCAAAGTCTTCGCGCCAAGCCGTTTCGATTCTTTCAGCGCGGCAAGCGTGTCACTTGTCTCGCCCGACTGACTGACGACGATAACCAGCGTCTTGTCGTCGACAATCGGATCGCGGTAACGGTATTCGCTCGCCAAATCGACCTCGACCAACTTGCGCGCCAACTTCTCGATATAAAACTTGCCGACAAGCCCGGCGTGATAAGCCGTGCCGCAAGCCACGATATAAATCTTGTCGACGCCGTCAAGAAAAGCTTTGTCCCAGTTGAGCTCGTCAAGGACGATTGAGCCGCCGTCCTTGGCAATGCGCTTGCTCATGGTGTCGCGGACAGCCTTGGGTTGTTCGTTAATCTCTTTAAGCATGAAGTGTTCGTAGCCGCCCTTTTCGGCAGCTTCGGCGTTCCACGTCACGTGAAAGATTTTTTTATGGACAAGCCCGCCGTGACGATTCAAAATCTGCACGCTGTCTTTGCGCACAAGGGCAAGCTCACCGTCGTTGAGTATGTAAGTCTGCCGCGTGTGATTGATTATCGCGGGGATGTCGGAGGCGATATAGTTTTCGCCTTTGCCCAAACCGATGACCAACGGGTTGTCTTGCTTGGCGCAGATTAAAACGTCGGGGTGCGCCTTCGCCATGAACGCAATCGAATAGGAACCTTCGACTTTGCTCAGGACTTCGCGAACGGCCTCGATAAAGTCGCCGCGATAAACTTCCTCAAGCAGGTGCGCGACGACCTCGGTATCGGTCTCGGACGTGAACTTGTGTCCGCGCGCGATAAGCTCTTCCTTCAGCGGCAAGTAATTTTCGATAATGCCGTTGTGCACGACGACGAAATCACCGTGGCAATCGGTGTGCGGGTGGGCGTTGCTGTCGGAAGGACGCCCGTGCGTCGCCCAACGCGTGTGACCTATGCCGACCGTGCCCGACGGCAGATTGTTGCGCAACTTGTCTTTGAGCGCGTCAAGCCGCCCGACCGTCTTTTGAATGAAGATGCTGTCGCCGCAATCGACCGCTATGCCCGCCGAATCGTAGCCGCGATACTCCAACTTCATCAGCCCGTCCAAAAGAATCGGTGCCGCCTTTTTATTTCCGATGTATCCGACAATACCGCACATATCATTTAACCTCCGTAATATCACTGAAATTTTTGTGATAACTTCGTGCCGATTATAACAGGCAACGCGCCAAGGGACAAGCGACAGGCAAAAGTTTTTCGGCACGTTAAGGTTTGATTGGCTTCGTTGACAAGAGCACTGCCTGTGATAAAATTGCGTTACAAGTTGAACTAGGGGCTGTTGGTAAATTAAAAGTGAATAACAGAAGCAGCGAGTAAAAAG
>CAMZAX010000051.1 GCA_947304355.1 uncultured Selenomonadales bacterium
GATATATTCCTCCTATTAGCTTTAATTATCGTGTCGCTTAAGTTAATGCCATTGCCCATTTTCCTGAGTTCAGTCAATGCGCCTTTTTGAAACTCAAAGAAAAGTTCGCGCGGGAAAATGATTTTGTCGATAAGCTTTTGATGATACAGCGCGGCGAATTGTCCGAAGTTCAAGACTACTTTGCCGTCGACCGCAGGGAACCTGTCAACTAACCCCCCCCCCCCACACACACAGCATATGCCGCGACCGTTATCGGGTCAGCCAAGCGGCTTTTCAGCCAAGGATTGTAGCCGCGTTCGATAACCTGTGCGACTGCTTGCGACGCCGGGTCTGCGCCGAGAATTGCAACGTTCATAAAAATCCCTCCGATATTAAAAACTGCCGCCTCCGCCGCCGAAACCTCCGCCGCCGTGTCCGCCGCCGCGACTGCCTCCGCCGCCGCCGCGCGCACGACGCTTGACCGTCATGAACAGAAACGTATCGCGATTTTCGGTCAGCTTGACGGTATTTTTCTTAAGGTAGTCAATCGCCTCCATTGCGTGGCGAATGTTGCTCATTGCGCCGATAAGCGACGAACGAACGAACACGCCGATAAACAGCGCAAGCATGAACGCGCCGCCGCCCGCCACGGGGTCGAAGCCTTTTGGCTTGACGTTCGCGCCGTAGGGCACGCCGTTGGTCTCGTAATACGTCAACAGCTCGTCCACGCCGTCAACGAAATTGTTCGCCGCGTTGCCGTATCTGCCAGCTATCAGCTCCGATTTGAACGCGTCCTTCAAAAATCCAATGCCGTCGTAGTCCGTGATTATGTCCCTCATGCGGCGGTCGGTTGCCATCTCGTATTTGCGCTTGTCCATCGCCACGAGCAAGACAATGCCGCCGTTCGCGCCGTTGGCGAAATTTTTTGCAAGCAAATCGTTCGACGCGGTGACCATATCGCGGTCGCCGACGCTTTTGACGAACGCGACGCCGATTTTAATTTTGTGCGCCTGTTCGATTTTGTGAATGCGTTGATTGAGCAATTCGACTTCCGTGGGTTTCAAGACGCCCGCTTTGTCCGTGACGGCTTTGACCTGCGCGGCGTCGACGACGGAAAAATTCAGCGCGATAATCAACGCGAGGAGCCCGAAAAATTTTTTCAACATGATTAAGCCCCTTTCATTGGTAAAGCAACATTTGAATCACGAAGTAAAGCACGGGCATGAGAATCAGCGAACACAGCGCGGGGTACAGGAAAGATTTCGTCGTGTCGTATGGCAAGCTGCCGACGACTTTGCCGGTCTGCCCGTTCATCATGAAAGTATAGGGCTTGTCGTTGTAACGCGTCGTCAAAATCCACACGGGCACCATAGCGTAGCTGACTTTGCCCACGTCCTTGACGACGGCGGCGTTTTCGATTTGCACGGCGTCGAAACCGTTGATCGAATCTTGCAGGACTTCAAGCGCGCTGTTCTCGACGCGTTTATCGGCGCGGGGCGCGCAAGCCTCGGCAGTCACGTCGTACTTATCGGCAAGGTAGCCCGTCAAGTAAGCCGCGCTGAACGGAACAAGCTCGCCGTAGTTGAAGGGCTCGATACTTTCCATATAGGCGTCGTCCATTTTTTTGGAGCCGTCGACGGGGATTCGCTCGAAAGCCATCGTCCCTGCGCGGCGGCAACTGTAAACGCTGATCTCGGTGATAATTTCTTTGGGCGTGTTGATTACGTGAGCCTTCTCGGCGCGGAAGTCGGCTTCGGCGGTTATCTTGGAGTCGAACAGCCAAAAGGGCACGTACATGGGTTGAATCGCCTCGACGCGGTTGTTGGCGGTGAAGTTGCTCGGCAAGAGCATATGACCCTTGTAAAATTCTTTCAGCGCGTTTACGGCGTCCTGCTTGGTCTTTTTGAACGGTATGACGTAATCGGGCTTGAGCATACCGTCGAAACGCTTTGGAATCATCGTGGGGTTGCCGCAATAGACGCACTCGGTTGCCATGGTGTTTTCGTCGCAAACAAGCTCGGCACCGCAACTCGAACAGGTGAACGCGTGCAGAGCAGCCGCTTCGTCGCCCGACCACTCGGAGCCGGCGTCTTGGGTGTCCCATTTGGATTCTTGCGCCTCGGCAGCACGCGCCGCCATTTCCTGTTTGGCGCGGAAGAGTTCTTCAATCGCGCTGACTTCAAATTCCGTGCCGCAGTATTCGCAAGTGACGGTCTTCTTGCCGGGCAGGAAACTAAGCGGCGCGCCGCAATTCGGGCATTTATAACTGACCGATGTATCAGCCATCTTGACACCTCCAAAAAAATTTCTGTTGCCGATTATAACACAAACCTTGTCCCTTGTCCCTTCGCCCTTGTCCCTAAATTGGACTTTTGTCGGCGCGGGTGTTATAATTTCTGCGCTTTGAAACTTTTGATGAGGTGATAAAGTGGAAGAATTGGATTTCGGTCACGGGAAGATTGTCCCCGTCAATCTCGAACACGAGATGAAATTTTCTTACATAGATTACGCAATGTCGGTTATCGTGTCGCGCGCGCTGCCCGACGTTCGCGACGGACTTAAGCCCGTTCATCGCCGCATTCTCTACGCAATGCAGGAAGCCGGCATGACGAGTTCCAAGCCCTACAAAAAATCGGCGCGTATCGTCGGTGAAGTTTTGGGTAAATATCACCCGCACGGCGACACGTCCGTTTACGACGCGATTGTTCGCATGGCGCAGGATTTTTCCATGCGCTACCAACTTGCCGACGGACACGGAAATTTCGGCTCGGTTGACGGCGACCCCGCCGCCGCAATGCGCTACACGGAAGTTCGCATGTCAAAAATCTCCGAACTCATGTTGCAAGACATTGACAAGGAAACCGTCGACTTCGTGCCCAACTACGACGAATCGCTTAAGGAACCGTCCGTCTTGCCCGCGAAGTTCCCGCAACTGCTCGTAAACGGCACATCGGGTATCGCGGTTGCTATGGCGACCAATATTCCGCCGCACAATATCGGCGAAATTATCGACGCGACGCTTTACCTTATCGACGACCCCGACGCCACGACCAAAGACCTAATGAAAATCGTCAAAGGTCCCGACTTCCCGACCGCCGGCTTGATTATCGGCAAAGAGGGCATTCGCGACGCCTACCGCACAGGACGCGGCTCAATCAAAATGCGGGCGCGCACGTCGATTGAAAAGCTCCAAAACGGCAAGTCCCGTATCGTCGTAACCGAATTGCCCTATCAAGTCAACAAGGCGCGGCTTATCGAGAAAATCGCCGACCTCGTGCGTGACAAGACAATCGAAGGCATAACCGACCTGCGCGACGAAAGCGACCGCGAAGGCTTGCGAATCGCAATCGACCTGCGCCGCGACGTGACGCCGCAAATCGTTTTGAATCAGCTGTTCAAGCATACGCAAATGCAAGACAGCTTCGGCGTCATCATGCTCGCGCTCGTCAACGGCAGCCCGCAAGTCTTGTCGCTCAAAGAAATTCTCAATCACTACATCAAGCACCAAGAGGAAGTCATCACGCGGCGCACGCGCTTCGACCTGGCAAAGGCGAAGGCTCGCGCGCATATCCTGCAGGGTTTGACGACCGCCGTCAAAAATCTGGACGTCGTGATTAAAATCATTCGCGAAAGCCCGTCCGCCGTCGACGCCAAGTCTGCGCTGATTGAAACGTTCGACTTCAGCGACACGCAGGCTCAAGCGATTTTGGATTTGCGCTTGCAGAAACTCACCGGGCTTGAACGCGACAAGCTGGACGACGAGTATCAGAGCGTCCGCGCCGCAATTAAGACGTTCGAGGAAATTTTAAGCGACGAACAGCGCATACTGCAAATCATCAAGAACGAACTCACCGCCGTCAAGAAAACTTTCAACGACGAACGCCGCACCGAGATTGTCGGCGAAGAACTTCAAGCTTTCGAGGCGGAAGACTTGATTAACGACGACGATATTGTTGTCACGCTCACGCACGGCGGCTACGTCAAACGAATCGACCTTGACGCCTATAAGCGGCAGAAACGCGGCGGCGTCGGCGTCACCGGCATGGGCACCAAAGAGGAAGATTACGTCGAACAAATTCTTATCACGACGACGCACCACACGATTTTGTTTTTCACGAACAAAGGCAAAGTCTTCCACCTCAAGGCGTACCAAATCGCCGAATCGGGACGCGCCGCCAAAGGCATTCACATCAGCAACCTTTTGCAAATCGAACCGTCCGAAAAAATCACCGCGCTGATTAAAGTCAAAGACTTCGACCCGACGCGCTATCTGTTCATGGCGACGCGCAAGGGTATCGTCAAGAAGACGCAACTCAGCGAATTCAGTTCAATGATGAAACGCGGCTTGCTTGCCATTAAGCTCGACAAGGACGACGAACTTATCGGCGTCAAGTTCACCGAGGGCGAACGCTACGTTATCCTTGGCACCGCGCAGGGCATGACGATTTCTTTCGCCGAAGAGGAAGTTCGCTCAATGGGCAGGAACGCTCGCGGCGTCGTCGGCATTCGGCTCAAGCGCGGCGATCGCGTTATCGGCATGGACAAGTTGCGGCGCGGCGCGGAAGTCTTGACCGTCAGCGAAGAAGGTATCGGCAAACGCACGCCCACCGAAGAATATCGCCCGCAAGGTCGCGGCGGCAAAGGGCTCGTCAACATGAAAGTCACCGATAAGACCGGCGAAGTCGTCGGCATCAAAGTCGTCACGCCCGACCAAGAACTTTTGTTGATAACGACCGAAGGCATTGTCATTCGCACCAGCGTCGACGACATCCGCTCCATCGGGCGCAACACCCAGGGCGTCATACTCATGAAGACCAAGGACGACGATAAAGTTGCCGCGCTCGCGACCGTCACATTGCGCAACGATTAAAAAATTTTTTTCAGCCCCTGTCGAATTTACGGCGGGGATTTTTTTTGTTATAATGCGTCGAAAAATTTTTTGGGAGGGATTTTATTTGCGCAAGAAAAAAGTTTTACTACACGGCACACTCGACAGCCTGCAGAAATTTTTTTCGGACGCCGTAAGCCGCGACTTTGAAATCGTCGCCGTGCTCAGCGAAGAGCCCGAAAAAATCTCCGTCAAGCTCGACGTGCTCAAGCCGCAAAGTTTGCCGAAGTTCGTTTACAATCTCGTCGACGGAATCATTTTCACGGGCGACAAGTCCGCCGCAGAGTTTTTCATCAAGCAGGGCGTCGCGCCGCGCAAAATCATCCTTTGGGACGCCGCGCAGGGTTGGCAGGTCTTCGGCGGCCGCGACAGCGACGGCACGCGTGTCGCGTTCGTTTGCGGGCTCGAATTTCACATCCGCAACGACGACGACGCTAAAGACTTCAACACAATTTTCGGCTGGCTCCAAAATCAGCGGCAAGTCAAAAACATTCCGCCGCAATATTATCCCGCTGTCTTGGCGCAAAAATTTCGTCAGCGCACGGGCAGACCGCTCGACTTCAATCACTTGACGACCTTCACGGAAAAGTTGCAGTGGATTAAGATTTTCGACGCCACGCCGCTCAAAAGTCGCCTCGCCGACAAATACGCCGTGCGCCGTTGGGTTGCCGACAAAATCGGTGCGCAGTATCTGATTCCGCTCTTGGGCGTGTGGGACGACTTCGACGACATCGACTTTGACGAACTGCCCGACCAATTCGTACTCAAGTGCAACCACGGCTCCGGCATGAACATCATCGTTCGCGACAAAAAAAATTTCGACAAGCGCAACGCCCGCGAAAAAATCAACGCGTGGCTCGCAGTAGACTACAGCATCGCTTGGGGCGATTTTGAACTCCACTACACGCGAATCAAGCGCAAAATCCTCGCCGAAAAGTTCATGACAGACAAAGAACATTTTGATCTTGTAGACTATAAAATTTTTTGCTTCGACGGAAAGCCTGTTTATTTCTTTTGCGCAACAAATCGTTCCACCGATTTACGATTCGATTACTTTGATATGAATTGGAAACATATAGATATTGAGCAAGCGAATCACCCGAACAGCGATCACCCCGAAAAAATTCGCAAGCCGAAAAACTTCAAGCTGATGAAAAAACTCGCCGCCACGCTCGCGGAGGGCTTTGCTCATGTGCGCATCGACTTCTACGAGATTGACGGGCGCGTTTACTTCGGTGAAATGACATTTGTACACGATGGCGGAAATTTCTCTTACAAGTCCGAGGGCACCGACGAATATTTGGGCGGGCTGTTGACTTTGCCGAATCTAACCCCCCCTCCACGCCTTTAAACGAGCGACGACGAAAAAATTTATCCCCTGCCGAAAATTTACGGCGGGGATTTTTTTTGTTATCATTGCGAAAAATTTTTGGAGGGATTTAATCACGCGCAGTTACGAAGAAACTTTGCGGGCGCGGCTTGAGCGCGAAACAAATCTTATCGGACAGACGGGCGGGCGGTTGCGATTCGCGCTGGCGTATCCGAATTCGTATCGCGTCGGCATGTCGAACCTCGGCATACACATTCTTTACGAACTTTTGAATTCGCGGGCGGACACGGCTTGCGAACGATTTTTTTTGCCTGAATTCAATCAACTGCTCAGCATGGAGACGCAGACGCCGCTGAATCGCTTTCAAGTCGCGGGCTTCGCAATGTCGTTTGAGCCCGATTACTTCAACGCCGTGAAAATGTTACGGCTCGGCAAAATCAATCCGTGCGCGGCGGAACGGACGGAGCTCGACCCGATAATCATTGCGGGCGGCGCGTGCGCGACGTTCAACCCGGAACCGCTGGCGGAAATTTTTGACGCGTTCGTTATCGGCGAAGGCGAAGTCATTATGCCGCCGCTCGTTGACGCGCTGCTTGAGACCGAACACCTGCCGCGCCGTCGACGCCTGGAAAAACTTTCGCAAGTGGCGGGTGTGTACGTGCCGACCTGTCCGCAAAAAGTTTCGCGCCGTTGGGTGACGGACTTGGACGCCTTCCCCGCGCACTCGACGATACTGACAGACGACGCCGAATTCAACATGTATCTGATTGAGACGGCTCGCGGCTGCGGACGACACTGCCGCTTCTGCATGGCGGGCTACTGCTTTCGACGCCCGCGCAACCGTTCGCTCGACGTGCTCAAGGACGAAATTCGCGACGCAAAACGCTTCGGCAAGAAAATCGGCTTGATGGGCGCGGCGGTTTCCGATTACCCGCAAATAAACGAATTGTGCCGCTTTATCCTCGGCGAAGGCTTGACGATGTCGGTCGCGTCCTTCCGCGCAGATTCCGTGACTTGGGAGCTTGTGCAGTCGCTTGCGGCAAGCGGGCTGAAGACTTTGACGATTGCGCCCGAAGTCGGCTCGGCGAAGATGCGCGCGGTCGTCAACAAGGGCTTGACCGAAGAAAATATTTTCAACGCCGTCGAACTGGGCTTGCGGGCGGGCATAAAAAATTTCCGGCTGTACTTCATGGTCGGCTTGCCGTTCGAAGAGCTTGATGACGTGGCGGCGATTGCGGAGCTGACTGCGCGGCTGAAAAAATTTTGCGGCGGGCGACTGACATTGAGCGTCAATCCGTTCGTGCCCAAGCCGTTCACGCCGTTTCAGCGGGCGGTATTCGCGGGGCGCAAATATCTTGACGCGGCGTTGAAACTTTTGCGCAACGAACTGAAAAATCTGCGCGGCGTCGAAATGATTTCGGAGTCGGTGCGCGAATCGGAAGTGCAGGCGATACTTGCTCGCGGCGACAGAAAACTTTCTTCGGTCGTCATGCGTTCGGAGTCCGCGCAGGATTTCAGACGAAATTTCAAGTCGGCAGGTCTCGACACCGATTATTATTTGCGCGCGCGGAGTTTCGATGAGCCGTTGCCATGGAGCTTTCTAAACCAGGGCTTCGACGAAAAATATCTGCGCGACGAGTTCAAGCGTGCCGCCGAATTCAAGTCAACGCCGCCGTGTTTCGACGGGTGCAAACGTTGCGGCGTGTGTCGTTAGCAGGAAAATCTTCGACGCGGCAGAATCAATCGGCGGTTACCAAAATTTTTTCACAAGGAGCTAACGAATCATGTATCATATTTTGGCAGCAGACGGCATTGCCAACGAGGGCATTGAACTTTTGCGGAAGACGTTCGACGTTGAAGTTCGCGACAAGATTTCGCACGAGGAACTTTTGGAGCTTATCCCGAAGTTCGACGCGCTGATTGTGCGTTCGGCGTCGAAAGTCACGGCTGACGTTTTGGAGCGCGCCGCGAATTTGAAGATAATCGGCAGGGCGGGTGTCGGCGTCGACAACATTGACGTGCAGGCGGCGACCGAACGCGGCATTATCGTCATCAACTCGCCCGACGGCAACACGATAGCCGCGACCGAACATACTTTCGCGATGATGCTCGCCGTGAGCCGCAACATCCCGCAGGCGAATCAAATCATGCATGCGGGCGGCTGGGACAGAAAAAAATTTATCGGCGTCGAGTTGCGCAACAAAACCCTGGCGATAATCGGGCTCGGCAAAATCGGCGCGGGCGTCGCGAAACGGGCGCAATCCTTCGACATGCACGTTATCGCTTACGACCCGTTCGTCGGCGCGGAGCGTGCCAAAAATCTCGGCGTGCGTCTCGTTGAGCTTGACGAATTGTTCAAGACCGCCGACTTCATAACCGTGCACATGCCGTTGACGAATTCGACGCGCGACATGATTGCCTTGCCGCAAATGAAAACCATGAAGCCGACCGTTCGACTGATTAACTGCGCACGCGGCGGCATCATAAACGAACGCGACTTGGCGACCGCTCTGCAGGACAAGCTGATTACGGGCGCAGCAATTGACGTTTACGAGAACGAGCCGCTTGCCGAAGATTCGCCGCTTAGGACTTTGCCGAACATCATCTTGACGCCGCACCTCGGCGCGTCGACCGTCGAAGCGCAAATCGGCGTTTCGGTTGACGTGGCAAAGGGCATTATCGACGCGCTGAACAACAAGCCCGTCGCCACCGCCGTCAACCTGCCGCACATTCCCGCGCACGTTTTGGAGCAGCTCGCGCCGTATTTGGATTTGGGCGAACGCCTCGGCAGAACGATTACCGGCATGAGCCGTGAGCCGATTTCCAGCGTTCAAGTCAAAGTCAACGGGAAAATCGCCGACATGAATTCAAGTCTGATTTCGACCGCCGTCCTCAAGGGCATGTTGAGCGCGGCGTTGGATACGGGCGTCAACCTCGTCAACGCGAACATTCTGGCGGCGGAGCGCGGCATTCACCTTTCCGAAATAAAATCCAGCGTCGCTCGTGATTTTGCCAACCTCGTGACGGTTTCGGCAAACGGCAATATCGTGACGGGCACGCTTTTCGGCAACGAGGGGCGTATCGTCGAGATAAACAATTTCCGCGTCGACGTCGACCCGCACGCAAGAATTTTGATTTGCCCGCACATAAATCGCCCCGGCGTTATCGGGCTTGTCGGCACGTTGCTTGCGCGTCACGCCGTGAATATTTCGGGCATGAACGTCGGCAAGACTGCGATTGAAGGGACGAGCCTCATGGTGCTGACGATTGACAATCCGTTGCCGCCGCACGTCCTCGCCGAGATGAAAGCCCTTGAGCCGATCTTCGACGTGACGCCAATTGCCTACGCTGACTGAGCTTCGGGCGTGAAGACGAAATTTTTAATCGGCGTCGGCGTGTTCGCGATTGCGGTGTTGGGCGTGTTGTTTTTAATCGGTCTGCTTGAAGACGACACGCCGCCGCTTGAGCCGCCGCCTCCGCCCGTCAAAAAAATCAGCGTGTACGTTTCGGGGCAAGTGAAAAATATTTCCGTCGTCGAATTGGAAGACAACGGCAACTTGCGACTCGTCGACGCCGTGAACGCTGCGGGCGGCTTGACGGACTTGGCGGACGCCGACGCCGTTAATCTTGCCGCGCCGCTCACCGACGGGCAACACATTCACATCCCGACCAAAGAAATTTTCCTCTCGCAAAACGCCGCCGCCGCAACGTCAAGCGACACGGTCAACATAAATACCGCCGACGCCAACGAACTCGCCACGCTTAAAGGTATCGGTTCCGCGCTGTCGCAACGCATTATCGACTACCGCAACGAACACGGCGCGTTCAAATCAATCGACGAAATCAAAAACGTCAGCGGTATCGGCGAAAAGAAGTTCGCCGCCTTCAAAGACAAAATCACGACTTAATGGTAAAATGTCTTCGATTGGAGGCGATTACCATGACCGACAACGAACGAGATGTTGAACGACGCATATCAACGTTGGAATCGAACGTGAATAACTTGGTCGCGGAGTTACGCGATTTCAAAACGGAAATGCGTCAACAAAATCAAATACGCGCCGAGGAGATTCGCGATTTACAAAAACGTCAAGACGCCGCGCAGATTAAACACGATTCCGACATGCGCGAGATGAACAAAAAAATCGACGACAAATTTGACAAAATCAGCGAACAAATTCACACGATGACAATCGCGGCGGTCGTGGGCTTCGGAGCGATTGCGGCGGCTGTCGGCGGGCTTGTCTTCG
>CAMZAX010000052.1 GCA_947304355.1 uncultured Selenomonadales bacterium
TTCTTTTTACTCGCTGCTTCTGTTATTCACTTTTAATTTACCAACAGCCCCTAGGTTTAGCCAAAAAATCACTCCTAGATTTTGCGCAAATTAATTTCGTTTTCAAGCTCGGCGATTCGGGTGCCGGATTGGATTTGATATTCTTTGAACTGTTGCAACTTCGCCGCCGTTACCTGTTGCTGTTGAACCAGGGCAGTGCACAGCGCGGCAATCAAAACGTCACGGTCGCCCAAGGTATCGCCGAATTCGTCTTTTATAGCCTCGTAAAGCTCGAACGGCGGGAGAAATTCCGAACTGTCTCTGAAAATCGACGTGAATCGCCCGTTAAAAAAATTCTCCAGCAACGCGTAATGCAGTTGCGGTTTCGTCTTAAAAAATTCGTGTCGGCTTATGAACGTGTCCAAGCTCTTCAAGCCGAGGATAATCGGATTGAGATAAAATTTCGCGCTCGCGTCGGAGGATTTGCTTATTCTCGTCATGGAGCTTTCATTGTCGCGATAAAAATATACGGCAGTCGGAACGCGCAGCAAGCGTTGGGCGTAAATCAACAGCGCGTGACTCCAAACCAAGTCTTCGTACGGTCTTATGTTCGGGAAGAAAATTTCATTGGCAATAAGAAAATCGCGGCGTGAAAAGCTGCGCCACGGTCCGAGCCAATATTTATTGCGGGCGATGTCTTTGACGCGTTCGGTCAAGTCGTCGTCCAAAACAATTTCGTCGCCTTCCCGATATTTCGGAACGTTCGCCAATTCGCTTTGCGTGCCGTCGCCGCTCAATTTGTAATAGCGTGTGTGATAGATAACGTCGGCGTCGAATTCCTGCGCCAACTTAAAATCGTCCGCAAGGGCTTCGGGGGCAATGCGGTCGTCGGCGTCCATGAAGAAAATATATTTGCCGCGCGCGAACGAAATGCCCTTGTTGCGGGGAATGCCCGCGCCGCCCGAATTTTTTTGCAGGCGGAAATATCTGAGTCGCCCGCCGAATCGCGGAACGTAATTTGCGACAACGGCGGGGCTTGTGTCGGTCGACCGGTCGTCGACAATTATAACCTCAAAATTCGGGAGCGTCTGCGCCAAGAGGCTGTCAAGACACTCGCCGATAAATTCTTCCGCGTTGTACATGGGCACGACGACGGAGACCGCCGGGAACATCTTTGCCAAAAAAAACTCACCCTTTGCTTTTGCGCTTTCTGATTGCGGTTTCAAGTTCGGCAATGCGCCGATTCGATCGGACGACGTATTCTTTGAACTGTTTTAACTTAGCCGCCGTGACCTGTTGTTGCTGAGCAAGCGCGGCGCACAGCGCGGGGATTAAAACGTCGTAGACACCCAAGCTTTTGCCGAACTCGTCTTTTAGCGTCTCGTACAGCGCGAAGGACGGCAAATCCGAACTGTCCTTGAAAAGCGAGGTGAATCGCGCGTTGAAATAATTTTCCAAAAGCGCGTAGTAAAGTTGCGGCTTCGTCTCGAAAAACTCGTGTCGGCTTATGAACGTGTCCAAACTCTTCAAGCCCAAGATAATCGGGTTCAGATAAAATTTCGCGTTCTGCGCGGCGGTCTTCTCCGTACGCAACATGGAATTTTCGTTGTCGCGATAAAAATAGGTTGCGGTCGGCACGCGCAAAAATCGCTTGCAATAAATAAGCAACGCGTAATTCCAAACGATGTCTTCGTAGGGGCGGATGTTCGGGAAGTACAGCTCGTTTTCAACCAAAAATTTCCGTCGCGAAAAACTGCGCCACGGAGCGTGGAAATATTTATTCTGCGCAAGCTCGCGGACACGCGTCAATAAATCTTCGTCAAGCTCGACGGTGTCGCCTTCTTTGTACTTCGGGACGCGTGCCAATTTGCTCTCGGTGCCGTCCGCGCTCAAGTTGTAAAACAGCGTGTGATAGAGAACGTCGGCGTCGTATTCCTTTGCCAACTTGAAATCGTCTTCAAGGGCGTTGGGAACGATTCGGTCGTCGGAGTCCATGAAGTAAATATATTCGCCGCGTGCCAACGTGATGCCGGTGTTTCGCGGAATGCCCGCGCCGCCCGAATTGCGCCGCAAACGAAAATGCGTCAAGCGTCCGCCGAATTTCGGGATGTAGCTTTCGACAATGGCGGGGCTTTCGTCGGTTGAGCAGTCGTCGACAACGATAACTTCAAATCTTTTGAACGTCTGCGCAAGCAGGCTTTCCATTACCTCGGCGATATAATTTTCCGCGTTGTACATCGGAATGACAACCGAAACGTCAGGGCAATCGAACGGGTCTTCGACGGGCAACGCCTCAACGACCTGCGCGGCAACGGTTTCGTCAGTGCTTTGAGGCTTGGCAACGGGTTCGCCTTCGCCCTGCGCGGCAACGGTTTCTTCGGGCTCGAAAACAGTTTCTTCAGGCTCGGCAACAGTCGCGTCGGCGTTTTCGTGCTCGGCAGGTAGTGTGTTGCCGCTTTTCGTTTCGGTAATGGTGATATTGAACGACGGCTCTTTGACGTTGGAAGAAGCCTTAAGTTTTTTGCTTTTTGACATGTAATCACTCCTAAAAATTTTTGATTGTCACGAAGCGGCGAATCCTCTCGGCGTGAATCCACTCGCCGATTGCCGAACCCTTAAGTTCGGGCGGCGCGTCCTTCCCGCCGATTTTCAACAGCTCGCCGATAATTTCCTGCGCGTGTTCAAGGTAGGGCGGCAAGCCGTGATTGTCGACGCGTATGATGTCGCAGAAGCCCTTCACGCCGAGAACGGAACTGTTCAAGCTCAACAGCAGGTCGACGATTTTGCCCGCCTTTGACAGACGCGGGGCGCGCATGTGTTCGCGTATGACGAAGGACGCCGCTCGCCGCCAATCGCCGGGCAACGTCATGCGGCGATTCATTTTGCTTAGGACTTCAAGCCCGCGCTGTTCGTGTTTGTAGTGGTGCGGCAACATTTCAAGCGGAGTGGTGCCTTTGCCGAAGTCGTGAGCCAACGCCGCGAATCGGACAATCGGTCTGTCATTGACTTGCGCCACGTCGTCGACGATTTGCAACGTGTGTTCGTAGGCGTCGCCTTCGGGGTGATAGACGGCGGGCTGAACTTTGCCGCGCAGATCGGCAATTTCGGGGAAGGTTATTTCAAGCAAGCCCGCCCGCTCCAAGCTCCGGAAGAATATCGACGGCTTGTCGGTTTTTAGGGCGGTTTCAAGCTCGTCGAAAATCCTTTCGGTAGGCTCGCCCGCAAGCTCAAACGCGCAAAGCATCATCGCCTCGACGGTGTCCGCGCAGATTTCAAAGCCGAATTGAGCCGCCTGCCTTGCCGCCCGCAACGCCCTTACGGGGTCGTCGGTGAAATGTTCGCTGACGGCGCGGATTTTTTTATTGAAAACATCTTCGCGCCCGCCGAACGGGTCGACAAGCGTGCCGCTTAAAAGTTCAATCGCCATTGCGTTAATCGTGGTGTCGCGGCGAAACAAATCCTGTTCGATCGTCACGGACGGCGCGAACGTAATTTCAAAACCGCGATAACCCTTGCCGACTTTGCGTTCGGTGCGGGCGAAGGCGACTTCGCAAAAGGCGGCGTCAATCTCGACGGAGTACACGGGGAACGATTTGCCGAACTTCGCCGCGTTCGGGAAGGCTGCGGCAAAAGTTTTTTCGTCGACGCCCGTGACGCAATAATCTCTGTCGTGAGCCTCGACGCCGCGAAATTTGTCGCGCACCGCGCCGCCGACAAGATACGCCTTGCCGCCGAGCCCGTCAATTTTTTTTGCAAAGTCAAGTTCCGTCATGGCAATACCTTACAATCAGTTGCGTGAAAATTGGTCGCGGAGGATGACATCGTGACTGCCGCCCTCGACAATGCTGACGGACGACACCAAAGTTATCTTCGCCTTGTCGCGCAGTTCGGACAGGTTGAGCGCGCCGCAGTTGCACATGGTCGAACGAATCTTGGCAAGCGTGCTTTCGACGTTATCTTTGAGCGCGCCGGCGTAGGGGACGTAAGAATCGACGCCCTCCTCGAAGGAAAGTTTCTTGTCGCCGCCCAAGTCGTAACGTTGCCAGTTGCGCGCGCGGTTGGAGCCTTCGCCCCAGTATTCTTTATAATAAGTGCCGTTGATTCTGATTTTGTCGGTCGGGCTTTCGTCGAAGCGCGAAAAATATCTGCCGAGCATGAGAAAATCCGCGCCCATTGCCAGCGCAAGCGTCATGTGATAATCGTGGACAATGCCGCCGTCGGAGCAAACGGGAATGTACACGCCTTTTTCGGCGAAGTATTCGTCACGTGCACGGCACACGTCGATAACCGCCGTCGCCTGTCCGCGCCCGATGCCTTTGGTTTCGCGAGTGATACAGATTGAGCCGCCGCCAATGCCGACTTTGACGAAGTCCGCGCCCGCGTCCGCCAAAAATCTGAAGCCTTCCGCGTCGACGACGTTGCCCGCGCCGACTTTGACATCTTCGCCGAAATTTTTGTGAATGTATTCAAGCGTAATCTTCTGCCATTCGCTGAAGCCTTCGGACGAATCGATACACAGCACGTCCGCGCCGGCTTTGAGCAATGCGGGGACGCGTTCGGCGTAGTCGCGAGTGTTTATGCCCGCGCCAACAATGTAACGTTTCTTTTTGTCGATTAGTTCAAGCGGATTGGTTTTGTTGTCCGTGTAGTCTTTGCGAAAGACCATGTAGCGGAGGCGTTGCTTTTT
The DNA here is from genome assembly GCA_947304355.1 of uncultured Selenomonadales bacterium. Classification (GTDB taxonomy): domain Bacteria; phylum Bacillota; class Negativicutes; order Selenomonadales; family Selenomonadaceae; genus Quinella. The sequence goes on from CAMZAX010000052.1 coordinate 4,667, forward strand.
GTCGACGAGCGGCAACATGTTGAGCTTGTGTTCCCAAAGCAAATCGTTCGCCATGGGCAGCGTCGTCGTGTCGGCGTCCGCGTAAATCAGCTTGTCGAACGGCGTCATGAAGGTTTGAACTTGTTCATCGCCCGTCATGCGCGTGATTCGATAGTCGCGGCTTGTCACAATCCCCAACAGCTTGCCCGTGGGTTTGCCGTCGTCGGTCACCGCCATTGTCGAATGCCCAGTTTCCTTGAGCAGCGCAAGCATTTCGCGGAGCGTCGTCGTGGGCTTGAGGTTTGAATCGCTTGACACGAAGCCCGATTTGTAATTTTTGACGCGGGCAACCATCGCCGCTTGACTTTTGATTGACTGCGAGCCGAAGATAAACGAAATGCCGCCTTCCTTCGCCAGCGCGATTGCCATTGTGTCGTTGGAGACCGATTGCATTATCGCCGAGGTCATCGGGATGTTAATCGTTAATTTGCACTCTTCGCCGCGCTTGAACTTGACGAGCGGCGTGGACAGGTCGACATTCGCGGGGATGCAGTCCGTGGACGAGTAGCCCGGCACGAGCAAATACTCTCCGAAGGTGTGTGACGGTTCTTGATAGTAAAATGCCAAATCAATCACTCCCGAAAAATTTTATTGGTTACTTCCCGAAATCGCGATTCAAGTCCACGAACTCGACAAGCTCGTCGACGCTGTAACATTCGATAATCGTTTCGCAAGTCTCCTTAAGCAGTCGTTGCAGTTTGATAAAGTCGTCGTTGGGCGCGAAGGGCTCTTCGGCGTTGAGGACGGCGGTCGACGTTTCCGGTCGAATGTACGCTGCGGGATAAAAATTTTTGTACAGAATCAGATTGCCCGCGACGCCCGTCGACACGATTAAAATTTCGCCGTAAATGTCGTCGTGCACGGAGCGGCACGTCCCGACGGCGAAACTTGCAGTCAACGCGGCTTGAAGGTTTGCCTTTGTCATGAAGTTGCCCTCCCGCAAAAAATTTTTACCACAATTCGGCGGCGGGCGCGATAATTCCTGCGCGGCGTCAAATAATCAATCGACAGAAATTTTCGGCGGCGGCAGGGGAATCGACGGGCGCGGCGAATAGGCAGGCAGTGGCACTTGTCACAAGCTTAAAGGAGGTCAAATCTAATGGCTGAAGAAAAAGATTTGGTGAAAAGCGAAAACGGACTCGGCGCGATTAAAATTGCGGACGAGGTAGTCAGCATCATTGCGGGCTTGGCTGCGACGGAGATTGACGGCATAGCCGGCATGAGCGGCGGCGTTGTCGGCGGCATTGCCGAAATGCTCGGTCGCAAAAACTTTTCCAAAGGCGTCAAAGTCGAAGTCGGCGAACGCGAAGCGGCAATCGATCTGTTCATTATCGTCAAGTACGGCGCAAGAATCCCCGACGTCGCGCTTGCGGCTCAGGAAAACATCAAGAAGGCTATCGAAACCATGACGGGTCTTTCGGTCGTCGAAGTCAACGTGCACGTGCAAGGCGTCAGCTTCCCCGAAGAAGAAAAACAGGAAGAAGAAACGCGCGTCCACTGATGGTTGCGTGCAGTTTTCATTTGTCGGGAGGTGAAAAAGTTTTATGGGGATAATTCGACGCCTTATACTTCTTTTTTACGTCCTGGCAGTGCTGGCGGTGTTGGTCGTCTGCGCGGGCGTGTGCTTGCAATTCATACCGCCGCAACTTTGGCAAAACGAACTGAACTTCATAATTGCACGCGAAGAGACTTTGGCAGCCTTGGCGGTCATGTTGCTCGCAAGTTTGATTCTGTTGACGGGCGTGTTCGCTCGCAGCGGCAACAAAGGCATTTCGGCGGCGTCCAGTGACATTCATTTGGAGCCGGGCAGGTCGGGCGACGTCAAAGTCACCGTCCCCGCGATTGTCGAAGTCGTCGAACGAGCGGCGATTACCGTAAACGGCGTGCGCCAAGCAACCGCAACCGTCTACCAACAGAGCGGCGACATGCCGATAAAAATCCGACTCGTCATCGTGTTGGGTCAAGGCTTTTCCGCACCGCGCGTCAGCGAAGCCGCAGTCGCCGCCATAAACGACGCCTTGAGCACCGCACTCGAACTTCAAAACGTGCCCGTCGAAGTCAAAGTAACCGAAATCACTCACGCAATTACCGAACGCGGAAACCGCGTCGTTTGAGGTGACGACAATGATTGGAAACTTTATCAGAAGCTTTTTACAAAAAACCAAAAAGGTCGTGACCTTGCCGACGTTGCGCACGAGCAGCGACGAATTTTTGTTGAAGAAAACCGACTTCGGTATCGTGCGCGTGGAATTCGCGACGGTGCAAAAAATCGCCGAGCGGGCACTTGAATCGGTCGCGGGCATCAAAGAATCCGAGCTTTCGGTCGAAAAGTTCACCGACGCCAACCCGTTCAAAATCCGCTTGAACGCCAGCTTGGTCGAAGGCTACTCCGCACCGCGAATCAGCGAGGCGGCGGACAAGGCGATTAACGGCGCGTTCAAAGAATTTTTGCGCCTGGAATTTTATGTGCCGGTCGATGTCAAAGTCAAACAGATAGCGCAAGTCGAAACCAAACGGCGGCGCGTCAGATAGGCGGTGGTCACGTGTTGGAGGCAATCAAAAATTTTGTTATCGATTTGTTTGAGTCGCACCGCACGCGGAAAATCGGCTTTATCACGGGGTTGGCGACGGGCGTGGCGATTTTGCTTATCGGCTTTTTCAATACGCTGTTCATTCTCCTGTGCGGGACAATCGGTCTGTTCGTCGGGTCGCGTTTCGACAGCAAAGACGATTTGGTCGAAAAAATTCTGCATAAGCTTGACGAGCTCTTGCCGGAGAAAATTCAGCGTTGGTAATTTTTTAGGGACTAGGAACTAGGAACTAGGGACTAGAAGGGATACGATTTATGAGCCGCACATTGGCACGCGAAGCAGCGTTCAAAGCGTTGTTTCAGCTGGATTTTAATTTCGAGGAAGCCGAGCGCGAAGCTTGCGAAAATCTTGCCGTCGAGACAATGTACGACGACGAGCCGCGCTTGACGAGCAAAAAAGATTTGGCTTTCATTGACGCGACGGTCAAAGGCACGCGGGTGCACCTGCCGCAAATCGACGAACTTATCGTGACGCATCTCAAGCAGGGTTGGCATTTGTCGCGGCTTATGGCGGCGGACAGAAATATTTTGCGGCTGGCAGTCTACGAAATGAAATTCGCCGAAGACCCGCTCCCGAAGAACATCGCCATAAACGAGGCGATCGAACTTGCCAAAAAATACGGCACCGACGATTCGGGACGATTCGTAAACGGCATACTTGAAGCAATTTCACGATGAAAATTTTTTGCGGACGTTGAGTCCGATTTTTTTTTGCGCGGACGGGCTCCGTGAAAAAAATTTTTTTCGCCGTTGACGCCAAAACTTTCTGAAAGTATAATCTTGGCAGTTTCATATCAAAATTTTTTTGTGGGTTTTCAAAATAGGAGGGTATGGTTTTTTATGGCAAAGGATATCCGAATAAGCAGCCCGCTGAACGGCAAGTTGGTTCCGCTGAACTCAATCAACGACCCCGTTTTCGCGAGCGGCGCAATGGGACGCGGCGTAGCCGTCCAGGAGCCTAAGGGAAAAGTTTTTTCGCCGTTCGACGGTGAGATAACCGTTTTCTTCCCGACGGGTCACGCCATCGGTCTCAAATCGGACGACGGCATCGAATTGCTGATTCACGTCGGCATGGATACCGTCAAAATGAACGGCGAGGGCTTCAGCCCCAAAGCCGAGGCGGGCGACAAAATCAAACGCGGTCAGCTCCTGTTGGAATTCGACCCCGCCGCAATCAAAAAAGCCGGCTTCGAAACAACGACGCCGGTTGTCGTCACCAACCACGCGGACTTCGGTGACATCACGATTGAACTCGACGGTCAATCCGTCACTGCAAAGGCTCCCGCCGAAGAGGCAGCCGCTGCCGGTCCCGTTGAAGATGACGATGTTATTAAGCAGTTTGCGAGCTTGCCCGATGCGGAACGCGTTGCGAAGTCGATTATGCACTACGTCGGCGGCCCCGACAACGTCCGCACGGCTGAACACTGCGCCACGCGTCTGCGCCTTATCGTCAACGATAAATCCAAAATCCAAGAAAAAAAGATTGAGAACATCGAAGGCGTCAAAGGTCAATTCTTCGCGGCGCAACAGTATCAAATCATCTGCGGCACGGGCTTCGTCGATAAGGTCACGGAAGAATTTATCAAGCTCAAACCTGCGTTGGCGGGCGGCGGCGGCAAAGAGGCTGCCTACGCCGAAATGAGCCTTATGCAGAAAATTTCGCGTACACTCGGCGACGTGTTCGTTCCGATTATCCCCGTCCTCGTCGCAACAGGTCTTTTCATGGGTTGCCGCGGCGCAATACTCTCAATGGGTAGCGAGTGGGATCCCAACTTCTTATTGATGACGCAAGTTTTGACTGATACGGCGTTTGCATTCTTGCCGGCGTTGGTCTGCTGGTCGACTATGAACAAGTTCGGCGGCACAGCTGTTATCGGTATAGTTTTAGGTTTGATGCTCGTCTTCCCCGGCTTGCCGAACGCATACGTCGTCGGCGGCTCGGCAGCAGAAATCGCCGAAAAAGGTCTCACCTGGGTTGAGGCGTCCGCCCTGCCCGAATACGCAGGCAAAACGCCTATCCCGCTCGATTTGGGCTTCGTGACTATACCGCTCGTCGGTTATCAAGGTTCGGTTCTTCCGGCACTCGTTCTCGGTATCTTCGCAGCGAAATTCCAGCAATTCTTGAAAACCTTTATCCCCGATATGATTGACTTGATTGTTACCCCGTTCCTCACGCTGACGGTCTCAATGGCGCTCGGCTTCTTGGTAGTCGGCCCGATCATGCACGGCTTGGAAAGCGTGGTCTTCGGCGCGGTTCAAAACTTCTTGACAATCCCCGTCGTCGGCGGCTTGATTATCGGCGGCTTGCAACAGGTCATCGTTATCTTCGGTGTCCACCACGTCTTCAGCGC
>CAMZAX010000053.1 GCA_947304355.1 uncultured Selenomonadales bacterium
TTTCAGAAACGTTCGTTATAGCCTTTCTTGTTACAATTTTTCTTGACCAATACATGACCCAAATCGGCTGGCGTAGTCGTATCCAAAGTGTTGTTACAGAAAAGGATTTAGTTGATTGGTATGAAAAGGCATTACGTGGAAAATATGCTGATGTCATCGGTGACAAATTGATGGAAACGCTTTGCTCAGAAATTGCCGAAGAATTTCCTTCAGTTACAGATTTACCCTATATACTAAAATCACGACACTACGAAAACATCACAGATTCATTTTGGGTATGATATTTTAGGCTTTGAACCTTATTCGGGTTTCAATGAAAAATTTTTCGGGAGGCGAAATGATGTCGGTTGAAGCAAAGGTCGGCGCGTTCACGGTCGGCGGGCTTATGTTGCTCGGCGGCGCGACGGTCGGTTTGAGTGATTTGCATTTCGGCGCGGACGACGATTTGATTTTGTATGCGGGCTTTAAGCAGGTGGTCGGGCTCCAACAGCAATCGGACGTTCGATTGAGCGGCGTGATTGTCGGCAAGGTGACCAAAATCGAAAACGAGGGCACGGGCGTTACCGTAACAATGAGCGTCAATCCCGGCGTTAAAATCCCCAAGCAGTCCAAGGTTTCCATTTCGTCCAGCGGCGTCATGGGCGAGAAATTCATTAACTTTCAGCCGCGCGTCGACAACGGCGAATATCTGCAAAACGGCGCGTATCTTTACGGCGCGGACGAAGCCGGCATGGGGCAGATGTTCGACGGCTTGACTAAAGTTTTGGACAACGTCGAAGAACTCTTGAAGGCGGTGCAGTCGATTATCGGCGACGAGACCTTTAAAAAATCCGTCGTCGAGATGAGCAAGAACATGGAAGAATCCACCGCGAACGTTAAAAATTTGACGGGCACGTTGGAACAAGTCGCAACCGAGAACGCCGACGATTTCAATCGCATGGTTCAGCAGATGAACGGCGCGGTCGAGGGCATGAATCGCGCTATGGCGAACGTCGAGCACATGACCGCCAACATTGACAAATTCGCGGGCGACCCGCAGACTGTCGAAGAACTCAGAACCACGCTGAACAACATTTCCAAAACTTCGGACAGAGTTGCGAACATGGCGGAGAACATGAACAAGTTCGCCGGTGACCCGAAAGTCGCCGAAGACTTGAAAGTTACGGTCGGCAACGTCCGCAGCATAACCGAACGCGCCGACAAGATGTTGGGCAAGGTCGAAGGTATTGCCGACGGCGTTTCAAATATTGACGTTACCCCTTCGGTTGATATACTATACAGCGGCAAAGCGCACGATTGGAACACGAATTTCGATCTCAACGTGACCAGCGGCGACAAATCTTTGATATTGGGCGCGGAAGACATCGGCGACCACACGAAATTGAATTTGCAGGGCGGCAAGCGATTCGGCACCAACTTCGGGGCGCGCGCGGGCATTATCGCGGGCAAACCCGGTATCGGACTCGACGCCTACGCCGGAAGCAGGTGGAAATTCTCCGCCGAAGTTTACGACCCCAACGACGGCAGGGTTCGCCTCAAGTCGCAGTACAAGGTTGCCGATTCGACGTACATTCTCGGCGAGTGGCACAACGTCAACAAGCGACGTGAACGCGCCGTTTATTTCGGTTTGAAGCAGGAATTCTGATATGAAAATTTTCTTCGCAATATTTTTTGCAATGACGATTCTGCTGACGGGTTGCGCCAAGCAAGAGCCGCCCGTTGAAGTCACGGCGCAAAAAGTTCATTCCGTCGACGGCACACTGACGCTAAGCCACACCGGGACAATCGCCTTAAGCGACGCGACTGAAATTCGTTCGCCGCTGTCGGGCAGTGTCATGGAAAAATTCTTCGCGGAAGGCGCAACCGTCACCGAAGAGCAAGTGTTGTTCAAAATCGGCGTAATCGACGACCACTCCGAACTTTTGCAAGCCAAGGCGGAACTCGCGAAACTGCGCACCGATTTGGCACAGGCACTCGCCGCAAGAGATCCGTCCGCCGACGAACTCAAGCTTGAAGTCGACGAAAAGCAGGAACTCGTTAAGCAAATGGACGACGCGGCAAAACCCGGCATGGTCGTTTCACCGAAGGCAGGCAGAATCGACGCGACGAACACGCCGCTGGGCATGAAAGTCACCGCCGAAGAAACCGTCCTCGCCACGATAGGCAACGTCAATCCCGTCAGCGTCCGATTCGACGTTTCGGCGCAGGAGGCGCGCATTTTGTCCGCGACGCCCGATTTGACTGCGCGGCTTAAACTAAGCGACGGCTCGACGTTCGACGGCACGATAAAACTTTCCGACGACGCGACGACTGCTCAAGCACTGTTCGATAACCCCGACGAGACTTTGACTCCCGGCACGCCCGCGCAGATTGAAATTGCCGGCGCGAAGGTTGGCAGCGTGTTGCTCGTCCCCGAAAACGCAATTCAGCGGCGCGAAGACGGCGATTTCGTCTTCGTCGTCGATTCAGATAAAGAAGCCGCCGCCAAGAAAATTTCTCTCGGCGACAGGCTCGGCACTTATTTTATCGTAACGAACGGCTTGACGCCGAACGATTTGGTTATTGTCGAAGGCATGACGGGTTTGCGCGAAGGCACGCCGTTAAAGTTAAGGGAAAAGGGAGAAGGGACAAGGGACAAGAGAACAATGGATTAAAAATACTTGTCCCTTGTCCCATACCCCTTGTCCCTTACAAAGGAGAGATTGAGATGAAAATTTGCAACCGCATCAAGAAAAATTTTCGCAGGAAGCTGGCGGCGGCCTTGGTCGCGGGTATGATGGCTTTCTCGGTCGGCTTTGGCTCGGTCAACGCTGCCGATGTCGTCAATATCACGCTCGACGAGACGATTCAACGCGCCTTCGAAAACAACCGCAGTATCAAAGAATCCGTCGCCGAACGCGAACAGGCCTATTGGAGCTTGAGCGAAGCGCGCCGTCAAACCAATCCGCAATTGTCGTGGAGTTTGAACGCGCAACGATTCGGCGGCGATGCTTATCGTGATTACACTTATCATAACGCCTTCAGTCACACGGCGGCAATCAACATCCCGATTTACCAGGGCGGGCGGCTCAAAGAAGGTCGCAAGTATGCGCGTTGGGGCTTGAGCAACGCCGATTTGGCATTGGAAGACACCATGCAGACCGTCCGCTTGCAGTCGACGATTTATTATTTTAACGTCCTGCAATATCGCAACCTTATCGAAGTCTACGAAGAAGAAGTCGTCACGTTGCAGGAACACTTGCGCAACGTCAACGCCCAATTCCGCGTCGGCACCGTCGCAAAGGTTGACGTGTTGGAATCACAGGTCGAACTTGCCAACGCTCAGCAAAACCTGGTAAACATTCAGAACAGCTATGACGTGGCGGTTGCTCAACTGAACAACTATATCGGCTTGCCCGCCGACACGGTTATCCGCCCGCAAGACACTTTGACTTATAAAAAATATAATCTGGATTTGGGCGACTGCACCGCCTACGCGCTGGAAAATCGCGCCGATGCCGCAATGGCAGATTACGCCGTAAAGCAAGCCGAATCGAATAAACGTTCCGCAAAAGCCGGCTGGCGTCCCTCGGTAAGCGGCTCCGTGTCCAAGGGTTTCACGCATGAACATCTTTTCAGCGGCAAGCTCAGCGATCAATGGGCGGCAGGCATTTCGGCTTCGTGGAATATTTTCGACGGCGGCATAACGCGGGCGCAAGTCAATCAGGCGGACGCGGCTCTCACTCGTGCGCAGGAAGTCGCCGCGCAGACCCGCGAACAAATTCAGCTTGACGTGCAATCATATTTCCTGCAACTGCGTGCCGCCGAAAAGAATATCGCCACAACGCAGGCGTCGGTTATCCTCGGCGAAGAGAATTACAAAATTTCGCAAGTGCGTTACGCGGCGGGTGTCGGCACCAACCTCGACGTTATGGACGCCTCACGCAAACTGACGGAGGCTCGTTCCAATTACTTCACCGCGCTTTACAACTACAACACCGCAAAAGCCTCGCTTGACAGATATATGGGCGTGCCCGTTGAAATTGACGTTGTGCGCTACGTCGAATCGGAAGCCGCAGGCAAGACTGCCGCCGAATCGCGTGAAGACGCCGCGTTGACTTCGGAAGCCGCAGCCGTACCCGAAACCAATGAAGTCGCGCCGGTCGTCATGATTGACTTTGAAAACTCCTCACCTTTGCCGTCCGAAACAGTCGAAAACGAAATGACGCGCGAACAAGCGTTTCAATAAGGGATAAGGGACAAGGGACAAGTCAATTCCTAATTCCTCATTCCTAACTGACAGAAAGGAGTTCTCGCCGTGCTTGCTATCCTGAAAATCCTCGGCGGCGCGTTGCTTGTTCTTGCGCTCAGCGGCGGGCTCTATTTGAATTCACAACGGGCGGCGATTATTCAAAAAGCTTTGTATCAAGCCGAAGAAATCGCCTCGAAAACTTTGGGCGTGCCCGTCAAAATCGGCGGCGTCGACCTGAACGATTTGAGCTTGGACATTTTCAACCTCGACAGGGAAGAAGACATCACCATTCGCGACATTGAAGTTTTCGACAAAAAAAATGAACTCATTGCTCGTATCGACGCGGCAAAGGTCAATTTCAAATTGCTCGCCCTGCGCGACGACCCCGTTGCCGCAATCGACGCGATTGACATAAACGGTGCCTTGCTCAACCTCAAAAAGCGCGACGACACCTCTTGGAACGTCAACGACATAAAACTTGAAAGCGAAGGCAAAACAACCTTCGACGCGAAAATTTTCCTGGCGGGCGGCACGGTTAATGCTGACTTCGACGGGAAAAGCATTTCGATTGAAGACATCGCCGGCTCGGCTGATTGCGCGGACATCGACGCCGTTGCGACGACGATAAGCGCGAAAACCCTCGGCGCGAATATCAAAGCTTCGGGGACTTTGGGCGCGGACAAGCAGTTCGTCAACGCCGAAGTCGACGAAATTTTTTTTGACAAAGTTCTGCCGTATCTGCCCGCCGACAAAATCCCCGAAGGCGTCGAAATCCTGCGCGGCTCGGCTGAAAATATCACGCTTCACGTCCTGCACGACGACACCGCTTTGAAGTATCTGGGCTCGACGCGCGTAAAAAATGCCGCCGTCAAAGTCGAACAGACCAACGTTGAAAACATCAACGGCAACGTGACGTTCAACGAACGCGAAATTATTTTGGACGCCTCCGCGACCGCCAACGGTCAGCAGGCGGCGGCAAGCGGCACGATTCGCCTGGACACGGACGAAACTTTCTTCGACATCTACGCCGAATCGGACAGCTTCACGCCCGCCGCGATTATCAGCGACATCGGTATTGAAGGCTCGGCGTCACTTCGCGCGCACCTCGTCGGCACCGCGAAGAATCCCCAAGTCGACGCCGAAATCTATTCAAGCCACCTCGCTTACGACAAATTCACCGCGCAAGACATCTCGACAAAAGTACGCTACGTCGGCGAAATGATTTACTTCAACGACGCAAGCGCAACCATATTCGGCGGGCGCGCTGCGGGCACGGCGGAAGTCAAAACCTCCGATCTGTCCTTTAACGCACACGTCAAAGTTGACAACATCGACACCGCGACTGCCTTGCGCACACTCGTCGACGCCGAACAAAACATAAACGGGAAATTTTCAGCCGACATCGGCATAAACGGCGGCGACAAGCCGATTAAAGTTTACGGCAGCGCGCAAGCCGACGGGCTCGACGTTAAAGGCTTCCGCGTCAAAGAAACGAACGCTTCTTTTTATTTTGCGGACAACAACCTCACGATTGACTACATGAGCGCGAAAATCCCCGACGGCGGCACGCTCGGCGTGGAAGGCACGATAGCCGACCTAAGCCGCCTCGACTTGAACTTTTACGGCGCGCACGTCAACATGGCATTGGCAAAAGTCTTCGACAGTCAAATCGACATGAGCGGGCTCGCCGACTTCAAGGGCACTGTCAGCGGCGACGTAAAAAATCCCGACGTGACGTTAATGCTGTCAGCCGTCAGCCACGGTCAATACACCGGCACGCTTTTCAAACAGCCGTTCGATTCAATCAGTCTCGCGGCGGCGGGCAGTCTCGAAGAAATCAACATCAACGACTTCCGGCTCGAAAAAGACGGCGCGACCAAGTGGAAAGTTATCGAAGGCAAAGTCGGCTTAACGGGCGCACGAAATATCAACCTCCAACTCGACACGACGGCTGTCCGGGCAGAGGATATTGCCGCGCTCGTCGCGCCAGACCAACCCATAACCGGCAACGTCAGCAACACCGTCAAGATAACCGGCACGCTCGACAATCCGCACGTCGCCGGCAACATCAAATTCAAACGCGGCTCTTATCGCGGCGTCCTGCTCACGGGCATGACGGGCGATTATTACCTTGAAGGCGACATCCTGCGCCTGCAAGACTTTGAGATTACTTCGCCGATGATCGACATGGTTTTAAACGGCACGATTAACAAAAACACGCAGGTCATGGATTTCGTCGTTGCGGGCAAAGATATTCGGCTCGAACGCTTCAAAGCAAAGCTCCCCGAAAATTACACCGCCGAAGGGCACACGACCTTTGAAGGCGTTATCAAGGGCACGCCCGACCACCCGATTTGCGACGGCGAACTTAAGGCGGACGAAATTATTCTTAACGGCGTCACGCTCACGAATCTTTACGGGCACGTTGCGGTGAACGGCTCGGACGTTTTCCTTGACGAATTCCACTTCGACGAAGGCGACGGGCATTACATGTTGCAAATCGCCACGAACCTTGACACTGAAGCGATTCGCGGCGAAGTCGACGTTGCCGACGCCGATATTGCCAATATGTTCACAATGGCGGCGCAGGAAAACAAACTCGTCGAAGGCACACTCACCAGCAAAATCACGGTCAGCGGCACGCTCAACAAGCCCCAAGGCTCCGTCACGGGCGAAATTCCTTCGGGCACCTTCGCGGGTCACGACATCCACGACATCAAAGTCGCCGTCAACTTCATGAACAACACAATCTATGTCAACCAACTCGAAGGCAAGCAGGGCGACAAGGGCACGATTGATCTGCACGGCTCGGCGAATTTGAACGGCGCGCTCGACTTGATGTTGGCGGCAAAGGAAATCGAACTCGGACTTTTCAGCGCGGCGGCGGGCTTAGATCTTGAAATGGTCGGCACGTCGAATATCGCGGCGAAACTCACCGGCACCTTTGACGACCCGTTCGGCGAAGTGCTTTGGACGGCGACGGGCGGGGTTAAGGGCTCGACGTTCGATTTGTTGCACGGGCACTTCCTGCTGAAAGACCGCCGTGTCAACGTCGAAGAACTCACCGTCACGCGCGAACTCGCCGGCAAAACTTACGGCGCGAAATTGGAAGGCTTCATTCCGCTCAAAGCCGTGTTTGCCCGCTCGAAGGAGGCTTTGCCCGATAACGAACAGCTTGACTTGACGCTTTCGCTCGACGGCGCGGATTTAAGTTTGTTGCCCGTCATGAGCAAAATGATTTCGTTCGGCATCGGCGAATTGGACGGCTCGGTTAAAATCACGGGCACGGCGGCGCATCCTCAATTCAACGGGCAAATCGCCATGAACGACGGCTCAATCAAAGTCAAGGGCATGAAAAGCCTTATCGAACACATCAACATTGCCATGCTGTTCCAAGGCGAGAGTTTCAGCATAGAAAACTTTTCCGGCAATATCGGCGGCGGCACATTCGCGTTGACGGGCGGCTTTAACTTCCCCGGCTTGGAGATTCGCGATTACAACTTCGACTTCGCGGCATCAAACCTCGACATAAAAAGCGACGTGTACAAGGGAATTCTGAACGCCAACTTCAATTTCAGCGAAGGCAGCATTTTCCACAGGACGTTGCCGAAACTTTCGGGGCAAATCAATATCGACAAATGCCGCGTGAGTATTCCGACACTGCCCGACGACGACGAGCCGCTCCCTGAAATTATTTTGGACGTAGCGTTGAATTTGGGCGACAAAGTTCATCTCGACAGCAGCATACTCGCCTTTAAGATTGACACGTATTTTGTCGGCAACGCGCGCTTCGAAGGCACGACGCGTGTCCCCAAGACTTCGGGCGCAATCAGCATAAAGCGCGGCGGCACCTTGACTTATCTTGAATCAGTGTTTAATATTCGGGAAGGCGAAGCGCATTTCAATCAGATTGGCACGTTCTTCCCGACGGTGCACTTCTACGCCGACACGAAAATCGACAGGACTAAAATTTTCCTTTCGGTCGACGGATCTTCGCCCAAAAACATGAAAATCAAATTGACTTCAAGCCCCGAAATGACCGAGACCGAAATTATCCGCCTGCTGACTTTGCGCGACGCCTACGCCTCCGACGGCAGTGTAAATCTGTCTTCGGCGGACGCACTTGCAATCGGCTTGCGCATGACGATTCTGGGCGACATTGAAAACGCTTTGAAAGATACTCTCGGCATTGATCAATTTTCCGTGTCCAGAGGGTCGGGCTCCATGTTTGAAAGCCACAGCCCCGGCGAACAGGCAAACAACAGCCGCGACAAAGATTACAACATCAAAATCGGCAAATACGTCACCGATAAGCTCATGCTTCGCTACACGCACGGCTTCGGCAGTCACAAAGTCAACCGCTTCGGCTTACAATACGACTTCAACGACAACCTCGGCTTTACTGTCGAACGCGAAGGCAAAGACTATATCTTCAGCATTGAAGCGCGATATAAGTTCTAGGGGTAAGGGACAAGGGAGAAGGGACAAGAGTTTTGAATTTGTCCCTTGTCCCTTACCCCTTGTCCCTAATCAAGGAGATGATTTATTTTTGAAAGCCAAAGACATTTCGCGAAGACGACGAGCCGCTTTGATTGCCGCCGTGACGGTGCCGTTCATATTCGGACTCACGACCGGCGAGGCTGCTCCAATTGTCAACGAGCCTTTCCAAGAAACCGCCGAGACTAAGCACGACGCGACGACTGAAACTCAACCGACGACGGCGACACCCGCCGAAACTCAACCGACGGCGACGACGCCCGCCGAAACTCAACCGACGACGGCGACACCTGCTGAAACTCAACCGACGGCGACGACGCCCGCCGAAACTCAACCGACGACGGCGACAC
>CAMZAX010000054.1 GCA_947304355.1 uncultured Selenomonadales bacterium
AAAGCAGACGCGACAGGCGGCGTGCAAATTGGAAGTTGGAAGCTCCGAACTACGTGAAATGTCCGAGATGCCAAGAACCTAAACTCCCACACCATGTGTGCCTGGAATGCGGTTATTATGACGGGCGCGAAGTCATTGAGACGGCTTGAAGACAGCGGAAACAATTTGGGCAGGCATTGAAACCCTGTCCATTTTTTTTGGACTAAATTTTTTGGAGGATCGGCAAACGTGAAAATAGCAGTCGATGCCATGGGCGGTGACAAGGCTCCGTCGGAAATTATCAAGGGCGCGGTGCTTGCGGCTCAAAAATATTCGTGCGAAATAATTTTGGTCGGCGACGCGACACAAATCAGCGGCGAACTGGAAGCGGCGGGCGGCGGCGGCTTGCCGATAACGATTCGTCACGCGGGCGAAGTCATAACAATGGGCGAACACCCTGCCGATGCCGTGCGCGTCAAAAAAGATTCGTCGATTGTCGTTGCGACGCGTATGGTGCGTGACGGCGAATGCGACGCGGTACTTTCTGCCGGCTCGACGGGCGCGTCTGTTGCGGCGGCTCAGCTTATCCTGAAACGAATTCACGGCATAGGACGCCCCGCCATTGCCACGCCTATGCCCACGCCGCGCGGCACGACCCTTTTGCTCGACAGCGGTGCCAACGTCGACAGCAAGCCCGAACATCTTATTCAAAGCGGCATGATGGGCGCGCTTTACGCCGAACACGTCCTCGGCATAGAAAATCCTTCCGTCGCGCTTTTGAACATCGGCGAAGAGGAAACCAAGGGCAACGAACAGGCAAAGGAAACTTACCAACTGCTCAAGGGCTTGAAGACGATAAATTTCGCCGGCAACGCCGAAGGTCGCGACATCCCGCGCGGCGTGTTCGACGTTGTGATTTGCGACGGCTTTGTCGGCAACGTCGTGCTGAAATTCGGCGAAGGGCTCGCGTTGACGATTATGAAACTTTTGACCGAAGAACTGACTGCCAACGGCGGCGCACAACTTTTGGGCAAAGATTTAATCGCCTCGACGTTCCGCAACATGTCAAAGCGGCTGGACGTGTCGGAAAACGGCGGCGCACCGCTTTTGGGCGTCGACGGCTACTGCATAATAAGTCACGGCTCGTCGGACGAACGGGCGATTTGCTCGGCAATCCGCGTCGCCTGCAACTACGTTGACAGCAAAATCCTTGAACGCATAAAAGCCGCACTTTGATTCATTTCGGAATTGACAAATGCGGCAGTTTCGTATAACGTAAGCCCGATTGAGCAACCGTTGAGGAGGAGATCAAATGTTTGAAAATAACGCCATCTGTAAGTTGCTGAACATCAAGTATCCGATATTTCAAGGCGGCATGGCGTGGATAGGAACGGCGGAGCTCGCCTCGGCGGTGTCGAACGCGGGCGGCTTGGGACTTATCGGCGCGGGACACATGCCCCCCGACGTCCTGCACAAAGAAATCCAGAAGTGCAAATCTTGGACGGACAAACCCTTCGGCGTGAACGTGATGCTCATGTCGCCGTTCGTCAAGGAAGTCATGCAACTGATGGTCGACGAAAAAGTTCCGGTCGTGACAACGGGCGCGGGCAATCCCGGCGAATACGTTCCCTCGCTCAAAGCTATCGGCTCGAAGGTCATTCCCGTCGTCGCAAGTGTCGCGTTGGCAAAACGGCTCGTCAAAAGCGGCGCGGACGCCGTCATTGCCGAAGGTTGCGAATCGGGCGGTCATATCGGCGAAATTTCCACAATGCCGCTCATTCCGCAGGTCGTCGACGCGGTTGATGTCCCCGTCATAGCTGCGGGCGGTTTCGCGGACAGTCGCGGGATAGTCGCCGCCTTCGCGCTCGGTGCAAGCGCAATTCAAATGGGCACGCGTTTCGTCCTCAGCAAAGAGTGCATTGCTCACCCCAACTACAAAAATCTCGTGCTCAAGGCAAAAGACCGCTCGACGGTCGTCACGGGCAGGACGCTCGGTCACCCCGTTCGCGTCATTGCCAACAAACTCACCCGCACGTTTTTTGAAATGGAGGCGGCGGGCGCGTCCAACGACGAACTCGAAGCACTCGGCACCGGCGCGTTGCACAAGGCGACTCACGAAGGCGACGTGGAAAACGGCTCCGTCATGATCGGTCAGATTTCCGGTATGCTCGACGACATTAAGACCGTCAAAGAAATTATCGACGACATCGTAAACGGCATTGCGCCCGTCGTCGCGTCGATTCAAAATAAATACGGGGAGGGCTGATTCATGAAGACGGCGTTCATTTTCCCCGGACAAGGCGCGCAGGCTGTCGGCATGGGCAAGGATTTTTACGACAACTTCGACGCGGCGCGCAAATTCTTCGACGAGGCGGACGACGCGCTCGGCTACTCGATAAGCCGCATGTGTTTCGACGGCTCGGAAGACGATTTGAAGTTGACGGCGAACACGCAACCCGCGATTTTGGTCGTCAGCGTCATTGTCAGCGAATTGCTCAAGGCTGAAGGCGTCACGGCGCAAATCGGCGGCGGGCACAGTCTCGGCGAATATTCGGCGTTGGTGGCGGCGGGCTCGCTCAAGTTTCGTGACGCGGTTGTTTTGGTGCACAAGCGCGGGCAATTCATGCAAGAGGCTGTTCCCGTCGGCGAAGGCTCAATGGCTGCGATTATCGGGCTCGACGACGCGACGATTATCGACATCTGCGCGGCGGCGTCGGCTGTCGGCGAAGTGCAGGCGGTCAACTTCAACTGCCCCGGGCAAACGGTAATAGCGGGACGGACGGCGGGCGTCGAAGCGGCTGTCGACAAGCTCAAAGCGGCGGGCGCGAAGAAAGCGGTTATCCTGCCCGTCAGCGCGCCTTTCCACAGCACGCTCATGGCTCCAGCGGCGAAGAAACTCGCGGCGGAACTCGACAAGGTTGAACTGCACGACGCAGCTTTTCCGATTGCGGCGAACGTCAACGGCGAATTGGAAACGGCGGCGGCGCAGATCAAAGCAAACCTCGTCGCGCAAGCCGATCATCCCGTCAAGTGGATTGACTGCGTCGCGGCAATGAAAAATTTCGGCGCGGACGTTTTTATCGAATGCGGTCCCGGCAAAACGCTTTGCGGTTTCAATCGGCGTATCGACAGGCAAATCAAAAGCCTCAACGTCGAAAACCTCGACAGCTTGAAGAAAACCTTGGACGCGCTACGGTCATAAAAAATTATTCCCCATTGCGATTGCAGTGGGGAATTTTTTTTGTCCGTGTGAAGTTTTGCGTTAAGCTTTGCCCGTCAGGCGGTTGGCGCAAGCCGTGAATTCCGCGCAGATTTTTTCGGCGTCCAAAGTCTTCAGCTCGCGCGCTTGCATTAAAATTTTGCCGTCGACGATAACCGTGTCCGCTGCCGCCGAATTCGCCGCGTAAATCAAAAGCGATACGGGATTGTAATTCGGCTGCCACTCGACACCACTCATGTCCCAAAGCACGATGTCAGCCTTGCAACCGACTTCAAGCCGCCCGACGTTTTGCAAGCCGAGTGCCTGCGCTCCAAAGTCCGTCGCCATTTGCAGAGCCTGCGCGGCGGGCACGGCAAGCGGGTTCAGCGTGTCGACCTTGGCGAGCAGAGCCGCAAGCCGCGCCTCTTCCAGCATGTCAAGGTTGTTGTTGCTTGACGCGCCGTCGGTGCCGAGAGCGACCGTCACGCCGTTTGCAAGCAGTTTCGTCACGGGCGCGATTCCGCTTGCGAGTTTCATGTTGGAGCCGGGATTGTGCGCAACGCGAATTTTTTTGCGCTTGATGATTTCGATTTCGTCATCGCTGAGGTAAACGCAATGCGCCGCCAGCGTGCCGTTGTCGAACAGCCCGGTTTCGGCGACGACTTCAAACGGACGCTTGCCGTGCGCCTTCAAGCAGTCGTCGATTTCGGTTTGCGTCTCGTTCATGTGCATATGAACTTCCGCGCCGAGTTTTGCCGCTTCCGCCGCGACCTTGCGCAAATAATCGGGCGGGCAAGTGTAAATGGCGTGCGGTCCGAACATGACGGTTATCCTGCCGTTCGCCGCGCCGTGAAAGTTTTTGTACAGCTCGACGTTGCCGGCAATTCGTTCACCGTTGCCGTCGGCAAAGCCGATAAGCCCGCGACTCAAACTGCCGCGCAAGCCCGATTCGTCGACGACCTTGGCGACTTCCTCCATGCAAGGGCCGTACATGTCGGCAAAGGCAGTGGTGCCGCCGCGAATCATCTCGACCGCCGCCAGTGCCGCGCCCCAATAAATATCGTGCCGCGTCATTTTGTCTTCAATCGGCCAGATGTCTTTTTGGAGCCAATCCATCAACGCCTTGTCGTCGGAATAACTGCGCAGCAACGTCATTGACGCATGGGTATGCGCGTTGACAAGTCCGGGCGTCGCGAATTTGCCGCGTCCGTCGATAACCGTTGCTCCCGTCACTTCGCCGCGAGTGATTGCCGAAATTTTGTCGCCGCTGACGTGAATGTTCGCTGTCTCTACTGTGCCGTCGGGCTTGAACATTGTCACGCTGCCGATTACGAAATTATTCATCCTGCCGCCTCCGTCTTGCGCTTTTGAAAACGTTCGGGGAATTCCGCCATCTTGATTTCCTTGGTGATGCGGCGCGTCTTGTATTTGCGCATGAGATAATCCAATTCGTCAAGTTGTTCTTCAGTCATGGGCGGGCAGTCCTCGTCGTAAACAATATCTTCGTCTGTCATTTCGCGCAATGCCGCAAGTTCAGCCTTTTGTTCCGGTGTCAAAGGAGCCGCGACATTAATAATTTTGCGTACAAGCATAATATCTCCTCCTTTCCGGCGCAGTTGCCTTTCGCGCAGAAATTAATCGAGTAAAGTCGCCGCGTTCAGTATAAATGACAAACAACACATCGTCCACTTTGCCGATAACTTTCCAGCGGTCTTCATAATCTGAATGTTCATCATCAAATTCAACAATGTGTGCTTCGTCACCGAAGACCAATGCAGCAGTTTCAAATCGGACACGGTGTTTTTGCCAATTCAATTCGGCTTTTTCGTCGTCCCACTCGAAAAGACGATTATCAATCAGAGTGTTCATAAGCCGAGGTATTCTCGTTGCGCAGCGGTGAGCGCGTCGATTGTCACGCCGAGCGAGTCAAGCTTAATCTCCGCGATTTTGGCGTTAATCTCTTCGGGCATGAGGTAAACTTTTTTGTCGAGCTTGCCGTGATTGTGGAGGATGTGCGCCGCGCTGAAGAATTGAACGGCGAAACTCAAATCCATGATTTCGGCGGGGTGACCGTCGCCGCTTGCAAGATTGACGAGCCGACCTTCCGCCAAAAGATAAATCTTGCGACCGTCGCGCTGTAAAAATTCTTCGACGTTCTTGCGGACGACCTTGCGGCTGACCGATTGCGATTCAAGTTGCGGGATATTAATTTCAACGTCGAAGTGCCCGGCGTTGGCGAGCATCGCGCCGTTTTTCATAAGCGGGAAGTGTTCGCCCGTGATAACGTCAATGTCGCCCGTGAGCGTCAAGAAGATGTCGCCGACCTTTGCCGCCTCCGTCATGGGCATGACGCGGAAACCGTCGAAGACCGCCTCAATCGCCTTAATCGGATCGACTTCAGTTACAATGACGTTCGCGCCGAGCCCGCGAGCCCGCATTGCGCCGCCTTTGCCGCACCAGCCGTAGCCCGCGATAACGACCGTCTTGCCCGCGACAACGAGATTCGTAGTGCGCATGATGCCGTCCCACGTCGATTGCCCCGTGCCGTAGCGGTTGTCGAACAGGAATTTGCAATAAGCGTCGTTTGCGGCAATCATCGGGAAAGCGAGCTTGCCTTGACGTTCCAAAGCGCGAAGTCGCAAAACGCCCGTTGTCGTCTCTTCGGAGCCGCCGATAACTTTTGCAAGTGCGTCGCGGCGCGCGGTGTGCAAAAGTTCCGTGAAGTCGCCGCCGTCGTCAATGTAGATATCGGGCGCGAATTCCGCCGCCTTGTTGAGGTAGTCGTTGTACTCTTCGGCGGAGCAACCGTGGGTAGCGAAGACCGTGACGCCGTCCTCGACCAGAGCCGCCGCAACGTCGTCCTGCGTCGACAAAGGATTGGAGCCCGTTATCACCACGTCCGCGCCCGCGTGCATGAAGACTTCCGCCATGTAAGCCGTCTTCGCCTCCAGGTGCAAAGTTATCGACAGCCTGTGACCCGCGAACGGTTTCGATTGCGAAAATTCTCTGTCTATCGCGCTCATGACCGGCATGAAATTTTTGACCCATTCGATTTTGTCGTGACCCGACGGCGCAAGCGACATGTCCTTTACGATTGACTGCATGTGAACGCCTCCCAAAAAATTTTTTTTCAGTCTAACAAAGCGGCGGTTTATCGTCAAGCGTGACGCGCGCAACAAAAAAGCCCCGCCGCCGCGCAGGGCTTGAAGTCAATCGGACGTGTCAATCTTCCTCGACGAATTCTTCGGCGTCGTCGGATTCTTCGGCTTGAGGCAATTCGGCGGGTTTGAAAGCTTTATCTGCCGCCTCACGAATTTTGGCGTCAATCTCGTCGGCAATTTCTGGGTGCTCGACAAGAAACGCCTTGGCGTTGTCGCGACCTTGACCGAGTTTCATGCCGTTGTAAGAGAAGAACGCGCCCGCCTTTGTGACAACGTCAAAGTACGTGCCCATTTCGACAAGCCCGCTGATTTTGGAGTAGCCTTCGCCGTAAATCAAATCGAATTCGGCTGTACGGAAAGGCGGAGCGACTTTGTTTTTGGCGACCTTGATTTTGACGCGGTTGCCGATAACTTCGGTGCCCTGCTTGATTGGCTCGCCCTTGCGAACTTCAAGGCGCACGGACGAATAAAATTTCAACGCTCTGCCGCCCGTGGTTGTTTCGGGGTTACCGTAGAGGACGCCGACTTTTTCGCGCACCTGGTTGATAAAGACCGCAATGGTGTCCGTCTTGCTTATGACGCCCGCGAGTTTGCGCATTGCCTTGCTCATCATGCGGGCATGGAGTCCTACGCTTGCGTCGCCCATTTCGCCGTCGATTTCGGATTTGGGGACGAGCGCGGCGACCGAATCGATAACGACGATGTCAATGGCTGCGGAGCGAATCAGCGTTTCGACGATGTCAAGTCCTTGTTCGCCGGTATCGGGTTGCGCCAAAAGGAGGTTGTCCACGTCGACGCCGAGCCGCTTGGCATAAACCGGGTCAAGCGCGTGTTCCGCGTCGATAAAGGCGGCAGTTCCGCCCTGACTTTGAACCGAGGCGATCATGTGCAAAGATACTGTCGTCTTGCCGCCGGCTTCCGGGCCGTAAATTTCGGTTATCCTGCCGCGCGGGAGTCCGCCTATGCCGAGTGCCACGTCCAAAGGTAAAATGCCCGTCGACACGGCTTTAACGTCTTTGCGACCCGATTCGTCGCCCAGCCGCATTATCGCGCCCTTGCCGAAGTCTTTTTCGATTTGCTTCATTGCCGCCGCCAACGCTTCTTTTTTGTCCATGGTTGCTCTCCTTTGCAATTTGGGTTTGGGCAGAAATTATATCAAAGGAAATGTTTGACGGTCAATCGACGCGTTCAAGCAGGCATTCAGCGGGCAGACTTGAGATTTCTTCGAGATTGACGATGTTCTTTGCCGTGAAGATACGGGACGATTATTCGTCAGCTTTTTTTCTGTCGTTGAAGTCTTTGTCGATGGCTTTGCGCCACGAGCCGGCGTTGAAAAAATCGTTCATCTCAATCGCGGGTGTGGCGGCGAACGCACTCGTCAGATTGCCGACTGCTCCGAAGACGTGCGCGGTGCCCTTGCTGTCGGAGTGATAATTGACAGCGCGACGAGCATCAATGCCGATGTGTCCGGCAACTTTAACGGCGTCAATGTTCGCGCCGAGGAAAATGAATTCCCAACCGAGTTCTTTTTGCTGTTCGATGAGACGTTTGATTTGGTTGTAGTCGTAGTGGACGCTGGAATTTTCCATGCCGTCGGTAGTAATAACGAATAGTGTTTTTTCCGGCAAGTATTTATCGTTGGCGTACTTGCGGATGTACTTGTGAATTTTCTTGACGTGGTTGATGGCGTCGCCAACGGCGTCAAGCAAGGCAGTTGTACCGCGCACTTCGTAATCCTTTTCCGTCAACGGCTTGACTTCGGAGAGCGGTAAGCGGTCGTGCAAGACAATCGACTCGTGGTCGAAAAGAATCGTCGTGACGAACGTGCTGCCTTCTATCTCGGTCTGCTGTTTCTTGAGCATGGAATTGAAGCCGCCGATTGTGTCGCTTTCGAGCCCCGCCATTGAGCCGGAGCGGTCGAGGATGAATACCATTTCTGTGAGATTTTTCATTTTGATTGACCTCCTTTTGAAGGGAATTATAGCGCATTCAGCTGCCGCGCAGGTCGCCCGCCACGCGACAAATCAGCCGCCGAGTAAAGGTTGGTCGTATTTGTAGAGGATTTGATTGACTAAGTCCACGTCGAAGATTTTGTATTCCAGGAAATAGGAGACAATAACATCGGTGAGATTTGTTTTGGTCAGTGTGAAACCTGCAAGAGCCAGTAAATCTTTTGTTTGTTCAAAGTCAAGTTTAAGAGCAATGGCAAATGCCAAGACCGTTTGTTTGCTAGGCTGATAATCGTTGTGATTGGCGATTTTGGAAAAATGGCGGCGATCAATGTTGGCGCGATTATAGACAGCAGAATTTTTTTCGCCGCTTTCTTTTATCAAGCGCAGCAGCATATCAGAAAAAGTTTCACACCCAGTTCGAGCCTTCGCGTAAAGCTTTAAGAAATCAATTTGGTCAAGCTCCAGAGAAGAATCGAACGCTCCCGGAAGTATTACCTTTTCAGGCGTTTTAACGCGCTTGATAAAATTTTTCTCAACGTAGAGTTTGACGAGTTTTTCGACGGTTTTGAGGTCAACCATAAAACGAATCTCCTTTGCGAATATTTGCGAATGAATAAAGAGCACAAATCGAAATCTGTGCTTAAAAATTTTTTCGACTAGGGGTTGTTGGTAAACTCAAGTAAAAGAAAAACATAAGCAGTTCTCTGATA
>CAMZAX010000055.1 GCA_947304355.1 uncultured Selenomonadales bacterium
TATCAGAGAACTGCTTATGTTTTTCTTTTACTTGAGTTTACCAACAACCCCTAATATCGTTGCCGTTCAAAAAATTACGACGGTTGTTTCTTCATGCGCGGCATAAAAATAAAAACCACCGAATTTAATTTTGCAGTACCGTTTTATTTCCACAGCTATATCGGTGCTGTTCCCAACGACGCGGGGCGCGGCGTGGACGGCACTTTGTCGCTCAAAGATTATATCGGCATGTTTTTCGGGAACAAGCCGTTGCGCCTTATTCGTGACGGATTATCCAAGCAAGACTGCATAAAAGAATTATTCGCTCTCGGCAACACGAATGACCTCACGAGTGCTTTGCGCTACGATAAATATTCATGTTTTTATTGGTCGGAATACCTCGATATTTGCTCGCCGCCTGTCGATATTATAGCACTCGCCTCGCGCAACAATGCCGCCGCCGTCAACGCTTTTAAAGACGAAATAAATCGCCACGTCAAAGGAATGATTCTAATTGACAGCATTTATTAAAGGACGAATTCGTCATTTGCCCCGCCGCGTCGCGGGGAATTTTTTTGCGCCGCCCGGAAAAATTTTTTGCCACTTTACTTGACGCATGATATAATTGTTGCATTGATTCTGCAAAGGCAGTGATTCAAATGGTTGTGGAAATTATCAGCGTCGGCACCGAAATTTTGATGGGCAACATCGTCAACACTAACGCGCAATATCTTGCCAAGCGGCTGGCGCACCTCGGATTGGACTGCCACTTTCAGACGGTGGTCGGTGACAATCCCGAACGAATCAAATCTGCGCTGGACGTTGCCTATTCGCGGGCAGACGCCGTTATAATGACGGGCGGGCTCGGTCCCACAAAGGACGACTTGACCAAGGAAATGCTCATCGATTATTTTGGCAAGACGCCCGTTGTCGACGCGCAGGTTTTAAATTTTTTGGAGGAACGCGCCAAGGCTCGCGGCTTCGACAAATTATCGGACGGCATGAAAAAGCAAGCCGTTGTTCCCGCCGATTCGCTGATTCTGTACAATCATCACGGCACCGCGCCCGGTTGCGTCATGGAGCGCGACGGTAAAGTTTGTATCCTGTTGCCCAGCGTCCCCAAGGAAATGGCACCCATGTTTGAAGAATGTTGCGAGCTTTATCTGAACGCCAAGAGTGATAAAATTCTTGTGTCGATTATAATCAAGTGCTTGAGCAAATTCGACGCACCGCTTGCCGTCGTCGGCGAATCACCCGTTGCGGACAGGCTTGCCGAACTTTTGGACGGCGTTAATCCGACCGTCGCGACCTACGCCAAGGAAGACGGCTGTATCGTGCGCGTGACGGCGGCGGGCAAAACTCACGAAGACGCGCTTGCACTTTTGACACCCGTCGTTGACAAATGCCGCGAACGTATCGGCGAACAATATATCAAATACGTTAAAGAGGACACCGACTAAAGGAGCTGATTGACTGTGATAATTGTGACGGGCGGCGCGGGCTTTATCGGCAGCAATATCGTTCGCGCCCTAAACGAACGCGGACGCACCGACGTTTTAATCGTCGACGACCTGGGCAGCGGCGACAAGTTCAAAAATTTAATCGGCTTGCGCTTTATCGATTACCTGCACAAAGACGACTTTCTTGCCCGGTTTGACGGCTTGGCGCAAAACGTCGAGGCTGTCTTCCACCAGGGCGCGTGCTCCGATACCATGCAGTACGATGTAAACTTCATGATGAAAACCAATTACGAATACTCCAAAGAGCTGTTGAAGTTCTGCATTAAAAAGCAACTGCCGCTGATTTACGCGTCGAGTGCTTCGGTCTACGGCGACGGCAAGCGCGGCTTTCGCGAGGAAGAGGCCTGCGAAAACCCGCTGAACCCCTACGCCTTTTCCAAGCTGATGTTCGACCACTACGTTCGCCAATTCGCCGAAAAGGTTAAAAGCAAAATCATCGGATTGCGCTACTTCAACGTCTACGGTCAGCAGGAAAATCACAAGGGCAAGATGGCGTCGATTTTCTACCAGATTTATAAGCGCATGAAACTCGGCGGCGGTCCGCGACTGTTCAAGGGCACCGACGGCTACGGCGACGGCGAACAGAAGCGCGACTTCATTTACGTCAAGGACGTGGCGAAAATCAATCTCTGGTGCCTTGAAAATTCGCTTGCCAACGGCGTTTACAACTGCGGCACGGGTCACGCGCACACCTTCAACGACGCCGGCAAAGCAATGATTGAGTCCATGCATTCGCGCATGAAGATTACCTATTGCGACTTCCCCGACGAACTGCGCGGCAGGTATCAGAGCTACACCGAAGCGGACATGAAGAAACTCACGGCGGCGGGCTATAAGGGCGGTTTCACGAATTTTGTTATCGCTGTCGACGAATATTGCAAATTCCTGGAGGCGGGCGGCTACTATCAGCTTGGGAGGGCTTGACATGAAAAAATTTTTGAGCGCAACGTTTTTGGCAGCGACGCTCCTTTTGCCGACGACAACCTTTGCCGCGCAGGACGAAATAACTTTGCCGACGGTATCGGCGCGCAGTAACGAGCTGACCGTCACGCAAGCCCTGCGCCAACGCAAGTCGAGCCGCAACTTCGTCGACAAGGATTTAAAGCCCGCGCAGTTGTCGAAAATCCTTTGGGCGGCTGACGGCATTAATCGTGCCGACACTCAAAAGCGCGTCAATCCCGCAGCGATGGGCGTTTATTCCGTCGAAGTCTACGCCGTCACGCGCGAAGGCATTTACCTTTACGACGCCGAAAATCACAAGCTCAAGCTGATTGCCGAGGGCGACTACCGCGATTTGACGACGACGGGTCAAGCCTTCGTCGGCAAGGCGGCTGTCAATCTGGTTTACGTCGAAAACCCCGATGCCTGGAAGAACGCACGCCACACCCCGCCGCCGCGTGAATCGCAACTGACATCAGCAAACGTGACTGTCGGTGCAATGGTTCAAAGCGTCGCACTCGCCGCGCAGACCGAAGGCTTGGGCAACTGCGTGCGCGGCTCAATCAATCGCGTTGAATTCGCCAAAGCAGCCCGACTTTCCGCCGACAAGACAATTCTTTTGGCGCAAAGCATCGGGAAAGTCAAATAGTTCCTAGTCCTTAGTCCCTAGTCCCTAACATTGGAGGTGATTTTGTGCTTATCAGAAAAATTTTCGGCGTGATGATGTTGTTGACAGTGCTTGCCGTGTCGACGAGCGCGTTCGCCGAAAAAACCGATTGGTACGACAGGAATTACAGTTTCCGCAGTATCCGAACGGTTATCATCCTTGACCCGACGTTCGTGCCGGGCATCTCTTACGACCTCGCCGAGTTGCGCAGTATGCAGGACAAGTTCCTGAGTGACGCCGGCAGGCAGTTGCGTTGCAACGTCATAAACGAGGCGCAGGCGCGACAAATGCTGAGCTATCAACTTGGCATGAATCTCAACGGCATTCCCTTCGAGCAGGCGCGCCACGTCATAATCGACAACGCCTATAGAATCGCGGACGCGTGGGTTCTTTGCCAAATCGATAACATGGCGAACACGTCTTACGTCGAGCCGGCGCGCACCGTCTGGGAGCAGAAAGAGGAACGGCGCACTTACTACGACGCGTGGGGCAACCGCCGCGAGGAAAGTTATTACGTTCAAGTGCCCGTGACTTATCCGCCGCGCCGCGTGGACGTGACTTCCATTCAAGCGACGTTGCAACTTTACGATTCGCGCAGCGGTGCCGTTATCTTCACGCGCCGAGACGTTCGCGACCGCGAAGACTTTCAGGCGCAAGGCGGCATGTTCGGCAGAATCAGCAATTCGTTCTTCGAGGACGTCGGCAAGCGGATGCGCTGACTGTAAAGGGAGAAGGGACAAGGGAGAAGGGACAAGAATTGGACTTGTCCCTTGTCCCTTACCCCTTGTCCCTTAAATAAAGGAGGCTTTCACATGAAAAAACTTTTTGGCTTATGCGCGGCAGTGTTGCTGTTGTGCGCGTTGCTGTTCCCTGCGAAAACGTTCGCGGCGGACGACCCCAATTCGGAAGGTATGCAGGCTTTCCGCGAGGCGTTGGTTTCCGATTCCGACGCGCTTGAAAGAATCTTCCGCCAGGATATTTACTTCGCGTCGCCGTTCGTCATGAGCGAACTGGAAATTTTGGGCACGGTTGAGGGCAACGCTTTCAAGTCGACGGGCGAATTCGCCATTTGGTCTTACGCCGACGACGGCTCCGAGACCGAAACGATTATCCCCTACTACATGACGCAAGACGGCAAGAACATGACGATTTATTTCCAGACTGACAAGCAGTGGAAAAAATTCACCGCACCGACGCTTGCCGCCGCCATCACCGATTTAATCGCCACGCCGAATGCCGACGAGATTGAAGAGATTATCGCCGACACCAAGCGCGTCGACATCCTGCAGGAAAACGATTATCGCCGCACAATGCTTGTCCACCTGGACGGCGACCGTATTGCCGATTCGCTCAAGGCAAAGGCTGAGGAACACCCCGCCGACAACGGCACCGCCAACGACGGCGCGTTGCAGGATACTTTCATGGGTTACCTTGACACCGCGTTCCGCAAAGCCGACATCTGGTACATGTGGACGATTGACAAGCGCGATTGGCATACCGTTCAAATGCAATACAATTTCTCCGGCGTCCTGCAGGAACTTGCCCGCGCCGCGCTCGACGACCCGAATCAACAGTGGCCGGATCAAGTCAGCAACCTGCTTGAGACGATAGCTTTCTACAGCGAGGTTCGCGCCTACACGACTTACCCCGCCGACCCCGCCGCCAAAAAACGTTTCGTCATTCCGAACAAAGTCCTCAAGGCAAAAGAAGTCAAAGACATGGTTACCGTCAACAAAACCAAATAACCGATTCCGAACGCAACGAAAAAGCCGGGGGCTTGCTGAAGTCTCCGGCTTCTTCATATGAACTTTAAGGACGTGATTACATGGACATGTTGGAAGTCATGCGTTCGCGCCGCAGCGTGCGCCGTTACACCGAGGAAAAAATTTCGGACGACCGGCTTAAGCAAATCGTCAGCGCGGCGTTGCTTGCGCCGAGCGGTCACTCAAAATATCCTTGCGAATTTATCGTCGTGAAGAATCGCGCGTTGCTTGAACAGATGTCGCATTGCCGCAAAGGTGTCGCCAAAATGTTGGAAGGCGCGGCGGCGGCGATTGTCGTCGTTGCCGACCGTGACAAATCCGATACATTCGTCGAAGATTCGTGCGTCGCGATGATGAGCATGGAACTTGCGGCGACTTCGTTGGGAATCGGCAACTGCTGGATACAAGTGCGCAACCGCGAAGCCGAAAACGACTCGCCCGCCGAAGAATATCTGCGCGGGCTGTTGAACTTCCCCGAAAACTTTGCGTGTCAAGCGATACTGTCACTGGGCTACGCCGCGAAGGAGCCGCGCGCCCGTGAACTCGACAAGCTGAACTTCGACAAAGTGTCTTGGGTTGAATAAATCATTTCGCAGCGACGCCCGCAAGCTCAACGTCAGCCTCGTCGGATGCCGCAACGATCTCGTTCAACGCCTCGACCAATTTGTCCGGGTCAATGCCGTGCCCAAGCGCACCTTCCTCGATGCTCTCGAACTGCGCCGCGTGACAGCCGAAACAACCCATGCCCGCGTACATGAAAACCATCATGGTGTCGGGGTATTGCCGAACGACTTCGGTTATGTTCATGTCTTTAGTTATCTTCATGAAAAATTCCTCCTTCAAGTTGCGGGCAATTATATCACTTGCGATTTCGGCGTCAATGAATTTACGCTGAAATATTTTTTTGCCAAGGTTAAAGGAAATTTTTACCGCAGCGCGAAATAAACCTGAAAACAATTTGGGGGGCGGGCGACGTTGGACTTTGAACACAGGAGCGTTATGCTCAACGAAGTCTTAAACGCACTCGAACCGAACGCGCACGGAATTTATCTCGATTGCACGTTGGGTGGCGGCGGCCACGCAAAGGCGATTGCCGAACGGCTCGACAGTGACGGCTTGCTTATCGGGCTCGACCAAGACAACGACGCCATTCAAGCCGCGACCGAAAATTTATCGGACTTGACGTGCAAAGTGAAAATCGTCCGCGCCAACTTCAGCGAACTCGACAAAATTTTGGGCGACCTCGGCGTTGACGAACTCGACGGCGCACTTTTCGACCTCGGCGTTTCTTCGCACCAGATTGACACGACGGAACGCGGCTTCTCTTACATGCACGACGCGCCGCTCGATATGCGCATGGACAGACGACGACCGTTGACGGCTCGCGAAGTGATTAACTCTTACGCCGAAGACCGCTTGACGAAAATTTTTCGCGAATACGGCGAAGAACGTTTCTCCAAGCGCGTCGCCGCTGCCGTATGTCGCGCCCGAAAAATTTCACCGATTGAAACCACCGGGCAACTCGCCCGACTGATTGAACAGACCGTCCCGCGCACAAAAAACGGCGGTCACCCCGCCAAAAGAGTTTTTCAAGCCGTGCGAATCGAAGTCAACGGCGAACTCGAAATTTTAGCTGATGCGCTCAAAAAAGTCGTCAACAGGCTCAAAAGCGGCGGGCGGCTCGCAGTCATTACCTTCCACTCCCTCGAAGATCGTATCGTCAAGGAAACTTTCAAGACGCTCGCGCAAGGTTGCATTTGCCCGAAAAATTTCCCCGTATGCGTCTGTAATCACAAAGCTCAAATAAAAATCCTCGGCAAGGCGCAATTTCCGACGCCGATTGAAATAGAACGCAACAGTCGTGCCAAATCAGCCAAACTGCGCGTCGTCGAACGAATCGGCGAACGCTTTGATAAATCTGTTTAATTAAGGGGGAGTTCCATGGCAACCAAACGCAAAAAACAATCATACGATAGAAATGCTCAAAGCGCGCCGGCAGCCGCGAACGAAACGTCGTTGACGCTGATTCACGGACGTCCGCGCCTCAATCACCTGTTGCGCTCTCGGTGCCGCGTCGCGTTCGTCGTCTTCGCGATATTCGCAATGGCAGTCGTCATACGCAGCGGGATTTGCGCAAGCCGGGGTTACGCGCTCGTCGAAACGCAAAATCAGGCGCAACAGCTCGAACTGGAAAACGAACGGCTCCGCGTCGAAATCGCACAGCTCAAGTCGCCGCAACGAATCAAGCAAATCGCCGAAGACGAATTGGGCATGATCGTGCCGCGCAAGATGTATTTCTCGCACGACAGATGACAAACGAAAAACTCCTTCACACCGAAAGGCGCGGAGGAGTTTTTTCAGTTAGGAGTTAGGAATTAGGAGTTAGGAGTTGGAGAAACGATTTTAACTCCTAACTGCTAACTGCTAACTGCTAACTCCTAATTGCATTTCAGCGGCGGCGGGCTTTGAAAGGAGTCAGCTCCTCAAGCTTCATGACCTTGGTGTTACCCTTCATGTCCGCCAAAATAATTTCTTGCACGTTGAATTCAAGCAGAAACTTTTGAGTCAGCTCGTTGGGCATGTAAGTGCCGTCGATGTCCGCGACGATTGAAATGGCGTCGAATTCGCGCTTACCTTCGGAAATCGCCTTCGCCATAACGACGACCTCGGCGGGCAATTTGTATTCGGGGACGACGCTGTCAATCGCGCAACCGCTGAAAAGTGTGCCGTCACTTGCCAAAAGACACGCGCCCGACGCAATGGAGCCGTGTTCGACGTAAGCATTGCGCATTGCGTCAATCGCCGTCCGTACAATCGTATCGATAATGTCGTAGTTCATTTAGTTACCTCCTTGAAATTAATTCACGTCAACGCTTATCACGCCGTCAATCCGCTTAACCGCGTCCAAGACAATGACATTCTTCAGCGCGCGGTGGTTGTAAACTTCCATCTCGATAATCAGCGTGTCGGCGGAATCGTCGCGGGCTTTGACTTTCACGTCGCGAATCTTCAACTGCAGGTCGTCAATGCAAGAGCTTATGTGCATGAGTTGCCCCGGCTTGTCCTTCGTGTGGATTGTTATCAGCAAATTCTTTTCGTGCATGACCCATTCGTCGATACGTGAAAAGGTGCCCAGCGTCGCGAAAATCAGCGCGGTCGTGAACAATGCGCCCGAATAGTAGCCCGCGCCTACAGCCAAGCCGACGCCCGATACAACCCAGAGACTTGCCGCCGTCGTCAAGCCCGTGACGGTTAAGCCTTCCTTCATGATTGCGCCCGCGCCGAGAAAGCCTATGCCGCTGACAACTTGCGCCGCCAAACGTGCGGGGTCGGCGTTCGTGCGCCCTTCGACGTTGAAGTACAGAGCCTCGCTCAAAACCATAATCAGGCACGAACCGAGGCAGACAAGGACGTTCGTGCGCAAGCCCGCCGATTTGCGTCGACTTTGCCGCTCGTAGCCGATGATGCCGCCCAATACGCACGACAACGTTAATCTTAAAAATAATTCCCACTCTGATACCAAATGTTACACCTCTTGTTAGGGATTAGGGACTAGGGGCTGTTGGTAAATTAAAAGTGAATAACAGAAGCAGCGAGTAAAAAGAA
>CAMZAX010000056.1 GCA_947304355.1 uncultured Selenomonadales bacterium
GAGAACTGCTTATGTTTTTCTTTTACTTGAGTTTACCAACAACCCCTACTTTCTTTTGCCGAAGGTACGGTTGCTTCTTACCAAGTTGGAGTTGAAGTAGCGCGCGTCGCTCGAAACTTCCCGCGAAATCCAATCGGGCAAGTCAACCGGCTCGTCGGGCGAATTCAGCTCGACTTCAGCCAAAACCAAGCCCGCGTGTCGCCCGGCAAAGAAATCGACTTCCCAAACGTGTCCGCCGTGTTCAAGCTTGCGCCGATATTTTCTCAGGACGTGTCGCCCGCAAAGTTTCAACAGCTGTTCGGCGTCTTCAGCGGGGATTTCGTATTCAAATTCTTGCCGCGTTATGCCGACCGTCGAAGATTTTATCGTAAGGAAGCCGCGACCGTTCTTAAGGCGCACGCGCACCGTCGGGCTGAACGATAAGTACCCTTGCGCGATTTGCGCCTCGTCGAAAAATGTCAGCTCGTGCAATTTGCGCTTGTCGACCAAAAATTTTCGTTCAATCTCCGTCGCCACATGCAACACCCCCTGCAACGTTTTCGATAAGCCCGGCGTTTTCCCTTCACGCGAAAAAATTTTCAAGTATACGAGCCGACGATATAACCGCCGTCGACAAAGAAATTTTGCCCCGTTATCCACGAAGCTCTGTCGCTCAGCAGAAACAGAATCACGCCCGCAACGTCGCGCGCCGTGCCCAAGCCCAGCAGGTGTCGCGAAATGATTTCTTCGCTCGCCGTCGCCGCGTACATGTCGTTTTGCATCATTTCCGTCTTGACAAGCGCGGGCGCAACCGAATTTATCCGATGCTTGTTGCGAATGATTTCCGCCGCGAACGATTTGACTGCCGATTGAACCGCCGCCTTTGCCGCCGAATACGCGAACAACGATTTGCCGCTGAACTCGCTCGCGATTGAACTCATCAGCACGAACGCCGCGCCGCCGTCCGAAAATTTTTTGCGCGTCGCTGTCTGCACGAACTTGACCGAACCCCAAAAGCTCGTGTCGAAAATTTTTCGGGCAAGCGTTTCGTCGAAGGAATTCAGCGGCGTCAAGCCCCAAATGCCAGCCGTGTACACGCCGCCGTTTATCCTGCCGACCGCGCTCGTGAAATTTTCCAAAGCCGACGACCAATCGTCCGCTGTCGCCGTGATAACGTCAAGCTGTTCGGTGAAAATCCTCGGCGGGCGTTTAATCAGACTGACGGGCGAACTTTTGCGCAACTCGTTGAGCCGCTCCAAGTTCCTGCCGACAGCCAAAACGTTCGCGCCGCTCTGCGACAGTTCAAGCGTCACTTGCTTGCCTATGCCCGACGACGCGCCGACTACCACGAAATTTTTGCCCTTGAAGTCAAATGTCACGCTCATGAAAATTTTCTCCTAAACGAATCTGCAAACGTGGTCAACCGCGACGTCCGAAAAGCCGTAAGCCTCAGCTTTGGTAAGCCGCCCGTTGCAAACGTCGTGAATTTTTTTCAGTAACAAGTCGCCCGCGTCGCCAATCGTCAAGCTGCCCGCGATTATGCCGCTCAAGTCAACGTCGATATTGTCTTCCATCCATGAATAAGTTTTGGCATTGGCAGTGACTTTCAGCACGGGGACAATCGCGTTACCCGTGGGCGTGCCGCGTCCCGTCGTGAAGATTATCGCGTTGCAACCCGCCGCGACCATGCTCGTGACGGACGAAATGTCGTAGCCCGCCGTGTCCATGACAATCGCGCCGCGTTTCGTCGGACGTTCGGCTTGATTCAAAACCTCGACGATAGGACGCGTGCCGCCCTTGCGAATACAGCCGAGGCTTTTCTCGTCGATAGTCGAAAGCCCGCCGTCCTTGTTGCCGGGCGTGGGTTGTCCCGCGCGACAGTCTTGCCCCGCCGCCTTCAAGTGCGCCTCGTAGTCCGCGCAGATTTGGATTATGCGGTTGTGAAGTTCGGGAGTCGCCGCGCGCCGTGCAAGGACGTGTTCGCCGCCAATCCACTCAATCGATTCGCTCATCAACGTCGACGCGCCCAAATCAACGAGTTTGTCGCTCAGTTCGCCGACTGCAGGATTTGACGCGATGCCGCTTGTCGCGTCCGACCCGCCACACTCGATGCCAAGCAACAGTTCCGATATGTCGCAAAGTTCTTTTTGTTGAAGAGCCGCCTCCGCCGCCAAGTCGCGCGCCGCACGCACAGCGCGTTCAATCGTCTTGAGGGTGCCGCCCTCCTCCTGAATGCCGAACGACACGACGGGCTTGCCGGTCATTGCTTGAATCTTGCCGCGCAATTTCGCATGAGGAACGGTCTCGCAACCCAAGCCGATAATGACGACGCCGTAGACGTTGGGATTGCACGCGAAGCCCGTCAAGATTTTTTGCGACAGCGCGGTATTGGCGGCGACGTCCGAACAGCCCGTGTTGAAAATGATGTTGACTGCGCCGCGCACTTGACTTGCGACGATACGCGTCGTCTCGCTGCCGCAAGCGCACGTCGGCAAAATCAGCACGTGGTTGCGAATGCCTGCGCGGCCGTCACGACGTTTATATCCGTAAAAGTTCATGTTATCGCCTCAAATCATTTCGCATTGATAATCGCGCGGGACGCTGAAAATATTTTCGTGCGAAACCCAACCGCCCGCCGCAATGTCCGTTGCCGCCTCGCCGATGACTTCGCCGTACTTGAAAACCTTGTCGCCCTTGCCAATCGGACGGAGCGCAACCTTATGCCAAATCGGGATGTCTTCAACGCAAACGATTTCGCCGCCGCCGAGAATTTTAATCGTGTCGCCCTTGACGGCGGCTGTGGTGCACGTGGCAATGTTGTCCTTGCCGTCAAGCAAAATCGCGTTCGTCATTGCGCGTCGCCTCCCGCCAGCTTGAATAAGTCGCCGACAGTCTGCGCGGCTTTGATTTGTTCGGGCGAAACTTTTTGCGTCAGCGTCGTGTTGCAGAACGAAAAGAACGACACCATGCTTAACGAGTCCCAATCGTCAACGTCCGCCAGTTTCGTCGACAAGTCAAGTGCGGCTTCCGTGTCCATAAGTTCAGTGAGTTTCGCGATAAATTTTTCTGCCGCCATAATTTTCCTCCTAAATTTCGATTGCGGGGTTGCCGAAGACGGTTGCGCCTGCGCGGACTTTTTTGAGCACGACGGAGCCCGCGCCGACCGTTGCGCCGTCGCCGACTTTTGCTTTGGGCAGGACGAGCGCGCCGCTGCCGATTAAAATTTCCGCGCCGACTTGAGCCTTGCCGGCAATGTTGGCTTGCGGCATGATGCAGGAATATTTGCCGACGTACGCGTCGTGACCGATAACCGCAAGCGCGTTGACGGCAACGAAGTCGTCGAGCCGAGCCCCGTCGCCTATGCAAACGTGCGGAGCGATTATCACGCCGCGACCGAGTTTGACTGTGGGCATGACGTAAGCGAGCGTGCTTATGACGTTCACGAATTCGCCGCCGCGTAACAAAATTTTTTCGGACAAAATCTTTCGAGCGTTGGGCGTGCCGACTGCGCAGGCAAACACGTCGTCCGCGCAGATTTTGTAGCCGTCAACGTCGCCGAGGACGGGCGCGGGTAACAATTCGTATTCAACCGCCGCAAGCTTAACGTCGCCGTCGAGAAAACCTTTAACCCGCCAATCGACGCCGCAGCCTGCAGATTTTTGCGCGTGCCAAAAAATTTCGCGGGCAAAGCCGCCGCAACCAATTATTATCAAATTTTTCATGGTCTCAACTCCTAAAGCGATTGTATCACAAAAAAAATCGTTGGCAACGAAAATCTTATTGACTTTGAGCCGCTTCAACGTGTTACAATTTGCGCGGAGGTGTTTCACATGAAGACACGGAAATTGCGCGACTTGACGGTCTCGGCTATTGGCATGGGTTGCATGGGTTTCAGTCACGGCTACGGCGCGTGCCCGCCCGAAAGCGAATCGATTCGGCTCATGCGTTCGGCTTACGAGGATTACGGTTGCACGTTCTTCGACACGGCGGAAGTTTACGCGGCTTACGAAAACGAAATTCTCGTCGGCAAAGCTCTCAAGCCGATTCGCGACAAAATTGTTTTGGCGACGAAGTTCATGCCTGAAGTCTTTTTGCCGGGGCAAGAGATTCCCGAAGGCAAAACTTCACGGCGCGGCTTGCGCAGTGCTGTTGAAGGTTCGCTTAAGCGTTTGCAGACCGACCATATCGATTTGTATTACGAACACCGCGTGCCGCCCAATCGCGACGTGGCGGAGGTTGCCGAATGGATGGGCGAACTTATCCGCGAAGGCAAAATCCTGGCGTGGGGCGTATCGGAGGCGACGCCCGAACAGATTAAGCGCGCGCACGCCGTTACGCCGCTGACTGCCGTCCAAAGCGAATATTCAATCATGGAGCGCAAAGTCGAAGCTGAAGTTCTGCCGCTGTGCAAGACTTTGGGTATCGGGTTCGTTGCGTTTTCGCCGATGGCGGGCGGCTTTTTAAGCGGCAAGTACACAAGTCAAACGAAATTCGAGGGCGACGACTTGCGACGTGTTATCACGCGCTTTGACCCGAAGAACATGGACGCCAATCAAGCCTTGCTTGACTTGCTGAAAAAATTCGCCGCCGACAAGGGCGCGACGCCCGCGCAGATTTCGCTTGCGTGGATGATGTGCAAAAATGATTTCGTCGTCCCGATTCCCGGCATGCGTCGCGACGAACGCCTTAAAGAAAATTTCGGCGCGGCTGACGTTGTGCTTGACAAAAACGAACTCGCCGAATTGGAGGCCGCTCTGTCGAAGGTTGCGATTCACGGTGACAGGAAAGACAGCGACATTCAGAAGCTCGGAACTATTAAAACCGTCGCCACGCATTGAAGATGCCGTTGCTTATTGAGACGAGCAAACCCGTGTTGCTTATTAACGCGTGTTGTAAAAAAAGCCTCGGTCAATGCCGGGGCTTAAAATTTTTTGCCGAAGACGCCGTCCTTGCAGAGCCGTTCGACTTTGACTTTGACGATCGCGCCAAGCCGAATTCCGTCGTCGGGCGTGTAAACGCGGACGTAATTTTTCGTAAGCCCGTCGACAACGCCGTCAGTCGAAGTCTCTGCGATTATCTCGACCGTCTTGCCGATTAGCCGTTCGGAAAAATTTTGCGTCTTCGCCCGCGAAACTTCCAACGCCGAACTTGCGCGGGCTTTTTTTATTTGCGGCGGGATTTGATTCGGGAGCGACGCCGCCACCGTTCCTGCGCGCGCCGAATACGGGAAGACGTGAATTTTGCTGAACGGTTGCCCTTGAATAAATTTCAGCGTCTCGGCAAAGTGTTCGTCCGTCTCGCCGGGAAAGCCGACAATCAAATCCGTGCCGATTGAAATGTTCGGGACTTCCGCCGTTAGCCGCGCAGTCAGCTCCGAAAAATTTTTCGTTGTGTAAGGGCGGCGCATTGCCTTCAAAATTTCGTCGCTGCCCGATTGCAACGGCAAATGCACATGGTTGCAAAGCCGTGCGTCGTTTTTGAGCAAGTCAATCAGCTCGTCGGTCATCTCGGCGGATTCAAGCGACCCCAACCGAAGCCGAACGGGATTTGCGGCGTCAAGGACAGTTTTAATCGCGTCGACCAACGAAATTCCCTGTCCCCTGTCCCCTGACCCCTGTCTCCTAAAATCGCGGCCGTATGCGCCGATGTGAATGCCCGTCAAAACGATTTCCTTGTAACCCGCCGCCGCCAACGCAAGACACTCGGCGCGAATGCTTTTCAGACTGCGACTGCGGACGCGCCCGCGAACGTACGGGATTATGCAATAGGCGCAGAAATTGTTGCAACCGTCCTCGATTTTCAGGAAAGCTCGCGTGCGTTGCGGAGCGTGCGGCAATTCCTCGAACTCGCGAATGTCTTCCGCGTCGCCGACGACGGACAGCGGTTTTTCATTGCGCATTACGCATTGCGCATTCCGAATTAATTCAACGATTCGCGTCCTGTCCTTCGTGCCGATAATAACGTCAACGCCGTCAATCTTGGCGATTTCAGCGGGCTCGCTCTGCGCGTAACAGCCGACGACGACCAACACGGCATCGGGATTGACGCCCGCCGCCCGACGAATCATTTGCCGCGACTTCTGCGAAGAAACCGCCGTGACGGTGCACGTGTTGACAACGACGACAGACGCCGTTGACACGTCCGCCGCGACTTCAAAGCCCGCCGCCTCGAACAGCCGTTGCATTGCCTCCGATTCGTATTGATTGACTTTGCAACCCAACGTTAAGAAGAAAACTTTACATGGATTCATAATTAATCATCGCCAATACGCTGATTGCGGCGGTGTCAGTCTTTAGGACGCGCTCGCCCAACGTGACGCTCCTGCCGCCCGCTGATTTTATCATGGTTACTTCGCGCTCGCTGAAGCCGCCTTCCGGTCCGATAAGCACGATAATTTTCTTGCCGCCCGCCGATATGTAATCGTTTAGCACCTCTCGGACGGTCGTGACGTGTTCGGTCTCCAGGCAAAACAAAAGCAACGTGTCCTTGGCAAGCGGCGAAATTTCTTTCAGCCAATCGTCAAGCCCGCGCAGATTGCCGATTTCGGGTATGGTGTCGCGCGCGCATTGTTCGGCGGACTCCTTGGCGATTCGTTGCCAACGTTTCAACTTCGCTGCGGCGTGTGCGTTGTCAATGCGGACGACCGTCCTTTCGGAAATGAGCGGCTCTATTTTGTCGACGCCCAATTCGGTTGCCTTTTCAATTATCGACTCGAAACGGTTTTGCTTGGGCAGGCAGTCGGCAAGGACGATTCGCCGCTCGGTGACGACAAGTTGAAGGTTGCCGACACGTCGCGCCGTAATCGTGTTTTTGTCGAAGTCAACCAGCTCAATGACAGCGCATTTGCCCGCCGCGTCGACAGCCTTAATTTTGTCGCCGCGTTTTGCTCGCAACGAGTATGCAAGATGATGCGCGTCGCCGCCGCTTATCGTGACTTCCGTGCCGCTTATGTCCGTCAAAAAAATTCTCTTCATGCCGTCGCCTCCGCAGAAATTTTTGCCGATTGTATATCACCGCACGATTTTTGGCAAACAAAAAAACCCCGGACATTTTGCCGGGGAAAATTTTTCTGCAAACATGCTCAATACGATTCATGCTCATTAATCGCCGCATACCAATTCAAATCTTTGTAATCCGCCCGCCGTGCCGCGGAGATGATCTTTAAAGCACCCCTCGAAGACGAAACCGCATTTTTGATAGAATTTGTTCGCCCGAATATTTTCGGTCAGGACATTCAAATAAACCCTGTGCAAATGCAAAGTATTGAATGCGTAATCTAACAGCTCTTCAACGGCGCGCCGTGAATACCCCCCACCCCAGTGTTTTTTCGACAAGACGATAGCAAACTCTGCGTTGCGGTCGGTCGGCGAGATATTCTTCAGGCTTATCGTGCCAATATAATTGTCGTCCGCGTCGACTATGGCGAAATGCCTGTTCTCGTCGGTGAAACTGTTGCGGATGAAATTCAAAGCTCTGTCTTCGGTCATGGAAAGAAAATCGAAACGGAAGTTGCGGGCGACGGCTTCGTCGTGCATCCATTCCAACATTCCGCGAACGTCAGTTTCTTTCAGTCTTCTAAGAACAGGTGTTCATAAACGATTAAGCAAAGTGTGAATATGAGAAATCTTA
>CAMZAX010000057.1 GCA_947304355.1 uncultured Selenomonadales bacterium
GAGAACTGCTTATGTTTTTCTTTTACTTGAGTTTACCAACAACCCCTAGTTCCTAACCAAGGAGGCGATTACAATGTTTGAAGACGGCGCGAGAATCGACGACATCCTGAACGTTTTGCGGCGACCGACTTTGGACAAAGACACCGACAAAAAGGATGCACGCGACGCACGTCTTTCCGACGATGCCGTCCGTTACGAATCAAGCACACCGCCCCGCGATACCGGTATTAAATTCGACTTCGCGGCAGGCAGAACACTGGGAGGATTACAATGAGCAAAACTTTGGTTACATACTTTTCGGCAGGCGGCGTCACGCGCAGGCTTGCAAACACGTTGGCGGAAGTCCTCAACGCGGACACATACGAAATCAAGCCCGCCACGCCCTACGCCGGCAAAGATTTGAACTGGAACGATTCAACGTCGCGCAGTTCCGTCGAGATGGCGGATAAAACTTCGCGCCCCGCGCTCGCCGACAAAGCCGCGCCTATCGCCAATTACGACACGATTTTCCTGGGCTTCCCGATTTGGTGGTACGTCGCGCCGCATATTGTCAACGCGTTCCTGGAAAGTTACGACTTCGGCGGCAAAACGATTGTGCTTTTCGCGACTTCGGGCGGCTCGGATTTCGGGCAGACGCTTGCACAACTCAAGCCATCCTGCGCGGCGTCCGTCAAGTGGATTTCGGGCAGAGTGTTTCGCGGGCGCGTCGACAAAGCGACGTTGACCGACTGGGTTAAAACCCTTCCGCTGTGATTGATTATCTGCAACAAAAAGCCTCTCTCCGCTTCGGGGGGAGGTTAAATTTTTTACATAAAAAAATGCCCCCGATATGCTTCGGAGACAAACCAATTTGCTTACGCAGGAACAGCCCGGAAAGAAGATGTTTTTTTTCCGCGAGTAATGGACTGTAGGATTGCCCGCGACGGAATTATACACTATTACACAAATAAGCGACACCCCCCCCCCCCGATATAACTTGCTAATCATAGCTGATAATCCCGTTTATCGACGGCAACAAAAAAGCCCCGACCTAAGTCGCGGCTGAAGTTGCGATTAAAGCGCGGTGATAATCCACAGATAACTTTTCGCGGCGAGTTCGTTGACGCGTTGAATCTGCGCGGGTGTGAGCTTGGAGTAAATGTTGAGCTTGGGCGGCGTCTTGAAAAGCGGCACCTTGCGCGCAACAAGCCCGTGCGTCTTTAGGAAGTCAATCGCCTCTTGCTCGTCCTGCAACGATTCGTCGGAAATTTTATCCTCGTAAACTTTTTCGTACATGGCTTTGGTCTCGGCGTAAATCGTCGGGGCTTGCGATTCGCCGAAGAGAGCGGCCGCCGCGTCCGTGAAGTATTGCTTCTGGTTGAAGTCGCTGGTTATCATGCAGCCGCCGTGCTTCTTGAGTACGTCGCGAATGTTTTCAAACATCTGCGCGCGAATTTCGTCGGTCAAGTAAATAAGGACGCCCTGCTCGATAATGCAAAGTTCGCCCTTGAGCTTGTCCGCGCTCGCGGTCATGCCGGCTTTGTCCTGCAACCAAAACGCGTCGTAGGTGACATTTTTCCTGGCCTTCTTGCCGAATTCGTCGACACACCAATCGCCCAACAGACAGACCGTTTGCAGCTCGCCGACAACGACTTTGCGCCCCTCGTCGCCCAAAATCATCGCGCGCGGCGAAATACTGCACGCCAAATCGAACACATTGCGATAATCGTTTTGGCGGACGAATTCAATCGCGGCGGCATAGTTCAGCTCCTGATACAGGCTGTTGGCAAGTTGAATGCGCCCGAAGTCGTTGAGATTGTCCGCGTTGAAAAACACGGGACGATCTATCAGATCAAGAAATTTTTGCGCTTCGGGAATGCCCGCCGCCGCCAACCATTGCAACTTGACTTGCGCGGAATACTCGACCATCTCGAATTCGGCAGCGCGCGCCGTCGAAACCGTCAACGCGACAATCAGCAGGAACGTCGTTAAAAATTTTTTCATACGGTAAAACTCCTTACTTAAACTCGACAAACTCGTTGATGTTCGCGCCGCCCTTGGTCATGGGCTCGACGAAACTGCGCCAGACGTTGAGCACAATGACGCGGGGATTTTCGGCGTCGTCCAGTGCTTTGTTCAACGCGTGGGCAAAATCTTCCTGCGTGGACACAGCCTCCGCCTTTATGCCGAAACTTTGCGCGTACATGACGTAATCGGGCTGATAATCGAATTCGCACGCAATGTAGCGTTCCTTGTAGAAAACTTTTTGCAATTGGCGAATCATGCCGAGGCTGGTGTTGTTGACAATCAGCGAGATAATCGGCAACTTGAGGCGGGCAATCGTGTAGTATTCGTTGCCCGTCATTTTTATGCCGCCGTCGCCCGTGACGCAAATGACGCGCCGCTTGTCGCCGTAAGCAAGCTGAGCACCCATGGCGGCGGGCAGTCCGAAACCCATAGTGCCAAGACCGCCCGACGTGAACCACGTGCGCGGCTCCTCAACGTGCAAATGCAATGCCGCCCACATCTGGTGTTGCCCGACGTCCGTCGCGTAAGCAAAATTTTTGCCCGCAGTCTTCTTCGCGATTTGATTCATTGCCCAAGGCACCGTCAAGCGGTTGACTTGATAATCGTAGTCGTATTCCTCTTGCCATTCGGCGATTTGCCGCCACCAATCGGCGCGCGGCTTGCTTGCCTCGTGACGCATGAGCAGTTTCAAGATAACCTGCATGTTGCCCGCGAGTCCGAGACTGCCTTCGATATTCTTGTCGATTTCGGCGGGGTCAATGTCGATGTGGATAAATTTTTTTGAACGCGTGTATTTGCTGATGTTGCCGGTTTGTCTGTCGCCGAAGCGGCTGCCGATTGCGATAACCAGATCCGCCGCCGCGATTGCGTGATTGGCCGCCTTCTTGCCGTGCATGCCCGCGAAGCCGAGATTTTGCGGGTGAGAGCGCGGGACGGCTCCGATGCCCATGAGCGTGTTGACGACGGGCAAGTTGAACTTTTCAA
The DNA here is from genome assembly GCA_947304355.1 of uncultured Selenomonadales bacterium. Classification (GTDB taxonomy): domain Bacteria; phylum Bacillota; class Negativicutes; order Selenomonadales; family Selenomonadaceae; genus Quinella. The sequence goes on from CAMZAX010000057.1 coordinate 2,992, forward strand.
TGAACGCGATAATCTCCTTGGACGCGCCCGCCGATATTGCGCCGCCGCCAACGATTACCGCAGGACGTTCGGCTTTGGCGATTTCTTCCGCCGCCTCCGCCGCGCAGATGATAAAGTCGGCGTCGGGTTGAGCCGGAATTTTTTCTTTGATTTCCTGCGGACGCCAATCGACCTCCGCGAAGAAAATATCCCGTGGCACGTCGACGAGTACCGGACCGCGTCGTCCGCTTAATGCAATGTCAAACGCCTGCCGAATCGTCGAAACGAGCAAGCGCGCCTCCTTGACTTTGAAGTTGTGCTTGGTGACGGGCATTGTAATATCGAGTATGTCGGTTTCTTGGAAGGCGTCGCGTCCCAAAAGCGCGGTGTCGACCTGCCCCGTTATCGCCACGAGCGGAATTGAGTCCATGAACGCCGTCGCAATGCCCGTGACCAAATTCGTCGCGCCGGGGCCGGAAGTCGCAATGCACACGCCGACTTTGCCCGTTGCCCGCGCGTAACCGTCAGCCGCGTGCGCCGCGTTCTGTTCGTGCGTCACCAGAATCTGTCGAATTTCTTTTTCGTCGACAAGGGCGTCGTACAGCGGCAAAATCATTCCGCCGGGATAACCGAAGACCACATCGACGCCGCGTTCGCGCAAGCACTCGACAATCGCCCTCGCGCCTGTCATCATCATAAAATCACCTCGTTAAAGCTCGCTCGGCGTAAAGATACGCGGCGACAAGATTTTTCGCACCCGAATCAAGCGCAGGATTTTGCAGCTCGTCATAAAAAATTTTCTGCACGTCGTGAGCCGGCACGCCTTGGAAAAGATTTTTAATCATGTCAAAATGCTTGTCGATAAAAAATTTCAGCACATCGCGGCGGGAGTCGGGGTTCGCCTTGAAAAACTCAAGCTGCCCTGTGAATTCGTCAATCGCCTGCACGACGACGGTCACGACGCTCAGCCAAAGTTTGACGCCTTCGCGCGAAGACAAAATTTTTTTTGAGACGGAATTTTTATTTATACGGTGAACATTGGTCGCGAAGGGCACGCGCAGATAATTTTTGGCGCAACACAGGCATTTGAAGCAAAAGACCATATCCTCGGAGAATTTCACTTGCGGGAAGTCAATCGCGTTGGCAAACAGAAAGTCGCGGCGATAAAATTTTCCCCACGGCAACCAAAAATATTTTTCGGCGACGTAATCTTTCATGCATTCGCGCAAGTCGTCGGACTCAAGAGTCGTCACTTCGACAGGCGCGCCCGCCTCGTACCGTTGGAGCGTCAAATCTTCCCGCGTGAAATGCCCGTTGCCCGTGTCTTTGAACGACAAAAATTTTTCCGTGTGCACAACGTCGGCTTGAAATTTTTCGGCGGCGTCAAAGAAATCGCCCAACGCGCTCGGCAAAAGAAAATCGTCGTTGTCAATGAAAGTGACATACTTGCCCGCCGCGTGACGAATGCCGATATTCCTTGGGACGCCCGCACCGCCCGAATTCGTCTCCGTGTGAAAAATCTTCAAACGTCCGTCGAAGTGCGGCGCAAGTTTCATAACTTCGGCGACGGAATTATCGGTCGAACAATCGTCGACGACGACAACTTCGTAATCATTGAACTTGGACGCAAGCACGCTTATCAGGCATTGACGGATGAAACGTTCGGCGTTGTAAAGCGGGATAATCACTGAAATTTTCGGATCACTCAAGCTGATTCACCTCCTCAAGGCGCGTTGCGTGAACAGACTCGCGGCGATAAGATTTTTCCCGCCCGAATCAAGTGCCGGGTTTTGCAGTTCGTCGAAAAAAATTTCCGTCACCTCATGCGGCGCACAACCGATAAACAAATCATTCAGGATGTCAAAGTGCACGTCGACGTAATGGTTGAAAACATCTTGACGGCAAGCGGGATTCTGGTTGAAAAAGTCAAACTTGCTCGTGAACTCATCGATAATGCGCATGTTCGTGCAAAAAACTTTCAGCCAGCGGCGAACACCCTCGGCGGTCGTCCGAACAAACCCTTTCGAGACCGAACGGCTCACGTCGCGGCGCACGTTGGTCGTGTGCGGGATGTGCAGATAATTTTTCGCAAGGCACAGGCATTTAAAGCAGAACGTCAAATCTTCGGCATAAGCCATTTGCGGGAAGTCGATTCCGTTGTCAAGCAGGAAGTCGCGGCGATAGCACTTGCCCCACGGCAGGACAAAAAATTTTTGTTCGGTGTCGCGGCGAATCCTCTCGCGCAAGTCGGAGCTTTCAAGCGTCGGCGTGTCGAAGGTGTCTTCGGGCGTGGCGGCGTAAGCGATTTTAAAATTTTCGGCAGTCGGCGGCTTGTCTTCGTCGAGAACGAAATATTTTTCGGAGTACACGACGTCGGCTGCGTACATGTCGGCGAACGTTACGAAATTGCCGAGCGCGGTCGGCAGAATCATATCGTCGTTGTCAACGAAGGTGACGTATTCGCCCGAAGAATTTTTTATTCCGAAGTTACGCGGGAGACCGGGGCTGCCCGAATTCGTTTCCGTCTGCAAAATTTTCAAGCGTCCGTCGAAGTGCGGCGCGAGTTTCAAGACTTCGGCGACGCTGTTATCGGTTGAGCAATCGTCGACGACAATGACTTCGTAATCTTGGAACTTGGAGGCAAGTACGCTTATCAGGCATTGGCGGATGAAACGTTCGGCGTTGTACAGCGGGATAATCACGGAAATTTTTGGCTTGGTCAAAATAATCCTCCTGCAAAAAAATTATGCCCATCGATTGATGAGCAGTTGATTATCGTCGGTTGAGTTGTCGTCGCGTCAATTCTTGCACCAATTCGATTGCGCCGCGTCCGAGTCCCGTTTCACGCGCGATGTCTTCGATTGACATGCCCGAAAGCAACATTTCCTTGATAAGCGACGCGTCGGTTGTTTCCAATCGCAATTCGCGGCGTTCGGGTAATTTTTCGGGAGCCGTGAATTTTTCGGGCAGGACGATTGTTGGCGGCTCTTCGACGGGCTTGACTTCAACTGCGCTTTGAACTTCCGCTTCACGAATCGCGTCCAGTGCCGCCTTGCGCACGTCGCGTCCCGACCTTGAGCTTTTGGCGCGTTTTCGACGTCGCGTCTGTTCCTGCACGGGCGAGACTTCTTCGGGCGGGTTGGATGCCATCTTCGCCGATGCCTCCGTCAAGCGTTTGCGTGTCGCCTCGATTTTCACGGGATCAGCTTCGACGACTTTGAGCGGCTGTTTGTTTTCGGGCGAAAGGATGATTGAACTTCGCGGTTGCGGCCGCGCAGATTCGTCGACTTTGACAAGCGGCTCGGCGATTGTTTCTTCCAAAATCTTGTCGAAGTCCTTGACGGGTTCGGGCTTAGGCGATTCGTCGGCAGGTTCGGGCGTCGCGGCGCGTGCAAGCGGCGTCATTATTATCGGTCCCAAAGGATTTATCGGCTCGGCGGGCGGCGTCGTCACTTTCGTCGTGACGGGCGGAGGCGTGACTTTCGGCGCGGGCGCGGGTATCGGAGCGATTGGCGTGACGGGTTGCGAAATTATCGGCGTCATCAACTGTTGCGGCGGCATTTGCGGGATTGAGACGGGCTGCTGAATCGGTATCGGCGTCGTCATTGCCAAGTTGAGTTTCCGCTCGACGACATCCATTTTGCGTTGAATGGAATTCATTTCCTCGCCGGCGTCGTCCAGTCGCGCAAGCAGGTCGCGAATTTCGCCCGCTTGACTTTCGCCGCGCTTGAGCAACTTTTTCATTTCAGTGACGCGTCCTTCAAGTTGCGTGCGGTTGCGTTCCGATTCGTCCAAAACTTTTTCAAGGTGCGTGACGTGATTTTCCATGCGCCCGATAATTTCTGTGGCGGTTCGTTCCAGTTCCTGCTTGAGCTTGCCGGTTGACTCCTCGACGTCGCGACGGTCTTGCACGTCCTGCTTGCGTCTGCGGGTGTTTGTCCAGGCTACGAAGACTATGCCCGCGCCGACGGCTATGAGCAATAACATTAATTCAGTCATGACGCGTCACAAGGAAATATCCAGGAAGTATCCGCGCTTCGGATCGACGGCATAATTTTCGTCTTCCGGTTCGGGCTCCTGTTGACGGCGACGCCCTCTGTAGTAGTAACCGCCCGTGCGTTCGCGACGTTCGGGGTCGTCCTTGATGACGCGTCCCTCGGCCTCTTCCTTGTTGCGAACTTGTTTTTGTTTGAGTTGAGCGTCATTTTTTTCGCGCACGGCTTGGAAGTCCTGTTGCAGAGCCGCCGCGTGATTCATATTCTGTTGAACTTGCGCCGCGTTGTTGGCGTTGGCGTAAGTCATTTGTATGCCGACCGGTGCCAGTTCCATGATTAATTCCTCCTGTTATATAAAAATGTATTGAAACTCGAAAGGGTTTTGATAAAATCCAAG
>CAMZAX010000058.1 GCA_947304355.1 uncultured Selenomonadales bacterium
TGAACAGCCCGCGACGATTCAGCCGACCGTCCAAGCTCAAGCGCGACCCGTTGACGTTGAACAGCCCGCGACGATTCAGCCGACCGTCCAAGCTCAAGCGCGACCCGTTGACATTGCAGAGCCCGCGACGATTCAAGCGCAACCGCAACCGATAATCGCGCCGCAACGAGTCGACGAACGGCCCGCGCAACAAATCTTTTCGGAAATGCTCGGCGTGAACGTGCAAATCGAAGACGCCCCGACCGCCGCACCCGTCAGCCCGCCGCAAGCACCGCCGCAACAATTCAATCAGCAACAACGCGACGCGCAACAGAATTTCCAAGGGCAACAGACTTTCCAAGCGACAACGACCGACGCGCCTCAGCCCCAAGCCGTCACGACGGGCGGAGAAGTTTTCGCACCCAACGTGACGCCGACAACCGACGCGCCGCAAGTTCAGCAGACGACACCCGCTCAAGCACCCGACGCGCCGCCGCCAATGCCTCAAGACGATTTCGACGTGCCCGCGCAGATCGTTCGTCAAGCGCGACTGATTCGCACGACGGAGAGCACCGAAATGGTTATCAAGCTCAACCCCGAACACCTCGGCGAATTGACGTTGCGCGTGTCCGTCAGCGCGAACGGCGCGGTTAATGCAAGCTTCCACAGCGACAACGCCCAAGTCCGCACGATTATCGAAAACGCGCTCGTGCAAATCCGCCAAGAACTCAACGACGCCGGGCTCAAGGTTGAAAACGTCGACGTTTACGCGGGCTTAAGCGAAGGCGGCGGCTTGCTTGACGGTCAAGGCGGGCAGGCGTGGCAACAAGGGCGTCAACAACGGCAGGGCAATCGTCAAACCGATTTGAACACCATTGAACGCGACATCGACGCAACCGCGCCCGTCAACGAAAGCACCACCGACGGCGTCGATTATTCTGTATAGGAACAAGGAACAAGGGACAAGGGACAAAAGAAAATCAAAAAAACTTGTTCCTTGTTCCTAATTCCTTGTTCCTTAAATAGGAGGAAACATCATGGCAAATCCGCTCAACACAATCACTGTCAACGGCGTGACCTACAACGCCGAAGCTTACGCCGCGTCCAACCCGACCGAAACCAAAAAGAACGACGACCTCGGCAAGGACGCATTCCTGCAACTGCTCGTCACGCAGCTCAAGAATCAAGACCCGCTCGACCCGCAGGACAACAGCAGTTATATCGCCGAACTCGCGCAATTCAGCTCGCTCGAACAAATGACAAACGTCGTTAAGAATCTCGAAGACCTCGGCAAAATCGTCGGCAATATCGACACGTCCGTACTCGTCGGGCAGCTCTCAAGCATGATCGGCAGGCAAGTCGATTGGACGGAGACAATTAACGAAGCCGACGCCGAAGGCAACCCGACAAGTCACGAGACGACCTTGACGGGCACTGTCACCGGCGTGACGATTGTCGAAGGCACACCGCGTATCATCGTGGAGGCGGACGGCGAAAAGCATATCGTCGAAATCGCCAACATCGGTCACGTCTACAACTCGACGCCCGAAGACACGTCCGCGCAGACGCAGGGCAACGTTGCCGACTTGGACGTTGCAACCGACGCCGACGAAGAGACGCAAGACGTTTCGGCCGCGACGGTTGAAGATGCGCCCGCCGAAGAAGTCGCAACCAACCTCGACGCGGCGGAAGTCGTCGAATAAATTTCACACCGCACAAGTTAAAAGCCTCGACGCAAGCCGGGGCTTTTTGTTTACAAAATTTTCGCTGGCAGATATAATTACGCGGTTACAAAAGGAGGGAACAGAATTTGACAAACAACGTAATGATTATCAACGCCTTCGTGCTTTATATCGGCGTGATGATGGGTATCGGCGTCTACTACTACCGACGGACGCAGAACATGAGCGATTACTTCCTCGGCAACCGCAAGCTGGGCGCGTGGGTCACGTCGCTTTCTGCGGAGGCGTCCGACATGAGCGGCTGGATGCTTATGGGCGTGCCGGGTTTCGCGTATCTTGCCGGCTTGAATTCCGCGTGGATTGCTATCGGCATTTCAATCGGCACGTGGGCGAACTGGTACTTCGTGGCGGCGCGCCTCCGTCAATACACCGAACTCGCGGGCAACGCCTTGACGCTCCCCGAATTTTTGCAGAATCGCTATCACGACACGAGCAACCTGCTGCGAATCGTCCCCGCGATTTTCATTCTGATATTTTTTATCCTGTACACGTCAAGCGGCTTCGTGGCGGCGGGCAAGCTGTTTGAAACGGTCTTCGGTATGCCGTTCCAATATGCAATCTTCCTGGGCGCGGGCTCCGTCGTCTTTTACACGCTGATTGGCGGCTTTCTCGCGGTCAGTCGCACGGACTTCATTCAAGGCGCGATGATGTTCTTCGCGATACTGATTGTCCCGACCTGCGCGGCAATGAGCATGGGCGGCTTCGGCGAAACGGTTGCGGCAATCGCGGCGTACAAAGAATCGATGTTTCAACCGCTGACGAAACCCGACGGCTCGTCGATGGGCTTTATCGAATTGATCTCGCTGTTGGCTTGGGGCATAGGCTATTTCGGTCAGCCGCACATACTCGTTCGGTTCATGGCAATCAAGTCGACGCGTGAACTGCCGCAAGCGACGCGCATTGCAATGACGTGGGTTATCTTGAGCTTGGCGGCGGCTGTCGCAATCGGCATGGTGGGCACGGTCTACTTGACGACGCCGCTTGAAGGCACCAACGCCGAAACGGTCTTCCTGGTCATGACGAATAAACTGTTCCCGCCGATAGTTGCCGGCTTCTTGCTCAGCGCGGTCTTGGCGGCGATAATGTCAACGGCTTCGTCCCAACTGTTGGTCGCGGCGTCCGCGTTCGCGCAGGACTTTTACAAGACGCTGCTTCGGCAAGACGCCAATCAAACGGAGCTGGTTTGGATTTCGCGGGCATCGGTGCTGATTATCGCGTCAATCGCGGTGTTCTTGGGCTTCAACCCCGACAGCTTTATCCTCGACATGGTTGCGTATGCATGGGCGGGCTTCGGCGCGGCGTTCGGTCCGGCGTTGCTGATGAGTTTGTTCTGGCGGCGAACGACGCGACGCGGCGTTATCGCGGGCATAATCGTCGGCGGCGTCACCGTGCTTGCTTGGAAACAATTTGAACTCTTCGGGCTTTACGAGATTGTTCCGGGCTTTGTCTTCGCGCTGATTGCGATTTACGTCGTGAGCCTGTTCGACGACGAGCCGAGTGCCGATATTCTCAAGACGTTCGACAAGGTCGGTGACAGCAGAATTTGACGCAAAAAAATTTCCCCTGACTTCGGGCACGTTGCCCGCGCAGGGGATTTTGTTTTTATGTCAATCAGTCTTACACGTAGTAGGGTCTGAGGTCGATTTTCTTGCCCGCCTTTTTCATGGCGATTTCGAGAGCCTTAGCGCGGGGGATTTGCTTTCCGTTTTGGTAGTATTCGTTGGCGTCGTTGTTGGGAACAAACGCAATGCCCGCTCTTGCCCACGCACGCTCCAATTCGGTGTAGTTGATTGTGTCTTTTTGCATGTCGAAACCGATGTGTTGGAAGAAGAAACAATCTTGGGCACTTTCCGCGAATGTGCCGCCCGCCACGCCGTCGAGTTGCTCGTCGTTGAGGATTTCGTCTTTGAGAATTTCGTTTGCCATTGTTATCGTCTCCTTTTCAATTTGTGCTCAGAGGTAGTCGTAGTAGTTCAATCTTGCGTGCGACTTGCTGATAGCGGTTTGGATTGCTTTCTGCCGCCCGATTTCCCTGCCGCTCGAATCGTAGTACTCGTTGAAGCCGTCTTTGTTGTTGACCACTGCGATTCCGAATTTAGCCCAAGAGCGTTGCACGGCGTTGAGGTTTTTGACGTCGTCGATGTCGCCGTAATACGGTGTCATGTCCGCCGGGAAGGTATGTGCGGAAACCAGACCGAGGTCGTGCATGAGGTTCGCGTCTTTCTGAATTTCGAGAACGGTGCCGCCCGCCACTTCGTCAAGCTGTTCGTCGGTGAGCTGTTCGTCTTTGAGGATTTCGTTTGCCATTGTTATCAATCTCCTTTTGTTTTGATTTGATTTGAAATTTTTCTTTCTGCCCATTATACGCCGCGTGTCAAGTTTTGTTACAGGCTTTAGCAAAAAAATTTTTCAGTCGAAATATAATCCGGGAGGTGTCGCGATGAAAAAAATTTTAATCGCCGCGCTGATGTTGCTGTGCGTGACCTGCGCGGGTTGCTTTCAAGCGAAATTCGACATGATAATCACCGACGACGGCGAAGTTTTCGAGCATTGCAAGTTCACGGGCAACGCGTTCGTGATTCGGCAAATCGAGGACTGGAAGGCGCAAAACGAACAGTTCAACCCAGACCTGCGCGCCAAACCCATCGTCGAGGGCGACCAACGCGGCTACGAATTCGACTTGCATTATCCCGACATTGAAACGTTCGCGAAGTCCGACGGCGATTTGCACCGGGCGCACGCGGGCAGGAACAAGGGCGTCTCGCAACGCAAGGGCTGGTTCTTCGACGCGTACGACTTCGATTTTTATTTCACGACGCCGCCCGCCAAGCTCCCGCCCGAAGCCGAATTCGCAACGCAAGCCGCGTTCAACGGCGTGGTGTACGACGTGACGATTCAACTGCCCTACTCCGCCGACAGCCACAACGCCGACCGCTCCGACGTGACGAACAAATTTCTGACGTGGAATCTTGCACCGACGCTGATTCACGGCGGCGAACGTTTCATGAACGTCCGATTCAAAATCTGGCACTTCGACAAGATCGCGTTGACGGCGGCGGCTGAACTGTTGCTTTTGGCGGCGACGATATTTTTCTTCGTGAAAGCCCGCGCCGAAGGTTCGGAAAGTCTCGGCAAAGATTTGCGATTCAAGCGCAACGTGTTCGCGGGGCTGTTCGTCGCGTTGGCAATGATTTCGGCGTACATGTTGCTCGCGCCCGTCGTCTTCACCGAAGCCGATATAATTTCCCTTGCAATTTAAATCGCGCTGTGATAAACTTCCACAGCTGTAAAAATTTTTCGCAAGGAGGTGTTACTCTTGCCCAACATCAAATCTTCGATTAAAAGCATGAAAGTCGACGCGAAACGCCGCGCCCGCAACATTTTCGAGAAGACGCGCATGAAAAAAGCTCAAAAGCAAGTCTTGGCGGCGATAGCGGCGGGCGACGCGGCGGAGGCTCAAAAGCTTTTGCCGGCGGCGCACAAGGCGATTGACCAGGCGGCTGCCAACAACACGATTCACAAGAACGCGGCGGCGCGCAAAAAATCAAAGCTCACGCGCAAAGTCAATGCGGCTTCCGCGTAACGGCATTCAGAGGGTTCGTCTTCGACGGGCTCTATTTTTTTAGGAACTGGGAACTGGGAACTAGTGATGATACGGGAGGAATCATCATGGCAAGCATTCACATTGCGGCTCAAGTCGGCGAGGTTGCCGAACGCGTTTTGTTGCCGGGCGACCCCGTCCGCGCAAAAATCATTGCCGAGAACTTTTTGAGCGACGTGCACCAATACACCGCCATAAGAAATATTTTCGGCTTCACGGGGCTCTACAAGGGCGAACGTGTTTCCGTGCAGGCGACGGGCATGGGCATTCCGTCCATTTCGATTTACCTGCACGAGCTGATTGAAGTTTTCGGCGCGAAGAAACTCATACGCGTCGGCACTTGCGGCGGCATGAACGAAAACATTCGTCTGCGCGACGTTCTGATTGCGCAGGGCTCCTCGACCGATTCGGCTGTCGTCGACAAAGTTTTCGGCGGCGCGATTAATTTTTCGTTGCTCGCCGATTTCGATCTGCTCCGCAAGGCCGTCGACGCCGCGCAGGCTTTGAACTTGCCCGTCAAAGTCGGCAACGTCATCTGCACCGATTTGTTTTACAACGACTACGACGACCCCAACGGCACCTTCGGCGACGGCAAGCACACCTTCAACGACAAGCTGCGCCGCTACGGGATTTTGGCTGTCGAAATGGAAAGCGCGGCACTGTATCTGCACGCGGCGGCGGCGAACGTCCAAGCCCTTGCGATTTTCACGGTCAGCGACGACTTGTGGCGCGGCGAACGTTGCAATGTCAAGGAGCGCGAAACTTCCTTCAACGACATGATTCAAATCGCGCTGGAGACGATTATTCAATGAGGTTACGTAATGAAAAAAAATCTTGTTATGGGCGTTGCAAAGGGCTACGATTGGAATGCGTTGGAGCCCTTCGTCACGTCGTTCAAGCGGAATTGTCCCGATGCAGACCTTGTCCTGTTTGTCGACGACATTTCCGACTTCACCCGTGACCGCTTAATAAGCTGTGTGTGTGGGGGGTTGAAAATATTCCCTGTGAATTGAATGCGATACTGCCGGTCAATTCGCGTTTTAAGAACAGGTGTTCATAAAAATTGAATAGTGATATAGTAGATACATTATGAGAA
>CAMZAX010000059.1 GCA_947304355.1 uncultured Selenomonadales bacterium
TTCAGAAACGTTCGTTATAGCCTTTCTTGTTACAATTTTTCTTGACCAATACATTCTGTATCGGCAGTGATTGACGTAATCGTCGGGGGTGCACCTTCTTCTGCCGTTGGCAAAGCGTAAGTCGCGGTGTTACCTGCCCAAGTCATTGTCTCCGTGGTATTCGTGACGTTGATTCCGATTTTTATTGTCGGTTCGTCATCGCCAGTGCTTGAAAGCGCAATAATCGGGTAAATTTCTTTGCCGACAAGTGACGTAATGTTCGACAGCGCGGTCAGTTGCGCGACGGTGTTCCCATTTGTGAGGACGTTGGCAACGGTAATATCACCCGTGTATTCGTTCAGCGTAGTGCCGTTGAAATAATAATTTTTGCCGTCGATTTTCAGCATGACACGACGTTTTGTCCCCGAAGGTTCCGAGCCGCTGATAACAAAATTATTGACGGCAGAAACGCCCGTTGCGTCGAGTGCGTCATTGGACGTAAGTAAAGCTTGCCGAGTGCCGAGCCCGCCGCCGCCCGAATCTGTTGCGGTCAAAATGTCGGTTCCAAAACGCATAGTATTGTAGGTGAGCATGAGTAACCTCCTCAAGGCAGTTGTAAATTTGTTCGTTCAAAAGCGTTCAAAAGAGTTCGTGCCGTGAAATTAAAGAACCCGCCGATTAGCGGGCGTCAATCAAGCAGTCGTCAAGTCAAGGTAAGTGACGGTGCTGGTGATAACCTTGGCGGTTTTGAACTGCTTGAATGCGGCTTGGTCTTGGTCGCCGATGAGGACATTAGCGGCAGGCGCGTTAAGTGCGTTAATCTGCGCGGCGGTCAAGTCGTTTTTCGGGTTGTCGAGATTGAGCGTGCGGTCGTCGCCGTCGGTGAATTCGGCAACAAGCGACAGGACTTTTGTAGTTTTGGTAACGTCAGCCATGATTCACACCACCTTAAGAAGAAATTGTCAACTTTACGAATTCGGAGTAAAAGTCTTCGGTTGCCTCTATTTCGACGTAAAGCCGCCCGTTGTAGTTGGGGATTGTTACGTGGTAAAGAGCCGTCGGGGCTTCGCTTGACACGGAGCTTGTCGTAAGCTTTTCCGCCGTGCTTTCTTGAGTGTTGTAGTAGAACACAGTGAGCGAAACACCGCCGTAAGACGCCTCATCTTCCGTCCGTTTGAAGGAAATCTTTGCGGTTGCGTTTTTGGCGGCGTCGGTAACGGTAATTTCGCGAAACAGCTTCGAAACTGTCGCGCTTTCTTCGGTGTCGACGTTGATTCTGTCGACGCGGTTGCTTTCGCCGTAGGTATTGGTCGTAACGGCATTGACTGCCTGCGCGAAAGTTTTCAATTCGTCATTAGTCGCGGCGGAGTTGATGTCGGTCAAAGTTTTTTGGAGCTTCTTGCCGGTCGTGCTGTCGGTGTTGCTGATGATAAGAGAAGTTTTAGCCATTGTTATTCACCTCACTCGCCCAAAGGAATTTCGGTTTCTTCAACGGTCTCGTACTGCGCGGCGACGATGCCTGCGCATTTGCCGATGACGTTTTCGATGTCCGTTGCGTCGTAGTCGTCACTGATGAAGACGTTCTTGTCGGCGGTAGGAACGGCGGCGTTGTAAGCCAAGACTTTTGCTTTGACGGACGAAAGTGCGCCCGCTTCCACGTCGGTGAATTTGTACTTACGCGTGAAGTCGGTGCCCTCATAACCGAGCGTCAAAGTGACGGAATTTGTCGTTGCCATTATTCAGACACCCCCTGTTTGAATTCTCGTGCCATGCCCGTAATCGTCGCGCTCATGCCCGCAATGTCGAGCAAGTGATTGGCGGCGGCGAGAAATGTTTCGGGCGTGCCGGCGTTGGCGTCAGCGTTTACTCCGTTGATGGCGACGGTCTCGGTAGTCGAGCCCGCTTTGTGCACCTTCAGCGTCGCGGTTATGGGATTAGCCCAAGTGGACATAGTTAATGCCTCCTTTACTGGAAGTCGGCACGAACTCTTTTGAACGCTTTTGAACTGAAAATTTTTAATCGGCAACGGTATCGGTCGTGTCTTGGCCGACGACGTTGTTGCAGTAAATGAAAGCCCAACCTGAGCCGCCACCGCCCGCACCGTACGAATCATCACAAGTGGTACATTGCCCGCCGCCACCGCCGCCGTTGTAGCCGCCGCCGCCGCCGCAAGTCCTGCCGTTCGCATTATGAGTAGCCGCGCCACCGCCGCCGTAACCTGCCGAGCCTGTGTAACCGTAAGCGTCATCAATCGTTGAAGAATTGCTGGCAGTAACATTGTGAGCACCTTGCCCGCCTGTAGAAATAGCGGCTTGGTTAAATCCGGTTATGGTGTCGGCAATAATCATGATATGCGCGCCTTGTTGTGAATAGGTCGTTGCTGTTTTGGTTCCCATGTATCCGCTTGAGCCGTATCCGCCGTTGTTTCGGTTGCTGTAGCCGCTGTTAACGCCGCCTCCTCCGCCGTAGCCGCCTGTCCCGTGCCCGCCGGTATGGTTTCCTGCGTATACAGAAAGCGTTGAAATTGACCCTTTGTAGCCGCCGCCGTTGCCGCCTCGTGTGGTGGTGCTATTAGGGTCGCCGCCGCGTCCGCCGTAATTACTGCCGTCGCTTGAGACCGCGCCCGAATAAATTGCCCCGATACGTGTGTTTTCGTCCATGACGAGATTTTTCGCAAGGATGAAAACGGAGCCGTGCCCTTGCCCGATTGGTAGGCGGTCACAGTCTTGTGCGTTGCCAATTTGTGCCAAGCCGTTCACGCCGTAAGCTGCCCCACCGCCGTAAGCCATGACGTTTAAATATTTCCCTGTCAAATTGCACGTGCCGTTGCAAGCGATAGCCAACATGCCGCCATAGCCGTTTGTATCACTCCACGCGGTGATTTTTGGGCTGATTGATGTCGGTGATGTGTGCGTAAAATCCGTGAACTGCGGAATCGTGACGAGTTGGACGTAGTAAGTGTTGAGCCAGTTGCTGAATGTGTTGTAAGGCGATGCAGTGTCGAGTGTAATATCATTGCCGTTGATGCCAAGGATTGTCGCCAAGTAAAATCTACCGGCAAATTTCGTATTCGTGCTGTCTTTATTTTTTGCGTGCACCATGACGAGTGCGCCCACGTCGAATTGAACTGCGCCGTTGGTTGTCATGTTGCTAACGGTCAACGTTTTTCTGTTCGTGCTGAACGCCCTGACGGCGGCATAGTTGTTCAAAATTACTAATCCGCGATTGTAACTGCCGCTTGATCCGTCGCCGAAATTTTTTATTTTGAGCGTGTCCGTCACGACCGAAGGGTTTGAAATGTTGTCGTAAGCGTAAAGTCCTTCGTCATTGCGGAGTTTCGTACCCGAAGCAATATAGCAGCGTCCTAAGCCGGCGTGGTCTGTGTACATTGATTGCCCCGTGCGATATTTGGCAATAAGTTTCGGCGTGAAGCCCGTGAAGGAGCCCGCGCAGATTAAAATTGTCGAGCCCCCGACGTTGGTGACACCACTTGGCACGTTGTACGAATCGGACGCGCCTCTGCAGTATTGCACGCCTTGAGAGTTCGGATTGCCAATGCGTGACGTGTCGTCGGCAACTGTGATATTTTTGGCGATAATGAAGACAGCCCCGTCGCCGTGGTTGATTACAAATCTGTCTTTAGTCGCCGAGTTTTCCCAGCCCGAATATTTGTCGGTGTCGAGCGTTCCGGCAGATTCTTGATTAAGCAACGGGCGCACAGATGTTCCTGCCCCCGTCAAATCGATGTGCCCGCCGTTGAAGGTCAGCGTCTCCGAACACTTAAAGGCAAGCGGGTATCCTTGGTTGGATACATTCGGAACTAAAACTTCTCCGCTGTTGAGCGTCAAATTTTTGAAGTGCGGAATCGTGACGACGTGCAACTTGCAATCGTTGTTCAAAGCTTCCGCGAGTTGCGATAAATTTTTGTTGACAGTTACGATGAAATTTACCTCAGGTCTGGTGGTCGCAGTGATAGTGGCAACAGCCCATTTGCCGATAAAGTTTTTGGCGGCAGAAGTATCGGAAGCGGCGACCGCGACAATTAAAATTTCAGTGCCGATGGTATCAAAAAAAACGTCTCCGGCAGCACCGGCACTAGCACTGCCTGTCTCCGTAAATTCAAGTGTTGTGGAATTGGTCTGAATTGAAGTAATGGCAACAACTTCGGCGCAATAATTCATTGAATTATCGTATTCATCGAAGTCCGCGCCTGTCTTGTCGCCGAGTTCGCCCGAACCGTAACCTCCTGCGGCAATTAAATCAAATGCCATGCTGATTCCTCCTTAAGCCAACGTGAATTCGCCGCCGGACGTGAACGCGTAATCGCCTTCGAGTTCAAAGGCGGCTTTGTTCGCGAGCGTCGTTGTCAATTCGAGCGTCGTTGAATTATTCGCGGCGGTGCCCGTCCACACGCGCGTGTAGGTAAAAGTTTCCGAGAGAATATCGCCCGCGCCGTAAGCCTGCCCTTCGCCGACAGTCATTGTCGACCGATAAAGTTTTGTGTTGGCAAGATTGTAAGTATTCGCGATGTTGCTTGCGAGGATTGCAGTTACGGTTGAGCCGCTTTTGGCGACAGAAACAATCTGCACGAATTCACTGTTGACGCCGTCGGTCAGCGTGTACCACGAGCCCGCAAGCAAGCCGGTATCGTCGGCAAGCGTGATGTTAGCAGTGCCGGCGGTCGCGGCAGTTACATCCTGAACGAAATTATCGCAAACCGTTTCGCCTTGAAAATCTTCGACGAGCATGAGATTCGGCTTGAGCCCAAGTGCAGTTTCCGCGTCGAGTTGCATGAACAGATTTGCGATGTTGACTTCGTTTTGACTTATGCGCGAGTTGAGGAGTTGCACCGTTACCGAATCAATATCGCCTCCGCCGCCCGTTGCCGCGTTCGGGTGTGGTGTCGTGCTGTTAATGTGTGCTTGAAATTGTTCTTGCGTGACGTAAAGCAAGCCGCTGTCGATTACGGCGTTAATATTCGTCGCGCGGTCTATCACGGTGATTACCGACAGTTCAAAATCCCAAATGTAGCTGCTTTCGCCCGAAGGTATCCATCTGGCTTTCAAGTCGCTGTTCACGTAGGCGTAAAGAATTTCGTCGCCGGTATCGGGGTCGCGCGCGAAGACAGCTTTTTCGCGTATCGTGAATCCTCTGGTGAGTTCCGCGTTCTGCACGAGACACGTTATGCTTGCCAAGCCGCTGCCGAGCACTTGCACGCTGATTATCGGCAATGCCATTTTTTCGTTGACCATGGCGGTGCGTTCAAAAATTTCGTCGTCGTCGATTTCGACCAATTCGTTGTTGACAATACTGTCGCCGAACACAACGCGCGTAAATGTCAGCTGTTTGCCTGCCACTGCTTTTGCGAGCAGTAAAAAACCTGCGCGGGTGACTTCCAAGCCTTCTTCGGCGGCGGCAGCTGTTTCGTTCAGTTCAAGTAATCGTTCGTTCTTGAGCGTCGTCAAATTTTGCAGGAGCTGTGCCCGCTGTACTGCGGTTAAATCGAGCCCCGAAGCGAGTATGCTTAGTTCGTCCATGTCAATCCCCCTTAGTAAGAATGTTCAAACGGGCGTGTTTTTGAGCCGATTGTCATTGAGCCGCGCCAACATTGCACGACGCCCGCGTAAATGTTCATGCGTTGATTTTTCGGTTTTGGCAAACTGATTGTCGCATGTCCCGTCAGCACTTCGACGATTCCGGCGTAAAGTTTCGGCAAGCCGTCATCGCGTTCGCGTCCTATGTACAGCGTCATGTACAGCAATACTGCAAGCGCAAGGTGCGCGGGTTTTTCGCGAAGCAAATGTTTCATGTAGCCCTTGAAGCCCGATTGGGTAAAATTCGTGACGAACATCCAAATATAGCCCGCGTCTTTTTCATCAAGGTAAACTTCCAAGTCAAAATTGTCGCGAGCAAATTTTTCAAGCACGGCGGGATTGAGCGGATATTTTTTGAACGACTTCAGACCGAGCCGCGCCCGTCGCTCTTCAAGCGTCAACGTCCTGTCCGGCACGACCGAATACTTATGCTCCAAGTACTCAATGCCCCAATCGACCGTGTGTATAAATCGTTGTTCGCGCAGCGTCAGGAAGTAGCGGCGAATTTTTTCCCACTCGACGCCGATTGCTTGAAAGAAACTTTTCATGAACGTCGATTCGTCGTAAATCGGGCTGATTCGGCTGAGCATTCGTTGCCCCGTCGTTGCCGATAAAATTTTTCGCTCCACGTCGGCGATAAAGTCGACACTGTTCAGCGCAATTCTTACCACGTCGAAGAGAATTTCTCCGCAGTTGGTTATGCGCCGTTCCACGTCAAAGCGATTTTCGTAAACGTTGGCGACGTTGCGTGACACATCGGCAATCAGTGTGACACCGTTCAAGACTACGCGTGTATTGGTCAAGAAAAATTGTAACAAGAAAGGCTATAACGAACGTTTCTGAA
>CAMZAX010000060.1 GCA_947304355.1 uncultured Selenomonadales bacterium
TTATCAGAGAACTGCTTATGTTTTTCTTTTACTTGAGTTTACCAACAACCCCTAAGCAAGAAATCATTTTGCTCGGCATGATGATGATGACGACGCTGGAATTCATAACTTATTACGGGATTGGATTTTTCGGCGGAATGAAATGGTCTGATTACGACCCTCTGACATATGAAATGAGCCTCACGAACATTTTCGGCGACATAACGACGATAATCAATCAAGGAATATTCATTGCGTCGCAAAGTCAAATCTTGGAACGCTCCGCCGTCGAGATATGGGGCTACGTCATCTTGAACGGGACGGACGTGCTGACGATTACAGCGGTTTTGGGCTATTTGGTACAAAAATTTATGGACATGTGACCGAAAAATAATTCGCGACTTTCAGAGGCGTTTCATGACCGCCATAACAAAGCGCGATAAAATATGCTCGGTTACCATAAATTTTGTATTGGGAGGGAACCTTATGAGAAAACTCGTTGCCGCCGTGCTGAGTCTGTTCGTCATGACGTTCGCGACGGTCTGCTTCGCCGAGACTTACGAGATGGTCTACGAGGCACCTAACTTCACCGAGGGTCTGAAAAACGACCAGGCTTTGTCGGAGACTTTCACCACGCCTTACGGGCAGCTTAAGATTCAAGCGCGCAAACTCTGGCAAGCGAAAAGCGAAAACCAGTTGCACTTCATCGTTTGGCTTGACGACGTGCGTCTTGACGATGCGCACTATCCGAAAGTGAATTACGGTTACACGATTCGCGTATTCAAGAACACGTCCAATAGCGCGTTGTTCTTTTCGCTTGAATCGATTGACCGCGCCATGCTTTTCGGCTACTCGCCCGTAAACAAGAAATTGGAAATCTACATCGACAGCCTCAACTACGCGCACGACGCAGGAGCTTATCCCTACATCGTGGCGTTGAAGAACGGCGATTTGGTTTTGGCGTTTGAAAAGGCGAACAAGAGCAAGCGTTATCGTTTCAACTGGGACGCCAAAAAGGATTGGTTCGGTTATTCCGACATCGGCGCGGGTTGGCCTACGATTAGCAGAGACAAACAATAATTTCCGTACTTTTCGGCCTCGACAGCGTTCGGGGCTTTTTTTGTTGCCTGAAAATTTTTTGAAGACAGCGCGCCCGATTCGTGATAAAATATTTCCGACAAACGGAGGTGAAATTTTTTTGCAGAACAAAACAAAGGCGACGGCGACTTTGGCGACGAGTGCTCTGCTTGCAGTCTCGACGTTGCCCGAAATATCGCCGCTGAAATTTATTTTGACGGGCGCGACGGGCGGTTTCGTGCTTGGGCTTTTGAATCACGGGTTTCTTGCGGCGACGATCGGCGGCATGGCGGACTGGTTCGGCGTGACGGCTCTCTTTCGCAAGCCGCTGGGCATCGGCTTTCACACGGAAATTTTGCGGCGCAATCGGGCGCGAATCATGGACGCAATCGTTGAATTTGTCGGCACCGATTTGCTCAACACCAAAAACATCATGGAGACCGTCCGCGACGAAAACACCGCGCAGTTGCTGATTGAATACTTCGAACAAAACAAAGGGCGCACCAAAACAAAGCTCCTCGTCCGCGAAATCATGGGCGAACTGTTCGGCGGGCTTGACACTCAAAAAATCGCGCAGGGCGTCGCGCCGATTCTTGAGACCGAAATCAAAAACCTAGACGCGCAAAAACTCTTCGACGCCGTGATTAAAGTCGTCACGAGCGACAAGCACAGCCGAAAAATTTTAATCGCGTTGTTCGACACCGGGCATAAGATTTTGCGCAGCCCGCACATGCAAGCCGAAATCCTCAAGAAGATAACCGAATTGCGCGAGGCTTACGAAGGCGACTCTGCCGGACGCGCGCTCGTGCTCAGCTCCATGGACTTGACCGACGAAAAAATTCTCAACATCCTCAACGAGACGGTCGAAAAGAAAATCAGCGACGCCGAAAAAGTTTTGAACACGACGGGCGCGCTCGTCGACAGCGAGACCGCCAACGCCGCCGACGCGATGATTAAAACTTTCGGCGGCTTCGTCAAGAGCGCGGCGGGCACTTTCAACACAAAAAAATTTTTCGACGACATCACGGGGCTTTTCATGCAAAAGTTCGACGCGGTGAACTTTATCAAGACGTGGCTCGACGTGAACGTCAAAGGCGAGACCGATCCGAAGATTCTGGAGAAATTGCGCCGACAACAGGCAGCCAATCCCAAGACCACGCTGATTGTCGAAGTCGAACGCAAGCCCGTCATTTGGCGCGACGCCGTTGATTATATTGTTGACGCCAAGATTGACGAATTCATTCGCGATAAGTCATTGCAGAAAAAATTCGACACGCTGATTAAAGATTTTATCGAGGGCTTGCTTGACGAGTATCGCGGGCAGATTCCGACGATGATTCGCGAACGGCTTGACAAGTTCAGCGACGACGAGCTGACCGAGTTCGTCGAAGGACACGTGGCTGACGATTTGCAGATGATTCGGATTAACGGTTCGGTTTGCGGCGCAGCGGTCGGCATGGTGCTGTTTGTCGTCGCGCAACTTATCGAACGCCTGGTGCAGGGGGGTTGAGTGTGAACAGGTGGAATAATGCAGACACAACGTTACTGTGCGCCGCGCTGTGTTTTCTGGCGGCGGTCGGCATAAAAGTCACGTTCCCCGGCAACGTCGTGGCAGAAGGTTTGCTTTTCGTGACGGAGGCGGCTCTCGTCGGCGGCATTGCTGACTGGTTCGCAGTGACCGCGCTTTTCAAAAAACCGCTGGGCTTCCCGTTCCACACCGCGATTTTGCCGCGCAGGCGCAAGGATTTCGTCAAGGCGTCGGTTGTCATGGTTCAGCAGGAATTTTTTTCGCGCCGCACGATTTTCAAGAAGCTCGGCGACTTCAAGCTTATGCCGCGTATCGTCGACTACTTTGCCCGCGAATCAACGCGCAAGCTTGCCGTCACGGAGCTGTTTAACGTCGTGAAGAAATACGTTGCCGCGCAGAACAAGGAGACTCGCTCAAAACAAATCGCCAACGAATTGCGCCGCATTATCCGCGACATACCCGCGCAGGGCTTGATTGACGATTTCGGCGGACACTTCAAGCGCAACAACAAAGACCGCGAAATTTTTATCGGCATAGTCAAGGCGATGCGAAAGACCGCCGCCAAGCCCGAAACTTGCGACAAACTCCAAGCGATTCTTGAAGAGTACGCCAACGAGAAGACCAAAAACATGGGCGGCTTTTCAATCTTGATGGCGGGGCTCGCGCAAATGCTTGACCTCGTGAACTTTGAAGAGGCGGCGCGAATCATGCAAGTTCAGTTGCTCAAGTTGCTTGACGAATTGGCGTTGGATACGCAACTGCACCGCCGCACGCTCAACGAATGCCGCATGAAAATTTCCGAACTCAGCGCGACGCCCGAATTCAAAGACTTGGTTGAACGAATTCAAATCGACGCCGCAACCGCTCTGCCGTTGGAGGAGGCGATTGAACTCGCGCTGATTCACCTTGAAAAGCAAATCTCAACCGTCGACATTGAAGAAGCGTTGGCGAAGGCGGCGAAGTCTCACAAACACGGCGTCAAAAGTTTGGGCGTCCTGCTCGTGCAAGTCTTCAATGACGAATACGACAGATTCTTGACGCTCCTGCGCGAAGACACACCTGCGCGGGCGGCGTTTGAAAAATTCCTCGACGAACTGACTGCGCGGGCGGCACTTCACGCGCAACCGCTGGTCGGCACGGTCGCACGGTCGGCATTGAACCGCCTTACCGAAGAACAGCTGAATAATCTGGTTTACGACAAAGCGGAACAAGATTTTATCTGGATAAGACTCAACGGCTCAATCGTCGGCTCGGTCGTCGGGCTCGCGATATTCATACTAATCAAAGCGGCAGGACTTAGCGTGTAAGGAGGCAACTTTTGAAATGTTTAATACTAGCAATGCGCCGGCGTTGCGTATGAACGCGGTCAGCAACTCTGAACAAGCGCAACGATTCGGCGCGACATCAGGATGCAACGTCACGTTGCCGGCGGGATTAAGCGTATGAAATTGGCATTCTTCGATTCAGGCATGGGCGGGCTCAGCGTTTTACATCACGCAATGAAAATTTTGCCGTCGGAAGAATTTATTTTTTTCGCGGACGAAGACAACGTCCCCTACGGCACGAAGTCGCCCGAAGAAGTTTTGCGCTTCGTCGACGAGGCTTTTCAATTTTTAATCGCGCAGGGCGTCGGGGCAATCGTGGTGGCGTGCAACACGGCGACATCGGTGGCGGTCGGCGCAATGCGCAAGAAATATTCGTTGCCGATAATCGGCATGGAGCCCGCGCTGAAATTGGCGTTGGACACGTTCCCGAATCGGAAAGTTTTGGTAACGGCGACGGCGATAACCATCACGGGCAAAAAAATTCATCGGCTGATTGAACGGCTCGACGCGTCGGATTTGGCGGAACTTCGCGCGTTGCCGCGTCTGGTCGAATTCGCGGAGCGACAAGAGTTCCAATCGGCGGCGGTCGAAGAATATCTGCGCGGAGAGCTGTCGGCTTACGCTTGGGAAGAATTTTCGTCGCTGGTGTTGGGTTGCACACACTTTAATTACTTCAAGGACACGCTGCGAAAAATTTTGCCGGCGCACGTGAAAATCCTCGACGGGAACGCGGGCACCGTCAACGAGCTGATTCGCCGCACGCACTTGCAAACCGCCAAAACCCTAGTCCCTAGTCCCTTGTCCCTTGTCCCTTACTACTCTTGCCGACGCGTGACGGACGCGACCGAACTTGCGCGGCTCGAAACATTTTTGCGACGACTCGACGACATGGAGGCGATTGAATGAAAACTTACAAAGCCGCAATCTTCGACATGGACGGCACTCTGACGGATACGCTCGAAGATTTGTACGACAGCGTCAACGAAATGCTCGCGCATTACGGCTTCCCGCCGCGCACGCTCGACGAAGTGCGACAATTTGTCGGCAATGGCGCACGCAAGCTGATGATTCGCGCTCTGCCCGCCGACAAAGCCGATTTCGTCGACACGGCGTTGGCTTACTACGACGGTTGCTACGCCCGCAACTGTCTGAACAAAGTCAAGCCTTACGCGGGTATTCCGGAGCTTTTGGCGGCGTTGGAGGCAAAAAAAATTCCGCTCGGCATTTGCACGAATAAGCAACACTTCGCGGCGGTCGACATTGCTGAAAAAGTTCTTGCGCCGATAAAATTCAGCGCGGTGAGCGGCGACGAACCGAATCAGCCTCGCAAGCCCGATCCGACTCGCGCCCTTGCCATTGCAAAAAAAATCCGCGTCGCGGCGGAGGATGTTGCTTATTTCGGAGACACGGCGGTTGATATTCAAACTGCGCTGAACGCGGGCTTTCTTGCCGTCGGTGTGACGTGGGGCTTTCGTCCGCGCAGTGAACTTGTTGAAAGCGGCGCGCAGATTATCGTCGACACGCCGCAAGAAATTCTTGAGTTAATTCGCTTCGACTAAAAACCTAGTTCCTAGTTCACAGTTCCTAGGGGTTGTTGGTAAACTCAAGTAAAAGAAAAACATAAGCAGTTCTCTGATAAAATGAGTTTGAAAGAAGTGAACAACTTATGTCAAATTCATTTTACCACA
>CAMZAX010000061.1 GCA_947304355.1 uncultured Selenomonadales bacterium
TAAGATTTCTCATATTCACACTTTGCTTAATCGTTTATGAACACTAATTCTAAGATTTTTACGGCGTCGAATACATTTTTATTCAAGAGGGGATAAGCGCGCGGTTATGATTTCATACAGCTTGAGGATTTTTTTGCAGGTCGCGGATAGGGGCAGCGTCACCGAGACGGCGAACGAACTTTACGTTTCGCAACCCGCTGTCAGCAAGGCGATTAAAAATTTGGAACAGAAACTGAACTTGAAACTTTTTCACCGCGACAAACGACGCGGCTTGATTCTCACCGACGCGGGCGAAAGAATTTTGTTGCTCGCTCGACAGATGGCGAACTTGGAGGCGCAAATTTATCAGACGGCCTTTCTCGAAAACAATTTCCTTGGCGGCAAGCTTCGTGTCGCCTCCGTGCCGATTGCCACGACGCTGATTCTGTCGAAGGCTCTGCGCCGCTACCGCGAAAAATATCCTGCGGTTACCGTCGAACTCAACGAGGGCACGCCCGCCGAAGTTCAACGCCTGCTTGAAAATTACGCCGTCGACTTTGTGATAACTTATTCGCCGTTCGGCAGTTTTGATTCGGAAGTTTTAATCGAAGACGAAATGGTAGGCATCGGTTCCGATAAAAATTTCGTCGCACTCCGTGACGGCGTTGAGAATTTGATTTTTTGCCGCGCAGGTTTCGAAGTCGTGAGGAAAATTTTCAGCGTCGACGCGAATAAAAATCTTGTCGTGCAAAATGCCGAGACCGCCGTCAAACTCGTCGAAGAGGGCAACGGCGTCGGCGTCATATCGAAATTGGTTTTGGCGACGGTCGGCGGGCGCGTGTCGATTTGCAACGTCGCTCCGTCAATCAAAATGCAACTTGGGCTTGGGGCGCACGACTTGAAAAATCTGTCGCCGATTGCCGCCGAGTTCGTGAAAATTATTAAGGAAGTGATTTTACATGTTGCTTGACGTGAAAAATTTGGCGGTGAGCTACGGCAAGAACCCCAAGCCGACGATTGCGGGCGTGAGTTTCGATTTGAACGACGGCGAAATTTTAGCGATAGTGGGCGAATCGGGCTCCGGCAAGACGACCGTTATCCGCGCGATACTCAACGTGTTGCCGGGCGGCGGGCGCGTCTCCGAAGGTTCCATGATTTTCGACGGCAAAAATCTTTTGGCACTCGACGCGGCGGGCTGGCGCAACCTGCGCGGCAAAAACATTTCAATGATATTTCAAGACAGCGGCAACATGATGAATCCCGTCCACACAATCGGCAAGCAGTTCGTCGAATACATTCAAGTGCACAGCGACTTGGACAAGCAGGCGGCGCGGGCTATGGCGATTGAAAAGCTGGAGCTTATGAACTTGCCCAACCCCGAAAATATTTTGAACTCGTACACGTTTGAACTGTCGGGCGGTATGCGTCAACGCGTGGGCATTGCAATGGCGATAACCTTTCAGCCGAAAATGTTGCTTGCGGACGAGCCGACTTCCGCCCTTGACGTGACGACGCAGGCACAAATCGTCGGCGAGCTTATGTTCATAACGCGCGGGTCGGGCGCGGCAATGATTATCGTCACGCACAATATCGGCGTCGCGTCCTACCTTGCCGATAACTTGATGGTCATGAGCGGCGGGCGCGTCGTCGAATACGGCAAGACCGCAGACGTTATCAATCGCCCGCAAGCCGAATACACCAAGACTTTGCTGGCGAGCGTGCCGGAAATCGGAGGTCGTCGTTATGTCTGAAATAATTTTGAGCGTCGAACACGTCACGAAAAAATTTCCCGTGAGCGGCGGACGTTTCCTGACGGCGTGCGACGACATCAGCTTCAACGTGCGCAAGGGCGAGACCGTTGCCGTCGTCGGCGAAAGCGGCTGCGGCAAAACGACTCTGCTCAAGGCGATTATGAACATGCAAAAGCCCACGTCCGGCAGAATCGTTTTCCACGGCGAAGACATCACACAGCTGACGGGCGAGGCGAAGCGGCAGAACTATCGCCGTATCCAGATGGTTTTTCAAGACCCGACCGCCGCGTTCAATCCCAAAATGAAAATCCGCGACATCGTTTGCGAGCCGTTGCTGAATTTCGATTTAATCTCGGCGGGCGACGTTGATTCAAAGGCGCGCGAACTTTTGACGCAGGTTGATTTGCCCGCAGATTTCGTCGACCGCTACCCGAACAACATGAGCGGCGGTCAGCGTCAACGCGTGGCGATTGCGCGGGCATTGGCTTTGGAACCGGAAATCATTGCCTGCGACGAGGCGACCAGTGCGCTTGACGTTTCCGTTCAAGACACGATTATCAAGCTGTTGGTCAAACTTCAGCGCGAAAAGGGAATCACGTACATTTTCATCTGCCACGACATGGCGTTGGTGAGCCTGTTCAGTCACCGCGTCGCCGTCATGTATTTGGGCAACATGATGGAAAAACTCGACGGCGACAAACTCGACAAAGCCCGCCACCCTTACACGCGCGCCTTGCTGAAGGCAGTCTTTTCGACCGACCAAGAAAAAAATCAGTACATCGGGATTTTGCCCGGCGACATTCCGAGCCCGCTGAACATTCCGAGCGGCTGTCCGTTCCAAAATCGTTGCGAGTATTGTCAAGAGCGTTGTCAAAGTGAAAAGCCTGCCTTCGCCGAGGTTGAGCCGAATCACTTTGTCGCATGTCACTATCCGCTGTGACGCCGCGTATTGACTTAAAATCTTTTTCGTGCTATCGTATGCAAAGCAATTTTGATTAGTTGGAACACGTTTCAAATCGAATAGAGTAGTTACATTCAGTTGGCTAAATCTTTCGAGGAGCGGCTTTCGAGCCCCTTGAAGAGATTTAGTCAATTTTCGTTTACAGGTGTTGCGAGATGATTATCAAAAAGATTTTCAACAACAACGTAATCTTGACTGAAAATGAAGCCGGTCGCGAGATTATCGCAATGGGCAGAGGCATTGCCTTCGGGCGGCGCGTCGGCAGTAAAGTGCCCGCCGAAACCGTCGAACGAATCTACATGCTGTCGAGCAAAAGCATGATGGAAAAGTTTCAAGACTTGGTCGCGAGCATTTCAAGCGAATACTTGCGGGCGGCGAACGAAATTATCGACTGCGCGCAAAATATTCTTGGCGTCAAGTTGAACGAAAGCATCTACGTCGCGCTGACTGACCACGTTCACATGGCGGTTTATCGTCTGCGCAACGGCATTGAAATTCGCAACATGGTACTCATGGAAATTAAAAAATTCTACGAAAAGGAATACCTTATCGGGCTTGAGGCGATTGAAATCATGAAGCGACGCTTTTCCGTTGAGCCGCCCGAAGACGAGGCGGGCTTCATTGCCATGCACATTATCGACGCGCAAATGGAATTCAACTTGCCGCTTGCCAACAAAATCATGCACTTGATTCAGGAAGTCACCAACGTTATCCGCATGACGTGTCAAGTCGAATTCGACAAAGACTCGCTGTCGTATTATCGGCTTGTCACGCACTTAAAATTTTTCGCCAAGAGGATTTTCACCGAAAAAGCCTCGCCCGACGAAATCGACGAAGAAATGAACTTGATGGTTCGGAAAAAATATAAACGTGCTTACGATTGTGCTGAAAAAATCGCCGAGCTTGTTTCGACGAAGTACCATTACGAATTGAGCTCCGACGAAAAATTTTACCTTACGATTCACATCGCTAAGGTTGTGTCACAAAAATAATCGGCAAAGGGGGACGGCGATTAATTTTTTAAGACTTTAGTTTGGATCGTTACGTTCAGTCGGCGAAACCTTCAAAGTTTTATATACATTACTTTGACTTTGGAGGTAATGACATGCGAAAGAAACTTTTGGCGGCGGCGTTGTCTTCGGCAATAATGCTCGCCACGGCGCAAGCAACGGCATCATCGAATTTTTTCGCGGACGTACCGGCAGACGATTGGTCGTACTCCGCAGTAAACGAACTTATCGCAACCGGACACGTCGCAGATTACACGGAACCGATTCCGCAAGGGCGAATCATGAGCCGTTTTGAAATGGCCATGATTGTCGACGCGGCTCAACGCAACTTATCGGCATTCACGCCCGATGAACAAGCCGTTATCGCTCGGCTCGAGCTTGCAAAACTTGTCATTGACGGAAAAGCCCTGCGCTGTTAAGATTGAAGCGTCAACATCAATCTCAAACACGGCGCAGAGCCTTTCCGTTTGCATTGTAAGGTTTCTCGCTGTGCTTGTCAACGACAAAGGAGCGGGGAACATGGCAATCAAGATTTACCGAATTACGAATCGAATCAACGGCAAGAAGTATGTCGGGCAAACGTCGCGGACAATTGCAAGGCGTTTTTTGGAACACGCAAACAATCTTAAATACGCTATCGGGCAAGCAATGCAAAAATACGGTATTGAAAACTTCGCGATAGAGCTTATCGAAGTCTGCGAGACCCGCGAACAGGCGAACGATCGCGAACGCTATTGGATAGCCTTCCATGACTGCATTGCACGAACGGTTACAATTTGACCGACGGCGGCGAAGGCGGGACTCCTTCCGATGAAACACGACAAAGACAACGTGAGGCAGCAAACAAACGCTATGAAGACCCCAAAGAGCATGAAAAGATTTCTAAGAGCGTGTGTTCACAGTAAAAAAGTGGTATAGTAAGTGCATTATGAGAGAAAAATACGAAACAGATTTAACAGACGAGCAATGGGAAGTTATCGCGCCCTTGTTCTCCAATATGCGTAAATACAAATGGGATAAGCGGGAATTGGTGAATGCGGTGTTGTATCTGGTAAAAACAGGGTGTCAGTGGCGAAAATTGCCCCATGATTTTCCGCCAGTCTTCACCGTCCACAGCGTTTATCGTCGTGCGCGCCTCAGCGGCTTGTGGGACAAAATTCTCCAACATCTCGTAAAGCTAACGCGGCAAAAAGCAGGTTTGAGCGAAGAACCGACCCAAGCTCTAATCGATTCCCAAAGTGTGAAAACGACCGGTGCCGTCGACCAAAAAGGCTTTGACATGGGAAAAAAACGAAAGGAGTAAAACGCCAAATTGTTACCGACGACATTGGTTGTCTTCTTGCTGTAACGATTCACAAAGCGAATTTACACGACACAAAAATGGGATATTGGGTAACGGGTTTGGCTACTTTTACTTATCCGACGTTGAAGAAAATCTGCGCCGATGGTGGTTATCGCGGTTCTTTCGTTTTCGAGGCATACAAATATTTCGGTTTGAGAGTAGAAATCAGCAAGAAATTGAAGCCGCACGGCTGGCAAGTGTTACCAAAGCGATGGATAGTAGAACGAACGTTTGCTTGGCTCAATCACTCTCGCCGGCTCAGCAAAGATTACGAGCTAACTGCGGCTTCTGCTGAAACTTTAATCAAAATTTCTCATATCCACACTTTACTCAAACGTTTGTGAACACGCGTTCTAGGGGCTGTTGGTAAATTAAAAGTGAATAACAGAAGCAGCGAGTAAAAAGA
>CAMZAX010000062.1 GCA_947304355.1 uncultured Selenomonadales bacterium
GATTTTATCAAAACCCTTTCGAGTTTCAATACATTTTTATATAACAGGAGGAATTCTAATGGCTAAAGACAGCGCGGCAAATAAAAAGCGCAAACCGATTGACGACCTCGACGGTGAGGAACAAGTTGAAGCTATGCAAGTCGTCGCTTTCAAGTTGCGCGACGAAGAATACGGCGTGAATATCTTTCACGTGCAGGAAATTCGCAATCTTGTCGACATAACGCGCGTGCCGTTCGCGGCAAGCTTTATCAAGGGCGTTATCAATCAGCGCGGTTCGGTTATGCCCGTTATCGATTTGAAAAAGCGGCTCGGCATTGAGGAAACGCCTTACACCCCCTTGACCAGAATCGTTACGGTTATCGTCGACGACCTGCAGGTAGGCATGTTGGTTGACGCCGTCACCGAAGTCTTGACTATCCGTTCGAAGCTCGTCGACCCGAAAAAGACCGTCAGCGATCGTGCAATGGAAAAATTTCTAAGCGGCATCGGCAATATCGACGGGCGGCTCGTCACCATGCTCAACCTTGAAGAAATCGTCGGCGCAAATTGAACTGAGGAAGATGGACAGATGGACAGATGAACAGATGGACAGTTGTCAGCTGTCAATCTGTTCGGCTCTCAATCTGTCAACTAACAGCGAGGTGTTTTGAATGATTGAAGAAGAATTTAACTTGACACCGAATCAGCTCGACGCCCTGCGCGAAATCGGAAACGTCGGCGCAGGCAATTCGGCTACCGCTTTGTCGCAAGTCATCAACAAAAAAATCGATATGAATGTCCCGAAAGTTTCTCTCATCCCGATTGAGGAAGTACCCGAACTCGTCGGCGGTCCCGATTCGTTAATCGTCGCTATCTTCCTGCGCGTCTACGGCAAGGCACCCGGCAATATCCTGTTCCTCATGCCAAAGAAGAACGCGTTTTATCTCGTCGACGATTTGATGGGCAGACCGCACGGCACCACGCAAACGCTCGACGCAATGGACGAATCCGCCCTGAAGGAAATCGGCAACATCTTGACCGGCTCGTATCTGAATTCGTTCTTCCACTTCACGAACATTTCAATGGTGCCGTCGATACCGTCGCTGGCGATTGACATGGCGGGCGCGATTCTCAACGTCGTATTGGTTCAGCTCGGACAAATGGGCGACCACGCAATGGTTATCGAAACAAAATTCCTGGCGGAAGACGACAGCGTAAACGGACACTTTTTCCTTGTCCCCGACCCCGGCGCGCTGAGCACTCTGGTCAAGGCAGTGGGAGTTGAATAATTATGGCAGACCTTATCAAAGTCGGCATGGCTGATTACAAGGTCGGCCGCAGTCCGTCCACGCTCATAAGCTACGGCTTGGGTTCGTGTATCGGCGTTTCGCTCTACGACCCGATTAAAAAAGTCGGCGGGCTTTTGCATATCATGTTGCCCGACAGCACGCAGGCACGCCGTAGCGACAATCCCGCCAAATTCGCCGATACGGGCATTCCGCTCATGATTAACGACGTGGTTGCCCTCGGCGCGACAAAGGCTCGGCTCGTCGCAAAAATCGCGGGCGGCGCGCAGATGTTTGCCTTTTCAAACGCAACAGACATAATGAAAGTCGGCACCCGCAACGCCGAAACCTGCAAGCAAGTTCTGCGCCGCAACGGTATCAGAGTCGTCGCCGAAGACACGGGCGGCACTTACGGGCGCACGGTTTCTATCGACTTGTCCAACGGCTCCTACAAAGTCAAGACAATCGACCGCGGCGAAAAAAATATTTGACAGCTCACTATAAAGGGTGACAGTTTTGTCTGAGATTTACAGCTACATGGAAGACATAATGCCCGTCAAGCGCGTGATGATTTCGCTGGCGATTGGCATGGTTGCTTTGTTTATCGTATGGTATTCGGGCTCGTCAAGCGGCTTTGTGCGCGAAGAAACGCTCGTGTCGCGAACGTTCTCCGCTTTTTGTTTTACGGGGCTGGCAAGCTTTATCTTGATGATGGGCGGCGAAGAATACGCCATTTATCGAACCAGGCGCGAACTTGAACACTTCATTGACGACGCGCAAATCGCCGAGACAGGCGAAGACTTCAACATCGACGAATATTTCCCCAAGGACGAAAAGCCCGCCGAGGAAATCGTTGTCGACGAAACCCCGGCAGAAGAAACTGTCGACACGGCGGACGAAGATTCTGCGCGCCCGCTTGACTTCAGAAGGAACTAAGGACTTGACGACCATCAACTTGTCCCTTGCCCCTTGTCCCTTCTCCCTTAACAAACGGTGAACGACTATGGAAAGTGACGCGAAAAAACCGGATATGCAGCCGTTGTGGCTCAAGTACAAGGAAACAAAATCCGTTGACTTGCGAAACGCGCTCGCCGAACATTATTTGCCGCTGGTAAGGCTCGTCTGCGGGCGGCTGGCAATGAGCCTTCCGCCGCACCTGGACAGAGACGACCTTTTGAGTAGCGGCTTTTTCGGCTTGCTGGACGCGATTGACCGTTTCGACCCCGCGCGCAATATTAAGTTTGAAACTTACGCCGGCGTCAGAGTTCGCGGCGCAATGCTTGACTACCTGCGCTCAAAAGACTGGATACCCGTTTCCATGCGCCAAAGGATTCGCAAATACGAACAGACGGTTTGTCGACTCGAAAACGAATTGGGACGCTCGGCGACCGATAAGGAACTGGCGGCGGCTCTCGGCATTTCGATTGACGAACTTCAGACGCTCGTAAGTCAATGCAATTCGGCGACGGTTATCCCGCTGGAAGAATATCTTCAAACCGACTCAGGAGACGCCGTAGACACGAACCCCGCCAACTCAACGGAATTGTTTGAACTCAAAGACACGCTCGCCAAGGCAATAGACCGCCTGCCCGAAAAGGAACGGACGGTCGTGTCGCTTTATTATTACGAGGAATTGACGCTAAAAGAAATCAGCTTGATTATGCACTTGACCGAAGCGCGCATCTCCCAACTGCACACGAAGGCGATCTTCCGTATGCGCGGCTATCTTGCGCAAAACAAAGACGACTTGACGTTGTGACAATAATCACGGCTGACGCGGTTGCCTGCGCGGGCGAAAGGTTTTATAATTTTGCCGACAAGTTTTGCTAACAAAGCGGCGGTTGCAACGCTCCAACTCAACGAATTTGACGGAAGGAGGAAGTTACTCGAAGACATGCAACATTATAAAGCGCGGCAAATACTTTATAAGTTTTCGGTAACGGACGCCGAATGAACGAAAATCTTATCCTGGGCGGTCCGCAATCCGGCTACAAATACGAATTCAGACCCGACGGCGTTTATCTTACGATTTACCCCGGTTTCGACGGCGAACGTCTCTTCGAGTTGTCCGATATGCGCCAAATTCTGCGCGAGTGCAAGGTTATGGATTACGACGTCGGAGTTCTTTCGCGGACAATGCGCGAGGCAAGCGGTCGCCCGCAAAAAATCGCCGAGCCTATCGACATAACTGCCGAGCAACTTGAAGCTATCGCGGGCGGCGAAAAAGTTTCGGATCACGTCGAGCCCGAAGCCTATGCCCGCCTTATCGTCGAATTGCCCCGCGACAAAATGAAGGCGACCATTCGCTACGACACGCGGGAAGGCGCGCGCCTGCCGACTGCCGATATGGTTAAGAACGCGTTGGCCGAAGCGGGCGTCGTTTACGGCATCAACGACGAAGCTATTGAAGAGGGTATCAAGCGGCTTGTTCCCTTCGTTGCGGCGGAAGGTCTTTTGCCCGTCCCCGGCGAGAACGCTTACATCGACAGGAAATTTAATCTCGGCATTCAGGGCAAGCCCGTCATGGACGAATACGACAAAGTTGACTACAAAGATTTGAATCTGTTCGTCCTTGCCAAAGAGAATCAGACGCTTGCCATTCGCATACCGCAGACCAAGGGTACGCCCGGCACCAACGTTTTGGGCGTCACCGTCCCCGCGCAGAACGGTCGCCCGATTCCCATGCCCGAAGGCAAAAACACCAAGGTCGTCGGCGAACACAGACTGATTGCCACGACGAACGGTCAAATCGTCGACAAGGGCTCGCGTATCAGCGTCGACCCGCGCCTTGAGATTAAAGGCGGCGTCGGCGTGCAGACAGGCGATATTGAATTCGACGGAACCGTTTCAATTCGCGGCGACGTTGAACCCGGTTTCAAAGTCAAGGCGACGGGCGACATCGAAATCAAAGGCTCCATTAACGGCGCGGAAGTCACGGGGCGCAACGTTTACATCAGCGGCGGCATCACGGGCGCGGACAGAGTTAAAGTCATCGCCGAAAACGACATCCGCACAGCCTTCGCCGAAAACGCAATCGTAGAGGCGGGCAACGACGTTTACATTGCCGACATCGCCTTACATTCGCAAATCCGCGCGGGCAAACGAATCATCATGGACAGCAAGCACGGGCAAATTACGGGCGGTTACACCATTGCCGGCGAAGTCGTCAACGTTAAAGTTATCGGCAACTCGTCGTTCGTCGTCACCAAAGTTTCCGTCGGCATTGACCCCACGCTCCAGAAAGAATATCAAGACTTGCGCAAGTCCTACAAAGAGTCCAAGAGGCGGCTGACACATATCACGCAGACGCTCAACACGCTGTCGAAGATTGACATCAACAAACTTCCGCAAAACCGTATCGACTCGATTAACGCGCTCACCCGTTCGCAATTCCCGTTGGTCGGGCAAATCAAGCGCGACGAAAAGCGCATCATCGAAATCGAATCGCAACTCTCGAACATGAAGAACGGACAAATCAAGGTAAGCGACACCATTTTCCCCGGCGTGCGCCTTTCCGTCAACGGCATCTTGAAAAATATTCAATCCGAATACAGACGTTGCACAATTTCTCTGAACGACGCTGGCGAAGTCGACGTCGGCCCCTATTGAGTAATTAGGAATTGGGAATGAGGAATTAGGAATAAAAAAACTTGTCCCTTGTCCCTTATCCCTTGTCCCTAATAAAGACCGGCTATGAAAAGTCAAGAGGTTGAAGCCGGAACATAAGATTTATTATC
>CAMZAX010000063.1 GCA_947304355.1 uncultured Selenomonadales bacterium
GAGACCTTGATTAAGATTTCTCATATTCACACTTTGCTTAATCGTTTATGAACACATGTTCTTAGATTATGGGAGGTCGTTTTAATGGCAAAGTACACGCAACTCGCGGCGGACATTGTTAAAAACGTCGGCGGCAAAGGCAACGTCGTTTCGCTGGCGCACTGCATTACCCGCTTGCGTTTCAAACTCAAGGACGAGAAAAAAGCCAATACCGACGTCCTCAAGGCAATGGACGGTGTCGTTACAGTCGTGCAGTTCGGCGGGCAATATCAAATTGTTATCGGCACGGAGGTCGACGAAGTCTACGACGAAATTTTGGCGTCGCAGGGCATTCAGGCGGCGGACGGCAATACGTTGGCGAGGTAAGCTATGATTATCTATTGCATAACAAACAAAATTAACGGCAAGTCCTATATCGGTCAAACCACGCGAACTCTTGAGGAGCGTATTTACGAACACAGGCATTGCAAAAAAACGGCTATTGGCAAAGCAATTCAAAAATACGGCTGGTCAAAATAGACCTTTAAAGTCGA
The DNA here is from genome assembly GCA_947304355.1 of uncultured Selenomonadales bacterium. Classification (GTDB taxonomy): domain Bacteria; phylum Bacillota; class Negativicutes; order Selenomonadales; family Selenomonadaceae; genus Quinella. The sequence continues at coordinate 534 of CAMZAX010000063.1, forward strand.
AATTTTGGAAGTGTGCGAGACACTTGAACAGCTTAACGAACGCGAAAAATTTTGGATTGCAAAATATAATTCCATTGCGCCCAACGGTTACAATTTGACTGAGGGCGGAAGTATCGGCATTCCGGGCAAGCCTAAAAGCGACGAGACGCGGGCTAACATGAAATTGGCGCAAGCTAAAAATCGAAAACGCGTCCGTTGCCTTGATACCGGCGAAGTCTTTGAATCGATTACAATGGCGGCTGAATGTTACGGAATAGGAAACGGCGAAATCAGTGACGTATGCAACGGAAAGAGAAACACCGCCGCAGGATTGCATTGGTTGTTTATGGAAGATTGGCTGAGTACTGACGATGAAACGCAAGCAGACTTGTTGACAAAGATGCCGCATCGCAGAAAGCGTGTCCGTTGCATTGAGACGGGTGAAATTTTTTCGTCTACTCGCAAAGCCGCCGAAAAATACGGCACCGACCATAAAAACATCGATCGCGCTTGCAAAAAGCCGACAAGAACCGCATTGAATATGCATTGGGAATTCGTCAATTAATCGTTCGGCGTCAAGCTTTACATCTTCGGCGGGCTCGGCGTCTTCCAATATCCGTGCTTTATCGACCCGGCGACCAACGACGTAAGCGGCATGTACAGCGGCATGATCGTTTCGGCTGTCGCGTTCGCGGCAGGTTTCGGTATGGCATTCCCGCTCTACAAAGACGAGGCTCCGGCTCCCGCAGTTGTCGCCGCAAGCGAAACGACCACCGGCGGTGATATTGCTATGAGCGTTGCGCAAGAAGAATCCGCCGCGCCGACTCTCAAACGCGAAATCCTCAAAAGCCCGTTGACGGGCGAAGTCGTTGCCTTGGCGAACGTGCCCGACGAAGTTTTTTCAAGCGGCGTGCTCGGCAAAGGCGTTGCAGTCAATCCCGCTGTCGGTAAAGTTTTTGCGCCCGCCGACGCCGAAGTTACGACGCTGTTCCCGACCGGTCACGCAATCGGCATGAAGACCGTCAACGGCGCGGAACTGCTGATTCATATCGGCATGGACACCGTCAAGATGAACGGCGACGGCTTCAAGACTCACGTGCAACAGGGCGACAAAGTTAAGGCGGGGCAGTTGCTTATCGAATTCGACATTGCTAAAATCAAGGCGGCGGGTTATCCCGTCATTACGCCCGTCGTCGTCACCAATTACGGCGACTACAAGGACATCGTGCCGACCGACGGCAAGGACATCAAGCAAGGCGACAACATCATCAGCACAGTCGTATAAACTATCGGAGGAGGAATCTTTATGGCATTTCCGAAAAATTTTTTGTGGGGCGGTGCGCTTGCGGCTAACCAATACGAAGGCGGCTATCGCGAAGACGGCAAAGGACTCACCGTGCCCGACATGCTTTTGGGCGGCGACGTGAACACTCCGCGCACCTTCTGCCCGACGATTGAAGACGGTGTTTTCTACCCGTCGCACACCGCCGTTGACTTCTATCACCGCTACAAGGAAGACATCGCGCTTTTGGCAGAGATGGGCTTCAAGTGCTTCCGCTTTTCGATTAACTGGGCGCGAATCTTCCCGAACGGCGACGACGCCGAGCCCAACGAGGCGGGCTTGAAGTTTTACGAAGACGTTATCGACGAGTGCCGCAAGTACGGTATCGAGCCGCTCATCACGCTCAATCATTACGAGATGCCGTTCGAGCTTGTCAAGAAGTATCGCGGCTACTACGACCGCAAGATGATTGACCTGTTCGTAAAATACGCGACGACCTGCTTTGAACGCTTCAAGGACAAAGTAAAGTACTGGCTGACGTTCAACGAAATCAACATGACGATTATGTCGCCGACCGTCGGCAATCTTTACAGCGTCGGCGTCATTCAAGACGAGGATTTGAATCGTACCGCGCCCTGCAAATTCGGCGAACTCAAGGACGTGCCGCAACAGCGTATCGAGGCTCTGCACAATCAATTCGTCGCGTCGGCGAAGGCTGTCATTGCCGGGCACAAAATCAATCCCGAATTCAAAATCGGCAACATGGTTTGCCACGTGACGCGCTACCCGCTCACGCCCAACCCGAAAGACATGTTGGAAACGCAACGCATTGATCACTTGTTCAACGACCTTTGCGGCGACGTGCAGGTTCGCGGCGCGTATCCTTACTTCGCGAAAAAATTCTATCGCGACATGGGCATTGACACCGCGTTCATGGACAACGACGACGACAAAAAAATTCTCCGCGAAGGCGTCGTCGACTTCTACACGTTCAGCTATTACATGTCGAATTGCGTGACTGCCGACGCAAACGCCGAACGAATCAACGACAGCATGATTGGCGGCGCGAAAAATCCCTACCTCAAGGCGAGCGACTGGGGCTGGCAGATTGACCCGGACGGCTTGCGCTGGACGCTCAATAAGCTTGCGTCGCGCTACCCCGACACGCCGATTATGGTTGTCGAGAACGGCTTCGGCGCGTTCGATAAGGTCGAGGCTGACGGCGCGATTCACGACGATTACAGAATCAGCTACTTCCGCGAACACATTCGGGCGATGGGCGAGGCTGTCGAAGACGGCGTCCCGCTTATCGGCTACACGACGTGGGGCTGTATCGATTGCGTGAGCGCGGGCACCGGGCAATACGCCAAACGTTACGGCTTTATCTACGTCAATCGTCACGACGACGGCACGGGTGATTTCTCCCGCAGTCGCAAGGATTCATTCTATTGGTACAAGAAAGTTATCGCGTCCAACGGCGACGACTTGAACTAAACACTTGTCCCTTGTCCCTGACCCCTTGTCCCTTACAAGGGGTTTTTTGTCTGCTTAAACTGGTAAAAGCCTGCGCGGTCTGATATAATGCCCGAAAATTTTTGTTGGAGGCGAATGATGGGCAAAAGTGTCACGCCGAAGGTCGAAGGCGGCTTGCTCGTGGCGATAACCGTAATCCTCGGCGCAGTCTCGTTTCTGCTCCCGATTGTCGGTGCGTTCGTCGAATTTTTCTGCGCGGTGCCGCTCGCCGTGCTCACGACGCGTCAAGGAATCGGCAGGGGTCTAAACGCGACGGTCGTATCGTTTATCTTGCTCGCCATGCTGATAAGCCCGATACCCGCGTTGCGCTTGATGTTGGGATTCGGGCTGTGCGGCGTCGCGTTGGGTTGGAGCGTCCGTAAAAATTTCAACGCGGTAAGAATTTTTTTCACGCTGTTGGTCGTCTCGTCCGCCGCGCAGGTTTTCACGCTGGTCTTGCTTATCGCGGTCATGGACGTGAATTTAATCGACACTCAAATCGAATTGATACGCGAATCGTTTGCGGAGTCGTTCGCAATGTACGAGGCAATGGGCGTCGACGCGCAACGAATCGCCGAAGCAAAGTCGCAAGTCGAACCCGCACTTAAGACGTTGGCGTTAATCGTGCCGACGCTCATGATGACGACCGCGCTTATGACGGCAACGGCGACGTGGCTGACGGCGCATTGGATCTTCCCGAAACTGCAAATGAAACTTCCGACGTTGCCGCCGTTTGCCGAGTGGCGATTCCCTGTGCTGTTCTTCTACACCGCGACAATCGGCGGGTTGGGGTTGTATTGGGGCTTGACGCGCGGCTGGACGGAGATTCAAATGATTTCGCTGAACTTGCTGCTCGTGTCTGGCTTTATCGGGCTGATTCAAGGGTTCGCGCTGTTGTCGGCACTGTTCGACCGTCACAACGTATCAAAGTTCGTGCGGCGGCTGATTTACGTGGTGCTGATGTTGAATTTGTTTTTTATTCAGCTCGTGGCGATAACGGGCTTGATTGACATGCTGTTCGACTATCGCAAAAAGTTTTTCAGGGACTAACCCCTAATTCCTAGTTCCCAGTTCCTAGGGGCTGTTGGTAAATTAAAAGTGAATAACAGAAGCAGCGAGTAAAA
>CAMZAX010000064.1 GCA_947304355.1 uncultured Selenomonadales bacterium
TTTTTCTCTCCTCCTATTTAGCCACTTCCGTTACAACTTTACTTTATCACAACACAATCGAATCAACCAACTGCCGCTGAATTGCGTTGGCAAGCTTCCTGCCTGCGGTCGAGCCGTAGAAACAATAAGTCTCGGTGCCGCGTGCCTTGCCGTTAGCCGCGTTGCAGTGAATACTTACGAACAAATCAGCACCGAAGGCGTTGGCGGCGTCGCAAATCTCCTGCAAGCCGTTGTATTGGAAAAGCTTTGTCTCGTAACCGACAGCGCGAAGGTAACCTTCAACGCGTTTGCCGATTTTCAGCGCAACGTCGCGCTCCTTTAGCCCGTTGCCAACAGCTCCGCAATCGGAGCCGCCGTGTCCGGGGTTTATGAAAATCTTCATGATTGTCGCCTCATTTGGTGTCGGGCTTAGTATGCAAAAACCAGCCTTGCGCGTATGTCCCGTCACTTTCAACAAGAAAGAGAAGCTTTTTAGTACTATTCCCCGTCGAACCGAGTTCTGAATACGGTGCGGTAGCTTCAGTACCGTTAATGTAATAGTGGATAACGCCGTTGCCAAGGCGGGATATATCATAATAGATTTTTGAAGTATTCGTATAGGGTTCATTCCATATATGAAGTTCAACTTGCGGGTCTAGCAAGCCGGGTTCAACATAAAGGCAACCACCCAATGAATCAATTTTGCTCTCAACGGTGTTAAGCTTAGCCATGACTTCATCTTGGTCGGTGGCAATTTGAGTAGTAATGTATGCTTTGATAGCGGACGCCAACGAATTCAACTGGTCGGAAGTGGTTAAATTGTTGCTCATGCTGATTCCTCCAAAAAAGACAAACGGGTAGGAAAGAATCCCACCCGCCGTCGATTAAAATCTACCGTTTACGGTTTTGAAACGCTTACGCGCCGAAAACGTTGGTAAGCATGGTGTTGATGTCGGCGTCGGGAGCAACGGTGTAGCCGCTGTCGACGATTGCGCCGTTTGCGCCGTTTGCGCCGAATACCGCGATATTGCCCTGCGTCGCGCCCGCAACTTTAGCGGTGCCTTTGAGCCCGCTTGCGCTAACGGTCAAGATGTTGTCCGTGGCGGGGTCGAGCTTCGCGGAAACGACGTTTTCGGTGATGTCGATACCGTTGCCCGCAGTGTAGGTGTCGACGAGCTTCTCAAGGTTCACGAAACTGTAAGTCAGCGTCGGGTCGGTCTTCTTGTCGCCTTTGACAGCCAAAACCAAAACGGGCTTGCCGTCAAGGTTGGGATTGGTCGCGTCGGGATAGCTCGCGTTGCTGAACAGGAAGGTCGGCACAAAGGACGTGCGCACTTGGTCGAGGAAAAGCTCTTCGGGCAGGTCGAGTGTCTTGAGCGGCGTGGTGTCGCCTGCCTTCGCGAAGAACTTAATTTGTCCGTCAGCAACGGCAGCGTCGCCGAAGTTACGCGCGTCGAGATTGTCAAGTTCCGTCTTAACGCGCGTCATTGCGGTTCGTAGTTGTACCAGTTTGACAAGGTTATCGGTTGAAGCCATATATAACAACTCCTTTTAATATTTCCAAAACACCCGCCCGTGTGCACGCGGTGCAAACGCAGTGGTTCAATCTTTAAACACGTCGTCGAGCATTTCGTCAATATCTTCGTCAGTAGCAATCCATTCGCCGCTTGAAGGAACGGTAGCGGATGAACCGCCTGCCACGTCCAGTGCTTCAACGATGGCACTGAAAATGTCGTTTTGCATTTCGCTCTTGAAAATCCGCAACGCCTCCAGCATGGTGTCTTTAGAAACGGACACGCTATCGCCCCCTTAATCAAACATGCCGTTGATTTCCGAATCGGCGATGTATTCAAGTTGGTCTTTCAAGTATTCGGATAAATCAAGCGTTGCGGTACCGTCGGAAATATCTTGTGGTTTGCCGTCAATTAAAATATTGGAAATCCCTGCGGTAAGTACCGAGCCGCCGCCTCCGCCGCCCGAACCGGAATTTACGCCGAAGGTTACGACGCGAACTGTGGCCGCGCCTTCGATACAGCGCAAGTAAATCGTCGTGTTGCTGAAGGAATAGGATTGGCGCGGGTAAAGCAGAATGCCGCTGTCGATTTCGTTCTTGTTCGACATTTCGACGGTGAAAATACTCGAATTCTGAACAGTGCCGCTGAGTTCGTTGATTCGCGTAAAGTTATTTGTCAGCTGATAAAGCATCGTCACTCCTCCCTAAGCAATATCGTTGCACAGCTGTTGCACTGATTTTGTCAGCACGGGTCGTCGTCCTTTTTGTATTTTTCTAGCAAACTGCGCCCCATGTAGCCCGCCAAGCCCGTTACGATATTCATTGGTAAATCGGTCGGAGGATAAATTCCCGTGTACAGCGCGACAAAGATGTTACCCACGACGACGATAACCAGCGCGAAAATCAAACCTGCGCCGATAATTTTGTCGGTGTTCCAAGCGTTCAATGTGCGCAAGTCAATCGACCTCCTTGATTGGAAGGTTGCAGATTTTTTCGTAGACGACGGTAATAATACTGTTGCCGCCAAGGTCGTGGTAAGCATGATACAGTTTCGTCATCGATTCGAGGTCTTGAGCTGACACGCCGCCGTTGTGCTTGTAGTAGCGATAGCCCTGTAAGATACGGTCGCGACACAAGGCGCGCAGAGCCACGTTGGTAGCCTGTTCACGCTTTAGAATGTCGACGGCGCGTTGTTGTTCGGCTTCTTCCTGTCGTTCATTGCGTTGTTTAATTTTGTTGAAAAAGTAGCCGATAATGCCGGTCGTAATGACGGGCACGACAGCCAAGAAAATTTGCAACGTCATGGTGTCAATCACTGGGATCACCGCCTTGTTGCTTGTCCTCCAACTGCTTGACGCGTTGAAGTAAATTCATAAACAAATCGTCGGTAGCTTTTTGGACAGCTTCAGGCGACGGCTTTTCGAGTTGTTCACGCTGTTCGGGCGTGACAGGTCGAGTAAATATTTTTGCCATAATAATTCCTCCTTACGCGACAGACCAACCCGCTGCCCATGAATAGATTTGATGCTGTTCGCCGACGTAATCGTAAGAGATGGTCAGCGCGGTGTTTTTCTTTGCAATGAACGTCAAGACGCGCGAATCGAAGTCGTATGTCCAGTCAGCGTTGAGCTTAATAGTCTTCGTCGTGGCAAGATGAGGCAGGACAAATTGTTGAGTGTAGCCCGTTGCCTTGCCGAGTGACGCATTTGTTACGGTACCCGCAGGACGATTGAACCGCATACGAATATTGGCGCGTTGAGCGTCTTCACCGTCGGGCAGGGTGTAAGTAAAGCGTGTCATGTAAGTTCCGTCGAGATAGGGCTGTTGGTCGAATTCGACGGTCATCGGGTGCCAAACTTCACTGCCGCAATCGTAGTTGTAGCTTGCAAGCACAGAGACGCCCGAAGGCGCATTGATTGTAATTTGCCCCGTGGCGGTGTTGTAATCAAATTCGTCAGTCGGAATGCCGTCCACAAAAATACGAATCGACGACGGGTCAATCTGCGCGTCAGCAGTGCCGCCCGAACCCAAAGAATATTGTGTGGCCGCTCCCGTGCCCGTGCCGACTTGAATTCGGTCGCGAGTTTTGTAAGCCGGTAAAAAGTTTGCAAACGCCTCCATGGTCGAATCCATTAGTTGTTTATGCCGAACGACCAAGTAGCACAACCTTAAATCGGTTTCAAAGTGCGGGACGATTGAATATAGTTCGGCAGTTGAACCCGTCACGAGTTCGTTATTGCTGATGTAGTTTACGGTGATGGAATTTATTTTCGCGCTGTCGGAGCCGACGTTGACGACGGTGTAAGTCAAGCTGAATTGCACGTGCGTTGCCTCTTGATTGGCGGCTTGCGATAAAGTCATCCACTCGCTCCACGTGCCCGCTGCATTTTTCAGCCGCACTTTAATGGCAACTGTCCCTGAGCCTGTAGTTTCTGTTGTGATAAAGTAAAGTTGTAACGGAAGTGGCTAAATAGGAGGAGAGAAAAA
>CAMZAX010000065.1 GCA_947304355.1 uncultured Selenomonadales bacterium
TTTTTACTCGCTGCTTCTGTTATTCACTTTTAATTTACCAACAGCCCCTAGGAGTGAGGAGTTAGGAATTAGGAGTTAAATTCGCGTTTTTATAACTCTTACCTCCTAACTCCTAACTGAAAAGTTGCCCTTCAAAAATTTTCTGCGATTGTATCACATTTTCGGGCAGGAAAAAATTTTTCTCTATGGAAGATTTTTACTCAACACGGAGGTGAAACGTCATGGCTATGACAGTTATGAACAACAAAGGAGCGCAAATCACGGCGGGCGAACTCAACAAAAACGACAGCAATCTTCAAAAGGCTCTGTCCAAAGTTTCGACCGGTCAAAAAATCGTCGGCGCGAACGACGACAGTTCGGGTTACTCAATCAGCGAACGGATGCGGATGAAAATTCGAGCCTTGACGCAAGACGACCAAAACGTCCAAAACGGCTCGTCCATGATTAGGACTGCCGAACGCGGCGTCGACCGAATCGTTCAAACCTTGCGCCTCATGAAGGAACTGGCTATCGACGCAGCCAATGACTCCAACACGGACGAAGACCGCGCCACCATTCAGAAGGAACTTGACCAGTGCATAGCGACAATCGACGACATTGCTATCGGCACGGAATTTAACGGCAAAATTCTCCTCGACGGCAGATGGGCAAAGGGCGGCTTGTTTATCCCCACAAGCGGCGGCGGCGGCGCGAATACCACTGCCGAAAATGTTGTCGGCGGCTTCAGAGAAGGCAGCGGCAATACTGTGGAAGTGGCTCCTGAAACCAACGGCGGCTTCGGCGACTGGCAATTTACTGCCGACAAACAATTTACCGGTTATAATATTTCGGTCGAATTGGATTTTTCCGATATGACATTAAGCGGCTCCTACCCCAACTCACTGACGGGGCAGGGCTTTACAATTCTCTGCGCGGGCTGTCCGCAATACGTCAACATTATTTTCGACGCCAACAAGACAAGTGCGCAATCCACATTCAACGCCACCCCGGGCGTCGCCGAAGACGGCACGACCAATCCTTATGCCCGCGAATACGTTATCGGCGTCAAAGGCGTAAACAACGCAAAAGCTTTGTCCAACGCCATTTACGAAGGTATCGCCGCTTTGAAGGGCAAGAACGCAAACGGCGTGCAGGTCGATTCGGCTCACAATCTGTCAATAGATCAGGATTCAAGCGGCAGAGTTTTTCTCACCAAAAGCGGCCCCGACATGCAGTTTTTGGAAGGCACCATCCCGAACCCGTTGACTGTTCCGATAGAGCCCGTCGAAGTCGAAGTCAAACAGGCAAACCCCCTTTGGATTCAAGCCGGCACGCAATCGGGTCAACGCACGCACATTTTTATCGAGGACATGCGCACCGAAGCTCTGGGCATTAAAGACGCCGATGTCACCACGCAGGCAAAGGCAAACGACACAATCGCCATTATCAGCAGCGCGATCGAAATCGCTTTGGAAGAAGCAACGAACTTGGGCGCATATCTCAATCGCATGGAATACACCGGCACGAATATCGCGACAATGAACGACAACGTTCAAGCCTCCGAATCGACGATACGCGACGCCGACATGGCAAAGGAAATGGTCACCTACACCAAATCCGGTCTGTTGAAGCAGTCTTCACAAGCGATGTTCGCTCAGGCAAATCAAAACGGCGAAGCTGTCTTGGGTTTGTTGGAGTAATTTCGCGGAATATTTTCGTTCGACACCGTCTTGGCGGTGTCTTTTTTTTTGCGCATAAAAAATTTTCGCGGGCAGTTGACAGATTAGCGGCGTTAATGTTACTATACGCGAAACAAAGTCAACGTCCTATGTTGGCTAAGAAACGGTAAAGGGTTTTGAAGAGGGGGGAGCTGATGTGAAAATGCCGATGTGGAAAAAATTTTTTATGTCGATGTTGCTGGTCTGCAGTCTTCTTGCCTTTACGGGTTGCGGCGAACAAGCCGCGCAGGAGACTCGCAAAGATGGCGATTACCAGAAAATCAAGTTGGTCATGAGCGTCAACGGCACCAACATTGCGACCGACACCAAGGTTGCCATGAAGTTCGCCGAGCTCATGGAGCAGGAAAGCGGCGGCAACATTACAATCGACGTGTTTCCGAACGACCAGCTTGCGGGTGGCAATGCCTCTAAGGGTATCGAAATGATTGCCGACGGCGCAGTCGATTTGGCGGCTTACGCAGCGGGCGTTATGGCTGTCATGGACGAACATCTTTTGATTGCCACGATACCTTGGACTTTTAACAACTATCAGGAAGCCCGTGAAATTATCGACACGACCGGCGGCGAATACTACAAAAAAATTCTTGCGTCGCAAGGCATGACTTTCCTCGCATCCGCGCACAACGGTTTCAGGCAAATAACCAACGGCAAACATCCCGTCATTGTTCCGGAAGACGTTGCCGGCTTGAAAATCCGCGTGCCCGGCGGCGAGGTTTATTTTAAGTTTTGGCGGGCGTTCGGTGCCGACCCCGTCGCAATGAGCTGGTCCGAAGCTTTCACCGCGATTCAGCAGGGCACAATCGACGGGCAGGAAAACGGTTTCTCCGTCACCAACTCCGCGAAGGTCAACGAGATTCAGCAGTACATGACGGTTTGGAATTACACTTACGAAAATTATCTGTTCGTCGCCAACACCAAGATTTTCGAGAGCCTTGAACCCAAGACGCAGGAACTTATCCGCGCCAAGGCTAAAGAGGCGTGCGAATGGGGACGCGACCTTGTCGAGAACGACGAAGAAAATCTCAAGAAGAAATTCCAACAAGGCGGCATGGAAGTCGTTACTTTGACGCCCGAACAGCTTAAGCCCTTCCAAGACAAAGTGCAGGGCGTCCGTCAAGAGCTAATGGCTAAATACGGCGACGAGGCTTGCATAGCCTTCCGCATGAAGTGAGGTGGCAGAACACATGCGATACATTTTGGGCAAAATCGAAGACATCATCTGCGCCATCTGCCTTATAATCATGACGTCGCTGACTTTCGCAAACGTCATAGCCCGCTACGTCTTCAGCGCGTCGTTCTCGTTTTCGGAAGAGATAACGACCTACCTGTTCGTCATGTTGAGTTTAATCGGCTCGGCAGCGGCGGCGCGGCGTCGGGCGCATTTGGGCTTCACGGCGATTCTTGACTTGTTCCCCGCCGGACTTAAGCGCGCTATCCAGTCAATGAGTTTCGGTTTGGCAACGTTGTTTTCGGCGGCTCTGTTCTGGTACGGAATCAGCATGGTGCAAAGTCAAATCTTCCACGGACAGGTTACGGCGGGCATGCAGTGGCCGGAATGGATTTTCGGCTCGTTCGTCCCGCTCGGTGCGTTCTTCATTACGATTGAATTTTTGTTCCTGTTCATAGACACGATAAGCGGCAAGGAGGGCGACGCGAAATGATTGGCCCCGTAATTTTCTTGAGCTTTGCGGTGTTCCTCCTCGTCGGCACGCCGATTGCGATTTGCTTGGGCGTCTCCAGCGTCTTCGGTATGTTGATTGACGGCGCGGGGCGTCCGCTCGATACGATTATGACAATGTTGCCGCGTAT
>CAMZAX010000066.1 GCA_947304355.1 uncultured Selenomonadales bacterium
ATCAGAGAACTGCTTATGTTTTTCTTTTACTTGAGTTTACCAACAACCCCTAGTGAAAGAAATTTTTTGACGGTGCAACTCTACCGCCAAAACGGGGTAAACATAAAGTTTCGGATTTAATTTAGGAACGACGTAAGGTTTCGGCGTCAAAATGGAAAAGGAACCGTCAGCCCTGCGGAACAGTTCGGCGACGCTCATTGTTACGCCGAGGAAGTCTCTGATTGTCGTCATCTGCGCGGGCGTGAAGTCGTAAATGCCCTGCATTCGCCTGGAGACCGAATTAGCCGATATGTCCAGCAGTTCGGCGAGTTGCGCGCATTTGATACCTTGCCGTTTCAGTTCGGCTTCGAGTGTCGGGAAGGTGTCCCAATGACGAATGCAAGGTGCCGGTCCGGGAAATTGGACATCGGGATTGCGGCGAAACAGCTCTTCGATACTCATATCCACGCCGAGGAAGTCTCTGATAGCCGTCATCTGTTCAATGGTAATGCCTTTCTTGCCCGCCATCTTTGCGGCGACTCTGTTTTCTCTGATGTGTAAAACTTCAGCGAGTTGAGCACCGTGAATTTCCCGCTTTTGCAGTTCGCCTTCGAGGACAGGGTAGGCGTCCCATTTTCGGTTGGTGTGAAATTTTTTCTCTTTCGGCGTGTTCGGCTTTGAACTGCGTTTGACGTAAACGCCGGTATGCCTGTGCGCTCCGCCTTTCGTGAGGTTGTAGCCGTAAGGAAATATGCAGTTGCATCGCATAATCCAAGCTATCTCGCGTGCATTGAGTTCTTCCTGTGTCGCGCACTCTTCGAGGACTTTAATGATGAAGTTTTTTCTGCCGTCGATGCGCATGGCTTGACCGAGTAGAGACTTCTTTCTGTTTGCGTGTTGCCTGAACCGCGTTTTAAGCGATTGCGTCGTCTGCCCGACGTATTTCATGCCGTTGACCAGATTCAAAATTAAGTAAACCACGCCGTAAACCATAAAAGCTACCGCCTTTCGTTGACAGCGCGGCGCGAGCGTGCTACAATCAAAAAACCAAAATGGCTCTGCGCCGTGCTATGTTGATTTTTCTAACGATTCAATCTTAGCACACGTAGAGTCATTTTGCAAATAAATTTTTTCAAGGAAACATTGACAAGAAGTTTTCTCGGTGATATGCTTGCCGAAAATTTTTCAATACGGGGGCGACTTGGGGTCGATCAGGTTGTATAGTGTAGGATAAGCAAGCACCGGGCTCCTCGAACCGGTTCAGTAAGGGGAAAACTTAAATTAAACGCAGATTACGAATATTCTTACGCGGCTTGACGCCGTGCCCTTGCTTGACTGATTCCGCCCGTCAGGTCGAGGTCAAGGGTCAATAAACGGGCTACCACGCTTGAGAACACTGTAGAGCGCGGGAATTTCCAAAGTGTCGGACGTCACAAAGATTGTTGCTGAACTTTGTAACGTCGAGATTGATCAGTAACTGAGCTTGGAGAAAATCTTATGTTATCGGCTTGAGACGTGAGTTCAAATCTCACCGCCTTCACCATAACGCCAACAACAAAGCCCGAAGGCATGAAACCGTCGGGCTTTTTGCTTGCGTATGTTAAGGCGCGTTATCTGCTGTCGAGCGGCCGCTGATAGAAAAACGGCTTGTAAGTGGTGTAGCCGATTTGCCGCGCGTTGAGGATTGACTCGGTGCCGCCGACGAAGAGAATACCGCCGGGCTTAAGTGCCTTGAAGAAGTTGGCGTAAAGTTGCGCCTTCGCCTCCTCTGTGAAGTAGATGACGACGTTGCGGCAAAGAATCAAGTCGAAGTTCGTTTCGAAGCGGTCTTTGAGCAGGTTGTGGCGTTTGAAGTCGACGGGCGTCTTGATGTCGGGCTTGATTGCGAATTTGCCGTCGGGCGTCTTGGTGAAGTATTTGACTTTGCGATCGGGGCGCATTGCCTTGATTTCGTCGGCGGTGTAGATGCCCTTTTTCGCCTTGCCGATGATTTCGATGTCGAGGTCGGTGGCAAGTATGCGGTGGCGTTTGGTCGGCGTGAGTTCCTTCATGATAATCGACAGGGTGTAAGGCTCCGCGCCGATAGAACAGCCCGCGCTCCAGATGTTGAGCGAATCGCTGCGCTTGAGCAGGTAGGGGATAACGTCATTTTCAACCACGTCGAACTTGTCGGGGTTGCGGAAGAATTCCGAGACGTTGATGGTCAGATATTCGATGAAGTCGGCGAATTTTTGTTTGTCCCTTACCGCGTCGGCGAAAAAGGTCGTGTACGATTTGAACTCCGTCTTCTGGATGAGGTTGTTGATACGGCGGCGCATTTGCTGTTCCTTGTAAAGTTGCAGGTCGATGCCGGTCTTGCGGTTCAGTTGTTGCTTAAAAATTTCCCAATCCTTGTCGTCCATAATATTTCCCCCTTGTTGAAAGTTTTATCGGCATTGTAGCAAAGAGTACGGATAAATGCAACGGAAAAAGCCCCCGCCGTTCGACGGAGGCTTTGAATTTTCGTTGTTGGTCGGGGCAACAGGATTTGAACCTGCGACCGCCTGCTCCCAAAGCAGGAGTCCTACCAAGCTGGACGATACCCCGACGCTGTGATTTTAATCAATCGCCGCCGTGCTGTCAATCAACGACTTGTCAAGCACCGTCAAAATAACGTCAAGGTCTCGTTCGCGCAGGAAGTCTTTAATCGCTTTGACGGCGACGGCAAGCGCGGCGCGTGGCGGATAACCGTAAATGCCGCTCGAAATCAGCGGGAAGGCGACGCTTTTCAAACCGTGTTCGGCGGCAAGCGTCAAGCTGTTGACGTAGCAGGCGCGCAGGAGATTTTCTTCGCCGTGTTGACCGCCGCGCCAAATCGGACCCGCCGTGTGGATGACGAATTTCGCGGGCTGGTTGAATCCCGGCGTAATAACAGCCTCGCCCGTTTGAATCGGCGCAAGTTTGTCGCAAGCCGCCTGCAGTTCACGACGCCCTGCCGCTCGGAAAATCGCGCCGCATACGCCGCCGCCCGCCAATAAATTTGTGTTCGCCGCGTTGACTGTCGCGTCAACTTTCAACGTCGTGATGTCCGCGCTCAAAATCTTCAACGCCATACAAAATCCCTCCGTCGAAAAAATTTTTCAAGCCGTCCGCGCAGGCGATTCGTCACCGTCCGCGAATCATACCGGCAAAACTTTGCAAGACCGGCTATGAAAAGTCAAGAGGTTGAAGCCGGAACATAAGATTTATTATCA